>JAUXTN010000101.1 GCA_030684355.1 Pseudomonadota bacterium
GCTCAGGGGTGCCTTCCGTGGCCGCGGGGCGGTCATGGGCGGGGGACCTTGCGCTCAGGGGTGCCTTCCGTGGCCGCGGGGCCCACGGGATCCGCATCCGTCAAGTACGGGTTGAAAGGGCCATCCGTACGCGACGCGGCGGGCATGCCGACGCCCGGTCCTGCGGAGTCGAGTCGAAAGACCGCTCGGTGCGGCGTAGCCCCTTCGAAAGACCGCGGTCTCCAAGGCCTAAGCGTCGGACGGCCCCATGCGGCACCTGGGGTGTCGGACAAACGCCTGTTTTTTATGGGTGAAGCGCCCGCAGCGCTGGTCGCAATCCTGGGAGGAGGCAAGATCAGGGCCGGCTCGGTCTTTCGAGTGGGCTGCGCTTCAGGGATCGGTCATTCGAGCGAACCGCGCTTACGACGCTTCAGGGTACTCACGACTTCCGAACCACGGGCTCTCCCCCGAGCAATCAACGGGAACGTGGTTGTAGGACCTGTGCAACGCGGATCCGCATCCCGTGGCCGCGTGGCGGTCATGGGCGGGGGACCTTGCGCTCAGGGGTGCCGCCCATGGCCGCAGGGACAGGGCGGTCATGGGCGGGGGACCTTGGGTGGCCGCAGGGCGGTCCAGGGCGGTCGGGGCGGTCGGGGCGGTCGGGGCAATCGGGGCGATCGTGGGCCTGGGAGCGAGCTCATCGTTCGGTTCGAGCGGGCAAAAGTCCAGCGGAAGCCCGACCCCCATGGTGATCGTCGCGCTGGGCGAGAACCCGGCCGGCAACACCGCCGACGAGCGAGAGGCCGCCGAGTTCGCCGAGCGCATGGGCCTCACCGCGTCGGTCACTCCCGACCCGACGAGGAGACGGGAGATCCGGCCCCAGCACGGCGCGCGGCAGGCGACCGGAGGGGGGGCGGCTCTGCCGCCCAGCTCCGTGCGACCGGACGCCGACAGGCGACCGGGCGCGCGAGCCGAGGCCGGAGGCCGAGCCCGCAGGGGGCCGACGGCCGGCGTCCGCGCCGGCCGGGCCGCCCGGACCGGATCCTACGACGCCGTGGCCTCGGCCTTGGGCTCCACCGGCATGAGCCCGAGCTCCAGCACCTCGTCGGCGTTCTCGACGAGGTGGTAGCGGAGCTGGTCGCGGAGGACCTGCGGCACGTCGAGGAGATCGCGCTCGTTCTGCTTGGGGAGCACGATGTCCGTGATGCCCGCGCGGCGCGCTGCGAGCACCTTCTCCTTGATGCCGCCGACCGGGAGCACCTTGCCGCGGAGGGTGATCTCGCCCGTCATGGCGAGGTTGGGCTTCACCGGGCGGCCCGTGAGCAGCGAGACGAGGGCCGTGTACATGGTCACCCCCGCGCTCGGGCCGTCCTTCGGGATGGCGCCCGCGGGCATGTGGAGGTGGAACTCGTTCTCGCCGAACACGGTGGAGTCGATGCCGAGACGGGGGGCCTGCTCGCGCACGAAGGACATCGCGGCCTCGCAGGACTCCTTCATCACGTTGCCGAGGCTGCCCGTGAGCTTCAAGCCGCGCGGCCCGACCATCTTCGTGGCTTCGATGAAGAGGATGTCGCCGCCGGCCTCGGTCCACGCGAGGCCGATCGCGATGCCGGGGCGGCTCGTGCGCTCGGCGAGCTCGGTGTGGAACTTGGGCGGGCCCTGCCACTTCACCAACGTCTCGATGGTCACGACGATGGGCTCGCGCTCGCCCTCGACCATCTTGCGGGCGGTCTTGCGGTAGAGCGCCGAGAGCTCGCGCTCCAGGTTGCGGACGCCGGCCTCGCGCGTGTAGCCGCGGATGATCTCCTCGACGGTCTGCTCGGGGATGACGAGCTGGCCCACCGGGATGCCGTTCTGTTCGAGGAGCCGCGGCGTGAGGTGGTTCTTCGCGATCGCGAGCTTGTCCTCCTCGATGTAGCCGGGGATCGAGATGACCTCGAGGCGGTCGTGCAGCGCGGCGGGGATGGGGTCCTCGACGTTGGCGGTGCCGATGAAGAGCACGCGCGAGAGGTCGAACGGGGCGTCGAGGTAGTGGTCCCGGAACGCGTGGTTCTGCTCGGGATCGAGGACCTCGAGGAGGGCGCTCGCGGGGTCGCCGCGGAAGTCGCTGCCGATCTTGTCGAGCTCGTCGAGGATGATGACGGGGTTGCGGGTGCCGGCGCGCTTGAGCGCCTGGACGACGCGGCCGGGGAGGGCGCCGACGTAGGTGCGGCGGTGGCCGCGGATCTCGGCCTCGTCCTTCATGCCGCCGAGCGCGATGCGCTCGACCTTGCGGCCGAGCGCGCGGGCGATCGACTTGCCGAGGGAGGTCTTGCCGACGCCCGGGGGCCCGACGAAGCAGAGGATGGGGCCCTTGGCGTCCGCCTTGAGCTGGCGCACGGCGAGGAACTCGAGGATGCGCTCCTTGACCTTCTCCAGCCCGTGGTGGTCCTCGTCGAGCACCTGCTTGGCGATGCGGAGATCGGTGGCGTCGGTGGTCTCGACCTGCCAGGGCATGGCCACGAGCCAGTCGAGGTAGGTGCGGGCGACCATGTACTCGGCGGCATCCACGTGGATGCGCTTCAGACGGTCGAGCTCGCGCCGGGCCTCCTTCTCGATCTCCTCCGGCATGCCGGCCTTGGCGATCTTCGCGTCGTACTCGGCGATCTCGTCGAGCACGGTCTCGCCGAGCTCCTTCTGGATCGCCTTGAGCTGCTCGCGCAGGAAGTACTCGCGCTGGCTCGTGTCCATCGCGGCCTGCACGTCCTTCGCGACGCGCTGGGAGATGTTGCTGTACTCGCGGGCACGCTCGACGAACCAGAGCAGGCGCTCCAGGCGCTTCTCCAGCGCGGGCTCGGCGAGGAGCTCCTGGGCCTCCTCGGGGGCGAGGCCGAGCTGGGGCGCGAGGTGATCGGCGAGGCGCTCGGGGCCCTGCTGGAGGGCGAGCGTCGAATCGAGCTCCGGCGGGCGCTCCGAATTCGTGCCGAAGATCTCGACGGCGACCTCGCGGATGCGCTTCTCGGCGGCCTCGACCTTCTTGGGGTCGCCCGGCTGCGTGACGAAGCGCACCGGGGTGCACGCGAACCCGTAGGTGGGGTGCTCCGCGAAGTCGCGGACGGTGACGCGATCGAGGACCTCGAACAGCACGCGCACGCCCCCGTCGGGCATGCCGAGGGTGCGCAGCGCGCGGGCGAGCACGCCGACCGGGTGCACGTCCTCGGGGCCGGGGTTCTCGAGCCCGGCGTCGCGTTGGAGCACAAGCACGAGGTCGAGGTGGTGATCCAGGTGGGCGTCGAGCGCGGCGACGGAGGCCCCGCGGCCGACCGTCAACGTGGAGATCATGCCCGGGAACTGGACGAGGCCGCGAAGGGCGACCGCGGGGAAGAGCTTTGCCATAGGGGCGCCCTTTTAGTCCCTCCGCGGCCGGTGTGCGACCCTTCACTCCATCGTGGCGTGAGGAGGCCGGGTTCGCGGTGCGTGCGTCGCCCGGTAATGATGCTTCGGCGACCCCGGGCGCCCTTCCTCCGCCCGGTTCCTCGCGGAGGTGCGGATGGCGCGGCTTGGCTTCCTGGTCCTGGGCGCGCTCGCCCTCCCCGCTGCCGCGCGTGCCGACGAGCGCGTCGTCACCGTGCATCTCGGCGTCGGTATCCCCGATCTCCTCGGTGGGAGCGTGTCGCTCACCGCGCTGCGGCCGTTCGAGCTCGAGGTGGGCGGCGCTACCGGCATCCTCTACAACACCGCGTTCGCCCGCGCGGGCGCCGGGCTGCCGTTCTACGACGGGCGAGGCGAGGACGGCCGCGGATGGCTCGTCGAGGGGCTGGCGCTCGGGGGCTACCGGTATCTCGACCAGGCCTACTGGACGGGCGACTTCGAGAAGCACGGGGCCGAGCTGGACGTCGCAGCGGAGGTCTCGTGGTGGCTCGCGCCCCACTTCGCGCTGGACGCGCAGATCCTCGGCGGCGGCGGCCTGTGGATCGGGTCGGAGGCCGACGGGGGCGTCGCGTTCTTCATGGACGGGCGGGTGACGGTGGGAGTGGGCTTCTGACGCGGGTCTGACCCCCGCGTCAGCGCGCGACGACCTCGTCCCCGCCGTGCAGCACGAGCTCTACCAGGCCCGCTTGCACCCGCAACAGTTGGCCGTTCCGGAGGGGCTCCAGCGTACGCCGCAACAGGACGACCTGCTGATCCCAACGGTTGCGGAAGCGGCGCTCGTCCACCTCCGTCCAGGCGCCGGGGCCGAGCCGCGTGCCCGCCGCGATGGCCGCCGTGCTCGCCGCGCGGAGCCCGCCGTCTTCGGGCCAGGCCCGCTCGGCCACGCCGTCCCAGGCGAGCGCGCTGCGGTCGTCGAGGAGGATCCGGAGGATCGCGGCGCCCCGGCCGGCGATCTCCACCGCCACGTTGCCCGGCCCCTTCACGATGACGCGGTGCTCCTCGACCTCGAAGGTGAGGCGTTCGCGGCCGGCGGTGCTCGGGATGACCGGGGCGTCGCCGGAGGTGAGGTCGTCCACCGAGAGGGTGAGGCCGGGCGCGAGCACGATCTCCATGCCGACGGCGAGGGGGACCTCGGCCCGCGGGCGCCCGCCCACGAGGAGGCGTCCGCCGCGCGCGAGGAGCACGAAGCCGGTCTCCCGCCAGGAGAGCTCGGCATGGATGGTGGAGACGCGGGGATCCTCGACCCGGACGACCGCGGCGGGAGAGCGGCCCACGAGCGCGTCGGGCCCGACCCGGACGGAGCGGCCGTCGGGGAGGCGGAAGCGGACGGAGGGGGTCGCCATGCTCGGCTGCCTTAGCATGGAGGCCGCGATCAGGGCGCGTTCCTTGCCAAGCGAACGCCCACGGTGGGCGCGCGGGTGTCGATGGGGTCGCCGCTGCGCCAGGCGACGGTGTGTGGGGGCCGAAACCAGGAGCCCCCGCGGTTGACACGTGTCTTGCCCGTGGCGGGCCCGGTGGGGTCCAAGGCGGCGGAGGGGTAGGGCCCGTAACGGTCCCACACCCATTCCTGCGCGTTCCCGAGCATGTCGTAGAGCCCCCAAGCGTTCGGAGCCAGGCTCCGCACGGGGAGGAGGCCGGCGGCGCCGTCTTCACACGCGACCGACCGGGCATTGGCGACGCCACACAGGTCCGCGGGCTGGGCGGGCCCCCCGTAGAGCCCGTCGGTACCCGCCCGCGCCGCGTACTCCCACTCGGCCTCCGTCGGCAGCCGGTATCCGTTTGCAGCGGGATCCCAGGTGACCTCCCCCCCGGCGATTCGATAGGCCGGCGCGAGCCCGGCGCGCACACTCCAATCGTTCGCGAACGTCGCGACCTGCAGCCATGACACACACACCACCGGGGCGTCGGCCGCCACGAGGTCGTGGCCGTCGTACGGCGAGCACGGGCCGTGCACGATCTGCTCCCAGCGGCGGAGCCCGGTCGCGACGGGGTTCTCCGCGGTCACGGCGGCCCACGCGCCCTGGGTCACCTCCGCGGCGCCGAGCAGGAACGGGCGCGTCAGGGTGACCGGGTGCTCGCCCTCGTCGCCGGCGTGGGTTGGATCGCCCCCCGCGCTGCCCATCGTGAAGGAGCCCGGCGCGAGGACGACCATCGGGTAGTCGGGGAGGGCCGCGACCGGGGGCGGCGTCGGCCGCGTCGCGACCGCCAGGAGCACGACCGCCACGGTGCCGACCCCCGCGACCAGCGCGTAGAGCGTCCGGCGAGCCCCGCGCGGCCCCGAGTCCCCCTCCGTCGGGGGAGAGGTCGCCAGCGCCGCGAGGAGCCGTTCGGGCTCGCGCATGCGCCGCGTCGGGTCGGGTGCAAGGCACGCTTCGAGGGCGCCGACGAGGGCCGGCGCGGCGACGCGGGCGAGGGCGGCCCGGTCCGCGGGGGTCAACGCGCGGCACCGGGAGAGCTCCAGCGCCTCGGCGAGCGCGGGGGCGTCGGCCTGCCCCGCGATCCAGCGGCGCCCCCGCGGGAGGAGCTGGAGCGCGTTGCACATCGGGGCCTCGGGCAGGCGGCCGACGAGGATGGTGTAGACGCCCACGGCGAGCGCGTAGACGTCGTCTCCGGGGCCGAGGCCGAGCGCGTGCTCGGGGGCGGTCGAGGTGGGGGCGCTCGCGAGCGCGGTGGTGGACCACCCGGCGGCGAGGCGCGGGCGCTCGACCATGTCCGACAGGAACACGGAGGGCTCGTCCGGCCCCGCGTCGACGAAGATGTTGCCGGGGTGCAGGTTCGGGTGCGCCAGCCCCGCCTCGCGCGCACGCAGCCCCGCCGTCACCAGCGCGCGCGCCAACGTGCGGCGCTCCGGCAGCGAGAGCGGTGCGGCGGCGAGGTGGGCCAGCAGCGGCGTGCTCCACGTCGTGACGTGGAACCAGCGGCCCTCCCACGTCCCCACGTCCCAGATCGGCAGGATGGACCCGCCGGCGGTGGGGTGCTCGCCCCAGAGGCGAAGCTCGTCGGCCTCGTCCTCCAGCCACGCGCCGTCGCGACCGGGCAGGCGTGCCAGCTTGAGCGCCGCCAGGAGGCCGTCCTCGCCGCGCGCCCGGTACATCAGCGCGTGGGCACCGCTCGCGACGGGGGGCTCCTCGATCTCCCAGCGGGCGCCGGAGTCGCCGCGCACCTGGACGCGGGCGGGCGTCATGCCGGCCGCTCGCGGGAGGGGGGCGTCACCGGGCACGCTTCACGAGTCGGACGCCGAGCCCGTTGCTGCGGTGACCCCTCGGCAGCCCGACGACGCTGTCACGCCCGTAGGCCTCGTGAGGGGCGCCCTCCTGGTCGGCGTACAGCGGCGCCCAGGCGCCACCCACCACGGCGCGGAGCGTGGGATCGCCCTCGACGAGGTCCCACGTCCACTCCGAGACGTTGCCCGCCACGTCGAAGAGCTGGTGCTCGTTCGGGAGCAGGGACCCGACCGGCGCGAGGGTCAGATGTCCGTCGTCGCACGGCGCGCTCGTCGGGTTGTCGAGGAACATCGCGCCCAGGTTGTGGCCGTTCACGTACCGGCACAGGGAGCCCACGGTGTCCACGCCGGGGAAGCGGTGCGCGCCGAAGGCGAGGCGCCACTCCGCGAGCGTCGGGAGCCGCCACCCGTAGGCGTCGGGGTCGACCGTCAGCGTGGCGCCGCTCCCCGCGTAGACCCGCGCGAGCCCGTCCAGATCGCTCCGGGCGTTGGCGAACCGGATCGCGTCGTCCCAGTCGACGCAGATGGCGGGGAGGTCGTCTCCCGTGAGCGCGCCGCCCAACGCCGCGTCGCAGCGGAGCTGGCTCCGGTAGTCGAATTCCACCCGCGCGGGGTCCTCGCCGAGCAGGGCGCGCCATTGGCCCTGGGTCACCTCGGTCGTGGCGATGTCCACCGCCGCGACGCCGTCGCCGGCGAGGCGCACCACCGCGATCTCGTCGACGGTCGGCAGGGAGCGCGCGAGGCGCACCCCCCAACCCGAGAGGTAGCCGGCGCGCGGCGCCTGGACGGCGGTGAGCGCGCTCGCGTCCCCGCTCCCGAGGACGCTGGAGGAGCCGCGCATGTGGGGCCCGTCGGCCCCGATCGTCAGCTCCACCACGTTGCCGACGACATCGAGCAGGCCCCAGCCGTTGGCGCGGAACTGGCCCACCGGTGCCATCCCGCCGTAGCCGTCGTCGCACGACGCTGCGTAGACGCGGAGCCCGTCGACGCTCTCCCCCTGCCGGCCGGAGGACAAGGCGAAGCCCTCGCCCCTGTCCAGCGCCGCCATCGTCCTCGCGTCGATGACGTTTCCCCACTCGCACACGGACCCGGGGCCCGGGAGCGCCCCCGTCGTCCCCGCCCGCGCCGCGTACTCCCACTCGACGTCGGTCGGCAGGCGGTACCCGGTGGCCGTCGTGTCGCACTGGAGCTTGCCGTCCGCTTCGGTACAGGCGGGATCGAGGCCCTCCCGCCGCGAGAGCAGCTCGAGGAACCGGGCCACCTCCGCGAGGCTCACGCACTGCACCGGCGCGTCGGGACGCACGGGGGTGCCGAGGGTCGCGGCGCACGGGCCGTAGAGCGAGCCGTCCTCGGACATCACCTGGCGCGTCGCGACGGGGTTCTCCCCCATGACCGCCTCCCAGAGTCCCTGGGTCACCTCGGTCTCGCCGATGTGGAAGGGCCGATCCACGGCCTCGACGCGGGCGTTCGCGTCGTCGCCCGCCTGGAACCGGCCGGCCGGTGCGCGCGCGAGGCGGAGCCCGGTGGCCGTGACGCAGATCGAGCCCTCGACGGCGACGCACTCGGGGAGCCGGGGCGCGGGCGGTTCGGGGCGGAGGACGAGAACGGCGGCGCCGGTCGCGACCGCGAGGACGGCGCCGAGGCCGACGACGGCCCCGACCCGGCGGGTTCCGCGCCCCGTCCAGGGATGCCGGAGCTCCGTATCGAGCGCGGCGGCGAGCGTGGTTGTCGTCCCGACGCGGCGGCGGACGTCCGGCGCGAGCATCCCCTCGATCGCCCGACAGAGCCGGGGGCTGACGACCGCGGCCAGCGCCCGGCGATCCTCCTCGTCCAACGCCTGCATCCGGCGCAGGTCGAGCAGGGCCTCGGGGCCCGCGCCGCCCACGTCCCGGCCGGCCACGGCGCGGCGTCCGAGCGGCGTGAGGCAGAGGCCGTTTGCCATCGGCGCGATCGCGGGGCGGCCGACCGCGCAGAAGTAGACCGTCGCGGCGAGGGCGTAGAGGTCCCAGGCGGCGCTCGACGCCTGGCGGATGGGGAGGGTCTGCTCGGGGGGCGCGAAGCCGCGGCTGAAGAGGGTGTTGGTCGTGCCGTACGTGGCCGACGTGCCGTGCCGGGCCGCCCCGAAGTCCGCGAGGCGCCAGGAGCCATCGTCGGCGCGCATCACGTTGGTCGGCTTCACGTCGTGATGCACGAACCGCGGGGCGACGACCGCCGACCCCGACGCCGCGTGCAGGGCGCCGACGGCGATCGCGAGGGCGCGGGCGGCGTGGAGCTGCGCGGGGAGGCCGGGCCGACGCGTGACGAAGCTGGCGAGCGTGTCGGCGTAGCGCGGCATGGCGAACCAGCGCCGGGCACCCCACTCGCCGTGGTCGAGGACCGGGACGACGTGGTCCCGGAGCGCCGGGAGCGCGCCGAGCTCCTCGAGCAGCGCGCGCTCGCCGTCGAGCCAGGTGCCTGCGCCGAGGGGCTCGATCGCGACCTTCACGGCCACGTGGGCGCCGCTCGCCTCGTCGATCCCGAAGTGGACGAGCGCCTGTCCACCGGTGTGCGCGGCGCTCGCCTCCACGCGGATGCGATGCCCACGGGCACCCAACAGCGTCGTGGTCGTGGCCTCCGGGAGCGGCATCGGGACAAGCTACCGTCGCGAAGGGGCGCGGCCCACGGCGGATCAGGTCGGACTCAGATGCGCGGTGCCCGGTCGGGAGTGAGGGGGCACCGACCCCCCTGTGAACACGATGGCCTTGCTCTCGCTCCTCGCCCTCTGCGCGTGCACCGCCGCCACCGGTGACACCGGCGGCGTGGAGGAGGACGCCGCCGTCGACGCGTTGATGGTCGGCGAGGACGAGGTGGCCGTCGACGTGACGGTGGCCGGCGAGACCTTCGAGGTCCGCTGCGACGCGGTGGGTGGCGAGGGGGGGGCCTACCTGGCCCTTGATGGCGCCGAGGACGTGGACATCTTCTCGATCGCCTGCGTGCAGTCGAGCGCGGACCCCCGGCGCCACTTCTGGCTCACCGTGCGGGACGTGGACATCGACGCGGGCAACGTGCCGCTCGCGGGGCGCGCCGGCGTGGATGTGGACCAGGCGCAGGGCGTGATCACCGACGCCTCCGGGGACGGGTACCACGCGAACCTCGGTGGACCCGGAGGCACCGCGCTCGGGGGGACGCTCCGCATCGCGGACATGGGCGGGGCGCGGGCGCGCGGGACCTTCGCGGTCACCTGGGACCGGACCGGGATCGTCGAAGGCGGGGCCGTGATCCGCTACGATCCGCTCCCGGGGCGGGCCGTGGGCGCGTTCGACGTCCGCCTGCAGTAGCCGGGCCGGCGAGCGCACGGCCTCTCTGTCGTTCTCCGGCTAGCCGACCCTGAAACTGCACTACAGTCCGCCGATGCTCCACCTCCGCCTCCTCGCCCGCGACCCCATCGGCGGCGCCTACGTGCCCCTCCCCGACGGTGCGCGCGTGCGGGCGCGCGGGGGCCTGCCGGGCTGGGTGATCGACGAGGCCGAGGTGCGCGGGGGTGTCGCCGCGCTGGCCATCGCGGAGACGGGGGCGCTCCGCCTCGAGGTGAGCCTCGGGGGCGATGCCATCGATCCCGTGCGCGGCTTGCGCGTGCCGCCGGGGACGCCCGGCTCGTTCACCCCGCCCGACCCGTGGTGTGTCCACCTCGGCCACCGCCGACCGCGCGGCGTGGAGGGGACGGAGGGCACCCCGTTCGTGGTGCGGCTCGGCCGCGAGGCGTTCCTCCGCTTCGTGTGGTGGTGCGAGCCCACCGGCGGGTTCCACCCCGCCCCCGCGGGCCTCGTCGTGCGCGCCTGGGACGCCAACCTGCTCGGCGACACCGTGCTCGCGGAGGCGGTGACCGACGGCGACGGGCAGGTGTGCCTCGCGCTCGCGGAGGACGGCGAGGCCGCGCCGGACCTCTACTTCACCGTGGAACGGCCCCCGGGGGCGGACGTGGGGGCGGGGCTGTCCGCGGCCTTCCGCTTCCAGCTCCCCGGCCGGTGGACGAGCCGGGAGCAGGCGGGCGTGGAGCGCACCGATCAGCACGGCTACTGGCCGGATTGGGACTGCCAGCGGCTCGGCACCCCCGAGGAGCCCTACGTCTTCGCGCTCGACGAGACGGGGCCGCGCCGCCATCCCGGCAACGACGTGGCCCTGCTCGTCGACGGCCCCGAGCTGCTCGCGGCGTGGGGGGCCGCGATCGCGTCGGCGCGGGAGACCATCCACTTCGAGGTGATGCTCTACTACGACGACCCGATGACCCGTCGCATCCAGGCGTTGCTCCTGGAGAAGGCGCGCGCGGGGGTGAAGGTCCGGATGCTCCTGGGCCTGAACCTTACCCGGAGCGCGCCGGACTACGTGCTCACCGCGATGGCGTGGGCGCTCCTGTTCCGGCGCCTGGAGGGGGCCGCGCTGGATGCCGAGCTCGGCGCGCTCCGGACGGACCACGCGGCGGAGACGGCGCGCGCCTCGATCGAGGGCCTCCTCGACGAGCTGGAGGCCGAGCCGAACGTGACGGTGCTCGACAGCAGCTTCTCGCGGGTGGAGGTGCTCCCCGGCATCCTGGACGAGCTGCCGGGCTTCGGGCGCGTGCTCCCATCGGCCTACCGCGCGATGGAGGACCGGTTGCCGTGGTTCACCGTCGCGCGGGTCGACCACCGCAAGCTCCTGCTGGTGGACGGGCGGGTCGCGGTGCTCGGCGGGCAGAACGTCGGCCAGGAGTACGCCTACGAGCGCCCGTTCGACCCCGCCGTTCCCGACCACACCGAGGAGTGGCGCAAGTGGCACGACGTGTCCGTGCGCCTCGAGGGGCCCGTCGTGGCCGACCTTCAGCACCGGTTCCGGGAGCGCTGGGTGTGCGAGGGCGGGGACGCGTTCGCGCAGGGGGCGGTCCCGAACGTGCCGCCGGTGAGCCGCGGCCTGCCGGTCCGCATCGTCGACACGACGCCCGGGGCGCGGCGCCACTACCACGCCACGATGCTGGCGCTGTTCCATGGGGCGCGGCGCGAGATCCGGTTGATGAACCCCTATTTCTCCAGTGCGGAGGTGCTCGGGGCGCTCACCGCGGCGGCGCGGCGCGGGGTGGATGTCACGTTCGTCTTCCCCGACGCCCACAACGACTCGATCGACTTCCGCTACGCCGCGCGCCTCTGGTACGGCGAGCTCATCGAGGCCGGCGTGGCGGTCTACGAGTACCGGAACCACATGAACCACGCGAAGGTGGCGCTGGTGGACGATGTCGCGGTGATCGGGACCGCCAACCTCAACCATTCGAGCCTGTTCCACCACTACGAGCTCGCCGCCGTCATCGACGACGCCGCCTTCGCCCGGCGCATGCGCGCGGCGCTCTGGGAGCGGGATCTCCCCGTGTGCCGCCGGATCCGCGTCGAGGATCTGCCCGGGCTCCTCGACATCAACGCGGCGGGCGAGATGTACCTGCGGCGGGTGGTCCACAAGCGGTTCTAGGATCCCGGCGCCGGCGGGTGTGGTAGGCCACGTCGGATGCGCCTCCGCTTCGCTCCGATCCTGGCCCTCGCGCTCGGGTGCCGCGCGGGGCGCCCCCTGCTGCTGGCGGACCCCCTCGACGGCGCGCTCCCCGCGGTGGACGACTGCGCGGCGTTTGCCGATCCCGAATTGGACGCGCGGTTGGACGACCGCACCGACTCGGTCGCCCGGGGTGGCAACGCCGTGCGCCTGCTCGTGAACGGCGTGGAGGCCTTCGCGCGCCGCTACGAGAACGCCGCCGACGCCGACCTCGTGCTGGTCAAGACCTACATCTTCACCGACGACGAGACCGGCCGCGCGGTGGCCGACCTCTTGCGGGCCCGGGCGCGCGCGGGCGCCACGGTGGTCGTGCAGTACGACCTGAAGGGCAGCCTGGACGGTGCGACGGAGGCCCTGGCGCTCTACGGCGAGACGCGGGACGAGCGCATCCTGCGCGACAAGCCGATCCTCGCGGACCTCGTCCGCGACGGGGTGCACGTGGTGGCGACCAACGTGCCGCGCACGATCCCGGGCGCGTTGCGCCTCTTCCGGGCCCAGGAGAAGGTCGAGGCCAGGAGGGGCGAGGGGCGGACGCCCGTGGCCATCGGCGGGGCGCTCACGCGGTTCGACCACGAGAAGTATTGGATCACCGGGCACATAAGCCCCGACGGCCAGATCACCCTCCGCGCCATCCTCGGCGGCATGAACATCGCGAGCGAGTATGCGTACGGTGGCACCGATCGGGTCGACGCCGGCAGCACGCGCGGCGGCTGGCGGGACACCGACATCGAGGTGGTGGGGCCGGTCACCACCGACATCGTGCGGCGCTACTTCGACGTGCTCGGCGCCAACGTCGAGGCGTGGCCCGCGGGGATCGACCGGATGCGGTGGGAGGTGCCCCAACCCGACGCGGGCGCCGCCGAGGCGCGTTTCGTCTGGAACCAACCGAGCGGAGGAAACGGCCGCCACATCGAGCGGCTCTACCGGGCGCTCGTGCGTGCCACGCCGACGGAGAGCAGCGTTCGGTTGGCCTCGGCCTACTTCACGCCGGGGCCGCTGGTGCGCCGGCCGCTCCTCCAGCGCCTCCGCGCGGGCGGCCGCGTGGCCGTGCTGACCAACTCGCCGGCGAGCACGGACATCGGGATCGTGACCACGGCGAGCCGCGGCGCCTACGACACCCTCCTCGGCGCATCGCCCCGCGCCGCGCTCTACGAGTGGCGCCCGAAGCTCGGCCTCCACACGCTGCACAGCAAGGTCGCGAGCTTCGGCACGTGCGGCCCGGTCATCGTCGGCAGCGCCAACCTCGACGGGCTCTCGAGCCTCAACAACTCGGAGTCGGTCCTGGTGGTGACCGACCCGACGCTGCGCGCGACGCTGGACGCCTCCTTCGACCTCGACCTTGGGAACGCCGATCGCATCACCCAGGCGGACCTGGCGATGACCCCGGGCCTCGTGCGGTGGAGCCAGCGCGGGGTGTATTGGATCGGCTGGCGGTTCCTGGCGTTGTGAGCGGTGGTGGCCGCGGCTGCCGGTATCCACTCGCCAGGCGGGGCCTACGGCTTCTCCCACTCCATCTCGCTCGAGTCGTAGAACCCCACGTCGAGGACGTAGAGCCGCGCCCCGTGGTGCCCGAGCCGCTCGCGGAAGTCCTCCCACACACGCCCCTCGTCGGCGGTCCACCCCACCTCCGCGTGCGCCACGAGCCGCGGCCACAGCATGAAGTCGAGCTTCTCCTCGGTGTCGACGTACTCGGTCCAGAGCGCGCCCTCCACGCCCAGGACATCGCCCTCGGCGAGGCCCTCGGGCACCGGCTCCCAATCGTACGCGCGCTCGACGTCGATGCGGCCGGCCCAGACCTGGCCGTAGTCCGCGGAGGAGTCGTGGCGCATGTCGAGGTAGGTGTGCTCCGCGGGCGACGAGACGAGCTGGGCGCCCTGCGCGACGGCGGCGAGGGCGTTGTCCTCGTCGAACCAATGTTGGGCGACGAACGGCGCGTCGAGCGGGACCGGGCCGATCTCGTCCCAGCCGATCATCGTCTTGCCGTTGTCGCTCGATACGGTCTGGAGCCAGCCCACGAACGTGTCGTAGTCGGCCTGGGAGATGTCCACGGCCTCGTCGCCGCCGACGTGCATCCACGGGCCCGGGGTGAGCGCCGCGACCTCTCCCCACACGTCGGTGACGAACCGGTGGGTGTCGGGGCCGTCGAGCCAGAGCGGGGTGGAGATGACACCGGTGCCGGTGTAGGGGGCGACCGGCGCGCCGCTCTCGTTGAGCTCGCCGTACGAGGAGAGCGCGGCGTTGGCGTGCCCCGGGAAGTCGATCTCGGGGATGACGACGACCTGCCGCGCGGCCGCGTACTCCACGAGCGCGGCGTAGTCGCCCTGCGTGTAGTAGCCGCCCTCGCCGCCGCCGACCTCCGTGCTGCCGCCGACCTCCGTGAGCTCCGGCCACGCGCGGATCTCGATGCGCCAGCCCTGGTCGTCGGTCAGGTGCAGGTGCAGCCGGTTCAGCTTGTGGAGCGCGAGCAGGTCGATCTGCCGCTCGACCTCGGCCACGGTGTAGAAGTGGCGGGCGACGTCGAGCATCGCGCCACGCCAGCCGAAGCGGGGGCTGTCCTCGATGGAGACGGCGGGGAGCTCCCACACGACATCGTCCACCGCGGTGACCGCGTAGACCTGCGGCGGCAGGAGTTGGCGGAAGGTCTGGGTGCCATGAAAAAGGCCCGCGACGTCCCCGGCGGCGATGGTGACACCGGTTTCGTCCACGTCGACGGTGTAGCCCTCGGCGGGGAGGTCGAGCGTCGGGTCCAGGACGAGCTCGATGCCGTCGTCGCCGCCGTCCTCCACGACCTCCAGGGCCAGCCCGGTGGCGGGGCGCAGGGCCTCCGCGAGCAGGTCGGCGACGGCGTCGCCGTCGGGGTCACCCGGGGCGTGGATGCGCGTCGTGGCGTCGAGGGTGTAGCGGCCGTCGAACTGGTCGAGCAACACGGGCGCGGGGATGAGGGAGGGGAAGGGGAGCTCGCCCTCGGCCGCCACCGGGGGCTTGCAGGCCGCGAGCGCGAGGAGCAGGACGAGAGCCGGGCGGGCGGAGCGAACGCGCATCGGTTCGTCGTAGCCTGTCGAAGCGATCGGGGGGCGTTGCGGGGGGCGGAGCCCCCTGCCCCATGAGCACCGAGCGTCACAACCCCGCGTCGAGCGCTTCGAGCAGGCGATCTTCCACGCGATCCGTGTAGATGACGAGCGCACCGTGGCTCGCGCGGAGGGCCTGGGCCTGCCGGGCGGCGGCGCGGGCCTCGTCGACCTTTCCGGCGTCGCGGGCGGCTTTCGCCGTCGAGAGGTAGTGGGTGTAGAGGTTGGTCACGAGCGTGATCTCGCGCGAGCCTTCGAGGTGGGCCTCCAGCTCGGCGCCGTAGGGGGCGTCGATGTGGCCGCGCATGAGGCCGACGATCACGTTGGCGACGACGGCGTCGCGGATGTCGCGCTCGGTCCACGGTCCGTAGAGGCCCGCGGCGTCGATCACCTCGGCCGAGGCCCAGTTCCCACCGCGCCCCGAGGGGTAGTAGTCGGCGTCGATGAAGAAGGTCTCGCCGATGCCGCGGCCCATGAAGTCGACGCGGTCGCCCGTGACGTCGATGCTGCGGAATTGGGTGGTCTCCACCCAGAGCGGATCCTGGCCGTCGGGGCCGCCGTAGCGCACGTAGACGTGCATCGGCGAGGGGACGGCGGACATGGCGAGATCGAGGCGCCACGCGACGTGGAGGAAGATGTAGGCGAGCTGGTCGCAGTCGAGGTGGACGGTGTCGGGGAGGACGTGCACCTTGGGATCGAAGCTGCGCGAGAACAGCGACTCCGGGCTGTAGTAGACGTTGCGCTCGCGGATCGCGGCGGCGATCCAGAGCGGGAGCTCCTTCTCGCGGCCCGCCACCCAGAGCGCGCGCTCGCCCTCGACGGGGTCTGCCGAATTGGTCGCCGCGGCGAGCTGCCACGCGACCTCGTCGGCGATGGCATCCGCCACGGCGAGCACATCGTCCTTCGGCAGGTCGACCCAACGGTCCTCGTAGTCGAGGTACCAACCGAGGGGGCTCCCCGAGTAGGGGTAGGCGGTCGCTCGTGCCACGAACGCGGATGCGAACGGGTTGCGGCCGGCGCGGACGCCGTTGACACGCACCTCTGCCCAGCTCCAGGTCTCCGGGGCGAAGATCATCATTGCGAACATCCCGACCGGCACGGCGACGACGCCGTAGAGCGCGGGCATCAGCCACGGACGCTCGGCGCGGGGCGGCTCGGTGCCGTCCGCCTTCGCTTGGGCCATGGCCTCGGCCATGAGCTTCTCCGTCTCGGCCTCCGCGAGCGCGCGGAGGGCGGCGGCGCGGCCCACCTCGCGCCAGGTCACCGCCACGAGCACGAGCGCGAAGAGCGCGAACGGCGGCGCCAGCACGGAGAGCGCGGTGAAGAGCCCGTTCGCCATCAGCCAGAACGCCCACGGTGCGCCGCCGCAGCCGAGCACGAAGAGCACCGCCAACGCGATGCCCCGGGCCCACGCGCGCGGGTGGGCGAGCTTCCACCCGAGCGCCACCGCGGCGACGCCGGCCGCCATGAACACCAGCGGGAGGGCGCCGGTGAGGGCGTCCTGGAAGATGACGCTGTCGGATTCTTGAGCGGCGGCCACGAGCCCGATGAAGCCCGCGGCGGCGACGGAGAAGGCGGCGGTGCGGCCCATGGGGCCGAGCTCGACGGACATGGGGCCTCCGGTGCAGCCAGTATCGCAGGGGGCGGGGGCGGTTGGGGGTGCGATGTGTTGGGGTGTGCGGCGTCGGCCGGGGGCCGGGCCGCCCACGGGAGAGAACCGGGGTGCGCCGATGGGGTACGCGTGCCCCACCCTTGGGACGTAGTTGTCCCGGGAGGCCCCAATTCAGGCCCGAATCGGGGTGGAACGCCCCGTGCATACGCGAGACGCATGGCCACCACCCGCGCGCTCGCTGCCCTCTCTCTCGTCTCCCTGGTCCTCCCGGGCTTGTTCCTCTCGGGGTGCACCCCCGCGAGCGACGCCGCGGACCTGACGCTCGCCGAGGCCTTCGACGCCGCGTCCGCCGAGCACGACGTGCCGCGGGACCTCCTCGTCGCGCTCGCCTACAGCATGACGCGCTTCGACGACCCGCAGGAGGGCGACCACGAACACGGCGGCATGCGCGGCTACGGCGTGATGGATCTCAACGCCGGCATGCCCGCGAACGGCCCGGACGTCGCGCGCGGGGCCGAGCGGCTCGGCCTCTCCGTCGACCAGGCCATCCACGATCCCGCGTCCAACATTGCCGTGGCGGCGAGCGAGCTGCGTTGGCAGGCCGACCAGATCGAGGCCGCCACCGGCGCCCGCATCGACCGCATCGACGACTGGGTGGAGGTCGTGGGCTGGTACTCCGGCTCCGAGGACGGCGGCGCCCAGCGCTCCTTCGCCAAGCAGGTGTACCGCTACATCGAGGGCGGCTTGCGCGCCCAGGACCCCGACGGCAACGGCTGGATCACGGTGTCCGGCCGCGAGCTCGACCTCCCCATGCTGGAGATGATGCCGGCCAGCGGCGGCTCCGGCGACTCCGCGTTGGCCGACAACGTGGTGTCGGCAGCGTCGTGCAACTACACCAACGACAGCCGTGGCTCGTCGAGCATCGACATGATCGTCGTGCACACGGCGCAGGGCAGCTACTCCGGCACCTACAATTGGTTCCAGAATTGCGACGCCGGGGCCAGCGCCCACTACGTGCTCCGCTCGTCCGACGGCGAGGTGACCCAGATGGTCGCCGAAGCCGACACGGCCTGGCACGCCGGCGACTCCGGTACCAACGCCCGGTCCGTGTCCATCGAGCTCGAAGGCTACATCGAGGACCCGACGCGCTGGTACACCGACGCCGTCTACACCTCGCTCGCCGCGCTCATCCAGGACGTGGCGACGCGCCAGGGTGTCACGCTCGACCGCAGCCACGTCATCGGCCACCAGGAGGTGCCGGGGTGCGCCTACTCGGGCGGTGGCGGGCTGAACTGCCACACGGACCCGGGGTCGGGGTTCGACTGGGATCGGTTGATGGGGGTCCTGGCTTCGGGTGGTGCTTCTTCGGGGTCCTCGTCGGGTTCTTCTTCGTCGGGGTCCGGGTCTTCTTCTTCGGGTTCGGGGTCCTCTTCTTCGTCGGGTACCAGCTCCAGTGCGGGCGTCGGGGACCTGGTCGGGTTCGTGCGGAAGGACAGCATCTACAACACGACGAGCCCGGTCTCGGGGGCCACGGTGTCGGTGTCGTCGGGGCAGGTCGCGACGACGGACTCCCGCGGGTACTTCTCGATCGACGACGTGCCCGCGGGGAGCGTGTCGCTGACCGTGTCCGCGAGCGGCTACGGCACGGCCACGGACAGCGCGGACATCGACGCCAACTACACGAATTGGAACAGCGTGGCGATTTCGGCGGCTTCTTCGGGGTCGGGGTCGAGCTCGTCGGGGTCGTCGAGCTCGTCGGGGAGCGTCGCGCCTTCGGGGTTGGACCCGTCGGGGTGGGAGACGGTGACGAGCGAGTCGGTCACCATGTCGTGGTCGAACACCGGCGCCGCGTCGTACGAGGTGCGGATCTACTGGTGGGACGGTTCGGACTGGAACGTGTACTACACCTACACGACCACGAGCGCATCGAAGACGTTCTGGCCGACGGTGGATGACACTTCCTATGCGTTCATGGTGCGGTCGATTGGGAGCTCGGGGGCGGTGAGTGAGTGGTCGGGGACGAGTTATTTTGATTTTGGGGGGTAGCCAGGCCGGCTAGCGCACGGAATCGCGATCACTTCAAGCACTTCGACGGGCTAAAGATTCGATCGTGGCGGGAGTAGGGCGTGGACTTGGGAGGGGTCCGGGGAGGGGGCTGCCCTGGGATGGTGAGGGGCCACCTGCTAATCTTGGAACTGCCAACTTTTGGGGGGACGATTGCTGACGCGGCCGGGCGGCAGTTCCGGCATTGTCGCTAAACTGAGCAGGACGTCGGCCAGTTCGGAGATGCCCCGCGCGGCATTCATGCGGATCCTGGGCGAGCACGGGGTGCCCGTGATCGACTACTCGGTCGACGAACTCGATCGGGAGCTTCGCGTCCTCGGCCTCGGATGATCGTGGTCCCGGACGCGGGCCCGCTCATCTACCTGGCGGGCGCGGGACAGCTCGATCTGTTGCGGCGACTCTACGTCGAGGTCGTGGTGCCGCGCATTGGTATTCGAGGAGGTGACGATCGCTGGCGCGGGCCTGACGGGCGCCGCTGAGGTGGCGGCCGCGTCTTGGCTTCAAGTCGTGGATCACGACGCCGACCCAGCCCTGTCCGCACGGCTCGATCCGGGCGAGGCGGCCGCCATTCCTCTCGCCCTTGAGCTTGGTGCCGTACTCTTGGTCGACGACGGAGAAGCGCGGATTGTCGCCACCGAGTTTGGGTTGCCCGTCATTGGTAGTCTGGGCGTGCTCCTCGGGGCCAAGCGCGCTGGGCATCTTGCAGAGTTGGCGCCCGTACTCGACCGGATGGTCACGCTGGGGATGTTCGTCGGGCCGACGCTACGGGTACTGATACTGGTGCTCGCGGGCGAGGGGGACGCTGGGAGCCGGTAGCATCTCGAGAGCAAGCAGTCGCGTTGAAGGGCACACCGGCCTTCGGACGATAGTACAGCTTTGAGTCTTTGAATGCATCACGACAAGCGCTCGACGAGGCATGGCACGCTTTCGTGGAACGGCCAGTTATCAGACGAAGCGGCGTTCTCCGGGCGTAAGTGCTCCACACGCACGCGCTGCGAACTACCTGACGAGGTCGCTCTCTCGGCTCGCTGTCGAAGCCTCGGTACAACCTTGGTTGAGGAATGGATCTCGCTCAAAGTCGCCTCGTAAGGGGTCGCGGCGTTGCGTCGTAGCGCCTGGCAAGTGTAGCGCGGCCCGCGCCTCGCGCTCGCATGCCGAAAGAACCGCCGCTTAGACAGCCGCGGAGGCTACACCCAACATCAGGTGGGACTCGACCGTTTGGGTACTCGAACAGAGGGGGCTTCCATCGACCTCATACTCTCCAGAGCACGGGCCCTTGTTTCTTCGTCCGCCTCCGGATCGAGTTCCTGCTCGACCTCGATGATGTCATCCAAGAGACGAAGCGCCGTCTCGTCGTCCAACTCTGTCGCCCTCCTTCCCTCGGCCGACTCAATACACTGAATTACGCGCAAGGCCAACTGCCGAACATCCTCGCTTGGATCGGAGTACAAGCCGTCATCTTCAAAGATGTCCTTGTCGTATTTCTCGAAGTAGGAGGCCTGCTTGAAGTATCGGCTCGCATAATAGAGCGCGGCACGCGCTACGGCGATCGGAAAGCCAGCAACCACGGCGCGAATGTTGATCATGGTTATCCAATCCTGATTAGGTCAAAAGCCGACTGCGGCAGATCGGCGAGAATGTATTCATGGGAAAGAGGGTTGGCGCGGTTCTTTATCGGCACCTTGTGGTAGAATGGAACGGCCTCCAACCGTGGAATAACACACAACAATGGCCTGAACTGCTGCGGCAAGGCAGCCTTTGAGATAGCAATAATCTCGTTCTTTGTGTCCACCGTGATCTTCCCCCGGATGGCCATGTGCTCGGCACCCTTGCGGACACCCATCCGGTTCAGCTTGATCTTGGTCCCGTGCTTGTCCGAACCATTGATCTCATGGGAGAGGGCTTGGTAGATCTCGAGTGGAGAGGAACTTGGGGGAACCGTGAAGTGGGGCGACTGGTAGTCCGAACCGAAGTACGGTGTACACCACAGATAGTGCAACCCGCCATAGTACCTCATATTAATGTTGTAGGCCAGCACGGTCATCGTAGAGTAGAGCACGGGATGGGAGATGTTGCTTAGCGACATTCTTCGAACCTCAACGGGCGGGCGCGCGGGCGGCGGTAGAGGGAATAGCTCCGAGCAAGAAGGTGCTTGGCGATTCTACCCCGAACCAGATAGCCTCTCAAGGACCGGGGCTTCTGGTCGGCAAAATAGTAGCCCCGAGTTCACTGGACGCGCGACGGCGCCGGACGCGCGGCCTTCTCGGCCACACGAGGTGCAGGCCGCACGATCTACGCCGGCAGCGCGGCCAAGCATGATCGTCCCGTCGAGCGTGCGCGGTGCTCGCTTTGCAGGAGCGTCCCATTGCCGGGCGAATTCCAGCAACGCGGCGAAGGGCGCCGCGGCGCACGCCGGATCTCGCGCCGGTTTGGAGGTCGGGCGAACCGTGTTGCACCCGTCCTCCGCGAATGACACGACCTGCTAAGCGGATGGGATTCCGCGGAGAATGCCGCTTTGTCTGATAACGCCCAGACGACTGCGGACGTGCGCAGGCGGCCTCCGCGCGCGTCCCCGCGTGCGGGCTATCTTGGCCGCCGGTGCCCGGCGTCTTCGACGGGCAGCGCATGTCCCGGGGGCCCACGGCAACGTCGCGAGCTACGCCAG
>JAUXTN010000106.1 GCA_030684355.1 Pseudomonadota bacterium
GGCCCACCACGGCGGCGCCCAGGGCCCCGGCGGCGCGAACCACGGCGGCCCCCAAGGCCCCCACGGCCCCGACAACCGCCCCAACCCACCCCCCCTCCGCGGCCTCGCCGGCGCCGTCGAGCAGCTCGTGCGCACCGTCGGCACCCCCGCCCAGCAGGCCGCGCTCGCCGAGCTCCGTGGCATCGACCAGGGCGCGCTGCCCCGCGCCCGCCGCGCGATGACCCTCCGCCTCGCCGTGCAGGCCGACGCCGTCGCGCTCGCCGAGGCCCTCGGGCCCGAGCGGGTGGGCGCCATCGTGGCGCAGAAGGACGCCCTCGCCACGCGCATCGGCGAGGGCCGTGCCTGGGCCGGGGCGATCGAGCGGGTGTCGCCCTGAGCGCGCTGCCGCCGTCCGCCGGCTCCGCCCTGCGCGCCCTCGCCGTCCGTCTCGCCCCGCCGCTCCTGCTGATCGCGCTCGCCGCGCTCCCGCTCCTCGGCGCGCTCGGCACCGCCGACCGCTTCGTGGGCGATCCGCTCGGCGAGCTGCCCGTGAAGGTGTGGGTCTTCGAGACCTTCGCCCGCATCGGCATCCTCGGCGGGCAGATGGACACGGCGGGGTTCCCGAACGTGGGCCCGCTGAACAACGCCGACCCCGCCGGCACGTTCCTCACCCTCCTGATCCGGCCCTGGGTGGGCCGCGTCCTCGCCTACAACCTGCTCGTCCTGGCGCAGCTCGCGGCGTCGATGCTCGCCGCCTGGGCGCTCGCCCGCGCGCTCGTCGGAGACGCCGTCGCCGCGCTCGTCGCCGGTGTCGTGTTCGGGCTCTCGCCGCTCGTGCTCGCCTACGCGGTCACCGGCGCGGTCACCGACATCCTGAACCTCTGGCCCTACCCGCTCGCGATGCTCGGCCTCCTCCACGCCCTGCGCGCGGAGCGCCCGCGCGCGACCGTGGGCTGGGGCCTCTTCGGCGGCGCGATGGCGGGGCTCGGCTTCGTCACGTGCCCGTACAACTTCGTCGTCTTCGCGTCGATGCTCTTTCCCGCGCTGGCGCTGGCGCCCGGCGCCGTGCGGGGGGGGCTCGTGCCCGCGGGGCCCGAGGCGCGTCCCGGGTGGCGGACCGGCGCGCTCGCGCTCGGGGCCGTCGTCCTGGCGCTCGGCGTCGTCGCGGGCGCCAACGCCCTCTACGTGCACGGGATGATGGCGGATCCCGACAGCCAGATGTCGGCCTCCGCCGTGTCGGCCACCCGCCACACCGCGCCGTTCCGCTTCCTGGAGCCGGGCCACCGCGACCGCTACGTCGCGTACCTCGCCGACTACGTCGCCGTCGGCAAGGCCGCGCTCATCGAGCGCACCACCGCCGCCCGCTTCTACCGCGCCTTCGCGCCCGGGTTCGTGGCGCTCGGCCTCGCCCTGCTCGCGGTCCTCGCGGCGCCCCGGCGCGGCCCGGTCCTGTTCTGGGCGGGCATCGCGCTCTTCTGCGCGGCGGCCTCCACGGGCCCCTTCCTGCCGATCACCCGCGAGGTCGCGTTCGTCGAGCCGCTCAACCCCGCGTGGCTCCTCACCCAGTACGCGCTCCCCGGCGGCAACCTCATCCTCGAGCCGTTCCGCTACGCGCTCGCCGCCTCGCTCGCCCTCGCCATGTGCGCCGCCATCGGCGCCGTCGAGCTGGTCCGGCGCTTCGGCCGCATCGGGAGCGCCATCGCGTTCGCCCTCCCCGTGCTCGTCCTCGCGGAGGTGGCCACCGTCTCGCCGACCCCCTGGCCGCTCCCCACCGCCCAGCTCGAGGCCCCCGCCATCTACACCCGGCTCGACGAGGTGCTCCCGCCCGGCCCGATCCTGGAGCTGCCCTACTTCGACCACGGCTCCGACCGCTTCTACCGCGAGCACTTCTTCCACCAGCTCCTCCACGGCCGGCCCATCCCCAACGAGGTGATCGGGTTCGCTCCCCGCTACCTGCGCGACAACCAGTTCACGGCAAAGCTCCTCGGCATCGAGAAGAGCACGGGGCTCTTGAAGGTCGAGGTGACGGCGCCCGATCGGGTGGAGGCCGACCGCGCGCGGCTCCACGCCGACGGCTTCGTCGGGATCGTCCTCGATCCCCAGGGGTACGCCTCGGAGGCCGGCCTCAACGAGGTGTCGGGCCTCCTCGCGCCGTTCGGGGAGCCGACGCGACGCGGAGACCGCTGGATCTACGTCCTGAAGTGACGGCGTGGGCGTCGGGCGTCCGGCGGCGCGCGCCCACGCACCGGGCCCTTCCTGTAGACTGGCCCCCATGTGGAAGTGGATCGTCGCGTTGCTGCTCTTCGGCGTGCTCGGCTGCATGGGTGCCGTCGGGGCGGGCGGTTGGTGGTGGTGGTCCAACGAGAAGGCCCGCGCCCAGGCCGTCGCCGTCGAATTGGCGGAGGCCGAGCAGGCGCGCGAGGCCGCGGTGGAGCAGGTGGCGGTCGAGGCCGACCGCGCGAACCGCCTGGAGGAGGCCCGGGTTGCCTACGGGGCGGGAAACCACGCGGTGGCGGTCGACGCCTACACCGACGTGCTCGAGGCCGACCCCGCCCAAGGCGAGGCGTGGCTCGGCCGCGGACGGAGCTACGCGCAGCTCGACCGGCTCGACCTCGCGGAAGGAGACCTCCGCCGCGCCACCCAGCTCGATCCCACGCGCGTCGAGGGCTGGGAGAGCCTCGCGTGGGTGCTCGCGCGCAACGGGCGGGACGCCGAGGCCGTCACCGCCCTCGACCGCCTCGTCGCGCTCGACCCCGTGAACGCCAAGGCCATCCGCGACCGCGCGAACGCGCGCTACCGCAGCGGCGACGTCGGCGGCGCGGTGTTCGACGCGAAGCGTGCCTGCTCGATGGGGCTCGCCGAGGGCTGCGCGCTCGAGGAGAAGATCCGGGCGGCGACGCGCTGAGCGCGATGCGATGAGCGGCAGCCACAGGCCGCAAGGAGTCGGCCCTTCCCGACCCCGGCCTCCCTACCGATACCGCCCCGCCCGCGCGTTCCGCCGCACCCGCCACACGTCCCGCGCCATCGCGAGCGCGTCGCGCACGGGCCGCACGCGCGAGTCCGCCTCGTAGCGCCACACCACGGGCACCTCCCGCACCCGGTGGCCGCGGATGTGCGCGAGGTAGAGCAGCTCCACGTCGAACGCGAAGCCGTCCACCGTCAGCGCCGGGAAGAGCGCCTTCGCGACCGGCGCCCGGAGCACCTTGCACCCGCACTGGGTGTCCTCGTGGCCCGCCAGGATCAGGGTCTGCACGGCGTGGTTGAAGCCGCGACCGAGCCAGTGCCGGACCAGGGGCTCGCCCACGCGCCGCGCGTCCGCGCCCTCCCGGGTGGCGAGGACCACGTCGGCGTCGACGGCGAGCAGCTCCGGCACGAGGTGGGGGCCGACGCTCCAGTCCGCGTCGGTCAGCAGGAGGCGGTCCCCCCGCGCGGCGGCTACGCCCGCCTGGAGCGCGGCCCCCTTGCCCCGGTGCGGCGCGGCCACGACGACATCGTCCGGGCCCGCCCCGGCGCGCACCTCGGCGAGTGTGTCGTCGGTCGAGCCGTCGTCGACCCACACGGCCTCGACGCGCCCGTAGCGCGCCCGGAGCCACTCGAGGCCCTCGCGCGCGGCGGGGAGGCGGCGGACCTCGTTGTAGAGCGGGAAGACGACGGACAGGGCGTACACGGGCGGGAGTGTAGCGCCCCGGATGCCGTCCTACGGCTCGAGCAGGCAGCGCGAGAGGTTGGTGAAGCCCTTGATGTCGCCCTTGTCCATCTCCCGGGTCCACTCCTTGGTGGGAACGGGGAACCGGATGCGGGTGACGCCCACGTCGACGAACTTCTTGACCGACTCGAGCGGGAGCATGCCGTCGGCGGTGTGCACCGTGCTCACGCCGTAGCTGGACGCCGCGTGCGCCGGGGCCGCGCCGGCCTTGATGGGCAGCTCGACCACCGCGCCGTCCGCGAGCAGGAACATCAGCGGCTTGTCGACCACGTTGTTGGTCATCCCCGCCTCGTAGAACTTCACCTCGACGGGGATCGCGCCGTCCACCGCGCGGCGGAACGTGAGGCTGTAGGTGCCGAAGTAGGTGACATTCATCCACCGGCCGTCCTTCCCCGTGAAGGGATCCACGGCGTCGCCCTTCCAATCACACTTGGGCGGCTTGTCCGCGGCGAGCGCGGGTTCGGTGGCAAGCAAGGCAAAGAGGGCGAGCAACATGGGAGCTCCGATCCGTTGAGGCGGGGGACTGTAGCACGGCTTCAGGGTTCGACGCCCAGATCGACGCCGGCAGCGCCGCCCCAGCACGCGACGAACCCGTTGTCGCGGACCCCACACGTGGCGTCGCGCCCGCCGTCGATCTGGGTGAAGCTCCCCGTGGGCGGAGTCGATTGGCCGACGCTGTCCGACCCCCAACACTCGACGGACCCCGTGTCGGTGATGGCACAGAAGTGGCCCGAGCCGCCCGTGAGGCTCGTGAAGTCGCCCCCCGGGGGATCGTCCAGGCCATCCGTGTCGTCGCCCCAACACTGGATTCCGTCGCCGGAGACGATGGCGCACGCCGTGTCACCCGCGATGGCGAGCGGATAAAAACCGTCGTCCTCGTCGGGGATGTCCGACACGATGCCGGAGCTCTCGTCGCCCCAGCAGTCCACGCCGGCCTCCCGGGCGACGCACGCGGCGCGCGCCCCGACGGCCACCGTGTCGATGTTGGGGTACCCGGGCGCCTCGAGGCGGTCGTGGTCGCTGTCTCCCCAGCACGTCACGTGGGAGTCGTACGCGATGGCGCACGCCGTCTCGCCGGCCATCGACAGCTTGTAGAACTGATCGTCGGGCGGGTCGGCGAACCCGCCGAAGCAGGCGACCTCGTTGTCCTCCGTCAGGGCGCACAGGCCGACATCGGCGTCGATCGTGACAAAGTGCCCGTCGGTCGGCGGCTCCAGGTTCTCGTTGGAGCACTGGATGATCCCGTTCTCGAACACGGCGCACGCGCCGTCCGCGGTGGCCGCGACGTGTACGGCCTCGCCGGGGTCGAGCAGGCGCTGCACCTGGTCGGGCGGCTCGGCGAGCAGCAGGCAGCCGCTGGTGAGGAGGAGCAGCATCAGAAGCTCACGGTGGCGGCCGCACCGGCGCCGTTGGTGGTCAACATCGGGATGAACACGAGCCCGACGCCGCCCGCCGCGAGCCCCCAGCCGGCCGCGTTGAGGCCCTGCGCGATGCGCCAGCCCTCGACCGTGGCGTCGTCGTCGTCCACCGCCCCGCCGTACCAGCCGAAGGTGCCGATGATGAGCCCGGCGCCGGCCACGCCGAGCGCGAGGCCGCTGATCGTCGGCACGGGCGAGACGTTTGACTTGGGACGCACGAGCCGGGAGGGGTCGGGGATGTCGTCCACGCCGACCTCCTTCGCCACGGCGCGCACGCCCACCGAGGCGCCCTCCGTCGAGGACGCACCGAACGAGAAGTCGAGCCGGGTCAAGGCGCTCTCGACCGGCACGCCGAAGGCGATGCCCTCGAGGCCGTCCCCCAAGACCTTCCACGACACGATGGCGACGACCTTGCCGGTCTCGTCCACCAACGGGCCGCCGCTGTTGCCGCTGTTCACGCTCGCGTCCGTCTGCAGGAACCGCCGCCCCTTCACCTCGCGCATCCCGCTGATGACGCCCTTCGACACCGAGAACTCCAGCCCCTGCCCCAGCGGCGAGCCGATGGCGAAGACCTCGGTGCCCGGGGGCGGGGTGGCGGTCTGGAGGGGGAGGCACGCGCCATCCCCCGCGGTGGTGCGCAGCAGCGCGAGATCGTGGGCGCGGTCGAGCCGCACGACGGTCGCCGGGGCGGTGATGCCGCCGCGGGTGCGGACCGTGGGCGTGGCGCTGTCACCCACCACATGGGCAGCCGTGAGCACCCACCCGTCGGGGGAGATGAGCACGCCGCTCCCCATCGATGCGCCCGACGCGATGACCACCGTGGCGTGGAGTGCCATGTCCATCTCGGCCGGGAGCTTCATGGCGGGGCGGGCGCAGGACTTCAGCGACAAGGCCCCGGACCACGAGGGGGCGGGCTCGACGGCCGCCACCGCCGTGCGCTCGTTGAAGCGGGGGCGGGCCACGAGGCGCGCGGCGGCGTCCTCGAGGGCAGCACGGGCGGCGCCATCGCCTCGGCCGCGATCGTCCCCGATCCCGCGGGTGACCACGCGGTAGCTCACGGGCGCGCCGGGCTCCAACCGGAGCTCCCACGACACCGCGATCTCGCAGCTCCGGGCCTTCGGGGCGCGCAGGCACGAGGAGGTGCGCACCGTCGCGCTCAGCCGCGCCTTGGACCCCGGCTCCACCGGGCTCCCCGCCTTGACGAGGGCCTCGGTCAGCACCGGGGTCCAGTCCTCGAGCGTGGTGCCGAGGGTCTCGCGATCGACGGAGCCGACGCGGAAGGGCTCCAGCGCGACAGGATCCGCCGCGAAGGCGACGGGGAGGAGAAGCAGCATCCCGGCAACGTAGCGCGTGCCTACTCGCGATGAGACCGCGTTGGGGGGCCGGGCTTACAGAGGGCCAAAGCGGGGGGCGCTATACTGACACCCGATGCGCGCCCTTCTCGTCAACCCCACGATCGACCGAGACCTGGAGCTCTACCACCTCGGCACCGCCGGGGTCGCGAGCTTCCTCAACGCGGTGGGGCGGCACCGCGCCGAGGTCGTCGACTTCACCTTCTATTGGGACCGTTGGGAGGATTACCTCCGCGAACGGTTGGAGCGGCTCCGCCCGCAGGTCGTCGGGATCTCGACGGTCACGCCGCGCATGCCGTCGATCCTGCGCATCGCGCGGGCGGTGAAGGCCTTCGATCCCAGGATCATCGTCGTGCTGGGTGGGCACCACGCGTCGCTCGACACGGAGGGCACCGTCCGCCAGGAGGGCGTCGACTACGCCATGATCGGCGAGGCCGAGTACACCTTCCACACCCTGCTGGACACGCTGGAGGACGGCGGGGATCTCCGCGACGTTCCCTCCCTCGGTTTTCTCGACGGCGACGACTACGTCGAGACCGGCATCGCCCAGCTCCCCAAGGGCGCCCTCCTCGACGACGTTCCCCACATGGATTGGACCCTGTGGGAGCAGCACGAGCGGATGATCTTCCACGCCGGGTACGTGCCGATCATCGGCGTGCGCGGGTGCCCGTACAAGTGCTCGTTCTGCTCCTCGCCGGTGCTCGCGCAGCGCCTCGCGGACGCCGGGCCGTTCGTCCGAAAGCGGGACGCCGCGCGGGTCGCCGAAGAGGCCGCCTTCCAGTGGGAGCGCCACGCCCGCCACGGGCTGCGGTATCTCTCGTTCTACGACCAGAACTTCCTCATGCACAAGGGCTGGTTGGAGCAGTTCGCGACCGCCTACCGCGCGCGCAACCTGCACACCAGGCTCCCGTTCTCCGTCTACTCCCGGGTCGACCACATCACCGAGGAGAAGTTGGAGCTGGCGCGGTCCGCCGGGTGCGCCCAGCTCCGCCTCGGCATCGAGGCCGGCGATCCCAGCGTGCGCAACGGGCTCCTCAACAAGGAGCTCGACCATGACACGCTCATGGAGAAGCTCGCGCTCATCAAGAAGTCCGGCATCAAGACGCTCGGCTACTTCCTCATCGGCACGCCCGGCGAGTCGGCGGACCAAGCGGACTACACCTACCGCCTCGCGCGGGACAGCGGCCTGGACCGCGCGGCGTTCTTCTTCTTCACGCCGCTCTGGAACCTCCAGATCATGGAGGATGCCGGCATCTCCGTGAACTACCTGGAGCGGGACGCCAGCGCCACGTTCTACCAGGGCGGTGAACTCACCGAAGAGGCGAGCGGGCTCGGCAAGGCGCGGCTGAAGTCGCTCTTCTTCCGGGCGAATGGATATTTCCTGGCGCGCACGATCAAGCGTCAGATCCAACACAACGGGCCCGCCTGGTTGGCCGGTTTCCCCCGCTACTGGCGGGAGGCGCGGCGCGACAACCTCGACGCCAAGCTCGCCGTGAGCCAATACGTCTACTACCACCGGGACGCGTGGCTACGATGAGCCCCCACTCGTGAGTTCCTCCGTATGAGCGCCCTCGTCGGGCGCTACCTCGTCCCGTTCTCGGTCGTCCCGCTGTCGCCCGCCAACGTGTCCAAGGTCGGGCGCACGCTGCTCGCGGCCTACCAATCGAACGACGAGGCCCTCGCGCTGCCCTCGGCCGTCGGCATCGACGTCTCCGACGCCTGCAACATCGCCTGCGCGGTGTGCTCGCGCGAGATCGATTGGGACAAGCGTCACACCTCGATCCTGAAGTTCGAGGACTTCGTCCGCCTCTACGAGCCCATCCGGCCGGTGTACCTCTCGCTCTCCGGCTACGGCGAGACCCTCCTCAACAAGCACCTCCCCCGGATGGTCGCGCACGCCACCGCCGCCGGTTCGCGCGTGAACATCGTGACCAACGGTACGCTGCTCGACGCCGGGCGGGCGCACGCGCTGGTGGAGGCCGGCCTCGCCAAGATGAAGGTCTCGATCGACGCCGCGGATCCCGACGTGTACGCGACGGTGCGCGCCGGTGCCGATCTCGAGCAGGTCCTCCGCAACATCGAGCGGCTCGTGGCGCTCCGAGACGCCAACCGGAAGCCCGGCCCCCAGATCGAGATCCAATTCGTCCTGTTCCAGGGCAACGTCGACCAGGTGTGCAAGCTCATCGAGCTGTGTCATCACCGCCTCCCGGGCATCGAACCCAACCTGCTCGTGATGTTCACCTACGGCGAGCAGGCGGATTTCGTCGCGAAGACCATCCCGTTCGGTGACCCCACGGCGCTCGACGAGCTGCGCCGCGCTCGCGTCCTCGCGGAGGGCTACGGCTTTCGCCGCACGGTGGGCTCCATCGACGCGGCGATCGTCCAACTCACCCGCGACCTGGCGAGCGCGCCCTGCTACGTGCCCTGGTACTCCTGCCTCATCTCGACGGACGGCGAGGTGTACCCGTGCTGCTACCACTCGATCCGCGGCACGAGCGTCGGGAACGCGCTCCAGGAGCCCTTCGCCGACATCTGGAACGGGCCGCGCATGCGCGCCTTCCGCGCCCAGCTCCGGGTGAAGCGCTGCGCGGACAAGGTGTGCGCCACGTGCCGCTACGAGGACGCCCCGATGGACCGCGTGTTCAACGCCGTGGCCAAGGTGCCCGGCCTGGGGCGGGGGAGCGCGCGGTTCGGGGGGTAGCTGGATCGGTCCGCGCCGCACCGCCGTGGGCTACCCCTCGACGAACTGCACGCCCGCCACGTCGATGGTGAACGTCTTCTGCGGCCCGACGATCGCGGAGGGGTCGCGCCCGGCGTCCTCCGCGTAGTGGCGGGCCTCGGCCTCGGGGAGCTCGGCCACCGCGAACGTGCCCTTCACGAGCACCTTCTTGCCGCCGGCGTCCTTCGGCCGGAAGATCTTGTACTCCTTGTCCTTCGCCATCACGTTCACCGCGGGGTCCGACGTGGCGATGGTGTGCCAGCAGCCTTTCTTCTGGCACACCTCCTTGACCACGCCCTCCAGCACCAGCTCCTTGCCGTCGAACTTCGCGGGGTCGGCCACGATCTGGTCGACCGGCACGATGTCGGTGGGGGTGAACGCCTCGCCGAGCGCGACGTGCCAGGCGGGCGCGGCGGCGGGCGCAGGGGCCTCCGCGGGCGCGACGGGGGCCTCCGCGGCGAGGGGGGACGGCGGCGTGGAGGGCGAGCAGGCGAGGAGGAGGGCGAGCAGCATGGGTAGAACCACGAATGCGGCCGCGTATCCGCTCCCGCGTCGATCGGCTTTCTGGACAGGCGTTCAGTGCCGCGATAAACGACCGATATGCCGCGCCTCTCCCTCCGGCCCACCTCCCCCGAGCACCGCGCGGCCCTCCTTGCGCTGCGCACCCTCCCCGCCATCGGCCCCAGCCTCGCGCAGGATCTCTGGCTCCTCGGCTACCGCGCCCCGGCGGACCTCGTGGGGGCCGACCCGATGGAGATGTACCGCCGGCTGGAGGCGATCTCCGGCGCCCCGCAGGACCCCTGCGTGCTCGACACGTTCCGGTGCGCCGTCTACGCCGCGAGCACGCCCGATCCCGATCCCGACAAGCTCCTGTGGTGGACCTGGTCGCGGCTCCGCCTCTCGGGCGCGCTGCCCGGGCACCGTTAGATCTTCAGGGCGGTAGATCTTCAGGGCGGCTTCGGGGGCGGGCTCGCCGCGCGTGGCCGCGCGCCG
>JAUXTN010000134.1 GCA_030684355.1 Pseudomonadota bacterium
ACATGGGCCTGCCCGTCGAAGACGCCGGGCACCGGCGGCCCAACATCCGCCGGGACGGGTACGTCCGGAGGGCCGCCTGGCCCACGTCGGCAGTCGGGAACGGAAGCCCCCAAGCCGAGCTTCCCAGAATCGTCCCCTCCCCGGCTTCGACCGACACTCCGTTTGGCCCGCGCGTCTCCGTAGGTGCGAACCCTCGGGTGGCAGGCGCCAGCCGGCAGGATTCTGCCACCACCGCCACGGGAGCAACGGCCGGCCGGCGCAGAACTTGCCGACTGCGGCAAGCCCGGGGGCCCCAAAGCGTGCCGCAGCTCACGACGTCCCCGTGGGCCCCCGGGACATGCGCTGCCCGTCGAAGACGCCGGGCACCGGCGGCCAAGATAGCCCGCACGCGGGGACGCGCGCGGAGGCCGCCTGCGCACGTCCGCAGTCGTCTGGGCGTTCTAGGACATGGTCGGCGAGCGCGGGCGAGCGATTGTCGCTTCCGACTTGCATAGCTGACACTTGGCGCCTCCACCCTCGGACTTCCAGAGGCCGTGCCGGGGGCGGGGCCCAGGTTCGCTGAAGCGGTGCGGGCCTCCGCTTTTGCGTGGTTGGCCCGCGCCGCTCCCACCACTCCCTCCCTGCGGTCGGTCGGGTAGAACCGGCGCTCCCCCGAGGCGCCCGCAGCGCGATGGTGAGCCTTCTCGCTCCACTGGCCCTGCGCTGCCCCGAGGGTTTCCAGCAGCATCGCGGCCGCGCCCCTGCCATGCACCGCGACGCCTCCAGCAAGCCCGCTCAAGGGCGCCGTGGCCCACACAAAGGCCGGGCTCTGATCGAAGACCCTCGGGTCCATCGCAGACAAAGAGGCGCCCTCAACGAATGGGGCATCGCTCAGCGTGGGGCGGCGCCCGGACCGACCGTCCACGAGCTCCCGTTGACGGGGGCCCGCCTACGTGGCCGCGGACGAGCGTGTCGACCGCTCGCCGGGCGGAGCGTTTGCCAGCGCGAACGGGAGAGAGACGGCGAGCGGAACCAACCAAAGTGGCACGCGGCCGGCAACTCGATCGCGGCCACGGCGCCTACGAGAGCGGTGGCGACCACATCCCAGAACATGCCGACGTGCGGCGAGCCCGGGGGCCGACAAGGATTCCGTAGCTCACGACGTTACGGTGGGCCCCCGGGACATGCGCTGCCCGTCGAAGACGCCGGGCACCGGCGGCCAAGATAGCCCGCACGCGGGGACGCGCACGGAGGCCGCCTGCGCACGTCCGCAGTCGTCCGCGTTCGACGAAAGGCGGCCATTTCTCTGGCGGCACCTGCGTATCTGTAGACCGGGTCTGTGTGGAACGGAACGGCGGCCGGTTGGTGGCAGCCTACCAGGAGAGTAGCCGGATCGTCCCGCCTACACCGTCTACGTTACCGACAACGCCCACCGCGTTGCCCGCGGAGGCTAACTGGTGCTCATAGTCGGCGTCCGTGAGCTCGGCGTACAGCGTTCCCACGGAGTCGAACGACACCACCCCACAGAGCGGTCCCTCGACGACCCAGACTTCGGCCGAGTCGCTCCACCACTCTTCGGGGTACACGAGCACCGCGAAAGCGCCCCGGCCCGCCTCGGCGACCTCCCCCAGGTCCCCGACATACTGGCCTATGTCCACGGCAAGACCGCGATCGTCCCCTAGGTACGCGATCGGCTCGATCCCGACGCCGCGGATCTCCACATGTCCGGATGGCGAGTACGGGGAGGAGACATTGCCCATCGCGAACTCGTCGAGCCCGTCCCCGTCCATGTCACCGATAGGAGCGATCGCCCGGCCCTGAGGGACGCCTCCGAGGAAATATCCGTTCAGATAGCCCTCATCGGTAGCCAGGTCCTCTCCCGCGACGAGCACCCCACCGCCATCGGAGTCGAATACCGCCTCGGGCAGCCCATCGCCATCGATGTCGCCGACGTCGAGTACCTGAGTTCCGAGTTCGTCAAGCGTCCTGCCGCCGTGGTGCACGGCGATCGCGTCCGCAGCGTCGCGCTGCTCCTCGCCGTCCCAGGCCCAGACGTACACGGCACCACCGCGGTCGTCCGCCATCGGTGCTCCCGACAGCAGCACATCCCCCGCGAAGGCAAGGTCACCTCCCAGCCACACGCCAGGCTCGTAGATGCTCGCCCGCAGGTCGCCGGACGAGGCGTCGTACAGGTTGATGCCGCCCTCGCCGAGAGGCGTCCCTCCGGACGGGCCCCACCCCGCCGCAAGCCGGTCGTCGGCCACGGCGGTCGTCGCGGGCGCGAGCGCCAGCCGGGTCCCGAGGAGGTGTCCTTCGTATTCTCCCTCAACGGTGAACACCTCGACGAGCGAATCCGTCAGCACGGTGACGCCCCCGGCATCCGGGAGGCTCGCGTCGCAGGTGACGGAGGTGTTCGCTACCCTGACGCCGTCCGACAGCTCCGCCATTGTCAGCAGGCGCCCGAACCCCTCGCACGAGCCCGCCCAGGTCACGGTCAATAACGGCTGTGGTACGTCGTACGCCAAGTCGGGAAGACAGGCCGTGTCGCCCTCCCTCCCGCCTGTGTCGACTGAGTCGCGAGCGGCGGTGTCTCCATGCCCTACGTCCGCTTTCGCGTTCGGGTCGCCGCAACCGCAGATAGCCAGGAACAGCGTCATGGACTCTCACCTATACCGTTCGCGCCGAGGCGTCGCGTTCCCTCGCGGCGTGCTCGCGGCGTGCTCGGTCGACCCACCGTTCGAAACGGCCGCCCATCGTCGAACTGGCCGACGTGCTGCTCAGGGCCGGCGAAGACGCCGTCCCTGGCCCGGGCGCACGAAGCATCGCCGTGGTTCTCAACGGCGTCGAGTGCGCCCGGGACATGCGCTCCCGGTCGAGGACGCCCGGGACCGGCGGCCAAGATGGCCCGCGCGAAGACGCGCGGCGGCCGCCTGCGCACGTCAGCAGTCGTCTTCGCGTTATTGGACAGAACGACATCTTGCGACCAGCGTTTGCGTGATTCTCGGCAAAGAAGCCCCGCTGCCAGGGGCACGAGCGGCGGGATTGACCACCACCGGCGAATCGCCTACAGGCGCTGTATGTCCAGGCCGTGATTGAGTCGGGTCTGCACCTTGCCACGGGTGCGCCCTGTGCGCTCTGGGCGGACCGCCCTCGCCACTCTCGTGATCGACGACCTTCCCGCTCGTGCGTGCCCCGGGTGGACACACTCGTGATCTCGGACTCCCCGCTCGCGGCCGACACTCTCGTGTTCGTTCAGCTTCTCGCTAGCGCAGACCGCTTGGGAGACGCTCTCGTGTTCGTCGGGCTCCCCATTCGCGGCGGACCGCACGGGCGACCTCCTCGTGACCGTCGAGCTCCCCGCTCACGGCGGACCGCTTCGCCGTGACAACCACGGGGAGCACGTTGCGGGGCGGCCCTCCTGCCTATCCTCGCCTGAATACGCCACACCAATCTGCTGGGGCGCCTGATTCCTTCGGAAAGCTAATCCAGCTCCTCAGTAGGTGGAGGCCGACTCTTGACCATAAACCCTCAAGTTGAGAGCTTGGCGCAAGCTGCCGTGTAGCGAACCGGTCGATCATGGTATTTCTGTCAACGCCGTATCGGTCATAGTCGAACGTGAGGTCCGATGTCATCGATGTGCTGAACAGGATTCCGCCTGGTTCGCAACGTCCCGCCGCTGATTTCGCAACGCATTCTCGGTCCTCCTGGCCCACGATGCAGTGCATTAGTCGGTTGTCAACAACGAGGTCGAAGAACTGATCTCGCCCTATGCACTCGTCGAGTTGCAGGCAGTCTCCCTGCCTGAAGTCTGCCACGATGCCGCTCTCGCGGGCGTTTCGCTCGGCAAGGCTCACCGCGGTCGCGGAGTACTCCACCCCGATGACTTCCCAACCCACCCCCGCCAGTTGCAATGCAATCTGCCCGCCACCGCAGCCGAGGTCGAGCGCCGTGCAGGAGCGCCCGCTTACCGACTTCTGCAAGGCGAGGAAGACATCGGAATCCCTGAACGTGGCAAAGTCAGCGTACCTCGTGTCATCAGAGGCGGGTGGGGAGAGATCATCCCAGCCCGCACCGCCTCGCTTCGCGATACGAACCCAGGCGCGTTCGTGGTCATAGTAGCAGCGGCGGGAGTCCGAGCCTGGGCGCTTCACCCGGCCTGTCTATCCTCTCTCCCGCCGTCGGCAAATCGGTCGCATCCTCCCGCCCAGTCAACCTCCTCGCGGTATCCGACTTCCTCGCTCGAGGCGGACCGCTGGGCAGGAAGTCTCGTGATGATCGAGCACCCCGCTCGCGGCGGACCGCTCGGCGAACATCCTCGTCTTGACCGACCGCGTGACTGTGGGCCCTCACCGCCCGCAAGACGCCGTTCCGTCCAATAACTGGCCGACGTGCTGCTCAGTTCGGGCGAAGACGCCCGAACTGGCCCGGGCGCACGAAACATCGTCGCGGGTGTCGGCCTCGTCGCGTGCGCCCGGGACATGCGCCCCCTCGGCGAAGACGCCGAGGGGGACGGCGGCCAAGATGGCCCGCGCGCGGACGCGCGGAGGCCGCCTCGCACGTCAGCAGTCGTCTTCGCGTTCTGTGCCATGTGATGCACGGTGATCTTGGCTTTATGGCAAAGATGCGGACCTGCCGTATCCCGCTCGGCCTCGGTGCGTCGGCACTTTCCAGCCTCCAGCACCACACGGCACAGAACGCGTCGGCAGCATCGGCGGAGACGCCGACGCTGCCGGTCCGGACCCGCTTGGTTGTCGAGTTCGTCGCTCGTCCCCCTCCCTACGCCCGCCACATCGCCTCGACGCGGGGCCGGCTCCCACCCCCCATCGTCGCCCGAGCGCTCCTCCGGAGGGTAGAACCCGTCCCCCACACCTTCGAGCCGGGCGGGCTCATCGACGTTGCCGAGATGCCAACACGTGGCGGCCACGAGCCAGGGCGCGGCATGAGGTACAGCCCCCCAGCCACCAGCAGGGCCGCGGCAAGAGGTGCTCACCCGCAACGATGAGCAGGGGCGCGGCAAGAGGTGCTCACCCGCGACGATGAGCCGGGGCGCGGCAGGAGGTGCTCACCCGCGGCGATGAGCAGGGGCGCGGCACCGAAACATGCGCGCGGAGAGCGACCGCCGGTCCGGATCCGACCGACGCGTCCCGCGATCGTCATCCCTCCTGCCTTTCGGTCCACGGACGGCATAGTGGCCACGCGAGGCGGCATTGTCCATGCGACACTTCTTCGAAGTCGAGGTCCATCGTACCGGGCTCCCTGCAGGCTCGCCTCGCGCGCTCGTGTTCCGCACTATCGAGCGCTTGGAGTGCATCAACGTCAAGCGAGTGACCACCCCAGACGGCGCCGACACATCAACCCTCCTCTTAGAGTTCGTGGACTCGCCCTGTCCCTACTCGGTGGTGGCGCCCGGACGAACCATCAACGTTGGGTTCGACGTGCTGCGCGCTGGACAACTTGACACCCCAGCGCGCGTCCTCCGCAGATGGGAAGAGGCTGCCAGCTACGATGAAGTGCAACCAAGACTCCAACTCCCACCCGCATGGGTTCACCTCGAATTCCATGCTGAACTGGGCCGCGCCGAGTGTGAGTGGCTCAGAATGGGTCACACCCCGCTAAGGATGGAGGACCACTGGGGCGCGGTCGCCCACGCCGAGGAACTTCTCTATTACCGCTCTTGGACGGGCCTGGCCGTTTTCCGCATTGTGTTCGCGGGAGTCGACGACACGCTCTCTGCGCGCGCAGAGGTGAGCTCGTCGGCACCGGCTTGGTGTACGTCCGACTTGCTACGCGGTTCCTTTGAGCAGTCCCGCCGTGACTATCGAAGAATTCGAGACACCGGCTGAACCACCTTCGTTCTTGATAGAATCACCCGGCTTTTACCTGATATCCGTGCGGGTGTCGACACCTGCACGCCGATCAGCGCGGTGCCATGTGATTTGCTTCGATCCTGACTCCATGGCCAGGAGCGCGCGCCCCGTGTCCGGTGCAAGGTCCGGTGCATCGTCGTTGGCGCGCCGCCAGCACAGCACGCGTCGGCAGCATCGGAGGAGACGCCGACGCTGCCGGTCCAGACCTACGTGGTGGTCGAGCTCGGTGATCGTGGCCCTCCCCTACGCCCGCCAGACCGCCTCGACGCGGGGCCGGCTCCCACCCCCCATCGTCGCCCGAGCGCTCCTCCGGAGGGTAGAACCCGGCCCCTACACCTTCGAGCGGAGCGGGCTCATCTACGTTCCGGACGCGGGGGAGCCACGAGCCGAGGCGCGGCAAGAGTTGCTCGCCCGCAGCGATGAGCATGGGCGCGGCAAGAGGTGCTCGCCCGCGGCGATGAGCAGAGGCGTGGCAAGAAGTGCCGCTCGCGGCCATCAACAGGGGCGCGGCAAGACCCGCTGCCCGTCCTCGACTTGGCCGGGTACGGCCGACCCGAGCCGCTCGTGATCGTGCACCAAGACGTGTCGGTCGATGGACATCCCACACGGCACAGAACTGGCCGACATGCTGCTCAGTTCGGGCGAAGACGCCCGAACTGGCCCGGGCGCACGAAGCATCGCCGTAGGTGTCGGCCTCGTCGAGTGCGCCCGGGACATGCGCCCCCTCGGCGAAGACGCCGAGGGGGACGGCGGCCAAGATGGCCCGCGCGGGGACGCGCGGAGGCCGCCTCGCACGTCAGCAGTCGTCTTCGCGTTCCAGGACAATGCGCCTTCGCTCCTCAACCCTCTCGTCATTGTGGACAAAGACTCGCCGCGAGCATCCATGTTCGTCTCTGATTGGCCCCGGTATTTCGGCGTCCGCTACCCGTATCGGTTATTATCGGATACCGCTCCGGGTGCCGCAGATGGTTCCGTTCCGCAACTTCACAATCACCCCCGAACTCCTGCGCCTGGTGGCCGAGCTCGACGAGTTCAAGGGGCGATGGCAGGCGATCGGAAACCTTGCCCCCGAGCGACTCGCCGTACTTCGGCGTATCGCCACGGTGGAGTCCGTGGCCTCCTCTACCCGCATAGAGGGCGCGCAGCTCACCGATCAGGAGGTCGAGCGGCTCCTCTCTGGCCTGGGGCGCCGCGCCTTTGCCTCGCGAGATGAGGAGGAGGTCGCCGGGTACGCGGACGTGATGGAACTCGTCTATGCCTCCTGGCTCGACATGCCCTTCACCGAGAACCTCGTGAAGCAGCTGCACGGCCTGCTCCTCCGCCACTCGAACAAGGATGAGCGACACCGCGGAAGGTACAAGACCGTCCCCAACCACGTCGAGGCCTTTGACGCCGCGGGCATGAGTCTCGGCGTCGTCTTCCAGACCGCATCCCCCTTCGACACGCCCCGACTCATGGAAGCACTGGTCACCTGGACAAACCACGCCCTGGCCGAGGGCGAGTATCACCCGCTCCTGGTCATCTCGGTCTTCATCGTCCGGTTCTTGGCCATCCACGCCTTCCAGGACGGCAACGGCCGACTCTCACGGGTGCTCACCACCCTTCTCCTCCTTCGCGCAGGCTACGCCTACGTGCCCTACAGCTCCCTGGAACGTGTCGTCGAGGAGAACAAGGACACCTATTACCTCTCCCTGCGGCGGGCGCAGGGCACCTTAGACCGCGACGAGGCCTCGCTCGGCGACTGGATCCTCTTCTTCCTCCGGAGCCTCAAGGCCCAGAAGGACAACCTCGAGCGAAAGGTCGCGCGCGAACGAATCATGGTCACCCTCTCCCCACTCGCCGAGCAACTCCTGCGGGTTGCCCGCGAACATGGGCGCCTGAACCTGCGAGATGCCGTCCACTTCTCGGGCGCCAACCGCAACACCGTCAAGGCGCAGCTGCGCGCCCTCGTGGACGCCCACCAACTCGTCATCCAAGGACGCGCGCGCGGCACCTGGTACGAGCCCGCCTGACTTGGCCCTCCCCCACGGGAGCCCTCCCGTGGACGTCCATCCCATCGTCCCAAGCCCCGCGGTGTGACTCGTCGCGACCGCGAAGGCGTATCGTCCTGGAACTGGCCGACGTGCTGCTCAGGGCCGGCGAAGACGCCGTCCCTGGCCCGGGCGCACAAAGCATCGCCGTGGCTCTCTGCCCTGCCGAGTGCGCCCGGGACATGCGCTCCCCGGCGCGGACGCCGGGGACCGGCGGCCAAGATGGCCCGCGCGAAGACGCGCGGCGGCCGCCTGCGCACGTCAGCAGTCGTCTTCGCGTTCCATGAGAGTACGCCTTCTCTCTACAGGCATCCTCGCGGTGTTTCGCCAAGTCCACCCCGCCAAAGCGCATTTCAGCGGCTTTCGGGTTGCGCCGCGATGTGATCTACAGGTATAGATCAGCGAATGCACCTACCCCTCGACCCCGCCAACGGGGTACCCCTCTACCTCCAACTCGCAGACGGGATTCGCGGAGTGGTCGCCAGCGGCGCGCTCGTGGAGGGGGGCGAGGCGCCGTCGCTCCGTACGCTCGCGGCAGAATTGCGGGTCAACTACCACACGGTGGCGCGCGCCTACCACGAGCTCGAAGCCGACGGGACGATCGTGCGGCAACGCGGTGGTGCCTATGTCGTCGGCGCGGTGGGGGACCTTGGTTGGCGGTTGATTCGCCAGGACGTGGAGGCGCTGTGGCGCCGGGCTGAGGCGCTCAGCGTCGGGGAGGACGCGCTCGTGGCCCTGGTCCGCTCGACGGCGCGGGAACGGCAGTGCGGCTGACCCGCGTGCATGTAGGGAAGGTCCTCCTCGGGGTCGACCTCGATGTCCCGCCAGACGCATGTGTCGGCGTGGTGGGGCTCAACGGCTCTGGCAAGAGCACGCTTCTCGCGGTGGCCGCGGGCGTGGTGCCGCCGGACGCCGGCATCCGCGAGGCGGTGTCCGGCATCGCGTACCTGCCCGAGGGATGCCCGCTGGACGCGCGCATTCCGGTGCACCGTTGGCTGTCCATGGGCGCGTCTCTCCCCGGATGGGAAGCGGACGCGGCCGCCGCGCTCGTACGGGATCTCGACTTGCCGCCGCGCGCCGTCGCCTTGTCGCAGGGGCAACGCGTGCGGCTCGGCCTCCTCCTCAGCCTTGCGCGCCGGGCCCCGTTGTATGTCCTGGACGACCCGTTCTTGGGGCTCGACCCCGTCGTGAAGGTCAGCGCAGAGCGATGGATCGCGCACCGCGCCGCCGAGGCCCCCGTGTTGATCGCGGCGCAGGAGCTCGGCGCCATCGAACGCCTCTGTACGCACCTGGTCCTGCTTCACGCCGGAAGGGTGCGCGCCCTGGGTCCGATCGACGCATGGCGCGCGCGCTATCGGGCGCTCCGGGTGGTCGGAGAGGTGGACGTGGGGAGGATCCTGGGCGCACGGCTCTTGCGACGCGGGGCGGGCGTCGCGCTCATCGATGATCCCGACGGGGGCGCCGAACTCGCGCTCGAAGCCGCGGGGGCACGGGTGGAGGCGGCGGCCTTGGCGCTCGAGGACGTCATGCAGGCGCTGGTGGCGTCGTGAGCACATGGACCACGTTCCGACTCGCCGCATGGCGGGAGTTCTGGGGGCGGTGGCCGGTGCACGCCGTCGCCCCGGTGCTGGCGGGGATCGGGCTCCTACTGCCCATGAAGGCCTCGGAGTATTGGGCAAACTTCGTCGTCGTCGGGGTGCTGCCTCCGCTCGTCGGCATCGTCGCCTCCCGCGGCCGCGTGGCAGCAGACCCCTTCTGGACCGGTCTGGGCGGCCCCGGCTGGGCGCGCCTCGCGGGCGCCGTGACCGTGCATCTGCCACCGCTGGTCGCCGCCGCCGTCGTGCTCGGCGTGGAGGAAAGCGCTGGGCTGCTCCTCGTAGTCTATACCTCCGTCCTCGCCGCGCGGTCGCTCAGGGGTGGGTTGCTCCTCGTGTTCGCGCCCTTCCTCGCCGCTCCGTTCGCGATGGGCTCCGCCGCATTCTCCAGCTTCGTGCTACTCAACGACGTCAATCACTCGTGCTGGTGGGGCGTGTGGTTCGTGTTGACAGGGATCCTGGCGGCAGGAGTGGCGTTCCGTTGGGAACAGCATGGCGAAGGCGGTCGCATGGGTCCTTCCCTCGGTCGCCGTCGGCTCGGGACGGTCGGCGTGGGGATCCTCGCTGTCAGTACCGCCGCCGTGCCACTTTCGCGCGTGCTCCCTTGCCGCTCCCCCTCGGGCTACCAGGATCTGTCAGATTCCGGAGCAGTGCTCCTGGTGCCAGTCGGCGAGCACTCCATCGGGCGGGCGGAGGTGTGGATGGACGGCACGCGAAGAGTGGTGGGCCCCCGGGGCGCCGATCGGGGCTCGATTGGCCCCGGCGGTGCCGTGGTGCTCGAAGTGTTCGACGAGCAGGTGTTCGTCACGCCGGAGGGCGCCGTCCTTCGGTGCGAGGCGCCCCCCGAAGGCCTCAGCATACGTTCCAGGTGGCGTGCGGACGGTACCACCGTCCTCCTGTTGACGCCGGACGGGCTCCACACCGTCGGCGTCGACGGCTGCCGGGCCGAGGCCGCGGAAGACGGGGCTTGGTTGGGAAACCAACTCGTGCTGGTGGCGGGAGATGCCGTGCTGATCGACGGGGCTGAGATGGCCCGGCCCGGAAAGACCCAGGCCATTGAGCAGTCGCAGGGACACGTCTACCTGATCGCCGGGGGGGCGCTCCAGGAAGTGACGTCCGGCGGACTCGTGACCATCGCGGCCGTAAGCGGCGACCGCCTGCAGTCGGTTCCGCACGGCGTGTGCGTTCGGGAGACCGCGTCCGAACGGTGCTGGTGGAATGGCACCCACGCGAGTGTCGAGCACCCCGTGGGAGATCGGACGGTCGACGTTGATCTCGCTGTAGACGGGAGGCGACTCTACGAACCTTCCACCGGTCACACGCGGGCGACGGTCGACTCCGTGGTCGGCATCACATCGACCGTTCTTCCGGATGGCACCGCGCGCTTTCTCTCCCAAGACCACGTCCGCGACATTTCCCCTACCGGCGTCGTAACCGAGCGCTATTTTTGAACGCTCGGTCGCCGTTCCTCGACGCGCCAGAGTGGTCGCCGCTATTCCACAAATCACTTCTTCGTGGGTGCCAGCCATGAATCGGCGCGCACGGCACTGCCGCTACGAGAAGGCGTACCCTCATGGAACTGGCCGACGTGCTGCTCAGTTCGGGCGAAGACGCCCGAACTGGCCCGGGCGCACGCAACATTCTCGCGGGTGTAGGCCTCGTCGCGTGCGCCCGGGACATGCGCCCCCCCGGCGAAGACGCCGAGGGGGACGGCGGCCAAGATGGCCCGCGCGGGGACGCGCGGAGGCCGCCTCGCACGTCAGCAGTCGTCTTCGCGTTACGCGAAATCGCCCCCGGCGATGGCGCTTATTCTCGAATCCGGATCCCATTCTAGCGCTCCCGTGCACGAAGTTTTGGGGGCCCCCTTGACGCCATCGTCCCGACGAAAGTCCGCCAGGGATGGATGACGACTGTCAGTCCTCCGTCACCGGACGCGCCCCCCACTCCGTTGATCTTCCTCAT
>JAUXTN010000211.1 GCA_030684355.1 Pseudomonadota bacterium
TCCAAACGCCAGCCCGATGCTGGGCTTTGACAGACCACCGGTAAGCCGTGTGCGGGAAAACCGCACGCACGGTTTGAAAGGGGGTCTTGACCCACGCCTCGCGGGCCTTCCCGCGTGGCTGAAGTAAGGATCTACCAATGCACCGCCACCCTCACGAATCCCAGGCCGGCACCCGTAGCGTTCGGGTCCACGTGGTCACCGTTTCCACCACCCGCACGGACGCCACCGATGCCTCCGGGCCGCTCCTGCGCGAGCTCGTCGGCCAGTACGGGCACGTGGTCGCCGGGCACACGCTGGTGGCGGACGATCCGGCCGCGATCGGCGCCGCGCTCGACACGCTCTTGAGCGACGGGACCGTGGAGGCCGTCGTGCTCACCGGGGGGACCGGCGTGAGCGCCCGCGACTGCACGCCGCGCGTCGTGCGCGAGCGGCTGGACCGGGAGCTCCCCGGCTTCGGCGAGCTGTTCCGCATGTTGTCGTTCCCCGAGATCGGCGCCGCGGCCATGCTCTCCACGGCGGTCGGCGGCATCGCCCGCGGCCGGCCCGTGTTCGCGCTCCCCGGCTCGCCAAACGCGTGCCGGCTCGCGATGGAGCGGCTCATCCTGCCCGAGCTCGCGCACCTCGTCCGCGAGGTGTCGAAGGAGAGCCCCCTGCCTTCCCCGGCCGCCAAGGCTGCGTCCGCCACGTCGCCCGGCCGGCCCGCCGCGAAGCCAGACGCGGTCCCCTCCGCCCCCTCCGCCCCCTCCGCTCGCGCCGGCCGCATCGGCATCAGCGCCGAGGAGCCTCCGCCCCCGCCGGGTCCGGTCGACATGGTCACCCAGATCCTGCCGGAGGCCGAGCGCCCGCCCGAGCCGGAGATCGCGACCGGGTGGCGTGCCGGCCTGCGCGCGCTCGGCGGGGAGCTGCGCCGCGGGTCCCTGGGCGAGATCCCGGAGCCGTTGGAGCGCATCGCCGCGGCGATGGACGTCCTCAACGCCGCCACCGATCGCGCCACCGTCGCGCTCCCGGATGGCCGCACCTACACCGCCTTCGGCTACCCCGACCTCGTCCGCAACAACTCCAAGGTGCTGCTCGTGCGCGACGCCGAGCCGTTTCCCGAGGTCGTCGCGCTGCACCGCTGGCCGGTCCGCGTCGGCACGTGCGTCGAGGGCGACAGCGGCATCACGCCCTCGTCCGATCTCGATCCGGGCCCCATCTCCGAGGAGCGCACCGGCGCGCCGTTCCCGGGCGACGGCAGCCTGTTCGCCGTCGAGGGCGCCTCCGTCTACGTGCGGCAGGGGCGGAAGGTCGCCCAGTTCGACGGGCGCAACGTGGCGGACGGCTGGCCCCTGGCCTCGGCGGTCGGCACCCTCCTGCTCCACTGGAGCCAGCGCTGATTCCGGCGGATCCTGCCCCGGATCCGCGTCGGCGCCCCGCGTTCCGCGTCGGAGCGTTCGGCTCGCGGTAGGCCCGCCCACACGTCACGGGAGCCGACGGAGTTAAGGGGGGCCGCATGGACCCTCTCACTCTCCTCGAGCCCGCCGCGACGCGCGTGCGCGACCCGCTGACCGGCCGCTCCGTGTGGCTCGCCGGCCTCATTCAGGACGCCCGCATCGAGGGCGACACCCTCCGGTTCACGCTGGCCTGCAAGAAGGAGCACGGCGCGGACGACCGCGCGCGCATCCGCGAGGCGCTGCTCCGCAACCTCGCGGAGAAGTGGCCGGGCGAGGTCGCCTGCACCGTGCGGGTCGAGGGCGTGGCGGCTGCGTCGGCGCCCGCCGCGGGTGGCCACGGCCATGACCACGCGCACGATCACGGCGGCGCCAAGAAAGGGGACGCCGTGCGCGGCATGTCCGGCCCCGGCATCCAGCCCCACGGCGGGCCGATCGCCAAGGCGCCGCTCCCCGGCGTCAAGCACATCGTCGCCGTGGCCTCCGGCAAGGGCGGCGTCGGGAAGAGCACGGTGGCGACCAACCTCGCGGTCGGGCTCGCGAAGGCCGGCTACGCGGTGGGCCTGCTCGACGCCGACATCTACGGCCCGTCGCTCCCGCTGATGATGCACGTCACGGGCAAGCCCCTGGCCAACGCCGAGAAGAAGATCATCCCGCTCGTCGCGCACGGCGTGAAGTGCATGTCGATCGGGTTCCTGGTCGACGACAAGGAGCCCATCATCTGGCGCGGCCCGATGGTCATGGGGGTCATCAACCAGTTCTTCAAGGACGTCGACTGGGGCGACACGGACTACCTCATCATCGACCTGCCGCCCGGCACCGGCGACGCGCAGCTCACGATGGTGCAGGCGGTCCCGCTCTCGGGCGGCATCATCGTGACGACCCCGCAGCAGGTCGCCCTGCTCGACGCCGTGCGCGGGCTGGAGATGTTCCGCAAGCTCGACGTGCCGCTGCTCGGCATCGTCGAGAACATGGCCTACTACGACGTGGGCGGCGCGCGGCTCCACCCCTTCGGGGAGAACGGCGGGAAGCGCCTCGCCGAGGAATACCAGGTCGATCTGCTCGGCCAGGTGCCGCTACGGGACACCATTCGCGCCGCGGGGGACGCCGGACGGCCCTCGGTGCTCGACGGCGAGCCGGTGTTCGCGGAGCTCGCGCGCCGGATCGCGGAGCGGCTCCCGGCGTGAGCGCGCTCGAGCGGCCCAGCCGTCAAGGCCTGCTCGACCGGTTCGGCCGGCAGCACACCTACCTGCGCGTCAGCGTGACGGACCGCTGCAACTACCGGTGCGTCTACTGCATGCCGGAGGAGGGGCTGGACTGGATGCCCCGCGCCGAGCTCCTCACCTACGAGGAGATCGCCCGCATCGTTGGGATCTTCGCGCAGATGGGCGTCCGGCGGGTCCGGCTCACCGGCGGCGAGCCCACGGTTCGGCGCGACATCGGCGCGCTCGTGCGCGCGGTGGCGGCGGTGCCGGGCATCGTGGATGTCGCGATGACCACGAACGGACACACCCTCGCGAAGCAGGCGTCCATGCTGGCGGCGCGCGGGCTCGACCGGGTCAACGTGTCGCTCGACTCGCTCGATGCCGCCCGGTTCGCCAAGCTCACGCGCGGGGGCCGTCTCGACCTCGTCCTGGCGGGCATCGACGCCGCGCGCGCCGCGGGCCTCACCCCCGTCAAGATCAACATGGTCGTGATGAAGGGCGAGAACGACGACGAGGTCGTGGCGATGGCGCGCCACTTCCTCCCCCACGCCGAGGACACCATCCTCCGCTACATCGAGTACATGCCGTTCGAGGCCCGGTGGCACGCCAGCACGACCGCCGCGGAGATGCGCACGCGCCTCGCGGAGATCGGCCCGGTCGAGCCAGTCCAGGACACCCTCGGCGGCGGCCCCGCCCGGTACTGGCGCGTCGGCGCGCTCCGCGTGGGCTTCATCGCGCCGCTCACCGAGCACTTTTGTGCCTCCTGCAACCGCTTGCGCCTCCTCGCGGACGGCCACCTGCGGACCTGCCTGGCCCACGAAGACACGCCGAGCCTGCGCGATCTCGTGCGCAGCGGCGCCACCGATGCGTCCCTCGCCGAGACCATTCGCGCGATCGTGCGCGGGAAGCCCGCGGGCCACGAAGCCGAGACCGACGGCGGGCGCCTCTTCGAAGGCGTGATGACGGGGATCGGCGGGTAGACGGGCAGGCAGTGGTTGCGCTACGCTCCCGCGGATGCTGCTCCTCGTCGCCGCGGCCTGGGCCGCCTTCCCGGAAGACGTGTCCATCACCGCGATGGACGAGTTTGCCGGCGCCTCCACGTACCTGCCGGACACGACCCAGGCTGGGAACGACTTCGTCGTCACCGGCTACCAGACCATGGTGAAGGAGCTCGGCACTGCCATCGCCAACAAGCCGATGGCGCCGGGTGAGTCCCTGGGGATGAACGGGTTCCAGGTGGGAATCGCGAACACCTTCGCGTTCGTGCGCACGGGCAGCACCGACGGGACGCACCCGACCGGCTGGGACCTCGCGGACGCCGACGAGGACCCGCAGACCTACCTCTTCATCCCGTGGCTCCAGGTCCGGAAGGGCCTCCCGGCCTCGCTGGAGATCGGCGCCAACGCCGGCTGGATCGGGCTCACGCGCACCGGCGTCTTCGGTGTCTACGGGCGCTGGTCCGTCCTCGAGGGCTACCGGCGCGTGCCGGACCTCGCGTTGCAGGTCGGCTACGCCGGCTACGTCGGGAACGACGAGCTCGAGCTCGGCGTGATGGACATGTCCGCGACCCTCGGGTACTCGCTGCCCTTCGGCGTCACCCAGGGGATCAACCAGGCGGTGTTCAGTCCCTACGTCGGCATCGGCCTCAACCGGATCCACGCGGCGCCGCGCGGCGATCTCTCCCGGACCGACCTCGAGGGCCGGATCACCGAGGTCTCCGGCTTCAAGGCCGACACCGAGCACTTCGTCGAGGGCTTCGTGCCCGTGCAGATCGGCGGCGGCTTCCGCATCGTGAACGGCGACTTCGCGGCCACGCTCGCCGCGACCTACTCGCCCGGCCTCATCGCCACGGTCAACCTGGGCTTCGGCTTCGTCTACTAGCGGCCCGGGCGGGAGTCGGCGCGCGGGCGCCGGCCGCTCGGGGGCCACCGGTTAGGCAATGCCCACGTGATCGCCCTCCTCGTCGTCGCGCCGTCCGCGCTCGCCCTCCAGATCGAGCTGCGCGCCGAGGTCGCGGCGGACCTGCGCACGATCCGCGGCACGCTACACGCCGACGAGCCCGTCACGTTCGTGGATCCGCTGGCCGCGCTCCCCGAGCCGCCCGACGATCGCACGCTCTTTCGCACGTTCCCGGGCGCGCCCAACGCCGGGTCGGTCACGTGGACGGCGGTGGCGGATGCCCCGGGTACCTGGCGCTTTGAGACGCGCCTCCCGGTCCGCTACGGCGATCTCGGCGTCCTCCCGCGGGACGGCGCCTGGGCCAACGGCGGCTGGTACCCGCAGCCCGTCGGCGAGCGGGGCGAGGCGCGCGTCGCCACGTGGAGCGTGGACGTGACGCTGCCCACGGGGGTCGTGGGCGTGCTCAACGGGCGGGTGGGGGGCGGGAGCCTGATGTGGGCCGGGACCGCCGATCGGGCCGCGCTGGCCGTGATCGTAGGGGCGCGCGTCACCGAGGTGCCCGTCCGCGGCGGGGTCGTCCGCTTCGTCGAGCGGGATGCCCACGAGCGCGCGGTGACCCGGCTCCTTGCGGAGGTCGTCGCGGACGCCTGGCCGCTCGCGACGCCGCCGGACCTCACGGTCGTCGAGAATCTGGACCTGCTGCGGCTCGCGCGCTCGGCGCCCGACATGGTGTTCCTGTCCGACCGGACCTTCCGCCTCTCCCCGGGATTCCTGCGGCCCTACCACGTCGGCGCGGTGCGACGGGAGGTCGCGGCGGCCGGGCTGCAAGGCGTCTCCGCGTCGTCACGGGGCGCCGCGTTCGCCGACGGGTGGATGCGGGACTTCGGCGCGGCGGCGCTCACCGCGGAGATCCCCGCGCCGTCGGTGCGGAAGCTCCTCGGCTGGTTCTCGTGGAACCCCGTGATCGACGCGCTCCTCTACGACGGCACGCTGCCCTACTTCGCGGACGTGTTCGACGAGCCTTTCGGCGGGCCGCCGGGGCTCCTCGACGTGCTGGGTGGCCGCATCCCGGGGCGCGCCGCGGCGGTCCAGCTCGACGATCTACGGGGGCCCGGCACCGCCGCGAAGCTCAGCCGCCGCCTGCTCGGCGGGGAGACCCTCGCGGCGGCGGCGGACGCCCTGGGCGTGCCGCCCGAGCTCGTGGACGGCTGGCAGCGGCCCTACCGGGAGGCCCAGGACTACGTCGTCCACGTCGACGCCGACGGGGCGCGCGTGGAGCGGACCGCGCCGGAGGACGCCCCGCCGGAGGTCGTGGTCGTCGAGGTGGACGGCGCGCGGAAAGCCGCGTGGCTCGCGGGGCCGGGGCCGGACGAGCTGGCGTTGGAGGGGGAGGGCCGCCCCGGCGCCGTGCGCGTCGATCCCGGCGGGCACGTGCGCGAGACCGACCTCGCGAACGACCGGTGGCCGGTAAAGTGGACGCTCGTGGTCAACGGCGGCGTCTACAACATGAACCCGTCCCAGCACACGTTCGACGTCGCCGCGGACCTCTACTTCCGTCGTCGCAACGACAGCCGCAACCTCCTCGCGTTGAGCTTCGACCACGACGCCCAGGACCTCCTCTCCGTCAGTGCGGGCTGGGTGCGCTGGCTGGGCCCGCTCGTCGACCGCCGCACGCGCACCCACCGCCTCACGTTCTTCGCCGGGCCCTCCTTCCTCGACCCGGTCTTCCGCCCCACGGATCGTGGGTCCATCGCGATCGGCGGGTCTGTTGGTTATGCCTGGGACACACGCACGGACGAGAATTTCGCGCTCTCCGGGCACCGGTTCTCCGTGGGCGTCGGAGGCGGCTTCGTGCCGCAGAGCGACGACCGCTGGGCGAGCGCCTCGATCGCCGCCGTGAAGCTCCTCTCCCCGCATCCGAAGCATGTCTTCGCCTTCCGCGCGAAGGCCGCCGTCGCGACCGGCGACGTCGAGCACCGCCTCCTCCCGCTCGGCGGCGGCAGCGACGTGCGGGCGATCCCCGAGGCGGCGGTCGTCGGCAACGAGCGGCTGGAGGCCACGATCGAGTACCGGTGGGCCCCGCTGCGGAACGCGTCGCTCCCGTTGCCACTCCTCTGGGTGACCGAGCTGCACCTCACCCCGGCGCTCGACGCGGGGGTGTTGTGGCGCGGCAACGAGCGCCACGCCGCCGTGGGCGCTGCGTTCGGTGGGCACATCATGACCGATCTGCTCGGCGCGAAGGGCTCGCTCGCGGGCGTCACGGTCGCGATGCCCGTCTGGGCGGACTCCGCCACGATCGAAGACACGGTGGACGCCGCCGCGCTACAACTCTACATCGACTTCAGCCACGCGTTCTGACCCTCGGAGGCCCACCATGCTGCTCTTCTCGATGCTCCTGGCCGGTTGTGACCTGGAGAAGCTCGGCGCCTACTCGTGCGACGAGTACTGCGACCAGGTGCTCTCGAAGACCTCGGAGTGCGCCGAGGTGGCGGCCCAGCAGGAGTGCGTGGACGCCGGGGGCACCGATTGCAGCGGCCTCACGGAGGAGCAGCTCGCCGAGTACGCGTCGACCGCGCGCGAGGACTGGGCGGACTCGACCCGCGCCGAGATGGTGGCCTCCTGCCAGGCCGACATCGAGGAGGCCGAGAAGACCGACACCGCCTGTCAGGCCGAGACCGCCACGATCAACAACCTCACGTGCGACCAGATCCTGGACACGCTGTCCGCGATCGCCGAAGCCGCGCAGTAGTCTTGGCGCGTCAACAGCGCTAAGCTCATTCCGTGCTTCTCCTCGCGCTCCTGGGCTGCGCGCCCTCGTTCCACCAGGTGCCCGGCCCGCTGGCCGGCCTGGGCGGCGAGCCGTCCTCCGAGTGGGTCCTCCCGCGCTCCGAGCGCCCGTCCCGGCCCCGCCCCGACGCGCCCGCCGAGCGGCCCGCGCCGGTCGCCATCGCCGAGGCCGCCGCGGGTTTCGTCGGGCAGCGCTCGCTCCTCGTCGACGGGGAGCCCTATCGCCAGGACTGCTCCGGGCTGGTCGAGGCCGCGCTCGCGTCGGCGGGCTGCGCGTTCCGGGGCAGCTCGGCGATGTTGTTCGAGGAGGCGAAGGCCCAGCGCGTGCTCCACCGGCGCCGGATGCCGAGCCCCGGGGACATCGCGTTCTTCGACGACACCTACGATCGCAACGGCAACGGTCGCCGGGATGACCCCCTCTCCCACGTCGCGGTGGTCGAGGCCGTCGATCGGGACGGCACGATCACGCTCGTGCACTTCGGCTCGAAGGGCGTCGCGCGCGTCACGATGAACCTCCGCCACCCGGAGGAGCGCACGAGCCCCGACGGCAAGGAGCTCAACGACTACCTGCGCGCGCACCACCGCGGGGATCCGCCGCGCACGCGCTACCTCGCGGGGGAGCTCTGGGTGGCGTTCGCGTCGTACTGGGAGGCCCGGCCGGCCGATCAGGTCGCGACGGCGGAGCGCTCGACGAGGTAGGGCCCCAGCAGCAGGGCGTCGAGGTCGGAGTCGCGCCAGGCGCGGATGGCATCGCCCGGGCTGCAGACCACCGGCTCGTTCGCGTAGGCGAAGTCGAGCTGAGCCACCGCGACGTGCCCGGTGCGGCGGCGGAGCTCGTCGAGCAGCGAGGCCATCGCGGGGGCGTCGGCGCGGTCGACCACGTAGGGGAGGGCGGTGCCATCGCGCTGGATGACGCCGGGGTGCGCGCGGACGAAGCCGGGGAGCGCGTGCGGGGCGAGGGTGCGGAACCCCGGGGAGGCCTCGGCGCGGTCGAGGTCGGCGAAGGCGCTGTCCGCGTCGGCGGAGAGCACCGCGCACCCCACGGCGGCCCACTCGCGACGGCGGAGGGCGGCGAGGGCGCGGGCGCGGAGGGCGGGATCGTCCGCGCGGAACAGGACCGTGCGGTTGGCGAGCGCGCGGGGACCGACCTCGACCCCGCCGTCGAACCGCGCCACGGTGCGGCCCGCGGTGACCAGCTCCGCGGCGACGTGCTCGGGGTCGTCGACCTTGTCGCGTGGCAGCGACGCGACGGAGAGCGCCCGGTAGCAGTGGGTGTCGGTGTAGCGGGGCCCGAGGCCGACGGTGGGGAGGCGCCGCATGGCCGTGCCCGCGACACCGAGCGCCGCGCCGATGGCGAGCCCCTCGTCGCCCATCGCCGGGAACACGGAGAGGGACTCGACGCTCGGCTCCGCGAGGAGGCGCGCGCAGAGGCGCGGGTTCGCGAAGAGGGCGCCGGCGACGACGACGTGGCCGATGCGCACCCGGCCGACGTGGTGGCGGACGAAGGCGGCGACGGCCTCCTCGATGGCGTACTGCGCGGCCGCGGCGACGTCGGCCGGCGCGTGCCGTTGGATCAGCGCGGCGAGGGGATCGGGGTCGCGCACGAGCGCTTTCGTCGAGAAGCCGTCCCCCTGGGTCGTCACCTCGCGCGTGAAGGCGTCGCGCAGGGCGTCGGGGGCCGTGCCGCCGGCCGCGAGCGCGGCGAGATCGAGGGGATCGATGCCGAGGGCCCCGCAGACGCGGGCGGGAAACGTGGTGATCGACGCGAGCGAGGTCTGGAGGAATACGCGGTCGAGCTGGAGGTGGCGGCCCACGCTGACGGTGACCGCGGCGCCGTCCCCGGGGGTGTCGAGGGTGATGACGAGGGCGTCGCTGCGGTCCTGGCAGCGGTAGGCCGCGGTGGCGTGGGCGCGGTCGTGCTCGTGGAGGTCGACCGACGCCTTCTCGAAGCCGAGCGCCCGCATCTTCGGCTCGAGGAGCTTCCGGGCGATGTCCTGCTCGACCATGTAGAGGCCGGACGCGCGCAGGGCGGCCTGGTAGCCGCGCCACGCCTCGCGCCAGCGCGGGGTCACGCGCTCGCGCAGGTTCGGGCGCGCCCGCAGCAGCGACGCCTGCGCGGAGGTGCCCCCGAAGACCACGCGGTCCACGTCCCGCGCGCGGATGCCGGCGGTGTCGAGCACGGCGTCGATCGCGCCGGACGGGAAGGCGCGGGAGTGGCGCTCGCGGTCGATGCGCTCCTGGGCCACCGCCGCGACGAGGGTGCCCTCGACGACCAGGGCGGCGCTCGCATCGGGACCGTCAGCGACGCCGAGGATGATCATTCCCGCGGGCTAACACGGGGAGGCCGCGCTCGGCTGGCGCGGGCCGGCTACGGCGAGCGGACGCGGTTCACCCGTTCGAGACGACGACGTCGACCTCGACCGCGATCTCCTCGCCCTCGAGGTCGAACGGGAGGCCCGTCATCGCGCGCCGGTAGACCTCGATCATGCGCTCGCCCATCGCGTGGGTCCGCCGCCGCGCACCCCAGCCGGCGAGCCCGGCCCCGAGGCCCGGGATGATGCGGGTGACGCGCATCATGACGGTGGACGTGGCGCGCACGATGACCTGCCGTGCCAGCCACGCGCTCGCCTGCCGGGTGGCCGGGACCTGGGAGCGGAGCAGGTCGGGGAGCTCGCGCATCTTCAGGCCGACCGGCCCCTGCGCCGGGAGCTCCACCTCGTACGCCGCCGCCAGGGCGCGCCACATCATGATGCGGCCGGCATCCTGCTCGGGATCGAAGCCGTAGACGACCGCGAGGCGCTGGGCGAGCCGCAAGGTCGACACGATCGTGGCGAGGACCTCCGGCGGGATGGCGACGGCGCCGACGAAGCCGCTCGCGACGCCGAAGGCGGTCGCCCGGTCGCGCGACTGCGCGACGATGCGCCGCGCGGCCTCGTCGAGCTCTCCGAGCACCGGGTAGCTGCCGGCCTCGGCGTCGAGGAACGGGACGCCGGTCTCCCGCATCCAGCCGCGCACGTCCGCCGTCGGCACCGACGCCGCCGTGTAGATCGCGGGGAGGAGATCCTCGTCGAGTCGCTCGCCGAGCGCTTGCAGGAGGACCGAGAAGGGCGAGGCCATGGGAACTCTCAGAAGTGGATGCTCACGTCGAGCGCGGGCTGGAAGCGCCATTCGGCGGCCACGCGGGTCGGCCCGCCGACCGACTCCGCCGTGTCCTCGAACACCTGGACCTGGGTCTTCATGTGCGGCAGGAGGCTGATCCACGGACGAATTCGCACCTCCGCCCCGGCCGAGAGGCTCGGTGCGAACCAGGCCGTGTTGCTCCGCATCGCGACGCGACCGTCGAACCCCGGGGCGTCAAGCAGGGTGCTCGTGAGGGCGAGGCCGACCCCGATGCGTACGAACGGGACGCCCCGGACGCGGTCGGAGCGACGCGCGCGGGGGTCACCCACGGGGATGCCGAGGCGGAACCCGGCGTCGATCACGAGGTAGTCCCGGAAGCCGGTGAGGGCGCCGGCCGGGATCGGCGCCTCGGGGAAGTAGGCGCCCGCATCCACGAGCGCGTGGCGGGCGTGGTCGAGTTCCACGGTGAACGCGATGAGGTCCCCCGTCGCGAGGTCGACCACGATGCGCTCGGAGAGCGCGCCGCCGTACCCGGCCGCGTTGTCCCCCACGATCCACGAGCCGCCGAGGCCCGCGGCGATCGCGGCGCGGCGGGGCGCGGTGTCGCCGACGATGCGCGGACCCGAGCCCTCGGCGGCGGCGCCGGTCGCCACGGCGGAGGACACGAGGGCGTAGAGCGGCAGCATGCGAAAAGATAGCGCGTTCGGAGCGCGTCAGGCGACGGCGGCCGCCACCGACGGCTTCCCGCCCGTCGAGCCGTAGCGGCCGGACTCGTCCTTCGTGACGTAGGCGAGCGCGCACTCCGCGTCGTGCGTGAAGAAGAGCCGCCCGCGCCGGGCGACGAGGCCGTCGAGCAACGCGCGCTTCTCGTCGAGCAGGAGCTCGGGGAAGCGGTCGTAGCCCATGGTGATGCTCGTGTGGACCCACGGGCGGCCCGGGACGAGGTCCGACCCGAAGACGATCGGGCCCTTCGACGCGGCGATCTCGGTGAGCATGAGGCCCGGGGTGTGCCCGTTCGAGAAGTGGAAGCGGTAGTCGGGGCCGAGCGTGGGGGAGGTCTCGCCGTCGACCAGCTCCAGGCGGCCGGAGGCCTCGAGGAGCTCGTTGATCTCGGGGATGAAGCTGGCTCGATCACGAGGATGCGGATTGCGCGCACGCTCCCAGGCGGCCCGGCTCACGAGGAACCGCGCCTTCGGGAAGAGGAGCTGGGGCTTCCACGTCTTTCCGGGCTCGTAGGCCGAGAGGAGGCCGCCCGCGTGGTCGAAGTGGAGGTGCGAGAGCACGACCACGTCGATGTCCTCGTGGGTGAGCCCGGCGGCCGCGAGGGAGTCGAGGAGCACGTGGTTCTCTTCGAGGATGCCGTAGCGATCGCGGAACGCCGGGGCGAAGAACGCGCCGATGCCCGTCTCGAAGAGGATGTTGCGGCCCCCATCGCGGACCAGCAGGCATCGGCACGCGAGATCGATGCGGTTGCGCTCGTCAGGCGGGGCCCAGCGCTCCCAGAGCGCTCGAGGCGCGTTGCCGAACATCGCCCCGCCATCCAGCTTCTGGTGGTTGCCTTCGATCGACCAGATGCGCCGTTCCATGGCGCGACTGTATCACCGGTCAGGGGCCGGGCACGTCGGGGGGGCCGGGCGGGACGGGCTCGGCGGCGCGCGTGAGGTCGTGCAGGTGAGCCATCTCGTGCATCGCCCACGCGAGCGTCACCAGCGTGCCGAGGAAGCGAAACAGGCTGCGCTCGACGGTGGCCATGGAGGAAGGGTGCGCGCGCGCGGCCCGTTTCGCAAGCTATTTCGACCCGCCGGTCGGACTGCCGCGCGTGGGGGTCAGGAGGTGTGCCTGGATCCACCCCTCGACCGGGGGCGCGCAGGATCCGCACCAGACACGGGTGCGGATGGCCTCCTCGCCGCGCACTTCGAGGGCGACGTCGGGGACGCCGAGCACCGCGAGCGGCTTCCCGTAGTCGTCCACGATGGTGATGGGCGCCTGGACCGTGCGCGCCGCGTAGGCCGGGAAGGCGGGGGGCTCGTCGCCCTCGGGTTCGGCGGAGGGATCGTCGCCCTCGCCTTCGGCCGGCGCACCGTCGGAGGGAGGCGCGCCTTCGCCGGGAGCTTCGCCTTCGCCGGGGGCTTCGCCCTCGACGAGCTCGTCCTCCGCCCCAGCGCCGTCCGTCTCCCCGCCCGCGGCTTCATCCACCTCGACGTCGTCGGCGGGTAGAGGCGGGGGCTCGTAGGCTTCGGGCTGCCAGCAGCCGAGCACGAGGAGGAGGGCCGGGACCATGGCACGAGTATAGAAGCTCGCCATGCTCCCCGTCGGCGCGCGCATCGCAGTCGTGTCTCCCTCCGGCATCTTCGACCCCGTCCGGCTCGAAGCCGGCCTCGCCGTGGTCCGGGAGTGGGGCTACCGACCCGAGCTTCTCCCCGGGGTGGGGCGGCGCCACCGCTACCTCGCCGGCACGGACGCCGTTCGGCTCGCGGACCTCGAACGGGCGCTCCGCGGCGGGTGGGATGCCGTGTGGGCGGCGCGCGGGGGGTACGGCCTCTCCCGGCTCCTCGGCGGCCTCCCATGGGCGGAGCTCGGCGGCGCCCCGTTCATCGGGTTCTCGGACGCGAGCGGGCTCTTGAACGTGCTCGCGGCCAGTGGCCGCCCGGCGGTGCACGGGCCGGTGCTGAACAGCCTCGCCGACCTCTGCGATCCGCCGTCGCGGGACCACCTCCGCGCCCTGCTCGCCGGGGATCGGCTGCCGCCCCTGCACGGGCGCGTCCTGCGGTCGGGACGCGCCGAGGGGCCGCTCGTCGGTGGGAACCTTTGCGTCCTCGCGTCGCTGTGCGGAACCCCCTGGCAGTTGCGCGCGCGGGCCTGCATCCTGCTCCTCGAGGAAGTGAACGAGGCCCCCTACAAGATCGACCGGATGCTCACCCAGCTCATCGACGCCGGCTGCCTCGACGGCGTGGCGGGCGTCGTCTTCGGGTCGTTGTTGAACGCGGACGCCCCGGAGGGCGCGGACTGGTCGATGGACGACGTGCTGGTCGACCTCCTCGCTCCCCTTGGCGTGCCCGTGCTCGCGGGGCTGCCCGTCGGCCACGGCCCGGCGAACCGCGCGTTCCGGGTGGGCGCGAGCGCCTGCATCGTCGGGGATCACCTGGAGATCGAGGCATGATCGGCGAGGAGTGGACCACCCAGCTCGACACCGTGCTCGCTGCCGCCGAGGGGGAGGTCGCGCCGGCGATCTCCGCGGTCGTGTGGCGTGCCGGCCGGGAGCTCTACGCGCGGGGCCCGGACCGCGTCTACGACCTCGCCTCCCTCACCAAGCCGCTCTGCACCGCCGAGCTCGCGATGACCGCCGTCGACGCGGACGCCCTCTCGTTGAACGGGGGGCACCCGCTCCTCCCCGCGGGCGTCACGATCGCGCACCTCCTCCAGCACGCGGCCGGCTACCCGGCGTGGCGGGCGTTGTGGGGGGAGGGGAGCCGCGCGGACGTGGTCCGGAGCGCCATCGCGACGCCCCGGCCGCACCCGCCCGGCGCGGTGCACACCTACTCCGACCTCGGGTTCCTCGCGCTCGGCGCCGCGTTGGAGGCCGCCGGGGGCGCGCGACTCGACGCGCTGTGGGAGGGGCCGCTGCGCTGGGGGGACCCCCGGGCCGAGCCGACGTTCTGCGAGGAACGGGCGGCGTCGGTGCAGGGCACCGTGCATGACCGCAACGCGTCGGCGATGGACGGGGTGGCGCCGCACGCGGGCCTGTTCGGGAGCGCGCGGGAGGTCGCGACGGTCGCCGCGCGGTGGACGACGGGGGAGGTGCCGATGTCCTACGTCGCGTTCATGCGGCGCGGCCCGGGCACGCACGTGCTCGGGTGGGACACGCCGAACCCGGACGGGACCTCGTCCGCCGGCCCGCGCCCGCCCCGCGGCGCCTTCGGGCACCTCGGGTTCACCGGCACCGCCCTGTGGATGGTGCCCGCGAAGGGAATCGTGGCCGTGCTCCTCACGAACCGGGTGCACACCCGCGCGGGGCCCGCGCCGATCCGCGCCCTCCGGCGCGCCTGGTTCCAGGCGGTGTGGGACGGCCTCGGCGTCGCGGCCGCCCCCAGCGCGCCCGCCGCCCCGGCCGTGGGGGCATGACCCCGTTGCTCGATCGCGAGCGCCTGACGAACTACCCCCGCATCTTCCTGGCCTTGTACGTGACGATCGGGGGATGGTGGCTGTTCACGGGGTCGGGCCTGCTCGACCGGAGCGGCAAGCCGATCGGCGTCGACTTCGTGACCTTCTGGGCGGCGTCTTCCCTGGCGCTCCAGGGCGAGGCCGCCGGGGCCTGGAACCTCGTGCGCATCACCGCGGTCGAGCGCGCGGTCATCGGCGCGGAGATCCCGCCGTACGCGTTCCATTACCCCCCGACCTTCCTGCTCTTCCTCGCGCCGCTCGCCCTGCTCGCGTACCCGTACGCGCTCCTCGCGTGGTGGAGTGCCACCGTCGCCGCGTTCCTCTCCGTGGTGCGCCGGATCGCGCCGACCCCGGTGACGGCGGGCCTCGCGCTCGCTTTCCCCGGCTTCTTCCAGAACATCATCCAGGGCCAGAACGGCGCGTTCACGGCCGCCTTGCTGGGGGCTGGCCTCCTGGAGGTCGACCGGCGGCCCCTCGTCGGCGGCGCGCTCCTGGGCATGCTCTCCTACAAGCCGCACCTCGCCCCGCTCGTCGGCCTCGCGCTCCTCGCGGGCCGGCGGTGGCGCGCCCTCGGCGCCGCGGTCGTCACCGCGCTCGTCGCGGCCGGCGTGAGCGCGCTCGTGTTCGGGCCCGAGGCGTGGGTGGCGTTCCGGGGGAACGTGCCGTTCGCGCTGCGGGTCCTGGAGACGGAGGGCGTGCTCCCATGGTTTCGCATGCCGACGGTGCAGGTGGCGGCGATGCTGCTCGGCGCGCCGCCTCCGGTGGCCCGGATCGCGCAGGGCGTGTCGACCCTCGTGGCGGCGATCCTCGTCGCCCGGGTGTGGGGGCAGGGCGCCTCGCTCGCGGCGCGCGCGTCGGTGCTGGCGTGCGCGGCCATCCTCGCGACGCCCTTCGCGTTCGACTACGACCTCGCGGTGCTCGCGATCCCCGTGGCCTTCCTCGGCTACGACCGGTGGAAGAACGGGTGGCAGCGTGGCGAGCGGCCGCTCCTCGTGGCCGCGTGGGCCGCGCCGCTCGCCGCGCCCGCGATCGCCGAGTGGACGAGCGTCTCGTTGACCCCGCTCCTGCTGCTCGCATTGGTGTGGACGGCGTCGTTGCGCACGGCGGCGGCGCGGACGGGCGCGCTGGACGCCCCGGCCGCGCCAGGCGTCGCGTCTTGAGCGGCGCGGCGGCCCGATGACGGCCCCATCGGCGCCCGCAGGGGCCTGGGCGCGGTGGGCACCCGCCGCCGCGGGCGGCACCTTCGAGCTCCTGATCGCGCGGGCGAGCGGGGATCCGCTCGCGATCGTGGATCTCGTCGCGGCGGTCCTCCTCGCGGCGCTCCTCGGCGCGACCGGCTGGCCGCTCCTCCCCTTGCTCGTCTACGGCGCGGGCCTCCTCGTGCCGTCCTTGTGGGGCCGGGGGACGGGCATCGCGGTCTGGGCGTTGTGCGCGTGCGCCGCCGCCATCGCGACGAGACGCCGCCCCGTCGGCGCGCGGGGGACCGTCGCGGGGCTCGCCATCGCCGTCGTGCTCGTGTGGCTCGTGGTGGGCGCCGGGGAGGGGCACCCGCCGCCGCTCGGGACGGTCGGGTGGGTGGTCGCGGCGGGGGTGGGCGCGCTCGTGCTGGGGCCGCGCGCCGTGTTCCTGGCGCCGCTCGCGCTCTGGCCGGGGGCCTCGGAGCGTTGGAACTCGGAGGGGCCCGTCCCCGTAGGCCCCGACGTCGTCATCGTGAGCGTCGACACGCTCCGGCTCGACGCCGCGCGCGGCATGGCCTCCTTGAAGGAGGGGACGCTCCTGGAGGCGCAGGCACCCGCGCCGTGGACCCTCCCCTCGCTCGCCACGCTCCAGACCGGGCTCCTCCCCGCGCACCACGGCGCCGTGCGCGTCCGCGCCGGGTTCGCGCGTACGGACTCAACGACGCTCGCCGAGCGGTTCGCGGCCGCCGGGTGGGACACCGCCGCGACGGTCGAGAGCCCCTTCGCCGGCGCTCGCTTCGGCCTCCAACGCGGCTTCGCGCGCGTCCGCGCCGACGGGGCCCGCCCCTGGGTCCTGCCCCGCGCGCCCTTCGGAGACCGCAGCCGCCCCGTGGCCGCGCTCGTGCTCTCCGCCGTCGGCCTCCTCCCCGCCGAGGATGGCGGCGCCGCCCGCCGTGTCCGCGACGTCGCGGAGATCGTGGCCGAGCGCCGGGACCGGCCGCTCTACCTGTGGGTGCACCTCCTCGACGCGCACCTCCCCTACCGCCACGCCGTCGACCTCGACCTGCCCGCGAGCGAGCGGATCTGGCTCACGACCGCCCACCGCCTCGCGATCGGCCCCACGCCGGACGCCGCGACCCTCGCGTCGTTGAAGCGCGCCTACCTCCACGAGGTCGACGTCGTCGACGCCGCGATCGCCCGCATCCGCGCGCTCCTGCCGGACGCCGTGACCGTGGTGACCGCGGACCACGGCGAGGAGTTCGGGGAGCACGGGGGCTTCGAGCACGGGCACACGCTCTACCAGGAGCTCCTCGCGGTGCCGCTCCTCGTGGACAACCTCGCGGTCGCGGCGACGGGGCCGGTGGGGCTCCAGGACATCGTCCCTACCGTGCTCGCCGCGGCGGGGATCCCCGCGGCGGGCCTCGACGGCCGCGATCTCGCCGTCCCGGGCGACGCCCCGCTGCCCACCGTGAACCTCCTGTACGGGCCGCTCGAGAGCCGCGCGGTGCGGGTCGGTGCGAGGAAGCGCGTCGCCGAGCTCGATGGCAAGGATCAGCCGGTGCGTCGGAACTACGATCTCGCCGTGGATCCCGGCGAGCGCGCGCCGTTCACCGACGAGGTCGCGCCGTCGCGCGCCTTCTCCGAGCTCGAGTCGCTCCTCCCCGAGCCCCCCGCGGGCACCGGGGCGGCGGTGCCCCTCGATCCCGACGCCACCGAGGCCCTGCGGGCGCTCGGGTACGTGGAATGAACGGCAGTTGCGTGAACGGGCCGCACGGGAGGAGCAGGCGTCGAGGACCCGCACCGCAGGCTTGCCGGAGCGGACGCGTGGGGACGCGATAGACTGCGCGCTCTCCGAGTTCACCCAGTGAGCAATGAAGGCGGCGGTCCCCGCTGGTACGAGCAGGCCCCAGGCAACCCCGTGCAGTCCGAGCCCCGCAGCGGGCCGGCGGTCAAGGATCTCTGGGTCCGCTGCCCCGGGTGTGCCCAGATCCTCTATCGTCCCGCGCTCTTGGAGCAGATGGCGGTGTGTCCGCACTGCGGCCGCCACCACCGATGGGACGCCCGCGCGCGACTCGACGCCCTCATCGATCCCGAGTCGTTCGTCCGCCACGACCAGCACGTCGCCCCGCTGGACCCCCTGAACTTCGTGGACGGGAAGCCCTACCACGCCCGCCTCGCGGCCACCCAGCGCGCGCAGGGCGAGCTCGATGCCTACATCGCCGGCTCCGCGACGCTCCAGGGCATCCCGGTCGAGATCGGGACGTTCAACTTCCGCTTCATGGGCGGCTCGATGGGCTCCGTCGTCGGCGAGCTCATCACCCGGCAGTTCGAGCGCGCGGCCGAGCTTCGGCGCCCCGCCATCGTGATCTCCCAGTCGGGCGGCGCCCGCATGCAAGAGGGGATCCTCTCGCTCATGCAGATGGCGAAGACCTGCGCGGCGCTCGGCCGGCTCCGCGACGAGGCGGGGATGCCCTACATCAGCCTCCTCACCGACCCGACGACGGGCGGCGTGGCGGCGAGCTTCGCGATGCTCGGGGACGTCATCCTCGCCGAGCCGGACGCCCTCATCGGCTTCGCCGGGCCGCGCGTCATCGCGCAGACCATCGGCGGCGAGCTGCCCGACGGCTTCCAGACCAGCGAGTACCTGCTCGAGCACGGCATGGTCGACCGCATCGTGCCGCGCGGCGAGCTCCGCGACACGCTCGGCCGGCTCCTCCGCCTGCTCCTCCCGTCGGACCTCGTCGTCGCCAAATGACCGACCACCCGATCCTCGCCGGGCTCTCCCAGGCCGGCATGCGGATGGGGCTCCCGCGCATGCGGGCGTTCCTCGCGTGGCTCGGCAACCCGCACCTCGCCTACCCGACGATCCACGTGGGCGGCACCAACGGCAAGGGCAGCGTCTGCCGCATGGTCGGCGCGATGCTCGAGGCCCAGGGCTACAAGGTCGGCATCACGACCTCGCCCCACCTCCAGGAGGTCAACGAGCGGATCCGCATCGGGGCGGCCCCGATCCCGGACGACAAGTTCGCGAGCCTCGTCGAGCGGATCGACGACGAACGGCGCAAGTGGGCTGCCAAGGAGCTCCCGCCCGACGAGCGCTACCCGCTCACCTACTTCGAGTTCCTCATCGCGGCGGCGTTCCTGCACTTCGCCGAGGAGAAGGTGGACGTCGCCCTCATCGAGGTCGGGATGGGCGGCCGCCTCGACGCGACGAACGTCGTCGCGCCGCTCGTCACCGCGATCGTGACGGTCGGGCTCGACCACACCGAGCACCTCGGGCCGGACCACGCGTCGATCGCGGGCGAGAAGGCGGGCATCTTGAAGCCGGACGTGCCCGTCGTCCTGGGGCCGCTCACGCACGAGGCGATGGCGGTCATCCGCTCGGTCGCGGTCGAGCGCGGCGCGCCGCTGTCCATCTTCGGCGAGGACTTCCGGGCCGGCGGTGACCCCTCGGGGTTCGACTACAGCGGCGCCGTGCGGCGCGAGGGCCTGAAGCTCGCGCTCGGCGGCGATCACCAGGTCGTCAACGCCGCGGTGGCGCTGCGCATCGTCGAGCTCCTGCCGCCTTCCCTGGCGGTGGGGGACGACGCCGTGCGCGAAGGGCTCGCGACGGCGCGGAACCGCGGGCGCCTCGAGTGGCTGGCGCCCGACCTCCTCGTCGACGGCGCCCACAACCCCGACGGCGCCACGGTCCTCGCGAACTACCTCGCGCGACTGCCGCGAGATCGCAAGCGGACGCTGCTCCTCGGCGCGGGCACCGACAAGGACGTGCGGAGCGTCGCGTGGACCCTCGCGCCCCAGGTCGATCGCGTCTACACGACCGCCTGCGACCATCCGAAGGCGCGGTCGCCCGGCGATGTCGCCGCCGAGCTGGAGGGGCTCCCCGTCCCGGTCAGCCCGGCGGGCGCCCTCGTGGATGCCCTGCCGTTTGCGCGTGCCGACGGGAGCCTCGTCATCGTGGCCGGTTCGCTCTACCTCGTGGGCGCGGTCCGTGACCTGGCGGGGGTCCGGTAGCGCCCGGTGGAAGGCGCCATCGAGGTCGCGGCGGATCGGGTCGAGTGGGCCGGCGGCGTGGCGGTGGCCGAGGGGTCGGTCGCCGTCCACTTCGGGGATCAGTCGCTCACCGGCGCGCGGGCGACGTGGGACGGCGTGACCCTCGTGGTGGAGCAGGGGCTCTACCGGCGCGCGGATGGCGCGTTCGCGTTCGATCGTGCGGAGGTGCGGCCCGCGCCCGGCACCGCCGTGCTCGTGGATGTGCGCGTCACGACGGGGGGCGCGTCGATCGTGGCGGAGCGCCTCGAGCTCGGGGAGGAGCGGTGGACCGCGGACGGCGCCACCGTCGTGCCGTGCGAGTGCGCGGACGGTGGGCCGCCGGCGTTGAGCTTCACGGCGGCGCGCATCGAGGTCGTCCCCGATCGGGTGGTCATCGTGCACGGCGGCGTCGCGCGCGTGTTCGAGGTGCCGATCCTGCCCGTGCCGTACTGGCGCGTGCCGCTCGATCCGCACCGGTTCCGGTTGCTCCTCCCGGAGGTGGGGTGGGGGAGCTTCGGGCCGAGCGCGGGGATCCAGGCGCGGGGCGGTGTCGGCGACTGGATGATCCAGGGCGGTCCGGCGTGGCGCTACGACCGCGGCGGGCGCGGGGAGCTCACGGTGACCGGCCCGTCCATCACCGGCCAGGGCGCGCTCGGGTGGGACGCCCTCACGGAGACGGTGCGGGGTGCCGGGGCGACGCGCGGGGGCGTGGACGGGACGGTCCGGCTCGGCTGGGACGCGACCTGGGTGTCGGACGCCGATTACCTAGCCGACTACGCCGTGGACTACGTCTCGCGCGGCACGCGGTGGCGGGACAGCCGCGCCGTGTTCGGGCTCGGGCCCTCGACCCTCGACGTGTGGGTGCCCGACGACGGGAGCGCGGGGACGCTCGCGCGGGAGCGGGTGGCGTGGGAGATCGGGCGTGGCCGGGCCGCCTCGGTGACGCCGCGCGTGGGCCTCGCCGCGGTCGGCACGTTCGACGACCTCGCGCCCCTCGGTGAGATCGGGGTGGGCGCACGCGCCGTGGCGCGCACGGAATGGCTCGTCGCGGAGCTGCGCGGCGACCTCGCCGGACGGGTGCTCGTCGGGGACACCGCGCTCGCCGTCACGCCCGCCACGCTCCCGGCCTGGTCGGACGGGCTCGACCGGTGGGGCAGCGGGACCGGCGGGTGGGGCGACGCCCTCGGCCACGCGCCGCTGGACCGCTGGGGTACCGGCGGCACGGGCCTCGCGGGGCTGGCGAGCGCGGATGTGGCGGTCCCCGTGTGGTCGTCGCTCGGCGCGTCGCGGACGCAGTGGTGGCCCGGGGTGCGGGCGGAGGCGCGGGCGGGGTGGGCCCCGGGGGCGCCGGTGGAGGGGGCCGTGCGCGTGGGGCCCGCCGTGCGCGCGACGACCTCGGATGCCGACGGGGGGATCGGGCTCGACGCCGCGCTCCTCCAGGACGGCACCGGGTGGCGGCCCGCGCTCGCGCTCGACGTGCACCGCGAGAAGGTCGCCGTGCGGCTCCAGGCCGATCCGGACGTGCAGGCTGGCGAGGCGCGCTGGATGCCCGGCCCCGTCACGCTCGCGGTGGGGAGCGCCCGGGCGAGCGCGTTGTGGCTGGGCTGGGGCGACGCCGGGGTCGCGATCGGGCGGCTGCGCACCGGGGCGGGGCTGGCGTGGAACCTGGGGGAGGGGACCTACGCGGGGGCCGACGCGCGCATCGGCTACGACGACGGCTGCGCCTCGGCGATGGTCACCGCGCGGTTCGCGCCCGACCGTCCGCTCCCCGACTTCGGCTTCGCGGCGACGCTGCGGCGGTAGGCAAGCGCGCGGCTTGTCTATCGTACTTGCGTCACGACGCGAGGTCGATGAACACCGGCACTTGCGACGCCCCGCACGTGACGTTGGCGAGGGGCCCCTCCGCCACGCGGCACAAGAACCCCGCGAGGCGGCCGCGCGCGAGGAAGGGGCCGAGGTCGATGAGGCGGTCACGGGGCTCGCCCGCCCGCACGTCGAAGAACGCGCCGCGCGCCTCCGGGAGGCGGCGTTGGAGCACGTGGCGGTCGGCCTCGGAGACGGCCCGGGCCCAGGCGCGGGCGTCGCTTGCCCAGCCGAGGACGACCCCCTGTCCGCCGTACCCGTCGAGCGGCTTCAACACCCACGCGTCCGGCTCGTGGAGCGCGCGCTCGCGGAGCGCGTCGCCGGCGTCGCCGAGGAGGAGGCCGGTCCAGGGGATGTGGCGTTCGACGAAGGCGCGGTCCGCCTCCGAGAGGGCGAACGCGGGGTCGTGGAAGAGCGCGAAGAGGCCCTTGCAGTGGAGCAGCGCCGTCCGGAGCGAGTTGACCATGCACACGCGGCGGGCGCGGTAGGCGGCGAGCAGCGCGGCGCCGTCCTCGGGATGGGCGCGGAGGTCCGCGACGAGGACGCGCCGGAACACGACGTCGATGCGGAGATCGCCCGCGGTGAGGGCGTCGCCGTCGAAGCGGAGCTGGTCCGGGTGGACCACCTCGGCGACCAGCCCGGCGGCCCGGAAGCGGTCCCGGATGAGCGTGAACTCCGGCTCCGTCGGGACGCCCGCGCGGTCCACGATCGCGACGGTGAGCCGGCGGTGCCGGTGCCCCCACTCGCGCGCGATCTCCCGCACGGTGCGGACGAGCGCGCCCCGCACGTCGAAGGCGCGGAGGGAGCCCGTGGCGGTCCACGCGGGGTCCTCGGCGAACACGCCGGCGAGCGCGTCGGCGTAGCCCATCCCCGCGGGGCTCTCGGCGTTGAGCTCTACGAACCACGGATGACCGTCCGCGCTGAAGGCGTCGACGCGCGCGAGGGGGGCGGCGCTCGCGAACCCGGGATCCACCCGCGCCCACGCGATGGACTGGGCGTCCACGCCGATGCGCGCGGCGAGGGACTCGTGCTCGCGATCGAGGTCGGCGAGCAGCGCCGCCCGCGCGTGCCGGACGATCCGATGGAAGCGCGGCAGGATCCGCGCCCAGCGGCGGAGCGCGGCGCGGTCGAGGAACATCGGGGTGCGGTGGACGCACACGGGGGCGTCACCGAAGCGGGCACCCGCGGCCGACACGCGGCCCAGGAAGTCCGCGGCGGACGACGGCGTGGCCCGAACGGCCTGCTCCCACCGTACGGAGGCACGCATGTCGCCAACGTAGCGTGTTCCCCGGGTGCGCGGGACGTGGCGGGCGGGCGTGGCGCGCGGGCGTCCCGTCGCGTAAGGCGCGGATCGTAGAAGATTCGGGGCGCGTGCCCCTGAAGGAGCGCGGGTCGTGGAGAGTCTGCTCGGCAACGCGGAGGTCCGACATCGCCTGTGGCGCGCGGCGGACGATGGCCGCATGCACCACTGCTACCTCTTCGAGGGGCCGGAGGGCGTCGGCAAGGCGATGACCGCGATGCGGCTCGCGCTCATGGTCAACTGCCTCGCGGACGAGCGCCCGTGTGGCATCTGCGCGAGCTGCCGCCTGTTTCTCGCGGGCACCCACCCCGACCTGGTCGTGGTCCACCCCGATCCCGACCGCGCCACCCGCGTCATCACCGCCGAGCAGGCCCGCGGCATCATCTCCGCGCTCCAGCTCCAGCGGCACTCGGCGCGCCGCCGGTTCGTGATCATCGACCCCGTCGATGCCCTCACCGAGGAGGCCGCCAACGCGCTGCTGAAGACGTTCGAGGAGCCGCCCGCGGGCACCCAGTTCATCCTGGTGACCGCGCGCGCGGCATCCTTGCTCCCGACGGTGCGGAGCCGCAGCCAGCGCGTCCGGTTCGGGCCCGTGCCCCGCGCCGAGCTCGAGGACTGGCTCGTCGGGCGCGGCCTGGACCCGTCGCTGGCCACCCTCTCGGCCGGGAGCCCGGGCTACGCCCTCCGCCTCGCCGACGGAGAAGCGGAGGAGCGCCGCGAGGTGGTCGCCCAGCTCCTCGCGACCGTCGGCCAGCCGCTGCACCAGCTCTTCGCGTTCACCGAGGCCGCCGGCAAGAAGTCCGACGGGTCCGTCGAGCGCACGACCCTCGTGGTGGACGCCCTGGAGGAGCTCCTCCGGGACACCGTTGTCGTCGCCTCCGGCCGCGACGAGTCCGCCCTACACCAGGCGCACCTCGGCGCGCTCGCGGTGTGGGCCTCCGCGCTGCATCCGGGCGGCGTGGGCCGGCTGGAGAAGGCCGTCGCGGCCGCGCGCGACCGCCTCCGGCTCAACGTGAATGGCCGGGTGGTGCTCGAGGCGCTCCTCACGACGCTCAACCTCGAGCTCTCGCAGGCGCGCAGGGGATAGGAGCCCGCATGCTCATCGACTCGCACTGTCACCTCGATCCCACCGTCTTCGGCGGGGACTCCGGCGTGGACGACGCCGTCGCCCGCGCGCGCGCCGCCGGGGTGGACCGCATGATCACGATCGGCTCCGGCTACGGCTTCGAGAGCGCCGGGCGCGCCCTCGCCGTGGCGCGGCGTCACCCGGACATCCTGCGCGCCTCCGTGGGCCTCCACCCCCACGACGCGAAGCTCGCGACGGACGACAACCTGGCCGCGCTCTACGCCATGGCCGACGCCCCCGAGGTCGTCGCGCTCGGCGAGATGGGGCTCGACTTCCACTACGACAGCTCGCCGCGCGAGGAGCAGCGGGTCGTGTTCCGCGAGCAGCTCCGGGCCGCGCGGGCCCGGAGCCTGCCCGTCATCATCCACGACCGGGAGAGCGCCGGGGAGACCCTCGCGATCCTCGACGAGGAGGCCGCCTGGGCGGGCGGCGTGCTCTACCACTGCTACACCGGTGACGTCGCGATGATGGAGGAGATCGTCGGCCGCGGCGGCTACGTCTCCATCCCCGGCATCGTGACCTTCAAGAACGGCGACACGATGCGGGAGGTCGTCGCGCGCGCGCCGGGGGACCGCATCCTCCTGGAGACCGACAGCCCGTTCCTCACGCCCATCCCGTTTCGCGGGCGGCGCAACGAGCCGGCCTACGTGACGTACGTGGCGCAGAAGGTGGCGGAGGTGCGCGGGGTCGACGTCGCGGAGATGTCCGAGCAGGCGGCGGCCAATACGCGGCGCTTCTTCCGCTGGGACTGAGGCGCCGAGGGGCGCCCCGCAAAACGACGTCAAGGGAGCCATTTCGGACTCCCTTGACGTATCGGGCATGAACCCCGCGGCTCACGCCGCGAAGCCCTTAGCTCTCGGACTTCGCCGCGGCGTTCGCGTCCGCCTCGGGCGTGTGAACCGGGAACACGGGCGTCGTGCCCTTGTTCTCACGCGCGCGGCGCGCCTTGGTGCCCGCATTCTTCTTGCGGAGCTTGCGGCGGTACTCGGTCTGTGCGGTTGCGGAGGCCATGTTTCACCAGGAAAGGAGGGCGAGGCCCGTTAAGGCGGAGCGCGGGTGGCGTCAATGGTTTGCCCTGCGGCGCGCTTCCCTGTATGAGGGGCCGTGCTGAAACGTCTCGCCGTGATCCTCCTCTTCCTCCCCGGATGTGACCGTCTGGATGCCGTGAGTGACCTCGCGGATCCGGTGGTGGCGCAGGGGTTGTTCCTCGGGCTCGACATTCCGGAGGCGTACGCGGACGCCCTCTCGGAGACCGAGGAGTTCCAGTACGCGGCCCTCTGCAACGTGTTCCTGGCCTACGTGGCGGACCCCTCGGAGCTCGCGAACGCCCCGGTCGAGGGCGCGACGCTCACGTTCCGCTCGCCCGCGAACGGCTCGCTGGAGTTCCGGGACGAGGGCGGCGGCAAGTACGTCCTCGACTCGTCGGACGGGCTCGTCTACGAGGTCGGCGACACCCCGATCATCTCGTTCACGGTGGACGGCGCGGACGCCAGGCTGGAGGTGCTCGCGCCGGAGGCCCCGGTGGTCGAGCTCCCCGGCAGCCTGAAGCGCGAGAACCCGCTCGAGGTCGATCTCTCCGCCTACGAGTACCAGAACGCGGTCGCCGCGGCCTACGACGTCGACCGCGGCCGGATGACCTGGGACAACCTGCCCGTCGCGGTGGACGAGGTGTACACGTTCACCCACACCGAGGAGCCCATCTCGATCCTCGAGATCCCCTCGGAGGCCTTCCTCCGGAAGAGCACCTACGTCGTGGGCGTCGCGGGCATGCAGGTGGCGGACCCGCTCTCGTTCGAGGGCGTGAACACCTCGGTCTCCGCGTTCCTCGCGGGCCGGCTGGCAGTGGGGCTCCTCGCGGTTACCGAGTGAGCCATGCCGCCCTCCGCCCGCGGCGCGGGGCGGGCGCTACTCGATGGTGAGGCTGCCGGGCAGCATCGCGGCCACGCCGCCGTCTTCGAGGACGCGGCTCAGCGCGAAGAGCCGCCCGTAGCTCTCGCGGACGCCCGGGATCATCATCTCCGCGGGGACCTCCGCCTTCTGCAGGTCCTCGAGGAGCTGGTCGACGAACGTGCGGCGCTTCGGGAGCCGCAGGATGTTGATGTCCTCGTCCTCGGCGATGTCGGCCAGCGTGCGCGCCCTGGCCAGGGCGACGTCGAGCCCGCCGAGTTCGTCCACCAGGCCGCGCTCCTTGGCCTGCACGCCGGTCCACACGCGGCCCTGGGCGACCTCGTGCACCTGCTCGCGCGTCATGTTGCGGCCGTCCGCCACGCGCGTGAGGAATACCTGGTAGAAGCCCTCCAGGAACTCCCGGAACTTCGCACGCTCCAGGTCGTTGAAGTCGCTCGTGGAGGACAAGAGCCCCGAGAGCTGACCGCGCTGGTAGGTGTGCATCGTGATGCCGAGCTTCTCGTAGAGGCCGGCGAGGTTCATCTTGCCGCCGAAGACGCCGATGCTGCCCGTGAGCGTGCCGGGCTCGGCCACGATCGCGTCCGCTGCGGCGGCGATGTAGTAGCCGCCGCTCGCCGCGTAGTCGCCCATCGAGACGACGACGGGCTTCCCGGCCTCCCGCGTGCGCTTGATGTCGTGCCACATCGCGTCGGAAGCGAGGCCGCTGCCGCCGGGGGAGTTCACGCGGAGCACCACGGCCACCACGTCATCGTCCTCGCGGACCTCCTTGAGCATCTCGGCGATCGTACGGTCACCCACCATCGAGCCGCCGAACATCGGGCTGCCCGACTCGCCGCTGATGATCTGGCCCTCGGCGTGCACCACGGCGATGGTCTTCCGGGCGCCCAGGGCCGAGTCGTTCTCGTGGTAGTCGTTGAGCTCGGTGCGCTCCTCGCCCGCGAGGCCCTCGCGGACCTCGTCGCGGTACTTCAACCCGTCCACGAGGCCCGCGGCCAGGGCCCCCTCGGGCGTGATCGGCGGGTTGTCCACGATGGCGCGGACCTGGTCACCGGTGAGCCCACGGCCCGCGGCGATCCCGTCTGTCAGCTGGGCGTAGAGGCTGTCGAGCATCGACTCCGTCGCGATGGAGGCGGCCTCGGAGGGGCCGGTACGCTGGAAGGGCTCGATGGCGCTCTTGAAGTCCCCGACGTGCTCGAAGTTGGAGCTCACGCCGAGCTTCTCCAGCGTGCCGGCGTAGTACTCCGTCGTGATCGAGAAGCCGTTGAGCAGGATGAGGCCCGCGGGGGCGATGTAGACGTTGTCGCACGCGCTGGCGAGGAAGTACGACTTGTTGTCGAAGGTCTCCCCGTAGGCGTGGCAGGGCTTCCCCGAGGCCGTGAAGGCCGCGATCGCGTCGTGCAGCTCCTGGGTGGCGCCCCAGCCGGTCGAGACGTCCCCGATCTCCAGGTAGAGGCCCTTGATGCGCGGGTCCCCGGCGGCCCGGCGGATGTCCGCGGCGACCTCGGTGACGAGCGGCGGGAAGTCGGAGGGGTCCATGACGAAGCCCACGTCCCCCGGGGCGTCGGTGAGGCCGCGGCCGAGGTCGATCTCCAGGAAGCTGTCCTCCGTGACGCCGGCGCCCGGGAGGCCGTCCCGCGCGAAGAACACGATGCCGGCGGTCGCCGCGGCGAGCGTCACGAGGCCCATGACGCTGATGCCGATGAGCAGACGAGCGCCTCGGCCGGAACGTCGGGGCCGCGGGGCCTGCGGCGTCGGCCCGGAGTTGGGCCCCGCGGTCGGGGGGCCCGCTGTCTCGGGGCCGGTCGTGTCGTTCATCGGTAAGCTCCAGTGGATTCGCGAAAGGCGCCTATCACGGTGCGCTGGCGCCGAGCCGGCACGGCCCCGGTCGAGGGGCCGCCCTTGCACCGCCGCGGGCGCGGATGACGAAGAGTCTGGACACCGAACGCGTCATCGTCACCGGGTGGACGTCGTGTCCGCCGCGATCAGCCCCAACAGCGGCGCCGGTGCTGATCCAGGAACGGGAGGACGCGGGCGTGCACCTCCGCCGGGGCGCGTGCACCGAGCAGCGGATCGAGGTGGCCCCACCCCCCGGTCAACGCCACGAGCGGCGCGGCGAGGGCCTCCGCGGCGGGCCAGGCCGCGGCGGGCGGACACGCGGGGTCGTCGTCGCCCGCGAAGACGAGGGCGGGAAACGGTCGGAGCGCGCTCGTGACGTCGAGCCGGCCCGAGGCGTCGGTGAGGTGGCCGCTCGCGACCCAGCGCGCCATCTGCCGGATGACGCCCCCGTGCAGATCGCCGGCGGCGTAGCGCAGTCGCGCCCTCGCGACGGGGCCGGGCGTGTCGGGGGAGGCGATCTGCTCGCCGGTCGTGACGAAAGGGGACGCGAGCTGCTGGAGGCGACGGCCCGGGATGACCCAGCCGGCCGGGAGCAGCGCCGCGACGAGCCCGGCGTTCCGCGCGGCCGAGACGCCGGCGGAGAAGCGTACGGCGCCGCACATCGTGACGAGCGCGGCCATCCCGTCGGTGCCGGCGAGCGCCATCCGGAGGTAGAGCGCCTGCGCGCCGAGCCCGTGCCCGACGCAGAGCACCTGGTCGAACCCGCTGTGGACGCGGACGGCGTCGAGCGCGGCGCCGAGGTCGTGCGTGGCGACGTCGTCCAGCGAGAAGGGGCGGGCGCCTTCGGGGGGGAGGGCGCTCCGGTCGCCGCGGTGCTCCAGCAGGTAGACGGAGTACCCGGCTGTCGCGAGCGTGGCCGCGAGGCAGCGGCCGCGCTCGAGCGAGAAGTCGCGGTGGGTCCCGCCGACGCCATGGGCGAGCAGTACGGGCTCCCCGGCCGTGCCCGGCGCGGCGCGGACGTGGAAGAGCGGCGCGCGCCACCCGTCGTCCGCGGTGTAGTACACGCGCGGCAACGGCTCGCCGGGCCCCCCGGCGGTGAAGGGGTCGCGGGTGCGCGCCTGGACCACGCGGAAGGTCAGGCCGAGGGCGGCGTCTCCGACCCAGCGGGCGATGGCCGGCGCGGGGGAGGGGGGCCATGCGGCGGGGCGGGGCGCGGGGACGGAGGCGTCGTCCACGGAGGCCGGCATGGCGCGGGGATCAGGCATGCCCCGTCCAAGCCGGCGTGACTGCCGGCGGGGAGGGGGTCCAGAGAGGACGGACAGGGGCGCGCGGGGGCGAACAACAAGAGCGGCGGCGGGCGGACATTCGCCCCATCGTCAACGGCCACGCCACGGGAGCAAGCGAGAAATACTCAACTTCAGCGGTCGGAACAACAATCGCGCGAACCTGCCCGTCCTCAAGGAAAACCGGCTCGACTCCCTTCAACGGTGGCTTCAGGGTCGGTCTTGCCATGTCAAGGGCAGGTATAGCATGTAGCGAGTTGTCATGGAAGCAACCGAGCCCCGTCGGGGTTCAGTTCTTGTTGCGCTCGATCTTCGCGCGCGAGACCACGTCCGCCCGCCACTGCTCGAGGAAGGCGGCGCGGCGCTGCGCCACGAGCCGCCCTTCGAGCATGGTGCGGGTGTCCTCGAAGCGCGTGGGATCCGCCTCGGTGCGCGCGGCGACGGACACGACGAAGACGTTGTCCTTCAGCTTGAGCGGCACGGGCACGACGTAGCCCATGGGCGCCTTCTCGATCTGCTGGCGGAGCTCGGGGCTCTCGCCGAGGCGCGGGACCTCGGGGTCGGCGAGGCTGAACTCGCCGGTCGTGTCGGCGGTGAGGCGTCGCGTGGCGAGCAGTTCCGTGGGAGGCGAGCCGTTGGCCTTCCACGCCTCGATGACCTTGCCGGCGAACGCCTCGACCACGGCGGGTGCGCGCTCTTCCTTCAGCATCGAGACGGCGATGTCGGGCTTCGCCTCGTCCAGCGTGATGACCTTGGCGTCCTGGATGTCCTCCACGAGGAGGATCTGCAGGCCGCGGCCGGTCTTCACGACGCTCGACACCTTGCCCTTGCCGGCGGCCTCGGCCGCGGTGACGAGGGCGGGATCGATCTGATCCTTCGCCTGGAGGCCGAGGAGCCCGCCGCTCGACGCGCTGAGGTCCTCGCTCCAGCGCTTCGCGAGCTCCTCGAAGTCGGCGCCGCTCGAAGCTTCCGCGCGGACGGCCTCGGCGCGCGCCTGCACGGCGGCCTCGTCGGCCCCGGGGAGGTCGGTGCGGAGCAGGATCGTGCGGAGCTGGAACCGCTTCGGAAGGTTGTAGAAGCGGTCGTAGGACTCGTCGTACCGGGCCTTGATGCGGTCCGCGTTCTGCGTCACGAAGGCGTCGCGGTCGGCGTCGGTCACGGTCACGTCGTCGAGGAACGCCACGATCGGCAGCCGCACGAAGGCGAGGTCGAGGGTGGTCTCCTGCTTCTGGTACTCGGCGCGGAGCTCCTGCTCGCTGATCGCCACGGAGCGGCTCGCGAAGTCCGCCAGCTTCTGGACGAGCAGTCCGCGGTGCACGCTGAGCTCGAACTGGCCGCGGTTCATCCCGTTCGCCTTCAGTAGGCGAAGGTAGGTCTTCTCGTCGAACTTCCCGTCCGCGCCGAGGAAGCTCGGGATCTTGACGAGGTCGCGCGCGACCTCCTCCTCGGAGACGCTGATGCCGAGGCGGTCGGCCTCCTGCACCAGGGCCTCCTCCTCGATGAGGCTCGTGAGCACGCGGCCCTCGAGGTCCTTCTGCTCGTCCTCGGTGAGGTTCCGGTCGGCCTGGCGCGCCTGGAGCTTGTAGGCGCGGCGGAAGTCGCTGTCGGAGATCGACTGCCCGTTCACCGACGCGTAGATCACGTTGTCGGAATTGCCGTTGTTGCCGGCACCCCAGAAGATGAAGACCGCGACCACGACGCCGATGAGCAGGCGGGTGGCGGTGCTGTCTGTGCCCTTGCGGAGGTTCTCGAGGACGGACATGTTGCGAAACCGGGAAGCGGGCGCATCTAAGGCCTGTCGGCTCACCTTTCAAGCGTCGCGTCACAAGCGTCAGGTTTCGAGCCTCAGTCTTGTCGGGTCAAGGGGCCGCGTGCTACAAGCGGGCTCCCGCCTGCGCGTCTCCCGACGCGCGCCCCCTCCGCCCGGACGCCCCATGTTCAATTCCGTGCTCGGCATGTTCTCTCAGGACATGGCCATCGACCTCGGTACCGCGAACACGCTGGTGTACGTGAAGGGCAGGGGGATCGTCTGTAATGAGCCGTCCGTGGTGGCGATTCATCACGACAAGAAGGGCAACAAGAACGTCGTGGCGGTGGGAACGCGGGCCAAGGCGATGCTGGGGCGTTGCCCCGCGGACATCCAGGCCATCCGGCCCCTGAAGGACGGCGTCATCGCCGACTTCGAGGTGACCGAGGCGATGCTCCGCTACTTCATCGAGCGCGTGAACGGGCGCGGCCGGTTCGTGGCGCCGCGCATGGTCGTCTGCATCCCCTACGGCACGACCGAGGTGGAGAAGCGCGCGGTGCGCGAGTCCGCGGAGTCGGCCGGCGCGCGCAAGGTCTACCTGATCGAAGAGCCCATCGCGGCCGCGATCGGCGCGGACCTGCCGATCACGGAGCCCACGGGCAACATGATCGTGGACATCGGCGGCGGCACCACCGAGGTGGCCGTCATCTCCATGGCCGGCATCGTCTACAGCCGCTCGATCAAGGTCGGCGGCGACCACATGGACGACGCCATCAGCCAGCACATCCGGCGGCGCCACGACCTGCTCATCGGGCCCCGCACCGCCGAGCAGATCAAGATCCAGCTCGGAAACGCCTCGTGCGACGGGCAACTGCGCGAGATGCAGGTGAAGGGCCGGGACCTCATCCGGGGCTTCCCGCGCACGATCACGGTCCACTCGGACGAGGTGCGCGACGCGCTCGAAGAGCCGATCCAGCTCATCGTGGATGCCGTCGTGGCGTCCCTGGAGCGTACGCCGCCCGAGCTGCTCGGGGACATCGTCGACCGCGGCATCATCATGACGGGCGGCGGCGCCCTGCTCGGCCGGCTCGACTACGTCATCAGCCAGGCGACGGGCCTGCCGGTCATCATCGACGACGATCCGCTCTCCGCCGTGGTCAAGGGCTCGGGGCGCGCGCTCGAGGAGATGGATCTCCTCGGGCTGATCAGCTAGCTCGCGAGCGCCCAAAAAGAGGAGAGGGCGCCCGTGCGCCCCCCCACCGTCCGCGCGATGCGCAGAGATCAGGCCGTGAGCACCTTGGCGATCAGCGAGTCCAGCGCGGACTTGCTCATCGAGCCGACCTTGCGCTCGAAGACCTTGCCGCCCTTGAAGAAGATCAGGGTGGGGATCGACTGGACGCCGAACTGGTTCGGGGTGACCGTGTTCTGGTCGATGTCGATCTTGCAGACCTTCAACTGGCCCTTCTTCTCCTCGGCCACCTGGTCGAGGAGGGGAGCGATTGCCTTGCAGGGCCCGCACCAGACGGCCGTGAAGTCGAGGAGGACAGGCACGTCGCTCTCGAGCACCTGGTGCTTGAAGTCGGCGTCGGTGATGTTCAGAACGTTGGCGCTGGCCATGATACTCCCAAGGGGTCCAAGCTCATTATGATCCGGCCCTGGTGCGGGCAACGAGCCGGGCGAGGATGTGTATGGGTCGGATACTGGCGGTGGACGATGACGCTCTTTCACGTGCGGTCATGGTCGATGCGCTGCGTTCCTTGGGGCACGAAGTCGTCGTCGTAGCGTCGGGGGCGGAGGCCCTCGCGCGCCTGGATCGCGACGCTTTCGACGTGATGATCACGGACATCGTGATGCCCGGCATGGACGGGTTGGAGCTCGCCCGCCGCGTCGCGGAGCGCCCGAACCGCCTGCCGGTGCTCCTCGTGAGCGGCGCGGCCCGGGTCGACGTGCGCGCCGCGCCGAACGCCGGGTTCCTCCCCAAGCCGCTCGACGCGGACCGTCTCGGCCGCTTCCTCGACGGCCTGCTGGGCGGCCCGAAGCGCGGTCCTACGCCCGCGCCCGCCGCCCAATGGAGCGGGCCCGAGTTCCTGGCGTCCGTGGCGGGGACGATCGACCAGTTCCCGCCCGTGCGCGTGCTCTTCCTCGCCTACCGCGTGGTCGCGTCGGGCGCGGTGCGCGTGGAGAAGGACGGCCGCGCCGCGCTCATCGGCCTGCGCGCGGGGAACGTCGTCTACGTCACCGGGGTCCCCGGCCTGTTCGGGGGCCTCGCGGTTCCGGACGATCTGATCGACGGCCTCGGCGCCGCCGTCGCTGGCGGGTGCCCGCCGGACCGCGCGCTGGCGACCGCCGCGGAGGGCCTCGGCGTGTGGCTCGGCGGCCTGGTCGACGCCCGCGGGGGCAAGGTCTCCTTCGATTCGCGGTGGATGCCGCCGGCCGGCGCGTTCCCCCTGCCCGAGCCCGTCCCGCGCATGCTCGCCCGCGGCCTCGCGGTCGGGCGCCCCGATGCCGTCGTCGCCCGCACGTGGCGCGCCCTCGAGACCGCCACGCTCTCGCTCCGCATGCCCGACGATTCGGCGGAGTCACGCTGGGGGATCGACGCCACCTCGATGCGCGTCCTCCGGATCGCCCCCCGCGCCCGCACGGTCGACGCCCTCCTCCGCGAGGCCGCCGGCACCGACCCCGCCCGGCGCACGGACGTCCTGCGCGCCCTCGACACCCTCCTGGTCCTCGGCCTCCTCGTGGTGGACGGCGGCCGGTTCGACGACCGGACGCCGGTGAAGCTGAACCGCCCGCCCGCGGATCCCACCCAGGAGGACTCGCGCGTGCGCCGCCTCGCGGAGGCCTCCGTGGCGATGGAGGGTGCGCACCCCATCGAGGTCCTGGAGCTCGCGGAGCGCCGCACGGTCACGGAGGACGATGTCGCCAACGCCTACCGCGAGATCTCCCGCCGCTACCACCCCGACACGTTCTTCAACGCGCCGCCCGCCGTGCGCGTCCTCGCCGAGACCTGCTTCTCCCGCGTGAACGGCGCGTACGACGCCCTGCGCGTGCCCGGCGGGCTTGGCGAGGCGAAGCGGTTCCTGGATGCCCGGGCGCGGGGGGTTCAATTCGTGAGCGAGAAGGACCACCTCACCGCGCGGGTGGCGTTCCGACGCGCCGAGGTCGCGTACCGCGCGCGGGACTGGAAGGCCGCCGACGTGCTCTTCCAGGAGGCCGCGCGGCTCGACGGGAACGCGTGGCCGCACCGCATGTACGCCGCCTACGGTGGGTGGCTCGCGAAGCGGCTGACGGCGGACCAGGCGGTCGCGGCGCTCGACGCGATCCAGGTGCCCGAGGCCGTGCGGATGGCGGAGATCCTCGTGCACTCGGGCAACGTCCTCAAGCTCGAGGCGCGGGAAGCGGAGGCCATCGTGCGCTACCGCGCCGCGGGTCAGAAGGATCCCACCAACCGCGAGGCCCAGCGCGAGATCCGGCTCTACGAGGTGCGGAACCCCGCGGCGCCGAAGCCCGGTGCCTCCGGGGGCGGCATCTTCGGGGGGTTGATCGGTCGAAAGAAGGAGTAGGGGTTCCCCTACCGGCAGACGCTCTCGCAGACCTCGAGGTCAGGCGGCACGTCGCAAGCGGCGGCCGCGTAGGTCGTCAGGCATGCGTCCGCCGCTGCGGCGTCGAACGCCTCGCAGGCCAGGGCGCCTTGATCCGCGAGCGCGCCCGTGGCGGCGTCGAGGGCGTCGAGGCAGTCGGCCTCGCTGGCGTACCCGGCGGCTCCCAGCGTGTCACACGCGGTGTGCCGCGCGCAGATGGCGGCGGCGCGGTCGTCGAGGAAGGCCGTCACCTCGGGGCCGCGGCACCCGAGCGCCAGCATCAGCCACATACGAGGCAGGCGTCCGTGAACTCGGCGGCGCAGTCCTCGCCGGCGATGGCGTCCTCGTACGCGCGCAGGCACCCGGACATCGCGGTGGCGTCGTAGTCGGGGCACTGGTCGTCATCGTAGGGCTGCGCGGCCGCGGCGGCCTTGCAGTCGCCGACGCCCTCGAAGCCCACGGTGCCGAGCTCCCCGCAGGTGTCGAGCCACTCGCAGTTGAGCTCTCCGCGCCGCACCTGGCTCTCGGAGTAGCCCATGCACGAGATCAGCAGGAGCAGGATCACCCGCAGACCTGCTTCGTGAGGTCCTTCGTGATGTTCTTCTGGTGGCTCTCCAGCGTGCCGCCACCGATCTCCAGCAGCTTGGCGTCGCGGAAGAGGCGCTCCACCGGGTACTCGTCGCAATAGCCGCTGCCGCCGAGCACCTGCATCGCGTTGTCCGCGACCTGCTTGCCGACCGGCGCCGCGTAGAGCTTGGCGGCGTCACTGCCGAGGCGGTTGCGGTGGTCGGGGCCGACGGTCCGGGCGACGGTGTAGACGAGGGCGCGCATCGCCTCCGTCGCGGCGTAGCTGTCTCCGATGTACCGCTGGATCTGCCCGAAGCGGTTGATGGGCTGGCCGAACGCGACGCGGCCCTCGGCGTGGCGCACCATGATGTCGAGGCACCGATCGGCGATACCGAGGCTCATGGCGGCGAGCGTGAGGCGCTCGATCTCGAGGTTGCGCATCATGTGGGTGAGGCCGGTGCCCTCGCGCCCGAGCAGGTTCTCCGCCGGTACCTCGCAGTTCTCGAAGATGAGCTCCGACATCGTCGAGGCGCGCATCCCCATCTTGTGGATGGGTTGGGAGGTGCGGAAGCCGGGACACTCGCGGTCGACGAGGAACGCGCTGAGCTTCCCCTCGGTCTTCGCGTAGACGAGGAAGCAGTAGCCGTCCGGCCCGTTGGTGATGTAGGTCTTCGTGCCGTTGAGCACGTAGTGCGAGCCATTCCGCACGGCGGTCGTCGTCATGCCGAGCACATCGGTTCCGTAGCCGGGCTCCGTCATGCCCATTCCGCCGATCCACTCGCCCGAGAGGACCTTCTCGAGGTAGCGCCCGCGTTGGTCCGCGTTGCTGCAATGGTAGAAGTTGTTCACGAACAACATGGCGTGCGCGAGGTACGCGAGGCAGAACCCGGGGTCCGACTTCGAGATCTCGTGGTGCGCGATGACCGCGGCGGTCGTGTCCATCCCCGCACCGCCGTCCTCGGCGGGCACGGTGATGCCGAGGAGGCCCAGCTCACCCAACCGAGCGAAGAGCGGGCGGTTCAGGGTCTGCAAGCGGTCGTGCTTCTCGGCCTGCGGCTCCACTTCCGTCTTCACGAAGTCGGCCACCATCTCGCGGAGCATCCGGTGCTCGGGGGTCGGGTCGGTGAGCTCTTCCAAGCCGCGCACGGGTACCTCAGGGAGCCCGCACCCTAATCGAAAACCGTTCGAACCGCGCGTGGGAAGCCGGGGCGCGCACTGGGCGGGTTTTCTGGACCGTACGGTTCGGCCGTTCGGGCGCCCGCGATCGGGGTCATCGGCGCGCCGGGCGCGTTAAAGCGGCGCATGCCGAAGAAGCTGCTCCTGGTCGATGCGCCCAACCACGCCTTCCGGGCGTACCACGCGATCCAATCGGACATGCGCGCGCCGGACGGCTTCCCGACCCGCTGCCTGTACGGCTTCAGTCGCATGCTGCTCGCGCTCGTCCGTGAGCACCAACCCGACTACGTCGCGTTCGTCTTCGACGTAGGAAAGAGCTTCCGCAACGCTCTCTACCCCGCGTACAAGGGCCAGCGTCCGGACATGCCGGACGACCTCCGCCAGCAGTGGGGCGAGCTGCGCCCGCTCATCGAGGCCTTCGGGTTCCACGTCATCGCCGAGCCGAACACCGAGGCGGACGACGTCATCGGGACCCTCGCCTGCCGCCTCGCGTCGGACGACGTTCACGTCGGGATCGTCAGCAGCGACAAGGACTTCGGCCAGCTCGTCGACCACCGGATCCACCTGCTCGACCTCATGAAGGGCGTGGACTACGGCCCGGACCAGATCCGGGAGAAGTGGGGGGTCGGGCCCGACCGCATCATCGACCTGCTCTCGTTGATGGGGGACACCTCGGACAACGTGCCGGGCGTGCCCGGGGTCGGCGAGAAGAAGGCCGCCCAGTTCATCCAGAAGTTCGGGGACCTCGAGGGGGTGCTCGCCAATACGGCGGCCATCGGCGGCAAGACCGGCCAATGCGTCGCGGACAATGCCGAGGCCGTGCGGCTCGCGCGCCGGCTCGTGACGATCGACACCGCGGTGCCGCTCGACGTGGGGCTCGACACGCTGGTGCCGCGGCCGCGGGACGAGAACGCCCTCCGCGAGAAGCTCGCCCGCTGGAACTTCAAGACCCTGCTGACCGACCTCGGCCTCGGCGCGCCGCCGCCGATGCGCACGGCCAACGCCGAGGGTTGGCACACGATCGAGTGCACTGCGGTGTGGGGCCCCGGGCCTCTCGCGGAGCTCGACCGTCGCCTCCGCGCCGCCGGCCGGGTGGCGCTCGCGGTCGAGACGAGCGGCCCGGACTTCCTCGTCGACGTGCCGACCCGGATCACGTTCGGTTGGACGGAGGCGGGACATCCGCACCTCGCGCGGGTCCCGGTGGACGACGCCTCGCTCGCCGCGCTCCGCGCCCTCCTCGCCGATCCCGACGTCGAGAAGACCGGGTTCGACCTGAAGCAGACCACCAAGTTCCTCGCGTCCGCCGGGGCCCCCCTCGCGGGCGTCGCGGGGGACGTGATGGTGGCCGACTACCTCCTCGTGCCCGAGCAGAAGCACACGCTCGACGACTTAGGCAAGCGCTACGTCGATCATCCGCTCACCGGCGCGCTCGGCGAGGAGGCCCAGCTCGGCTGGATGCTCGACGCCCTGCTCACCGAGAAGCTCGAGGAGAACGGCGTCTCCGGGGTGTACCGCGACATCGAGCTGCCGCTCGTGCCCGTGCTCGCGGACATGGAGCGCGCCGGCATCGGGGTGGACGTCGGGGCCCTGGCGGCCCTCTCCGCCGAGCTCGGCACGCGCCTCGTCGAGGAGGAGCGCAATTGTCATACGTTGGCGGGGTGCGAGTTCAACGTCGCGTCGACCCAGCAGCTCGCCGAGGTGCTGTTCGACAAGCTGGGGCTGAAGGGCGGGAAGCGCACGAAGACCGGCTGGAGCACCGACGCCGACACGCTGGACAAGCTCCGGGAGGAGCACCCGCTCCCCGGCGCGATCCTCGCGTGGCGCGAGCTCTCCAAGTTGAAGGGCACCTATGTCGACGCCCTGCCGCCCGCCGTCCACCCCCGGACGGCCCGGATCCACACGAACTTCCGGCAGACGGTCGCCGCCACCGGTCGCCTCTCGTCGATCGACCCCAACCTCCAGAACATCCCCGTCCGTAGCGACGAGGGCCGGCGCATCCGCCGCTGTTTTGTCGCGGCGCCCGGGCACGTGTTCCTCTCCGCGGACTACTCCCAGATCGAGCTGCGGATCCTGGCGCACTACTGCCAGGAGGGGCCGCTCGTCGAGAGCTTCCGCAACGACGAGGACATCCACCGCCGCACCGCGTCCGAGATCTTCGGCGTCATGCCCGGGCTCGTGAGCCCGGAGATGCGCCGCGCCGCCAAGGCGATCAACTTCGGCATCGTGTACGGCATGGGCGCGTTCCGCCTCGCGAACGACCTCCGCATCTCGCGCACCGAGGCCCAGAGCTACATCGACGGGTACTTCGCCCGCTATCCGCAGGTGCGCGCGTACATGGACGGCGCGATCGCTCGCGCCCGCGAGAAGGGCTACGCCGAGACCCTCTACGGTCGCCGCCGCCCGAACCAGGGCCTCGACGCCAAGAACCCGATGGACCGCTCGGGTGCCGAGCGCATCGCGATCAACACGCCGATCCAGGGCACCGCGGCGGACCTCATCAAGCTCGCGATGGTGCGCGTCCACGCGGACCTCGCCGGAACCCCCGCGCGCCTGCTCCTCCAGGTCCACGACGAGCTCGTCATCGAGGTCCCCGAGGGGGACGTTGCCGCGGTCGCCGCGCGCGTGAAGGCCACGATGGAGGGCGCCGCCTCGCTGTGCGTCCCGTTGAAGGTCGACACCGGCTGGGCGCGCACCTGGGACGCCGCGCACTGATCCAGGTGCGCCGCGCACTGATTTAGGTGCGGCGCGCACGGAACTGGTTGCGCCGCGCGGGGGCCTCGTCGGAGTAAGTTCTGCCCGCGTGCTCCGTTTCAGGCGCGCGTGGGGACCAGATGCGGCGCTCGACTCGATGGATGATCGGCCTCGGACTCGTTGTCGCGTGCCGGCGGGGCCCCACGACGGAGGTGCCCGTCGAGGCGGCGCCCGCGGCGAGCATGGAGGCGAAGGTGGACTTCCAGGAAGACCCGACGAAGCGCGGCCTCGGCATGCGGCTGTACGAGGCGCGCCCGGAGGACGGGGGCGCCGATCGCGTGCCCGTCGCGCCCTCCACCCCGCTCGATGCCGCCACCATCACCCGGCTCCTCGCGCGGCTCCCGGCGTTGGAGATCGAGCCCGACGACGCTGCCGCCTTCGCCCTGCGCGAGGGCCCGATGCCCCCGCCGCGCACCGGCGACACCGTGACGGTCACGTTCCCGAGCGCATCGGACGCGCCCGCCCCCGTGGTCGAGAGCGGCCCGCTCACGGTCGTGCGCCGGGCCCCCGAGGGGGAGGTGCCGATGGCGCCGCACCTCTCCGTCACGTTCTCGCGCGCGATGGTCCCGGTGACCTCCCAGGAGGAGGCCGCGAAGACCGTCCCGGTCAGGCTCACGCCGACCCCCAAGGGCGACTGGCGCTGGCTCGGCACGAAGACCCTCGTGTTCGAGCCGGACCCGCGGTTCCCGATGGCGACCGCCTACCAGGCCGAGATCCCCGCGGGGACACGCTCCACGGACGGGACCGCCCTCACCGACGCCGTCTCCTGGACCTTCGCCACCCCGCCGCTCGTCCTCCAGTCCTACTGGCCCGACGGCGGCCGCCGGCGCGGCGCGGAGGCCATGCCCCAGCCGCTGAACCCCGTCCTCTTCCTCGGCTTTGACCAGGCGGTCGACCCGGCCGCGCTCGTCCCGCACCTCCGCCTCAAGGGCGGCACCGGCGACGTCGCGCTCCGCCTCGCCACGAAGGAGGAGATCGCGAAGGTTCCGGAGGTCGAGTCCCGGGTGGGCCAGGCCCAGCCGGACCGCCGGCTCGCCCTCACCCCCACCGTCCCGCTCGCCCGCGCGACCACCTACGAGGTGGTCGTCCCCGAGGGCGCACCCTCCGCCGAAGGCCCGCGCCTCACGACGAAGGACCAGTCGTTCTCGTTCCGCACCTACGGACCGATGCAGGTGAGCGCACCCGAGTGCTGGAACCAACACCCGTGCCCGCCCACCGCGCCGTGGAGCGTCGCGTTCACCAACCCGATCGACCTCGATCGCTTCGACGCCGCCGCGTTCACCGTCACCCCCGCGGTTCCCGGCCTCCAGGTGAACGCCCACGGCAACACGGTCTCCCTGCAGGGCCTCTACACCGGGCGCACCACCTACACCCTGACCGTCGCGGCGAGCGTCCCCGACGTGTTCGGGCAGACCCTCGGCGCGGCGAGCACGTTCAAGGTCGAGGTCGGCCCCGCCGAGCAGACGCTGCGCGGTCCCAACGACACGTTCGTGACCGTCGACCCCTCGGGCCCGCCCCAGGTCTCCTTCTTTACGACCAACCACAAGGCCCTGCGCGTCACCGTGCATCGCGTGGCTCCCGACGACTGGGCGGCCTGGGTGGCGTGGAACGAGAAGTACCGGTGGGCCGACGCGCGCAAGGCCCCGATCCCCGGCACCAAGGTTCACTCGGGCACCGTGACGGTGGCGGGCGAGCCCGACCGGCAGGTCGAGACCGCCTTCGATCTCGCACCCTATCTGACCGGAACCTCCGGGCAATTCATCGTCCAGGTCGAGCCCACCGTGCAGCCGAAGGAGCGCTGGCAGCAGCAGGAGTGGCTCGGGTGGGTGCAGGTGACGAAGCTCGGGCTGACCGTGTTCCAGGAGCGCGACGCCCTGACCGTGTGGTCGACGGACCTCGGCACCGGGAAGCCGCGCGCCGACGTGGAGACCCGCCTCCTCGGTGGGCCCGCGGACACCGGCCGCACCGGAGCGGACGGCCTCGTCCGGTTGTCGTTCGCGACGGAGGCGAACGCGGTGGTCGCCCGCGCCGGTGACGACGTGGCGATCCTCCCGCAGTCCCCCGGCGGCTGGGGCGGTGGCTGGTACCGCCTCGACGACACCCGCGAGCTCCGCTGGTTCGTGTTCGACGACAAGAACCTCTACAAGCCCGGCGAGACCGTGCACGTCCGCGGCTGGCTCCGTACGCGCACCCCCGGCGTGGACGGCGATCTCGTCGCCACCCGCACCTCGACGGTGCGCTGGTCCGCGTTCTCCAGCCAGGGGAACCCCCTCGGCGAGGGCACCGTCACCGTGACCGGGCTCGGCGGCTTCACGCTCGACCTCCCCCTGCCGAAGACCCCGAACCTCGGCACGGCGCGCATCGACTTCACCGCCGCGGACGGCGACACCACCGAGCCGTCGACCTCGCTCTCGTTCGAGATCCAGGAGTACCGGACCCCCGAGTTCGCCGTGTCCGCGAGCGGAGGCGATGGCGTCTACGCGCTCGGCGAGGACGCGATCGTAGACGTGTCCGCGGCCTACTACGCCGGCGGGGGCCTGCCCTCCGCGCCCGTGCGCTGGGAGGTGAGCGCCGCGCCGGCCACCTTCGTGCCGCCGGGCCGTGGCGACTGGAGCTTCGGGCCCTGGTCCCCGTGGTGGCGCGAGTGGGGCGGGAGCGAGCCCTACGTCGAGCCCGAGCGGCTCAGCGGCGTCACCGACTCGACCGGGGAGCACCATCTCGGCATCCACTTCGAGTCGCTCGACCCGGTGCGCCCGATGACGGTCACCGCCGAGGCCACCGTCGAAGACGTGAACCGGCAGGCGTGGACCGCCGCCAAGTCCTTCCTGGTGCATCCCGCGGACGTGTACGTCGGCCTGAAGACGCCGAAGGCCTACGTCGAGGCCAGGACGCCCGTCGAGGTCGAGGCCATCGTCGTGGACCGCGAGGGCCGGGCCGTCCCGGGGCAGGGGATCGAGGTCGTCTTCGAGCGCCTCGTGTGGAAGCACACGGCCAAGGGCTGGGACGAGGTGGCCGAGGCCGCGGGGTCGGCGACGATCCCGGGCGCGGGCAAGACGCGATTCGTGCCGGAGGCCGGCGGCAGCTACCGGGTCGTGGCGACGGTCAAGGACAGCCACGGCCGGAAGAACGAGACGACGCTCCAGGTGTGGGTGACCGGCGAGCAGGTGGTGCCCGACCGCGGCGTCGCGCAGGAGCAGGTCACGCTCGTGCCGGAGAAGAAGAGCTACGCGGTCGGGGAGTCCGCCAACGTGCTCGTGCAGGCGCCGTTCTCGCCCGCGGAGGGCGTCCTCACCGTCCGCGCGGGTGGCCTCCTCCTGGAGACCCGCGCCTTCCACCTCGACGGGGCGTCGACGACCCTCGCCATCCCCGTCACCGAGCGCCACGTCCCCGACTTCACCGTCGCCGTGGACCTCGTGGGGGCGCGGGCGCGCGCCGGGGACGACGGAACGCCGCGCACCGACCTGCCGAAGCGCGTGGCCTACGCCGCCGGCTCGCTCACCTTCGAGGTGCCGCCGCTGCTCCGCACCCTCACCGTGGCGGTCACGCCGGCCGTGGCGCGCCTGGAGCCGGGCGGGGAGACCTCCGTGGAGGTCGTCGTCACCGGCCCGGACGGCAAGCCGGTCCCGAACGCCGAGCTCGCCGTGGTCGCCGTCGATGAGGCCGTCCTCGCGCTCACCGGGTACAAGCTGCCGGATCCGCTCGCCACGTTCTACGCCGCGCGCGGGGACGGCGTGAGCAGCCACCACCTCCGCCAGTGGGTCCAGCTCGTCGATCCCACCGCGCTCGTCGGTGGGATGGGCGACGCCGGGCCCGGCGACGAGAGCATCGCGCTCCAGTCGCTCGGCTACGCCGAGGGCGGCGGCGGGTTCGGGGGCGTCGTGTCGGAGAAGCGCGCCTCCAAGAACGGGGCGATCGCGCGGAGCCGCGCCGCTCCCGCTCCCTCCACGGTTCCGATGGCCGACGCCATGGCGATCCCGGACGCGGCCTCCACCCAGCAGATCCAGGTGCGGTCGGACTTCGCGGCGGTCGCGCTCTGGGCGCCCTCCGTCTACACCGACCTCCGCGGCGTCGCGACGGTGCCCCTCCGGGTGCCGGACTCGCTCACCCGCTACCGGGTGATGGTCGTGGCCGTCGCGAAGGACACGCTGTTCGGCTCGGGGGAGGCCGACGTGACCGCGCGGCTCCCGCTGATGATCCGCCCCTCGCCGCCGCGGTTCCTCAACTTCGGGGACCGCGTGGAGATCCCCGTCGTCCTGCAGAACCAGACGGACGCGCCGCTCACGGTCGATCTCGCCCTGCGCACGTCGAACCTGGCGCTGCTCTCGGCGGTGACGGACCCGCTCCCGCAGGGGAGCGCCGCGATCGGCGCGCAGGCCGGGCGCCGCGTGACGGTCCCCGCGAACGATCGCGTCGAGGTTCGGTTCCCAGCCGCGGCCGCGATGGCCGGGACCGCGCGCATCCAGCTCGCCGCGGTGTCGGGCGCCCATGCCGACGCCGCCAACGTCGAGCTGCCGGTGTGGACGCCCGCGACGACCGAGGCGTTCGCCACCTACGGCACCTTCGACGGTGCTTCAGCCCAGACCAGCGCCGAGCGCCTCGCCGTGGCCGCGCCCCCAGAGGTGTGGCCGCAGTTCGGCGGGCTGGAGGTGACCGTCTCCTCCACGCAGCTCCAATCGCTCACCGACGCCTTCGTGTACCTCGTGCGCTACCCCTACGACTGCAACGAGCAGCTCGCGTCGCGGCTCCTCGGCGTGGCCGCCCTCCGCGACGTGCTCGGCGCCTTCGCCTCCGCCGAGCTCCCCGCGAAGGGGGTCCTCGAGGCCACCGTCGCCGCCGACATCGAGCGGCTGGCCGAGCGCCAGAACGTGAACGGGGGCTGGGGCTTCTGGCGGCGTGGCGACGAGGGCTGGCCGTACCTCGGCGTGCACGTCACGCACGCGCTCGTGCGAGCCAAGGCGAAGGGCTACGCGGTGGAGCCGCGGAGCTACGACAGCGCGCTCGGCTACCTCCGGAAGATCGAGCACCACCTCCCGCGGACCTACTCGCAGGAATCGAAGTGGGCGATCCGCGCCTACGCGCTGCACGTCCTCTCGCTCGCCGGAGACCCCAACGTCGGCAAGGCGAAGGCGCTCGTCGCGGAGGCTGGCGTCGACGAGCTCGGCGCGGAGTCGATGGGCTGGCTCCTGCCGACGCTCGTGGAGGGCAAGGCCACCAAGGAGGTCGCCGCGATCCGGACGTGGCTCCAGAACCACGTCACCGAGACCGCCGCGGGCGCGCACTTCGTGACCTCCTACAGCGACGGCGCCCAGGTGCTCCTGCACTCGGATCGCGTCGCGGACGGTGTCTTGTTGGAGGCCCTGCTCCGCACCGAGCCGAAGAGCGAGCTCATCCCCAAGCTGGTCGACGGCCTCCTCGCGCACCGGAAGGCCGGGCGGTGGGCGAACACGACCGAGAACGCGCACGTGCTGCTCGCGCTGGATCGCTACTTCCACGTCTACGAGGGCGTCACGCCCGCGTTCCTGGCGCGGGTGTGGCTCGGCACGGGCGTGGCGGGCGAGCAGCGGTTCGAGGGCCGGAGCACGGACCGCGCGCAGATCGACGTGCCGATGGCGTGGCTCCAGGAGCGCGGCGCCCAGGACCTCGTCGTCGGGAAGGAGGGCGCCGGGCGGCTCTACTACCGGGTCGGCCTGCGGTACGCGCCGCTGGACCTCGATCCCGAGGCCGCCGACTACGGCTTCGCGGTCACGCGGGCCTACGAGCCCGTGGACGATCCCGCGGACGTCACCCGCGCGCCCGACGGCACGTGGACCATCCGGGCAGGCGCTCGCGTCCGGGTCCGCCTCACGATGGCGACGCCCATGCGCCGCTACCACGTGGCGCTGGTGGACCCCCTCCCCGCCGGCCTCGAGGTGCTCAACCCGGACCTCGCGGTCACCGGCGCGATCCCCCAGGATCCGTCGGCTCCGCCCGCCCCGTACTGGTGGTGGATGCGCACCTGGTACGACCACGAGAACCTGCGCGACGAGCGGGTCGAGGCCTTCGCGTCGTTGCTCTGGGACGGCGTCCACACCTACACCTACGTGGCGCGCGCCACGACGCCGGGCGACTTCGTCGTGCCGCCGACGAAGGCCGAGGAGATGTACAGCCCGGAGACCTTCGGACGCGGCGCGGGAGACCGCGTGGTCGTGCGGTAAACCACCGCTGCGTCAGGGCTCACACGCCGCGGTCCGATCGTATAGGATGGCCCGGCGATGCTCCCCCAAGACCTCCCCGACTCCGATCTGGTGCTCCGCGTCCGCAAGGGTGACGGCAGCGCCTACCGTCCCCTCGTCGAGCGCTACCAGTCCCGCATCCACGCGATGGTGTACGGGATGGTGCGTGACGGCGAAGAGGCCCGGGACATCACCCAGAACGCGTTCATCAAGGCGTACCAGAACCTCTCGACGTTCCGCATCGAGTCGAGCTTCTACACGTGGCTCTACCGCATCGCGATGAACCTCGCGATCGACCACTGCCGCAAGAACCGCCGCCGCAAGACGACGGCGTTCGACGAGGCGATCGCGAACCGGGACGAGGACGGCACCATCCTCGATCTGCACCAGAGCGAGTCGCCGCAGCGGGCGCTCCAGCGCAAGGAGCTGCACGAGCGCATCTTCGCCGCGCTGGACGAGCTCTCCGAGGACCAGCGCGAGGTCATCCTCCTGCGCGAGGTCGAGGGGCTCTCCTACAAGGAGATCGCGGAGGCGATGGGCATCCCCGAGGGGACCGTCATGAGCCGGCTCTTCTACGCCCGGAAGCGGCTCCAGGGGCTGCTCCAACATTCCACGGGCGAGATGTAGATGCCCGTGAATGGACCCTCCGGATGGACGTTCCAACGGTGATGGACCCGTCCCTTCCCAGTCGTCTCGAGGTGCTCCTCATGCGGGCCTTCGACGGTGAGGTCACCGAAGAGGAGCGCATGGAGCTCGCCGCCCTGGTGGACGTAGAGCCCCGGCTCGTCGTCATGGCGGAGCTGCGAGAGGCCCTGCGCGCCGCGCTCGCCGTACCCGGCCCCGTCGACATCGCGGGGGACGTGATGGCCGCCCTCGACGCCGACGCCGCCTGGACCCCCTTCGGTGCCACCCTCACGGCGGCCGTGCGCGCGTCGGAGGCTACCGCGCCCCCGATCGACCTCGCGGACGCGGTCATGGGGTACCTCGGGGAGGACGAGGCCTGGAGCCCCGTCGGCGCGGCCCTCCGCGAAGCCGTGCGCCCCCCCGCGATCGACATCGCCGACCTGGTGATGGCCGAGATCGACGCGGACGCGGCCTGGGCGCCGCTCGGAGCGTCCGTCCGCGACGCCGTGCTCGCCGCGCCCCCCATCGACATCGCCGATTCCGTCATGGCGGATGTCCTGGCCGACCTCACCGCCGCTTTCGACCCCGACGCCGAGCTCTCCGCCTACTTCGACGGCGAGCTCTCCTCCGAGCGGACCGCCGCCGTGGCCGCCCGCCTCCTGCGCGAGCCCGCCGCCCGCGATCAGCTCGCCGCCTTCGCCGTGACCGGCGAGGGGCTGCGCAGCGCGACGCACCGCGGGGTCGACGCGTGGCCCGCTGTCGCCACGGCCATCGGCGTCGAGCGGGACGCCGTGCACGGCTGGGAGTCCATCGCCGGGCCGCTGCGGGAGGCCTTCGCAGCCATCCCCGACATCGACGTGGCCGGCGCCGTCATGGCTGCCATCGAGCCCGCGGCGGTGCGGATGCCCCGCTGGGCGTCCCTCGGCGGGCCGCTCCTCGGCTTCGCCATGGCCGCGGCGCTGCTCTTCGCGGTGCTGCCGATGTCGTCGCGCCTCTCGCCCCAGCCGGGCAACCTCGCGGGCCTCCAGGCCGACCTCCGGCTCGCCGCCGTGAACGACGCGCTCGTGGAAGAGATCTCCGCGCCGCGGGACGTGGTGGTACAGGTGATGCAGTTCGAGGACGGCGGTCCGACCTTCATCCTCGTCGACGACCCTGCCTCGGGCTCCGGCTCGGGCTCCGGAGTACCCCTCTGATGCTTCGCGTCCTGCTCCTGGCTGTGGTCCTGGTCGCCTCGGCGCTCCTCCCGGACCGGGCCCTCGCGCAGAGCCGGCCGGCACCCGCGCCGGCGCCCACCCGGGCGCCGACTAGCGGTGCCCAGACCCAGAAGCCCGCCGCGAACCGCGTGGGCGTGCAGATCTCCGTCGTCCACGCCACCGACTCCGAGAGCGGCATCGATCCGCGCCTCGCCGCGCTCACCTCGTCGTTCCGGTACTTCAAGTACAAGGGCTACCGGCTCCTCTCCACGCAGGACGCCGACGTGTCCCTCGGCGAGGACCACAGCTTCCCGATCGAGGGGGGGCGGCGCCTGAAGGTGACGCTCATCTCGAAGGACGACACCCGCGCCCGCGTCCGCGTCGAGATGACGAGCGACGCCGGCAAGCTCCTCGACACGACCGTGAGCATCAACCGCGGCGGCACGTTCATCGTCGCGGGCCCGGTGTACAAGGACGGCATCCTCATGCTCCCCGTGCGCGCCGACTACTAGGGAGGGGAGCCATGAGCGTCCGCGACGATCTCGCGCTGATCGGATGGCTCGCCGCGCTCGCCCCCGAGGCTGCGGCCACCCCCGGCGGGGGCGCACGCGCGATCGCCGCGCTCCTCGGGGTGTTCCGGGAGGCCGCGCAGCTCGACGTCGCCCTCGGCAACGGCCTGCGCCGCGCGGCGGCCACGGCCGTGCTCCAGATGCCCGAGCGGGTCGATCCCATCGATGCCCAGCGGGCGATCCTCGCGGACCGCGCCGGGTTCGCCGCGCTGCTCGACCGGGGAGAGCCCGCGCTCGTGGCGGTCGCCGCGCACCTCGACGGCCTGGCACCCACCCGCGGCCGCGGCGCGCGCCTCGCCCCGCTCGTGCTCGACGCGTTCCGGGTGCAGTCGCGCGACCTCTTCCCGCGCGAAGACATGGGCGGGATTGGGCTCGCCATCGGTGTCGTGGAGGCGCTCGCCCGCGGCGCGGACCCCCATCGGCGCCTTCAGCTCGAGCGGGAGCTCGCCGCGCTGCACGGACGGCGGGGGGCGCCGGACGCCGCCGCCGCGATCGCCGGTGCGGGCGAGGGAGGGACCGCGCTCCTGGAGGCCGACGCCCTCGCGGCCCGCGGTGAGCTCGACGCCGCGCGGGCCCGGCTCGCCGAGGCACGCCGCCGCTACGAGGCCGCCGCGGACCTCGCGGGCATCGGCGCGGTGCTGCGTCGGGAGGCGGCGCTGGTCGGCCCGGAGGACCGTGTGGAGCTGCTCCGCAAGGCCATCGTGCTCGCGCGGGAAGCGGGGGACCCCTCCGGGCAGGCCGAGGGGCTCGAGGAGCTCTCCCGGGCCTACGCCGAGACCGCGCGGATGGGCGCGGCGGTCGCGGCGCTCGGAGAGGTCGCGCGGCTGGCGCGCCTGCGGGTCGACGCCGCGGGGGAGGCCCGCGCGCTCCAACTGGCAGGGCGGCTCCTCTGCGAGGCGCCGTCCGGCGAGGACGATCCGGGGCGCGGACTGGTGCTCCTGCTCCACGCGGGCGACATCGCTGCCAGCGTGGATCCCGTCGTCGCGGACCTCGTGCGCCGCTACGTGACCGGCTTCCAGTACACGTTGAACGATCGCCAGTTCGCCGAGATCGAGCCAATTCTCGACGAAGTTCGAGAGGATGTAGTAGGAGAGACCTTCGCGCGCTATCGGACGGAGCATCCTGAGGCGTTACCCTAGTCGCGCACGGGCGACCGTCCGTGCAGGAGGTCCTGGTTGGCCGAGTTGTTGTTGCTACGCTCCGGTGAGGTCGTGCACGCCGTCCAGGTGGGCGAGGGCCAGGTGCACGTGGGTCGTTCGCCGGGCAACGAACTGGTTGTGTCCGATCCGACCGTGTCGGGGCACCACCTGATGGCGTGGTGCGAGGGCACCACAATCTGGATCAAGGATCTTGCCTCGACCAATGGCACGTTCCTCAATGATCGCCGCATCCGCAGCGTGCATCCCGTTCGCGACGGAGACACCATCCGCCTCGGGACGACGTGCTTGCTCCAGGTGCGGGCCGAGGAGGAGAACGCGCGGCCGCGGGCACGGGGATTCGTCCTCGAGGACCTCCGCGCGGGGACCCGCTTCCCGCTCTCGGGGGACCGTTTCTCGATCGGGTCGGCGCCCGATTGCGACCTGCGCCTGGCCGACGGCCCGGATCGCGCCGCGACCCTGATCCTCCACTGGAACGGCGAGGTTCGCCTCGGCACCGCGGATGACGAGGAGGGGCCGCTCGCCGCGAACGTGGAGTTCACGGTCGGCGACCGCGTGTTCAAGGTCTCCGAGGTGGACGACGTGCAGGCCGCCACCGAGGTGCCCGCCGTCGAGCGCTACCCCTACAAGCTCTCGGCCACGCTCGAGGGGCCCTTCGGCGCCGAGGCCGTCCTGGAGGACGTGCCGACGCGGAAGACGCACAAGATCGACAGCGGCAACCGCGCCGTGCTCCTGTTCTTGCTGGGCCGCCGCTTCGAGGAGGACCGCCTGCGTGGCGTGCCGTCCGAGGAGCGCGGTTGGTGCCCGGACGACGAGGTCATGACCGGCGTCTGGGGCCGCCACGGGGACGAGAACAAGCTCAACGTGCTGCTCCACCGCCTCCGGGCCGAGCTGCGCGTCGCCGGCTTCGACCCCTGGTTCATCGAGAAGCGGCAGCGCTTCGTGCGCCTCCGCGTCACCGAGGTGGCGATCCGGTGAGACGACGCCCCCGGCGCGCCGTTTCCCGGCGCCGGGAGGCGTCCGGTGCCTGATCTTGCCGGTCGCTACCGCCTGGGCGAGGTGCTCGGGACGGGCGGGACCTCCACCGTCTACCGGGCGACCGACGCGTCGCTCGGCGTGGAGCGCGCCGTAAAGGTGCTCCGTGGGGACGGCGCCACGGTGGACGCCCAGCGCGCCCGGCTCCGCGCAGAGGCCCGCGCCATGGCGCGCGTGACCCATCCCAACATCCTGCGCGTCTACGACGTCGGCACGGACGACGGGCAGGACTTCTTCGTGATGGAGCTGGCCGACGGTGGCACGCTCCAGGAGCGCGTGGATGCCCACGGGCCGCTCCCGCCGGTGCTGGCGTGCCGGTACGCGCTGCAGGTCCTCGGGGCGCTCGCCGCCGCGCACGACGCCGGGGTCATCCACCGCGACGTGAAGCCGCAGAACGTGCTGCTCGACCGCGAAGGCGTGGCGCTGCTCGCGGACTTCGGCATCGCGCTGCTCTCCGACGGCCGGGAGTCCCGCCACACGCGCGTGGGCGTTGCGATGGGGTCGATGACCTACATGCCGCCGGAGCAGCGGCTGGATGCCCGGGGCGTGGCCGTCCAGGCGGACCTGTACGCCACCGGGGCCACCCTCTACGCGATCCTGACGGGCGCGAGCCCGGTCGACCTCTTCCTCGCGCCGGTCGGCTCGGCGCGCTGGGACGACGTCGCGCCCGTGCTGCAGCCGATCCTCCAGCGCGCGACGCGCCTCGTCCCCGCCGAGCGCTTCGCGACCGCGCGGGAGATGGCCGCCGCGCTGGTCACGGCGATGGCGAAGCTGCCGCCGGACGCGACGGTCAACGCGCTCGACGAGGCCGCGTGGGTCGGCGTCCGCGATCGCGTGCTGGCCTCGCTCGCCGGGCCGATCCTGGTGGAGCCCCCCACCGAGCCCACGATGGCGACGGAGCGGCCGCAGCGCATCCGGACCGGCCCGGCCGTCTCGCCCACGCTCCAGGTCGACCCCTTCCTGCCCCCGGCGCCCCGCTCCCGGATCGGCCGGCGCGTCGCCGTGGCGCTCGCGACCAGCATGGCCGTGGGCCTCGTCCTCGTCTGGCTGGGGGCGCGCTCCCTCTCCGCCGGGTTGGCTCCGCCGAGCCGCGTCGTCGGGGCCGACGTCGCCACCACGGACGGCCCGGCGCTCTCGGGGACAGCCGCGGGCGCGCCCCGTCGCGTCGCCGCCGCGCCGGACACGGGCGCGGACACGGGGACCGGGAGCCCCTCCGGCGAGGTCGGGGAGGTCGAGGCTCCCGCCGAAGCTGCGCCCGCCTCCCCCCCGAGCCGCCCTTCCGGCACGAGCGCGCGCCGGGCCGCCGTCCCCGTGGCGGAGGTGACGGCGCCGCGCGCCGACCCCTCGGCGCTCTCCCCGGTGGGGACCTGGAGCGGCTCGTTCAACGGCAACGCAGCGCGCTTCGAGCTCACCGGCGGGCCCGCCGCGCTCCGCGGCACCGTGACCGTGCAGTACCGCGAGACCGCCGTCGTGAACAAGGTGCGCGGCACCTACGACCCCGAGACCCGCCTGCTCGAGCTCGACGACACCGTCGCGAACTCGGACAGCGGCCGGTACGCCGCGACACTCACCCCGGAGCCCGCCTTGGAGGGGCGCTTCACGGTGACGTCGGACGGACGCGTCGTGCCGTTTCGGCTTGTGCCCGTCCAGTAGCTACGGTCCCGCAGGGAAGGGGGCTGGCGGCAGCCCGGGGCGGGTCCGCAGCCACTGATACTCGGGTTGCGACCCACCGGGGGGCAGTGGTCGGTTAGCCTAAGGGGCCGTGATCCTCATCCTCCTGTTGGCGATCGCCGCGACCGTGGCGTCGGCCCCCGCGCGGGCGGCCGAGGCGGGAGCGTCGGCTGGGGACTACACCCACGTGGCCGCGCGGATCGAGGGTGCCGTCGGGCTGGGGCCGCTCGGCGGGGGGCCCGGCGCCGGGGTGGGGGTCGCCGCCGGGGTGCCGCTGGGCCGCGTCCTGGTGGAGGCCGACTTCGGTGTCGGCGCCGATGTCGCGCCGTCGCCGCGGGTCACCGCGTTCCTCGGCGCCCGCTTTGAACTCGGCGGGCCGGACGACGGGCGCTTCGGCACGTTCGCCCTCACCGGCCTGGCGGGGGGCGGGTGGTGGCGCGGCGAGACGCGGCCGCTCGCGCGCGTCGGGTTCGCGTACGACACGCCGCTGCGGCACGGGCGGGTGCTCCGGCTCGGGGTCGCGTGGCAGGGCGGCGGAGGTGGCGCGGGCGCGGTCCTCACCGGGCTCGGCGTGGCCTGGCGGATCGGGCCGAAAGCTGCTCCGGTGCCCGTGGCCGCCGCCGTAGAGGAGGTGGCCCCGCCGCCCGAGCCGGCCCCCGCGCCCCCGCCGAGTCGCCTCACGGTCATCCCGCCGGATGCGCTCGTCTGGGTGCCCCACCCGGTGTGCGACTGGGTTCCGGCGAGCCGCCTCGCGGAGGTGCTCCCGCCCGATCTCGCCGGCGTGACCGTGCAGATCCGGGCGCCCGGCTACCTCCCCACGGACGTGACGCTCCTCGGCGACACCCCGGCGAGCATCGCGCTTCGTCCCGCGCCGGCCTTCGGGGCGGTCGTGGTCGTGGCCCACCCCGGCGACCGCGTCTCCATCGGCCGCGACGTCGTGCCGATCGGCCCCGACGGCACCGGCGTGTTCGGCGCCGCCGAGGGCCCCGTGACCGTCGAGGTCGTGGGCGGCGGCCGGCGGGTCGTCCTCCGGGGGGCCATCGCGGGCGGGTATGCGCTCTGGCTGCGTGCGCCGGCTCCGACGCCCCTCATCGTGATGTTCGCGGCGGGGTCCAGCGAGGTGCCGCCCGAGGCGGCGGCGTCCATCCGGGCCTACGCCGCCGCCCTCGGGAGCTCCACGGTCCGCGTCGTCGGCACCTACGCCGCCGACGAGGTGTCGGACGGGCGGCGCCTCGGGGTCAAGCGCGCGGAGGCGCTCGCCGCCTCGCTGATCGGGGCGGGCCTGCCCGCGGATGTCGTGAAGGTGCTCGCCTCCGCGAAGCCGTCCGCGGGGGGCGACGTGGTCGAGGCCGACCGCGCCGCGTGGATCGAGGCGGTCCCGGCGGAGGAGCCCCGATGATGATCCTCTTCTACGCGGGCCTCGCGCACGCGCTCGATCACCACGTGGTGCGAGAAGGGGAGACCCTCGCGCGGGTGGCCGCCGACGAGGGGGTCCCGGTGGCGGCGCTCCGCGCGTTGAACCGCATCCCGGCGCGTGAGGAGGCCCCGGTCGGCACGGTGCTCCTCCTCCCCGGCGAGGACGGCAACGCGACGGCCGCGGTGGTGTTGACGGTCATGGGCCCCTCGACGGCCACGTTGCCGGGCGAGCGTGCGGTGCCCCTCGCGCAGACCCACGCGCTCCCCGCGGGCACCCTCGTGTGTACCGAGGCCTCGAGCTACGCGACGCTCCGCCTCGCCACCTCCACGAAGACCCGCGGCCACGACGAGATCACGCTCCTCGGCGGGACCTGCCTGACGCTCGACTCGAGCTGGTCCCGCGACACCGATCACGCCTCCCTCGTCTCGATGCGCCGGGGGAGCGTGTCGGTGCGCGCCGCGACCGACGGCGGCGGCGCGGTGACGGTGCGGACGGACGCCGGCGTGTCGACGAGCGAGTCCGGCGGCTTCCGGGTGACGGTCGAGGAGGGCGCCTCGCGCACGGAGGCCATCGACGGCCCGGTTGCGGTCATGGGGGCCGGCGAGGAGGTCGAGCTCCCGACCGGCTACGCCACGCGCGTGCGGAAGGGGGAGGCGCCCCTCGCGGCCCTCCGGTTGCTCGCGCCGGGCGTGCCCGTGCGGCCCTCCGAGCGCGACCCGCTCCGGCGCCCCGACTTCGAGTGGACGCCCGTGGACCGCGCGCTCGGGTACCGGCTGGAGATCTCCCGGACGGAGGACTTCTCCGACATCGTCATGGCCGAGAGCGTGGGCGCGCCGCCGTGGTTGCCGGAGACCTTGTTCCTGCCCTTCAACGGGACGGGCTTGTGGTGGCGCGTCGCGTCGTTCGACCGCACCGGGTTCCTCGGGCCGCCCTCGGAGCCGCGTCGGATCGCGCTCCCGGCGGGCATGGGGCAATAGCCCGGGGTCGGAGCGGGCTCTCGGCCTTCGGGCTCCGACGCGATACACGGCGGAGACCCGGAGCCCCCGTGACCCTCTTCGAGAAGATCATCGCCCGCCAGATCCCCGCGGACATCGTGTACGAGGACGCCCACACCATCGCGTTCCGCGACATCAACCCGCAGGCGCCCACCCACGTGCTCGTGGTGCCCCGGCAGGTGATCCCGCGGCTCGACCTCGCGGAGGAGGCCGACGTCGAGGTCCTCGGCCGCACCATGCTCGCGGCGGGCAAGGTCGCCAGGCAGCTCGGGCTCACCGGCTACCGGGTCGTCATCAACAACGGCGAGGAGGTCGGCCAGACCGTGTTCCACCTCCACCTCCACATCCTTGGCGGCCGGCGGATGGGGTGGCCGCCGGGCTAGCCCAGCCGCGCCATCGCCGTGCCCGCCGACGCCAGGAACTCCGCGACGTCGAAGCCGGCGTCGCCGTAGAGGAGCGCCTGGGCCCCCATGTCGGCGCGGTCGAGCTCACGGAGCAGCCGGGCCTCGGGGGTCACGCCCGCCTCGGCCTCGTCCCAGAGCGCGCGCAGGTCCGGGCGGTCGGCGAGGAGGTCGTCCATCGCGACGCGCTCGCGCTCGTGCTTATCCTCCTTCGACACGCCGTCGTACGGCGTGAGGTCGCCCACGCGCACCTCGGCGAGGTCGTGGAGGATCGCCATCGCGAGGAGCTTGTGGCGGTCCACGTCGGGCGGGCAGCGCAGCAGCGCGAGCAGCGCCACGCCCCACGAGTGGGCGGCGACGCTCTCGGGGTGCGGGATGCCGGCGCGCTTCCAGCCGGCGCGGTCGACCGCCTTCAGCCGCATCGCCTCGAGGGCGAGCTCGCGATCGGTCACGTGACCAGGGCGCGCTGCTCGGGGCGCGCGAGGCTGATGACCAGCGGGGCCTCGGCCTGGGCGCGCGTGAACGCCGCGCGCGAGTCGAGCCGCCGCCACCCCTCCTCGATGAGCACCTGCGCGACCGCGCCGCCGAGGTTGCCGCCGGGGCCGAGGAGCACGACGGCGTCGGGGGCGTACTCGCGGAGGGCCACGCGCACGCTGGCGCCGAAGTCGTAGGGCTCGGTGACCTGCGCGCCGAGCGTGTAGTCGCGGAGCGCGGCCGGATCGGCGTGGTGGGGGCGGAAGACGACGCCGCGCCCGTCGATGAGCGGCACGGTGGGGGCGCGCCAGCCGAGGCCCGCGAGGTCCGCGGCGGCGCGCGCCGAGGTGCCGGCCATCAGCGGGGTGTGGAAGGCGGAGTGGAGCGGGAGCTGGAAGGGGGCATCACGGTCGCCGATCTTGCGGGGAGGGAGGCGCTTCATCAACGCGTCGAGCGCCGCCTGGGTGCCGCCGAGGACGGCCTGCCCGCCGAGCCGGATGCTCCAGTGGAGGTCCGGGATCTCGGCCAGCGCGGCCGCGAGCTCCGGGGAGGGGAGCGCGCGCCACGCGTCGTCGACGAGGGGGTAGAGGACCTGCCCCCCGATGACGTTGGCGACCTGGTACTGCGCCATCGTCTCGACGAGGGTGAAGGCGTCGCCTTGCGGGAGGGCGCCGGCGACCGCGAGCGCGGTGTACCAGCCCATCGAGTTCCCGAGGACGCACGCCACCGACACGTCCGTGAGGGCATCGGCGTCCGCGAGGGTCGCCGCCATCGTCAGGATGGAGGCGTTCTCGCCGGCGACGTGGAGCCGCGAGGAGTAGCTCTCGGCGGCGTCCATCTCCGAGGGCGTGGGGCGGCCGAGCGCCGCGCGGAAGGCATCCGCGGCCGCGAGCGCGGGGCTGCGGACGGACCGGAGGGAGCCAAGGAGGTCTCGGGTGTAGCTGCCGCGGCCGGGGCAGACGACGGCGACGCGCCTCATGAGCTGGTCCTCGCGTCCAAGGGGGGGGTGGAGAGGGGGGGGGCGGCGCCGACCCCGCGGCGCGGGGCGAGTGCCAGGGCGGCCGCGACGATCTCGGCCTCCTGGACCAGCACGAGGTTGGCCGCGCCGCCGAGCGGCACGTACACGTCGGCGCCCGCGACGCGGGCCATCTCGGCGTCCACCCCGGCGTCGATGAGCGCGGTGTAGATGCCCTCGGAGAGGCCGCCGGTGGCGCGGCACTCGTCGACGACGAGGACGCGGCCGGTGGCGCGGACCTCGCGCACGAGGTCCTCGACGGGGAGGGGGAGGATCCAGCGGAGATCGAGCACCCGGCACCGGATGCCGTGCTGGGCCTCGAGCACGCGGGCGGCGCGGAGGCTCATCCAGAGGCCGTTCGCCCAGCTCACGATGGTGAGGTCCGCGCCGTCGCCGTAGGTGCGGCCGGAGCCGATGGGGACGTGGTGATCGGCGGGCGGGTAGGGGGCGGCCCAGGCGCCGTCGCCGTCCTCGTGGAGGTCCCGCGTCATGTAGAGCGCGATGGGCTCCAGGTAGAGGCACACCGCGCCGTCGACGCGCGCGGCGGCGGCGCAGGTGCGAAGCATCGCGGCGGCGTCGTCCCCGCGCGCGGGCGACGCGATGACGAGGCCCGGGATGTCGCGCAGGGCCGCGATGGAGTTGTCGTTGTGGAAGTGGCCGCCGAAGCCCTTCTGGTAGGCGTAGCCGGCGATCCGGCACACCATCGGGTTCTGGAACTGGCCGTTGGAGAAGTACTGGAGCGAGCCGGCTTCCCCGCGGATCTGGTCACACGCGTTGTGGAAGTACGCGAGGTACTGGATCTCGGGGAAGGGGAGCTGGCCGGCCTGGCCGGCGCCGAGCGCCATGCCGAGGATGGTCTGCTCGTCGAGCAGCGTGTCGATCACGCGCTCGGCGCCGAAGCGCTTCTGGAGGTCGTTGGTGACGTGGTAGACGCCGCCCTTCTTCCCCACGTCCTCGCCGAAGAGCAGGGCGTCCGGGTACTTCGCGAACAGATCCGCGAGCGCACGGTTGATCTGCACCGCGAGGTGGCGCGGCTTGTCGTCCTCGGGGAGGGTGCCGTGGTGGATGCGCTGGCGCTCCGCGGGGGGCGCGGGGCGCACGGCCTCGGCACGGACGCGGTCCGGGTGGCGCGGCGCGAGCGGGACCATGACCTCGGCGCGCGTCGTGAGCTTGGGGCGCCGGATGGCCTCCTCGCCGAGCGCGGCGATGCGCGTGCGCGTGTCCTCGTAGATGCCGACGACGGCCTCGGGGGAGAGCCACCCCTCGGAGACGAGCAGGGCCGCGGTGCGGAGGAGCGGGTCGAGCGCCTCGGCGGCCGCGATCTCCTCGGGGGAGCGGTAGGTGGCCTCGACGTCCGAGCCCGCGTGCCCCAGGAGCCGCACCGTGCGGACGTGGAGGAGGCACGGGCGCCGGTAGGTGCGCACCCAGCGGACCGCGGCCTCGGCGGCATCGGCGACGTCGGGGAGATCGAGTCCGTCCCCGGCGACGTAGGCGAGGTTCGCGCGGTTCGCGTACTGGGTGGCGATCCAGCCCTCGGGGGTGGGCGTGGAGATGCCGATCCCGTTGTCTTCGCACACAAAAAGCAAGGGGCAGTCCTTGCCCTGGTGCGCGTGCCACTCCGCCGCGTTGATGGCGCCCGTGGCGGTGGAGTGGTTGGCGGAGGCGTCGCCGAACGTGCAGACGACGATGCGCTCGTCGGTGGCCCCGTCGGGGGACGGCAGGCCGAGGCGCTTTGCCCGCTCGATCGCGAGCGCCATCCCGAGCGCCTTCGGGAGGTGCGAGGCGATCGTGGAGGTCTGCGGCGGGATGGCGAGGGGGAGGCTCCCGAACACCTTGTGACGCCCGCCCGCGATGGGCTCGTCCTTCGAAGCCGCGAGGCCGAGCAGCACGTCCATCAGGGGGGTCGCCCCGGGGACCTGGCGCCCGCGCTCGATGAAGAACGCGCCGGAGCGGTAGTGCAGGAACGCCGGATCGTCGGGACGCAGGGCTGCTGCCACGGCGGCGTTGCCCTCGTGGCCGCTCGACCCGATCGTGTAGAAGCACTCGTTGCGCGCCTTGAGCGCCCGCGCCGCGAGGTCGAGGTGGCGGCTCTCCACCTGCGTCTCGAAGAGCGCGATGGCGCGGCGGGCCGTCAGGGCGGCGCCAGCGCGGACCGGCGCGTCGAGGTCCCCGCGCGGGGCGCCTCCCGACGGCGGCGGGAGCGCGCGGAGCTGCGCCACGAAGTTGTTGTCGACGATGCCTGCGCGGTTGACCGCCATGCGGGATCCTGCGGCGAGAAGCCGGAGTGAACGGCCGGGTGGAACGAGCCGCCGTCCTAACCCGCGCGATGCCGCGAGGCCGTCCGCGGCCCAGCGTCGTACCTACCGCGCGCCCTCCGTCCAGACGGGCGGGAGGAAGGCCAGCAGGCGCGCCGGGCGGGTCGTCGGGAGGCGGTCGACCTCCAGGAGCGCGAAGCCCGCGCGGTCGAAGCGGATGGCGCCCGTGGGCGCGCCGATGAGCCGCCCGCAGAGGTTGCCCATCGTGGGCTCGTGGCCTACCAGCAGGGGGTCCGGGTGCCGCGCGCAGGCCATCAGGATCGGCTCCAGGAAGCCGAGCGCGAGGGCGTCGAGCGCGATGCAGGGCGTCTGCGGGAAGCGCGCGTGCACCGACGACGCGGTCTGGGTCGTGCGGACGAAGGGGCTGTGGAGGATGGTCCCCGGGGACCACCCGGTGCGGACGAGCGCGTCGAGCACGTTCTCGAGCTGGAGCCACCCCTCGGGGGTGAGCTCGCGGTCGAAGTCGGTCGGCGCGGTGTCCTCCGCGATGCCATGGCGGAGCAGGGCGATGCGCATGCTACCCGAACCCCGGCAGCGGCAGCGCCACGCCCGCGGCGCGCGCCGCGCGGGCCACGGCGGTGACGAGGTTCTGGTCGCTCGTCGCGTCCGCGACGGCGTGGGCGGCGTGGATGGGCACGGCGGGATCCGGGGCCACGCGCGCGGCGCAGAGCAGCGCGAGCACCTCTTCGCGGGCGGATCCGGCGACGCGGGCCTCGGCGATGGCGCGCGTCGTGACCGCGAGGCACTCGTCCCGCCGCGTGGTGTGCCCGGCCACCACGGCGTCCGCGAGCGCGCCCGCCTTCCGGACCAGCGCCGCCGCCCGCTCCGCGCCCTCGACTCCCTCGATCAGCGCGTCGTCCGGCATGTCGGCGAGCGTGGCGTCCCGGGCGCGCTCCTGGGCGGCGGCGCGGGTCGCGGCCAGCCCCGCGAGGATCGACGCGTGGAGCGCCCGGAGCTGGGCCACGCCGTCGACATCGCCCGCCTTCTTCGCGAGCTGGACGGCGGAGGCGGCGGCGCGCTCGGCCTCGTCGATGCGGCCGAGCTCCCGGAGGGCCTGGGCGCGGTAGGCGGCGCCTCGGGCCTCGAGCGCAGGGCGATCCGGCGCGCGGAGGGCCTCCGCGGCGGCGATGGCGGCGGGCCAGTCTCGCCGCCGGAGCGCGGCAAACGCGGCGAGGGCGGCTTCGTCGGGGGTCATGCAGGGCGCTTAAGCCGTCGGGGCGGGCCTCGCCGGGGGCAGGGCTCCATCGCCGCGCGCGGCAGGCATCCGGAAGGCGGCCGCGTTCGCGCGGCCGGTCCCGCGCCGCTCGGGGCGCGGACCGAGGCGCCTCGCGCCGCTGCCGAAGGCGCGCGAAAGCCTCCTCCGCCCGGTAGGGCGGGGGAGGACCGTGCGGCCTGGAGGACGCCGACGGCGCCGTCCTCGGCGCCGGGCCGCCCGGTAGCCGAAACGCTACCCGAGCACGCTCAACGCCACCTCGGCCGCGCGCGCCTCGAGCTCGGGCGGCAGGGCGACCTCGCCCGCGGGCAGGTTGTGCGTGGCGAGCCACTCCAGGCCCAGGCCGAGCACCGCGAAGTGGAGCAGCACGGGCTCCTGCGATCCGCTGTTCATCACGATGTTCAGCGGGTTGCCACCGGCGAGCACCACGAGCCGCGGGCCCCCGGCGAGCTGGTAGCCGACGACGCGCGGGCCTACCTGGTCCACCGCGTCCGCCTCGGCCTCGAGGCCCTCGACGTCGATCTCGTCCGCGCCGTGGCCCGCGTTGATGAGCACGGCGCCGTCGTTCGCCTCGCGCAGGAGCGCGACCGGCAGGCTGTGGCGCACGCCGCCGGCCGTGACGATGACCTTGGCGCGACGCACCGCGTCGAGCGCGTTCGGGGTGGGGAATCCGTCGTAATGTGCAATCAACCGGCGGACGGGGTCGACATCGACGACCTCGACGCTCGCGCCCCCGGACCGCGCGTACGCCGCCACGCCCGCGCCCACCGCGCCGTAGCCGACGATGAGCACGCGCCGACCCGCGAGGTGGCACCCCGTGAGCGCCGTGTACGACTGCCAGAGCCCCTCGCCGACGCCGTGGCGGTTCTCGATGGCGGGCTTCAAACGCCCGTCGTTGATGTTGAGGACGGGGAAGGGGAGCGGCGCCCCGGCGCGGAGCCGCGAGATGCCGGAGCGCGTGATCTCGACGCCCGCGCGCGGACGGCGACCCGCCGCGACGAGGCGGGAGCCGAGCGCGAACCCCACGTCGGCGAACAAGGCAGGATCGGCCTCGACGGTGGCGTCGAGCCCGTCCTCGATGCCGCCGCCGGAGTAGACCTCGACCCCGAGGTCCCGCAGGAACGCGACCACGCCGGGATCGGTCGTGGCGGGGTTCGCCGCGGAGCAGATCCAGCGGCCGCCGCCGAGCGAGAGCTCGCGCACGATCGTGGCGGTGAGCGTCGTGAGGTGGAGGTGGAGGCCGACGGTGAGCCCCTCGAAGGGGCGGGTCGCGGCCCACCGGTTGCCGAGCACCGAGAGGACGGGGAAGAACGTGTCGATCCGGCCCAGCTCGGCCAGGACGCGGGAGGTGTCGGGCATCGGCGGCGTCTATCCGGGCGACCCGCGGGATCCCACCGGACGGATCTCGTTCGCCACACATGCAAGCGCGCGCAACCGGCGTTAGGCGCGGCCGGTACGAGGCCTCTCCCATGCGACGTTCCAGCTTGTTCGCCCTCTCCGTCGGCATCGCCGCCTCGCTCGCCTGCGCGGCGGGTACGGAGTGCGGCGAGGGCACCGAGCTGGTGGACGGGGAATGTGTGGCGGCCGAGGCCGACACCGAGCCGGAAGAGACGGACACGGTGCCCGAGGAGACGGACACCGAGGACACCGAGCCGGTCGACACCGACACCAGCGACGAGGTGCCGACGATCCTCTCGTTCACCTCGGAGGGCGAGATCACCCAAGGCGGCACGGTCACGTTCGTGGCCCTGCTCGAGGACCCCCAGGGCACCGACGACGTGGCCCTCGGCGCGCTCGTGACCACGGGCGGCGAGACCGTCGGCGTGTTCGCCGACGGCGGGTCCGGCCGGTGGACGATTTCGTTGGGCTGGGCCGACCTGCAGACGATGGGGGCCATCGACTTCGCGTCCGAGGAGCAGCGCACCTTCGTCGCGCACTTCGTGGACCGCTCCGCCCACATCGTCGAGCAGTCGGCGACGCTCCGGCTGCATTGCAACGGGACGGCGGCGTGCAGCGGCGTGTGCACCGACACGCTCAACGACGCGGACAACTGCGGCACGTGCGGCAACACGTGCGATTTGTGCTCCACCGGCCAGTGTTTCTCCTACGAGTGCATCGAGCAGTCCGCGTCGGTCGACAACTGCGATCAGGCCTGCGCCTCCATCGGGCGGACCTGCGGGGGCGACGTGTGCAGCGGCGGCTCCACGACCGGGTACATGATCGGCGACGGCACGTGCGACTCGTTCACGGTCTACCGCCTCGTCGACGAGTGCAGCACGACGTTCACGGACGGCTACGACCTGCACGCCAAGTGCTGCTGCGCCGGGTGAGCGCGAGGTAGCCAGGCCGGCTAGCGCACGGCCTGTCTACCGAAGACCGGCTCGCGACGGGCGACACACGGAGCCTCGCGCCTACGTTGTAGGCGGGGGTGGACGATGCTGACGTGGTGGATCCTCGGCTGCGCGCTGCGGGGCGGAGCCGGGCACGAGGTCGATCTCGCGGACCTGGCGCCGCTCGCGCCGGCGGGGCTCGATGCCCTCAGGGAGGAGGAGCACGCGCTCGCGGTGGCGCGGACCCTGCTCGCGGGGGCCCGGGTCGAGGAGGAGCGGGCCGCGGACCGGATCGACGTGGCCCGTGCGCGCGTGCGGCAGGTGCAGCTCGAGCGGGACGTCGCGGCGGCGAACGTGGATGCCGCCGAGGCGAGCGAGGATCCCACGCGGAGAGGCGTGGCGGCCGGCCGCCTGAAGGCGTACGACCAGGAGCTTCGGGCCGCGCAGGCCGCCGAGCGGTGGCAGGTCTCGTCGTCCGACGCGGCGCGCGCGGCGACCCGCCTCGCGCAGGCGCGGGTGGAGCTGAAGCAGGCCGAGCTCGAGATGGCGCGGCTGGAGGTGTTGGAGCAGAACGAGCAGGCGCGCGGCTACAGCCGGAGCGACTTCACGGAGCAGCTCCGCGAGGCCCAGCAGGCCTACGACAAGGCGCAGCGCGACGCCGACAAGGCCGACGAGGAGGCCATGCGGGACTACGACCGGTGGCGTGAGCTCGAGGAGCGCCCGCTCGGTTAGGGTTCGGGCCAACCTGAAGGTCGACCATGCATTACCGCCAGATGGGCCGGACCGGCCTGCGTGTCTCCACGATCTGCCTCGGCGCGATGACCTTCGGCGAGAACGCGACCGGCTTCATGGCCGGCGTCGGGTGCGACGAGGACACGGCGCGCGCGATCATGGACCGCTCGTTCGACGCCGGCGTCAACTTCATCGACACGGCGGACGTGTACGGGAACGGCCTCTCCGAGGAGATCGTGGGCCGGTGGATGAAGCCCCGTCGCGACCGCGTGGTGCTCGCCACGAAGGGCCGCTTCACGATGGGGACGGGCCCGAACGACATGGGGCTCTCGCGCCTGCACATCAAGCAGGCGGTCGAGGCGAGCCTGCGCCGCCTCGGCACCGACTACATCGACCTCTACCAGGTGCACCTCCAGGACGCGCGCACCCCCATCGAGGAGACGCTCGAGGCCCTGGATCGCCTCGTGAAGGAGGGGAAGATCCTCTACACGGGCTGTTCGAACTACACGGGCTACCGCCTCGTCGAGAGCCTCTGGGCCGCCGATCGCAACCGCACCGCGCGCTACGACTGCCTCCAGGCCCAGTACAACCTCATCGCGCGGGACCCCGAGCGGGAGCTCCTGCCCGCCTGCAACGCCTTCGGCGTCGGCTTCATCGCGTGGAGCCCGCTCGCCTCGGGGCTGCTCTCCGGGAAGTACCGGCGGGACATGCCGGCGCCCGAAGGGAGCCGCCTCGCCGCGTGGAAGGACACGATGGCGCGGCTGGACCGGGACAACAAGTGGACCCTCGTCGAGGCGCTCGCCGCCTGCGCCGCGGAGCTCGGCACGTCCCCGGCGACCCTCGCGCTGGCCTGGGCCCTCGCGAAGCCCGGCATGACCTCGGTGATCATCGGGGCGCGCACGGTGGAGCAGCTCGAGGCCAACCTCGCCGCGGACGCGCTGACCGTGCCCGCCGCGATCCTCGCGCGGCTGGACGAGGCGTCGAAGCCGGAGGAGTGGGGCTACCCCTACGACTTCATCGCGCGGGTGGACGGGCGCTGGTAGCCACTCTCAGAGCTTGACCTTCCCCGCCCACACCTCGGGGCCGAGGTAGGTCACGATGAGGTCGGCGCCGGCGCGGCGGATGGACACGAGGGTCTCCCGGGCCGCGCGCGGGAAGTCGATGCGGCCGGACTTCCCGGCCTCCTTCAACATCGCGTACTCGCCGCTCACCTGGTACGCGACGATCGGGAGGTCGTAGCGGCGCCGGGTCTCGCTGATGAGGTCGAGGTTGGTCAGCGCGGGCTTGATCATGATCAGGTCGGCGCCCTCGTGCACGTCGGCGTCGATCTCGCGCATCGCCTCGCGCCGGTTGGCGGGGTTCATCTGGTAGCCGCGGCGGTCGCCGTGCTGAGGGGCGCTCTCCGCCGCCACGCGGAACGGGCCGTAGAACGCCGACGCCATCTTCGCGGCGTAGGACATCAGCAGGGTGTAGGAGTGGCCGGCGTCGTCGAGCGCGGCGCGGATCGTCGCCACGCGGCCGTCCATCATGTCGCTCGGGCAGACGACGTCGACCCCCGCTTCCGCGAGCATCACCGACATCTTCGCGAGGTGGGCGACCGACTCGTCGTTCTGCACCATGCCGTCGCGCCAGATGCCGCAGTGGCCGTCCGGCGTGTAGGAGCAGAGGCACACGTCCGCCATGACGGTCAGCCCCGAGCCTTTGAGGGCCTGCGCCGCGCGCGCCACGAGCCCGTTCGGATCCGCCGCGTGGTGCAGCCCCTTCTCGGGCGGGACCCCGAACAGCATCAGGGCCTCCGCGCCGCCGGACCGCGCGCGGTCGGCCTCCGCGGCCACCTGGTCCACCGAGAGCTGCCACATGCCGCCGTCCTCGGGGGCCTCGCGGCGGATGCCCGCCCCCTCGACGACGAAGTACGCGGGCACCAGGGCCCGCGCGGGCACGTCGGTCTCGGTGAAGAGGCGGAGGAGCGATTCGGTGCGGCGGAGGCGGCGGAGGCGTTGCATCCCGGGGGTTTATCCGCCCCGGGAGGCAGCCGGCCGCCGCGCCGGGTCATCGGCGCGTCACCGTCAGTGGGGGAGATTGGCCTCGGCGCGGGCGCGCACCGCGCCGGCGAGGGCGAGGTCCGTCAGCGAGCCGTAGACGCGGCCCCAGGCGGCCCCGTGCCCGTCGGTCCAGCGGTCCCCGCAGAGCTCCGCGAGCGAGGCAATCAGGGACTCGCCGACCCAACCGTACATCTCGTCGGTCACGCCGTAGCTGACGTGCTTCGCGCCGATGGCGCCGAGCGTGTCGGTGAGCCAGGGGCCGTCCTCGATGTGATCGAGGGCCGCCACGATGGCGTCCTGTAGCATCCGGGCCTGGGCGTCACTCGCGTTGCGGCCGAAGAGCGGCCGCACCTGGGGGTAGCGCTCGAAGAGGATCTCGTAGAACCGGCGCGTGATGACGGGCTCGCGTTCGACGGCCCAACCGATGGACTGGGAGAGAAGGTCTTTGTCGTTCATGGAGTGCTCCTTTGAGGGCCAATCATGGTATCCCAGGGTCCGGATATGGCAACCTCACGCAGGCCCGGAGGACATGGTGCAGCTTACCGACCGCACGGATCTCGGCCTGCGCATGCTCCTCTACCTTGCCGTTCACGACGACGGGCGTGTCTCCGTCGCGACGATCGCGCAGGCGTACGGCGCCTCGGAGGCACACCTCTCGAAGGTGGCGCAGGCGCTCGTCCACGCCGGCTTCATCGACACCCTCCCGGGTCGGGGCGGTGGGGTGCGGCTCACGCGGTCGCCCGCCGCCATCCGGGTGGGCGCGGTGGTGCGGGCGCTCGAGCCCATGCCGCTCGCCGCGTGCTTCGCGAGCGATCGCCCGTGTGTCGTCGCGGGGCCGTGCGGCCTGCAACCCGCGCTGCGGGCGGCGCGCGAGGCGTTCCTGGCGGTGCTCGACGGCGTGACGATCGCGGACGCCGCGGTCCAGCGGCCGGCGTTGCGAGGGCGGCTCGGGTCGAAGACGCCGCCGGGGTGATCACGGGAGCGTGGTGAGCTCCCCGACGCCCCCGAACGTCTCCACCTCGGCGAGCGTGGTGGCGCCGTGGCAGAGGACGCGCCGTGCCCGGGCGAGCGCGCCGGGCGCGAGGCGATCGAAGTTCCGCACCGCCGAGGGGCTGGTGAAGAGGACGTCGAACGGTCCGTCGAGCGCGGCGACGGCGGCGGCGGGGAGGGCGTCGGGACACACGGTCCGGTAGAGCACCCAGCGGACGGCGTCGGGGCGCACGCGCAGGACCTCGTCCCCGCCGAGGTCGGACGTGGCGCAGATGACGGGGCCCGGCCGGGCGGCGGCGGCGAGGGTGGCGCCGCCCCCGGGCACCGCAAGGTGGACGGGGAGGCCGGCGGCGTGCATCACGGCGGCGGTGGCCGGCGCGAGGGCGAGGACGCGCCACGAGGGATCGAGGCCGACGGTGGCGAGCGGGCCGACGGCGCGCGGGCTGGCGACGAGGAGATCGGCGCCCGGGAGGTCGGGGCGCGGGGGCGCGAGGGGCTCGAACGCGAGGCACGGGGCCGCGACGGCGGCGGGGCCGAGCCTTGCGACGAGCGCGGCGGCTTCGTCGGCGGCGCGCGTGACGAGGAGAGGGATCATGCTCGCGAGCGGCGGACTATCGCCGCGCCGGACCACGCGCCGCCGCGGGCAGGTATGTTGGGGTCCTCTCCCGAACGGACGCGCATGCGCAAGGCCCTGATCGTCGCCGGCATCCTCGTGGTGCTCTTCTTCCTCGCGATCCTGGCGATCCCCCGGATCTTCAAGGACCGCATCCTCGCGGCCGTCGGCGCCGAGGTGAGCCGCAGGGTCGACGCCACGGTGCGCTTCGACACGGCCGAGCTCACGCTCCTCCGCGCGTTTCCCAACCTCGAGCTGGAGCTCGGCGGCCTCACGGTGACCGGCAAGGGCGCCTTCGACGGCGTGCAGCTCGCTCGCGTCGCCGAGGCCCGGCTCGTGCTCGACCTGCCGAGCGTGCTCCGCGGCGATCGCGTGATCGTCCGCTCGCTGGCCCTCGCCGACGCCGATCTCCACGTGATCGTGGACGAGCAGGGGCGCGTCAACACCGACGTGTCCACCGTCGACGCCGCGGCCTCCGACGAGCCCTCCGACTTCGAGCTCGATCTCGAGGCCTACTCCCTGGCGGACGTGGCCGTCACCTACGAGGACCGCCCCGGCGGCACGACGATGGCGATCCGGGACCTCGACAGCACCGGTGCGGTGGGCGTCGCGACGGACGCGAACACGGTCTCCACGCGCACCACGATCGCCGCGCTCTCGGTGCGCCAGGACGACGTGGCGCTGTTGCGCGAGGTGGCGGTCGCCGCGGATCTCGAGGTCCGTCAGGACGCGGCCACCGGGCTCCTCACCCTGGGCGAGAACCGCCTCGCGCTCAACGAGCTCGCCGTCACGTTCCAGGGGACCGTCGCGCCGGGGCTCGGCGGCGGAGACGACATCGGCCTCGATCTCTCCTTCTCCGCCGGGGACACCCCCTTCAAGGCGCTCCTCTCGCTCCTCTCCGCCGAGGCGTCCACCAGGATCGAGAGCCTCGTGACCAGCGGCTCCGTCGCGTTGCAGGGCTCCGCGAGGGGCACGTGGAAGGCGGCCGCCGACGACCATCTCCCCGGCTTCGACCTCGCCTTCCAGGTCAAGGACGGCAGCTTCCGCGACCCCTCGCTCCCGACCTCGGTCGACGCCGTCAACCTCGACATGGCGGTGCGGCACCCCGAGGGCAGCGCCGACCTCACCGAGGTCGACGTGAAGCGCTTCGCCCTCACCGTGGCCGGGAGCCCGCTCACCGGGAGCCTCTCCGTCCGCACCCCCGTCTCCGACCCCGACGTGACCGCCCGCGTCGTCGGCCAGCTCGACCTCGCCGCCCTGAACCAGGCCCTCCCGTCCGCGCGGGGCGACTGGCAGGGCAAGCTCGACCTCGACGTGGACATCGCCGGCAGGGTCTCCCAGTTCACCGCCGAGGCGTACGACAAGGTGCGCGCGAACGGGCGCTTCCGCCTCGAGGGGTTCCGATGGGCCGACCCGGGCGACCCCGCCCCGATGGTCGTCGACCGCCTCGCCGTCACGCTCGACCCCCGCCGCGCCGACATCACCGAGCTCGCGATGACCATCGGGCCCTCCGATCTGCGCGGCACCGGCTCCGTCGACAACCTCGTCGCCTACGCCCTGACCGACGCCACGCTCGTCGGGCGCCTGGACGTGACCTCGAACTTCCTCGACCTCGACGCCTTCGCGGGCGACGACGAGCCGGCCCCCACCGGGGCCCCCACCGGGGCCCCCACCGGGGCGGCGACCGGGGAGTCGAGCGTCGTGGTGGTGCCGAAGAACCTCGACCTCACCGTGGACGCGAAGGCCGCCCGCGTGCGGTACGGCGGCCACGAGGCCACCGACGCCCGGGGCCGGTTCACGGTGAAGGACGGCGCGGTGCGGATCGAGGACCTCACCATGGGCCTCCTCGGCGGCACCGTGGGCCTCTCGGGGCGCTACGAGGCCCTCACCGACGCGCACGCGGACGTGGACATGGCCATCGAGATGGTCGACTTCGACGTCGCCAAGACCGTCGACGCCTTCCAGACCCTCCAGGCGCTCGTCCCCGTCGCGCGGGGGGCCCGGGGCCGCTTCCGCTCGGACCTCCGCGTCCAGGCGCGGCTCGGCCAGGACCTCGCCCCGGATCTCGCGACCGTGCTCTCGGACGGCCGCCTCCGCACGTCGAAGCTCACGCTCCAGCCCGAGTTCCTCTCGCTCGTCGCGGAGAAGCTCGGCGCCGAGAAGTACGGCACGCTCGACCTCACCGACGCCGACCTCGCCTACGTGATGGAGAAGGGGCGCATCGCGCTCGCGCCCACCGCGATGAAGGTGGGCGGCGTCTCGGCGGTGCTCGGGGGGTCGACCGGGGCGCTCGACCGCACGCTCGACCTCGCCCTCGACCTGAAGGTGCCCGTCAGCGACATCGGCGCCGCGGACCTCCTCGGCAAGCTCGGTGTCGCCAAGGGCGGGCTCGCGGACGTGCGGGTCAAGGTCGGCGGCACCTACGACAAGCCCACGGTCGCGCTCGACTTCGGCAGCGTCACGGAGTCCGTGAAGGACGTCGCGCTCGGCGCGCTCGACGCCGCCGGGGAGAAGATCCTCGCGGAGGCGCGCGCGCAAGGCGACAAGCTCGTCGCGGAGGCCGAACGCCAGGCCGCGAAGTTCAAGGCCGAGGCCGCGAAGCAGGCGGACGCCCTGCGCGCGGAGTCGAAGAAGCAGGGCGACAAGCTCGTCGCGGAGGCGAAGGGCAACCCGCTCGCGGAGGCGGCCGCGAAGGAGGCGCGGAAGCGGCTCGTCGCCGAGGCGGACAAGAAGATCGCGCGGCTCGAGGCGGAGGCGGGCCGCAAGGTGGACGACGCCGTGAGCGCCGCGAAGAAGGAGCGCGAGAAGCTGATGGCGGAGGCCGCGAGTCGCGCGAAGGTGAAGTAGGCCCGCCTACTCGCGCGGGTACAGCAGCACCCCGGCCCGCGCCTCTTCCCACGCCGTCAGCTCGCCCTTCCAGCCGGTGAGGAGGTCCCGGGGCCGGACCTTGCTCATGAGCCCGACGCGCGCCTCGGCCGAGCCGCACAAGAGGTCGATCGCGATGGGCGTGTCGACGAACTCGTAGGTCTCCGTGCGCCACTGGAAGTGGTCGGGGGCGGCGCGGAGCGCGGCCTCGATGACGACGAGGCCGAGGAGGAAGCTCTCGAGCCGGTCGGCGTTCGTGACGGTGATCTCGACCCCGTGGCAGACCTTCCCGGCGAACTTCTGGAAGCGCGGCTCGAAGGTGGCGGCGCGGAAGGCCACGCCCGCGAGGTCGTTGTCGAGCGCGCCCTGGCGGCAGAGGCGCGTGAACGCGGCGGCGTCGAGCCACGGGGCGCCGACGAGGTGGAACGGGCGCGTGGTGCCGCGGCCCTCCGAGAGGTTCGTCCCCTCGATGAGGCACATGCCCGGGTAGAGCACGGCGGTCTCCAACGTGGGCATATTGGGGGAGGGGTAGACCCACGGGAGGCCGGTGGCATCGAAGCGCTGGGTGGGGTCCCAGCCCTCGCACGGCACGACGTCGACACCCGCGGCGATGCCGAGCACGTCGCGGAAGTAGAGCGCGAGCTCGCCCATCGTGAGGCCGTGGCGCACGGGGAGCGGGTAGGCGCTCACGAAGCTCTCGAAGCCCCCGCGGACGAGGTTGCCCTCGATGGTCACGCCGTCGATCGGGTTCGGGCGGTCGAGCACGAGGATGCGCGTGCCCGTCGTGGCGGCGACCTCCATCAGGTACCCGAGCGTCGCCTGGTAGGTGTAATAGCGGGCGCCGATGTCCTGGATGTCGAACAGCACGATGTCGAGGTCGGCGAGCAGCGCGGGGTCCGGCCGCAGCGACGCCGCGGTGTCGCCATAGAGGGAGACGACCGCGGGGCCGTCGTCCTCGCCGGCGACCGAGATCATGTCCTGCGCCGTCGCATGCAGGCCGTGCTCGGGGGCGAACACGCGGCGCACGGGGATGCCGGCGGCGGCGAGCCGATCGAGCAGGTGGTCGAGGTTCGAGTCGACCGCGGTGTGGTTGCAGCAGACGCCCACCCGGAGGCCGGAGAGGCGGGACACGTCGTCGAACAACACCTCGAGCCCGGAGCGCATGGGAACCTCGCCCGGCCGGGTATCCCGTGTCGGGCGGTCATACACGCCGCTGCCTTCGGTCGGGTACGGCGTGGCCGCGGCCCCGATCGCGTCGTAGGGGACAGGATGTCCTCGCCCTCCGTCCTCCCCATCGTCGCCACCTGGGACGGCACCCCGGCCGCGCCGGGCGAGCATGCCACCGTCGCGCTCTCCCTCACCGCCGAGGGGCTGCGCGTCTCCGTCGACGCGCCCCACCACCACGATCCGCGGCCCGCCGCCGCTCCGGGGCCCACCTGGGCGCTCTGGGAGCACGAGGTGGTCGAGCTCTTCGTGCTCGGCGCCGAGGAGGCGTACACGGAGCTCGAGCTCGGCCCCCACGGCCACCACTTGCTCCTGCGGCTCGCGGGGCGCCGCATCGTCGTCGACCGGCTGCTCCCCGTCGAAGCCACCTGGACGGACGCAGGCGAACGCTGGCGCGTCGAGGCGATTCTGCCGCACGCGTTGCTGCCGCCGACCCCCTGGCGCCTCAACGCCTACGCCATCCACGGCGTCGGGGCGTCACGACGCTACCTCGCGTGGACGCCGGTGCCGGGCGCGGAGCCGGACTTCCACCGGCTGTCGTGCTTCCGGGAGGTCCCGGGCCTCTCTACCGACTAGACCGCCGGCTTCGCCCGGTGCTCCCGGGCCCGCGCGAGGGTCCCCGGGAGGTCGTTCCAGTAGACCCCGAAGGCGTCGAAGTTCTGCTCCAGGCCGGCGAGCGCGATCGCGAGCGTCGCGTGGCCCTCCGAGCGATCCTCGGGATCCGGGTGGCCGAGCACGTGGCGCCACACGTGGTGGAGCGAGGGGTGGTGGTGATCCTGCGTGAGGTGCACGAGCAGCGCGCGCTGGGGCCAGCTCGGGAGCTGGAGGTAGATGACGGCGAGGACGGGGACGTCCGCGGGGGTGAGGTTCTCGCGGGCGTGCTCGACGTCCTCGGAGATGCCGTGGAGGACCGCGAGGAAGCCTCGGCGGCCGCCGGGACTCAGGTGGCCGAGGAGGGCGGACCCGGGCGGGGTGCGCAGGAGCGTGTCGATGTGGGGCACGGTTCCGCGGTTGGCGTCGGTGAACGGGTAGGCGCCCGCGCGCTCCAGGGCCGCGAGGACCGAGGGGACGCCGGCGGTGTGACACGCGGCGAGCTCGTCGGGGCTGACACCGACACATCGAAGGAGGAGGTAGCGCTCCTTGTCCACGTCGAAGTAGGAGCGCGGCTCGTGCGGGGCGAAGACGAGCCCGCCGAGGCGGAGAGCGCCTTCGTGGATCGGGAGCGCGCCGTAGAGGGGAAAGCGCAGCCCGGCGGAGTGGGGCCCGACGCGCGAGAGGAGGCGCGCGGCCCATTCGTTCGGCTCGCGCGTGTGCAGCGACAGCTCGAAGCGGGCGGCGCCGTAACGTTGGGGGAAGGTCGGGTTCGTGAGCCCCGCGGTCACGTAGGTGACGCCGCCTTCCCGAGCGTTGAAGGACAGCACGTCGACGCCCCCGCCCAGGTGGAGCGGCGGCACGGCGACGTGCGGCCGCGGGAGGGGCTCGCCGATCAGCGCGGCGAGCGCGTCCCGGCGATGTTGCGCGAAGCTGTTGTCCATGCGGCAACGCTACGCGAAGCGGGTGTCAATGTCATGCGTCGTGCATCTCGGGCAAGACAACCGGCCGGCACACCTGCCATTCGCGACGCATCACCTTCGCGTCGCGATGGCCCCCCCTCGAGTGGCGGGCGAGCGCGGAGGGCCCGGCCGTGACGTGGCGTTGACCAACGGGCCCCCTCCGGCGGCTACATGGGGGCCATGTCGACTACCAATGGCCGAGCCCGCGTTCTCGCCGTCCTCGGCGGCGAACGTCCCGATCGCCTCCCCCTCTGGCTCATGCGGCAGGCCGGCCGCTTCCTCCCCGAGTACCGCGCTGTCCGCGCCGACGTGCCGTTCCTCGACCTCGTGCGGAGCCGTTCGCTCTGCACCGAGGTGGCGCTGCAGCCGCTCCGCCGCTTCGACCTCGACGCCACGATCGTCTTCTCCGACATCCTGGTCATCCCGGACGCCCTCGGCGCCGGCCTCTCCTTCGAGAAGGGCGACGGGCCGAAGATCGAGCGCCCGCTGGTCACCGACGAGGCGGTGGAGGCCCTGGCGTGGGACGGCGTGTGCGACCGCCTCGGCTACGTCTACGACGCCGTGAAGGACCTCCGCGCGGCCGCGCCCGACCACGCGCTCTTCGGCTTCGGGGGCTCCCCGTGGACCCTCTTCTGCTACCTCACCCAGGGCCAGGGCGGCGGCGAGTTCGCCTCGGCGCGGGCCGCGTTGTGGGCCCACCCCGAGCGCTCGCGCATGGTGCTCGATCGCCTCGCGGACGCCGTCGCCGAGCACCTCGTGCGCCAGGCTCGCGCAGGGGCCGACGTGGTGCAGGTCTTCGACACCTGGGGCGGCCTCCTCCCCGCGGCCGACTACGAGGCCATCGCGGCCCCGGGGCTCCGGCGGATCACGAAGCGCCTCGCCGCGGAGGGCATCCCGGCGGTGCTCTACGTGCGTGCCGGAGCGCACCTCGTCGACGTGACGCGCAACCTCGGCTTCTCCGCGCTCTCCGTGGACAGCACGGTCGATCTCGCCCACCTCCACGGGATCCCCACCCAGGGGAACCTCGACAACACGCGGCTCCTCGGCGGCCGGGAGGCCATCGCCGAGGGCGTGGCGCGCATCGGCGCGGCGCTCGGCGGTCGCCGCAACCACATCGTCAACCTGGGCCACGGGGTGTTGCCCTCGACGCCGCCCGACGCCGTCTCGGTGTTGGTCGACGAGGTCCGGAGGCTCGGATGAACGCGATGGACGGCCGGGTGTTGTCGGTGCCGGAGGAGCTCGTCGCGCGCTACCGCACGCGGGCGCCGCGCTACACGAGCTACCCCACGGCGCCGCAGTTCGGGCCCATCTCGAAAGACGCCGTCGACACCGCGCTCGGCCGCAACGCCGGGCCGATGTCGGCCTACGTACACATCCCGTTCTGCAAGTCGCTCTGCCACTACTGCGGGTGTCACGTCGAGATCCACGCGCGCCGCGGCATCGGCGCCGGCTACGTCGACACCGTGCTCGCCGAGGCCGACCTCGTCGCGGCGCGCCTCCAGCCGGGCCGCACGCTCGAGCAGCTCTCGCTCGGCGGGGGCACGCCGACGTTCCTCGAGCCCGACGACATGGCCCGCCTCGTCGACGGGTTGCGCGCGCGTTGGCCGTTCACGCCCAAGGCGGACATCTCCATCGAGGTGGACCCCCGCACCATCGACGACGACTACCTGAACCGCCTCGTCGACATCGGCTTCGGTCGGTACTCGTTCGGCGTCCAGGACTTCGACGCCACCGTGCTCGCCGCGGTGCACCGCCCCCAGCCCGCCGACCTCACGCTCCGCGCCGTCCAGACCCTCCGCGCCCGCGGCGACTTCGACCTCAACTTCGACCTGATGTACGGCCTCCCGCACCAGACCCCGCAGACCTTCCGCACCACCCTCGAGACCGTCGTGGAGATGCGCCCGACCCGCATCGCGCTGTTCCTCTACGCGCACGTCCCGTGGATGAAGCCCGCGCAGAAGCTGGTCGAGAAGCAGGGGATCCCCGACAGCACGGATCGCTCGCGCCTGTTCGTGCTCGCGAACGAGGTCCTCCTCGGCGCCGGGTACGAGCCCATCGGGATGGACCACTTCGCCCTCCCCGGGGACGACCTGCTCCGCGCCCAGGCGAGCGGCACGCTCCAACGCAACTTCATGGGCTACACCTCGCGCGCCGGGTTGGACCTCGTCGGCTTGGGTGTCAGCGCCATCGGTGGCTTCGGTGGGGTGTACGCGCAGGACCTGAAGGACCGCGAGGCCTGGACCGCGCGCATCGACGCCGGCGAGCTCCCCATCGAGCGCGGCTTCGTGCTCTCCGACGACGACGTGCTGCGCCGCGACGTGATCATGCAGCTCTTCTGCAACTTCGTGGTCGACCTCCCCGCCGGCGCCTTCGCCGACGAGCGCGCGCGCCTCGCGCCGATGATCGGGGACGGCTTCGTGAACCTCGTGGGTGACACCGTGACCGTCACGCCGCTCGGGCGTCACTTCATCCGCAATGTCTGCGCGGTGTTCGACCGCTACCTCGAGGCGGACGCCGCCGCGCGTCGCTACTCGCACACCGCATGAGCCCCCCCGTGGACCACGACGGGAGCCCGCCGATCGCGCCTCCGGGGCCGATCGTGGCGGTGATCGGCGCGGGCCTCGCGGGGCTCTCGGCGGCGGTGTACCTGCGCCGGGCGGGGTACCGGGTGCGCGTGTACGATCCCGCCCCGATGGGCGGCAAGGCCCGCACCCTCGAGCCGCGGCCGGGTTGGCGCATCGAGTGGGGGCCGCACTCGTTCACGAGCCGGGCGTACGCCTTGTTCGATCTCGCGGCCCTGCTCGGCGTCGGCGACCGCACCGTCCGGCTCGGCGCCGCCGCGAACACCCGCTTCCTCGTGCGCGGCGGGCGGCTCCGCAAGGCGCCGTTCGGCGGCGGGATCCGCCTCGGCGAGGCCCTGGGGCTCGTCGCCGGGCTCTTCCGCCGCGTCCCCGACGTGCCGGGGGAGAGCGTGCGCGAGTGGGTGCGCCGCCGGTTCGGGGAGGCCTTCGCCCGCGGCCCGTTGGACGCCATGATGACCGGCATCTGGGCGAGCGACCCCGCTACGATCGAGATGAACGCGGCGTTTCCGACGGTGACCGACCTCGTGCGCACGGAGGGCACCGTCTTCCGGGCCCTCCGGGAGATGCAGCGGCTCGCGCGCCGGATGCGGGCGTCCGGGGCGGCGCGGGAGGCGGGGACCTGGGGGTTTCCGCTCGGCATGGGCGAGCTCGTCGACGCCGCCCGTGCGCACCTCGGTGACGATGCGGTGCGCGTCGCGGCGGTGAGCGGCATCGCCCGGGTGGACGGGGGCTACGCGGTCACCTCCGGGGGCACCTCCGGGGGCACCTCCGGGGGCACCGTCGAGACCGTCGACGCCGTCATCCTCGCCACCGAGGCGCCCGCGGCCGCCCGCCTCCTCGCGGACCTCGCCCCCGACGCCGCCGTCGCGCTCGGCGAGGTCGTCTACGCCCCGCTCGCGGTCGCCCATTGGCTCGCGCCCGACGCGGCCCTGCCGCACGGCTTCGGTTACCTCGCCCCCGAAGCCGAGGCCCGTGACGTGCTCGGCACCATCTTCGTCTCCGACCTCTACCCGGACCGCGTCCCCGCCGGCCACCGCGCCTTCGCGACGATGCTCGGCGGCGGGCGCCACCCCGAGCGCGTCGGCCTCGACGACGCCGCGGTGAAGCGCATGCTGGAGGCCGAGCACCTCCAGCTCACCGGGCGCTCCGTCACCATCTCCGACCTCCACGTCGTCCGCCACGCCCACGCGGTCGCGCCGCCGCGGGTCGGGGAGGGCGGGCATGCCGGCCGCATCGCGCGCATCGAGGCCGCGCTCCCGCTCGGGGTCTTCGTCGCGGGCGCGTGGTGCGGCGCGGGCGCGATGGACGACGCCATCCGCTCGGGTCGGGAAGCCGCGGAGCGGGTCGAGTCCGGCGCCTCCTGGGGCGGGGGGCAGGCCCCCCGCAACGCCCCCCGGGACGGATCGTCCACCGTCACGCCCGCCTCGACCCCGCCGCGCGGGTCGGACTCCGGAGGCCGCCATGTCGCCTGACTCGGCCCCGTTGGTCGCGGTCTCCCTCACCTGGCGCGAGGCCTCGAGCGCGATGCGCGCCCGGGCGAGCGCGCCGCTGGATCCGGCGCTCTACACCGCCCTCCGCGCGCACGGCGTCGAGGGCCTGGTGGAGGTGCACACCTGCGCCCGCTCGCTCTGGCTCGCCGCCACGGCGCAGGCGCCGTGGGTCGGCGCGCTCCTCCAGTCCAACGTCGCCGCCCGCTGCGGGGGCGAGGTGCTCCCCGTCGTCTACGAGCAGGTCGACGCCGCGCGGCACGCGCTGCGGGTGGCGCTGGGGCTCGACTCCTACGTCCAGGGCGAGTCGGACATCGGCGGGCAGTTCCTCGCCGCGTTCGACGCCGCGCGGGCCGCCGGCCACAGCGCCGTCACGCTCAACCTCCTCCAGCAGTCCGCCTCCCGCCTCCTCTCCGAGGGGCGCGAGGCCGGCTTCGTGCGGCCCAACCGCGGCCTCGGTCAGCTCGCCGTCACGGCGCTGTTGAGCCGTGGGGTCGATTTGTCCGTGCCCGTCGCGGTCATCGGGGCCGGCGCCATCGGCGGGCGCGTGGTCGCCTCGCTCCGCCGCGCCGGGGCCGCGCCGCCGACCGTCTACAACCGCACGCCGCGGCTCGAGACCCTCCCGCTCGACCAGGTCGCCGGGGGCGGCCACGCCGCCGCCGTCGTGTGCACCGCCGGCCCCGCGCGCTGGTTCCTCCCCGGCGCCGGGCTCTCCGTCGTCGTCGACCTCGGCATGCCCGCCCAGGTCGCGGACGTGCCCGCGTGCGTCGGCCTCGACGCCCTGCTCGCCGGCGATCCCCTCCGCCTCCCGGACGAGCGGCTCCGCGCCGCCGAGGACGCCGTGGAGCGCGAGATCGGGGGCTTGCTCGCCCGCGTGCGCACGGTGCAATGGCAACGCGGCCTCGCCGGCGCCTCCACGCTAAGGGACCAGTTCCTCGACAACGAGCTGGATCACCTGCTCGCCGACGCGACCTGCGGGTTGAGCGAGGATCAGCAACGAAAGGTGCGCATGGCCGCCCGCGGCGCGCTCCGCCAATACAGCCACCGGATGCTGACCTGGATCAAGCAGGAGCTCTCGGTGCCCGAGGAGAACGGATGACCCTGCGGCTTGGCACACGCAAGAGCGAGCTCGCGCTCACCCAGAGCGGGATGGTGGCGCGGGCGATCGGCCCAGATGTCGAGCTCGTCGGTGTCACCACCGAGGGCGACCGCCTCGTGGACGTGCCGCTCGACAGCACCCTCCGGAAGGGCTTCTTCACCGAGGCGCTCGAGGCCGGCCTCCGCGACGGGACGCTCGACCTCGCGGTGCACTCCCTGAAGGACCTCCCGCTCCAGCAGCCCGAGGGCTTGGTGCTCGCGGCGGTGCCCCCGCGCGAGTCCCTCGCCGACCTGCTCCTCGTGCGGGAAGAGGCGTGGGACGCCGCGGCCCCCGCGCTCCCGCTCCGCGCCTTCGCGAAGGTGGGCGCCGCGTCCGAGCGTCGGCAGTGGCTGGTCCGCACGCTGCGCGCGGACTGCGACCCCGCCTTCCTCCGCGGCAACGTCCCCACCCGCGTCGGCCGTCTGCGCGAGGGCAAGTACGACGCCATCGTCCTCGCCGAGGCCGGCGTGCGGCGGCTCGGGCTGAAGCTGGAGGGGCTCCGCGTCGTGCGGCTCCTCCCGACCCAGTGGCCCAACGCCGCGGGGCAGGGCGCGTTGGCGTTGCAGTGCCGCGCGGATGACCGGGTCACGCGGGCGCGGCTCGAGAAGCTCCACGACCCCGTCACCGCCGCCGCCGTCGACCGCGAGCGCGGCTGGCTCGGCGCGCTCGGCGGGGGCTGCTCGGTCCCGTTCGGGGCGGCGGTGTACGCGGGCGGCTGGGCGATGGGGCTCGCGAAGGACGGCGCCTTCCGGTTGCGACGCGGCGTGGACCTCGCCGAGGGGGATACGGCGTTGCGCGCGCTCCTCGACGGCGATCCGGGCGAGGGGTTCGATGGACCGATCTGGGAGGTCTGGAATGGATAGGCACGAGTCGCTCTTCGCGCGCGCCCAGGGCGTGCTCCCCGGCGGGGTCAGCAGCCCCGTCCGCGCGTTCAAGTCCGTCGGCGGGCACCCGCGCTACATCGTGCGGGGCGAGGGCGCGACGCTGGTCGGCGCCGAGGGCGAGCGCTGGACCGACTTCTGCCTCGCCTGGGGCCCGCTCATCCTCGGGCATGCGCACCCCTCGATCGTCGAGGCCGTCACGCGGTCCGTGCGCGACGGCGTGGCGTTCGGCACGGTCCACGAGGGCGAGATCGAGCTCGGCGAGAAGATCCTCCAGGCGTTCCCCGGACGGGACCGCGTGCGGCTCGTCTGCACCGGCACCGAGGCGGTGATGACCGCGCTGCGCATCGCGCGGGGGGCCACCGGGCGCCCCAAGGTGCTGAAGTTCGGCGGGTGCTACCACGGCCACGGCGACGGCATGCTGGTGAAGGCCGGCAGCGGCCTCGTGACGCTCGGCGTCGGGGACAGCGCGGGGGTCTCTCCGGCGGTGGCCGCGGACACCGTGGTCGTGCCGCTCGACGACGAGCAGGCGCTGGACGACGCCTTCGCGAAGTGGGGCGACGAGATCGCCGCCGCCATCGTCGAGCCGCTCCCCGCGAACAACGGCCTCCTCACGCAGCGTCCGGAGTGGCTCCGCCACCTCCGCGCCGCGTGTACCAAGCACGGCGCGCTGCTCATCCTCGACGAGGTCATCACCGGCTTCCGCTTCGGCTACCACGGCTACGAGCGCGTCGTGGACGTGCCCGCCGACCTCACGACCCTCGGCAAGATCGTCGGCGGCGGCATGCCGGTCGCGGCGGTCGTCGGGCGCGCCGCGGAGATGGACCTCCTCGCGCCGAAGGGCCCCGTCTACCAGGCCGGGACGATGGCCGGGAACCCCGTGTGCGTGGCCGCGGGCATCGCGACCCTCGACGTGCTCGCCAAGGGCGACGTCTACGCCCACCTCGACGCCCTGGGGCGGCACTTCGACGCCCTCCCCAAGCGCTCGCGCTGGGTGCGCCAGGGCCCGATCCTCTGGCCGTGGCTCGGCGCCGGCGAGCCGCCGCGCACCGACAGCGCCATCCCGTCCTCCGTGCGCGCCCCGTTCGGGAAGATGCACGCCGCGTGGCTCGAGGCCGGCATCTACTTCCCGCCGTCCGCCTTCGAGGTCGGCTTCCTCTGCTCGGCCCACACCACCGGGGACCTCGACCGGCTCGTGGAGGTCGCGGAGCGTGCGCTCGACGATTGAGCGGCAGGCGCGGTGGGCGAACATCGCCTACGGCGTCACCCTGTTCCTCCTCGCGCTGCTCGGCGCGTGGTGGACCGTGCTCATCGCGCGCCTCGTCGACGAGAACCACCAGCTCTCGCTCGCGCTCTCGGGGCCCACCGCCGAGGTGATCGCGGAGTACAGCCGGAAGCGGCTGATGCTCATCGGCGAGAGCGTGTCGCTCACCGTGCTCGCGGTCATCCTCGCCGGGATGGTCGTGCGCTTCGCCCGGCGCGAGCGTGCGCAGGTCCAGCGCCTCGAAGGGGTGATGGCGGCGAGCACGCACGAGCTGAAGACCCCCATCGCCGGCATGAAAGCGCTCCTCGAGTCCCTCCGGAGCGGGGTGCTGCCCCCCGAGAAGATGAACCCCTACCTGGACAAGGGGCTCGTGTCCGCCGAGCGGCTGGAGCACCTCGTCGAGAGCATCCTGGCGTACCAGGCGGCCGTCGCCCGCCGCACGAAGGACCTCGAGGCCCGCCCGCTCGAGGCCTGGGTGACCGCCGTGCTGGACCACCACCTCGCCTCGCCCGGCAGCGCCCCGGTGGACTGTGACCTCGGCGACGCCGGCGTCCTCCCCGTGCGCGCCGCCGCGGACCCCTTCCGGGTCATCCTGGAGAACCTCTTCGACAACGCGCGCAAGTACGGCAAGGACGGCGCCGTGCGGATCCGCGCCAGGACGGAAGGCGAGCGCGTCGGGCTCCTGGTCATCGACGAGGGCGTCGGGTTCGCGCCGGAGGACGCCCGGGCGCTGTTCGAGCCCTACCAGCGCGGCGGGGGCGCGGAGCGGCGCCACGGCACGGGGCTCGGGCTCTACATCGCGCGCACCCTCGCGCAGAGCCTCGAGGGGGATCTCCGCGCCGAGAGCGCGGGGGTGGGGAAGGGCGCGACCTTCACCCTCTGGTTGCGCCGGGGATAGCGCCCGCGGGCGGGGCGCGCGTCGTCGGCCCGTGCTTCCGGACCTCGGGAGGACGAGATAGGGGGCGAGCGCGATGAGCGAACGGATCCTGCTGGTCGAGGACGAAGCGTTGGTGGCGGACATGGTCCGCCTCAACCTGGAGCACGCGGGCTTCCGCGTGGAGAGCGTCACGTCTGGGACCGAGGGGCTCGAGCGCCTCTGCACCCAGGCCTACGATCTCGTGCTGCTCGACGTCATGCTGCCCGGGATGGACGGCTTCGAGGTCGCCCGGCGGGCGCGTGCCAAGGGGGTCGTGACCCCCGTGATCATGCTGACCGCGCGCGGGGAGACCCAGGCGAAGGTCGCCGGGCTCGACGCGGGCGCGGACGACTACCTCACCAAGCCCTTCGCCATGCCCGAGCTGCTGGCGCGCGTGCGGGCGCTGATCCGCCGCCACACGGCCGCGCGCGGGGTGCCGTCGTCGCGCGAGGTCCGGTTCGGCGTCTACCGCGTGAACTTCGACACGCGCGAGGCGATGACGAACGAGGGCCGGGTGACGCTCACGGAGCGGGAGTGCGCGCTCCTGGAATTCCTCGCGGGGCGGGAAGGCGAGCTGCTGCCGCGCACCGACATCCTCGAGAACGTCTGGGGGATGGACCGCTTCCCGACGGCGCGAACGGTGGACAACTACGTGTTGCGCCTCCGGAAGCTGTTCGAGCCCGATCCCGAGGACCCCGTCTACTTCCAGACGGTGCGCGGCCGCGGCTATCGGTTCGTGGGGGGCTAGGCGATGGGCGGCCTCGCGCAGTTGCTGAACACCGTCATCGGGATCCTCGGCCTGCATCTGGAGCCTTGGATGGCCCCGGCGGGCCTCCTCGTCGCCATCCTGCTCGCGTGGCCGTGGATCCGCGTCAACCTCCGCACGGGGGACGCCCGCAAGCTGATGATCCGCGCGGCGCGGGAGCGGGGCGCCGAGCGGGAGCGGCTGGAGAACGAGGCGCTCGCGATGGTGGGGAACGGCCCGGACGGCCTCGTCGTGGTCGCGAAGGCGGCCGTGGAGCAGGGCCGCAAGGAGCTGGCGGCGCGCGCCGTGGCGAAGCTCCGGACCAGCGGCAAGCGGCTCCCCGACCTCCGCAAGCTGGAGCGCGCGTTGGAGCCCTCCCTCCCGGGAACCCCCGCGGAGGCCGCGCTGCTCGTCGAGCGGCTCCTCGCGACGGGCATGACCGAAGAGGCGCGGTCGCGGCTGACCCAGGCGCGCCGGAAGTGGCCCTTCGACGACGAGCTGGAGGTGCTCGTCGAGCGGGTGGCGACGCCGCCGGCAGCGCCAGGGGTGGATTCGGCCCAGGCGTAGGGGCGGGGAGGGGGGCCTCGAGCAGGGCCGCGCGGCGGTGCCCGGCGCCCGAGCGCGCCGCCACCGCGCATGAGGCGGTGTCGCCACGGGAGCGCTACCCCCGGAACAGCTCGCGTACGGCGCGACGGACCACGTCCGGGAGATCGGCGTAGGTGCGGGCGCGGTAGAGTCGCCCGCGGCCCGCCTGCGCCATGCCGCGGCACGTGCGCGCGCCCTGGGGGTGGTGGTCGCCCAGGTGCACCACGTGGAGCCGCGGGAGCCGCCCGGCGGTGCGCACGGGGTCCTCGCCGACGTTGGCCACGCCGTCGGTGAGCAGGAGCCCCACGCGCTCGCGACGCGACGAGCGGCGGAGCTGGCTGGCCGCGGCGGAGAGCCCGGCGTCGATGTTGGTGTAGCCCTGGGCGGGCACGGACAGCACGCGGCGCACGAGCTCGCGGGGCCCCAGCTCCTCGCCGACCCGCACGAGCACGTGCGCGTTGGTGTCGAACGCGACGACGGCGACGTGCTCCAGCCGGAGGCGGAGGATGGCCGTGGCGACCGCCACCAGCGCGATCTTCTCGCCGGTCATCGACAGCGACAGGTCCAGGACCGCGACGACGTCGACCTCGCGGGGCACGAGCCGCGTGAGGCGCAGGTCGGCGGGGGCCCACGGGCGGGGCCGCTCCAGCGTGCTCTCGAGGTCGAGCTCGCCGGCGTCGGGCCAGCCCACCTCCTCGGCGCGATGCGGCCGCGCGGCGTGGCGGAGGAGGCGCCGGGCGTGCGCGAGGATGGCGTCCACCGCGCGCTCGAGGACGACCTGGCGGTGCAGGGCCGGCAGGGTGCGCTGGAGGCGGTGCCAGCTCGTGGCCGCCGCCCAGCCGGTCGGGAGCGCGTCGCCGGGGCCGCCGGGCGAGTCCTGGGCGGCGAGGCCGCGGGTCTCGCCCGCGGGGAGGTCGATCGGGGCGGGGTCGATCGGGGCGGGGTCGGCCGCGGCTACGTCGGGCGCGTCGCCGCTAGTTTTTTTTTGAGGTCCGCGAGGACCTCCCCCAACGCGGTGCCTGTCGGGTCCATCAGCTCGACCCGCGTGGGGAGGGCGAGCGTGGCGGCCCGGGCAACGTCGTCGTGGAGGCGGGCGGCGATGTCACTGATGGCGATGGCGGCGCGCACCGAGGCGCCGCGGCGGAAGCGCGGGTCCGTCCGGGTGGCGCGGGTGAGCGCCACGGCCTGCGCGACCACCGCGAGGCTCGGCGCGCACCGGGCGTCCTGGACGACGATCGCGATCTCCTCGGCCTCGGACTGGTAGTCGAGCCGCACGAGCTCGAAGCGATCGAGCAGGGCCTCCGACAAGGCGGCGGTGGCGACGAACTCCGCGGGGTTCTGCGTCGCGATGACGGTAAAGCCGGCGGAGGCGGTCACCTCGCCGAGCTGCGGCACCACGACACGCCCCTCGTCCATCGCGGGGAGGAGCACGTTCTGGACGCCCTCCGGCATGCGGTTCAGCTCGTTCACGAAGAGCACCGCGCCCTCGCGCATCGCGCGCACGAGCGGGCCGGCCAGGAAGTGCTCCGGGCGGTAGCCGGACGCGAGCACGGCGGGGGGATCGAAGGTCCCGACGAGGCGCGCCTCGGTGTAGCGGCCGTCTCCGTCCACCCGTACGAAGCCGCGGCCCAGCGTGCGACAGATCGCGGCGGCGAGCGCCGTCTTCCCTACGCCGACCGGCCCCTCGAGCAGCACGTGCCGCCCCGCTTCGAGGCAGGCGTGGAGCGACTCGGTCTCGGACTGGCGGCCGATGATCGGGGGCAGGACGGGCACGCGGTGGTCTAGCACAAAAGCGCGAACGCCGCGCCCCAGGGGAGGCGCGGCGCGTGCGTACGGAGCCCGGCGGGACTACCGGCGGGTGAGCCGCATCAGCAGCGACAGGATGTTCCAGAACAGCACGAGCAGCCCGAGCGAGATCGTGTAGGCGCCCTCGACGTGCATGTCCGTGTTGTACTCGTGGATGACCTTGTTGAGCTGGTACACGAGGCCGGCCGCGGAGATCAGCACGAACACCGAGGACACCACGATGCCGAGCGTGCCGCCGATGAAGCCGGGGAACGCGAAGCTCACGGCCATGAGGATCAACATCGGGATGGTCACCGCGGAGAGCCCCGCGCCGATGAGCGAGAAGTCCTTCCGGTCGGTCCAGACGTAGGCGGCCATGCCGAGGCCGGTGAAGCCGGTGAGCCCCATCGCGAGCCCGATGAGCGTGAACGGGTTCCCGAGGACGGCGGCGGAGGTGATCGCGGCCATCAGCAGGAGGAAGCCGAGCGCGATGCCTTGCGCGGCGGTGCCGAGCACGAAGCCGATCGCCTTCTGGCCGCCGAACACCATCGGCTGCGCGACGAAGTTGGTGACGGCCCACATGCCGAGGATGACGATCATCGGGAGGTAGCCGCTCAACATGCTCGGCATCAGCGCGAGCCCGAACGCCGTGCCGACGCCGGTGACGCTCGCGATGCCGAGGCCGACGACGGTGAGGCCGAGGGTCTTCCGGAGGTAGGCGGTGCGGTCGGCCTCGGAGGCGCGGGCGACCGGGATGCTCATGGAGGGGAAGGCCATGGATGGCTCCTTGGAGTTCGAAGGTCGTACCGTAGCCACGCGGGCGTGCCGGTAAAGGAGAAACGACGAGATCGGACGCAAATCTCGCGGACGGGTAGGCTGCGACCGGGGTTCGTCGCCGCTCGCCCGGCCCCGCTCGCCCCGCCCCCGGATGCCCCGTCAGACGCTGATCGCGCCTTCCCGGAACGACGACGCGCCGATCTTGACGTTGACCAGCGCGGGCTTGCCGCTGTCCAGCGCGCGCTGGATCGCCGGGTGGATGTCCTCGGGGAGCTCGACGAACTCGCCGTGGCCGCCCAGGGCCTCGACCATGAGGTCGTAGCGGGTGAAGTCGAGCTTCGTGGCGGGGGCGCGCGACTCTCCGAAGAGCTGGGTCTGGCCGCGGCGGATCTGGGTCCACGCGGCGTCGTTCCCCATGACGCCCACGATGGGGATGCCCTGGCGCGCGGCGGCCTCGAACTCCATGCCGTTGAGGCCGAACGAGCCGTCCCCGTAGATGATGATCGCGGGGTCCGCCGGGCGCGCGAGCTTGGCGGCGATGGCGAAGCTGGGGCCGACGCCGAGGGTGCCGAGCGGGCCGGGATCCATCCAGTGGCCGGGGCGCCACACGTCCACCACCTTGGCGGCGGTGCCGACGATGTCCCCGCCGTCACAGACCACCGTGGTGGTCTCGGTGATGGACCGCGCCAGCTCCTTCGAGAAGCGGAGCGGGTTGATCGGCACGGCGTCGCTGTGGAGCTCGGCCTGCATCTTGGCGACCCGGGCGTCCTCCAGCGCGCGCACCTGCGACAGCCACCCCGTGCCCGACCGCCGCCCGGCCTGGGCGAGCTGCTGCATCACGAGCCCGGTGTCGCCGACGATGCCGACCTGGGCGCCGCGGTTGTGCCCGATGACGTCGGGATCGAGATCGACCTGGATGACCTTCGTGGCGGGGTTGATGTCCTGCCCGTAGCCGAGCCGGAAGTCCCACGGGGTGCCGAAGATCACGATGGCGTCGGCGTTCTGGAGGGCCTTGCCGCGGCAGAGCCGGAAGAACCGGGGATCGTCGGGGCGGACCGCGCCGCGCGCGCCGCCGTTGAGGAACACCGGGAGGTCGTAGGCGGACAGGAACTCCTGGATGGCGGCCCGGTACGGGCTGAACCACCACTGCGTGCCCACCACGGCGACCGGGCGCTCGGCCCGCGCGAGCACGTCCGCGGCGGCCTGGATGCCCGCCGGATCGCCGCCGGCGACGTGGCGGGTCCGGTAGTCGGTGGGGATCGCGAGGCCGTCGGTGTCTTCCATGTTCATCAAGACGTCGAGCGGCATCTCGAGGAACACCGGGCCCGGAACGCCGGTGGTGGCCTTCCGGAAGGCGGTCGCGAGGAAGTCGGGGATCCGCCTCGTCTCCGGGACGGTGACGCTCCACTTCGTGATGCTGCGCATCAGCGTGACGTGGTCCATCTCCTGGAGGCTGCCCATCCCGGAGAAGAAGCGGGGGCCCTGCCCGCCGATGAGGATCATCGGGATGCCGCCGCGCATGGCGTTGGCGGCGGCGGTCACGGCGTCGGTCAGGCCGGGGCCGGCGGTGACGAGCGCGACGCCGGGCTGCCCCGTGGCGCGCGCCCATCCTTCGGCGCAGTGGCCGGCGGCCTGCTCGTGCCGGAGGTCGACCACGCGAATCCCTTCGTCCAAGCAGCCATCGTAGATGTGCTGGATGTGCCCCCCGCAGAGGGTGAAGACATGGGAGACGCCCTCACGGGCGAAGGCCTGGGCGACGAGGGTTCCACCGTGGACGTGCGGCAAGAGCGCTCCGGATTCGCGGGCTGCTAACCCGGTCTTCCGTCGCGCGCCGCGGTGCGTAATCGGTTTCGCACCCGTCCGAATAGACCGCTTCCAACCACGGTGGCGAGGTGCGAAAAAAGTTTCGCACTTGCTTATCGACCCTCTGGTCGGTTTGAGGTTCCGCGGCTATCGTCTGGCCAATGTTGTTCTCCCGCCGCAACCTGCTCCTCTCCGGCACCGCCGCCGCGGGCCTCACCGCAGTCGGGGTCCCGGTCTCGGTCCTGCCCGACGCCGCGCCGGGCTTCCAGCTCCTCTCGGGCGGCGAGATCGAGCTGGTGACCGCGATCGGGGAGGCTTTCTTCCCCGAGGGGAACGTGTTCGGCGTCTCCGCGGCCGACGTGGACCTCCCCGCCCTGGTCGACGCCCTGATGGCCGAGGAGCTCGATCCCATCGTGCAACCCGTCTTCCGCTACCTCCTTCGCGTGGTCGACGCCGGCACGCTTGCCTCCCGTGGGGCCGGCTTCGCGGCCCTCTCCCTGGCGGACCGTCGCGCCGTCCTGGAGAACTGGTCGGACAACGCCATCTTCCCGCGCCGGCTCGCGTACGACGCCCTGAAGAGCGTCCTCGGCATGGCGTTCTTCAACGCGGCGGCGGTGACGGACCACGTCGGCTGGTCCCCGACCTGCCACGGGGCGGCGTCGTGAGGGGCGGGTTCTTCGGCTTCGAGGGCTACCCCGCCCACATGGAGCTCGAGGCGGACGTTTGCGTCATCGGATCGGGCGCCGGCGGCAGCGCGACCGCCGCGGCACTCGCCGAGCGCGGCCTGCGCGTCATCGTGCTGGAGGAGGGGCGGCGCTGGGCCCCGGAGCAGTTCCAGGGGCGCGCACCCTGGGCGTTCAAGCACCTCTACGCGGGGCGGGGCACACGGGCGACCCGCGGCAACGCCATCATCCCGCTGCCGGGCGGTCGGGGCGTCGGCGGCAGCACGCTCATCAACAGCGCGATCTGCTTCCGCACGCCCGCGCCGGTCCTGGCGGAGTGGCGGGGCACCTTCGGCTGCCACCACCTGACCGACGAGTGGATGGGCGGCTGCTTCGACCGCATCTGGCGCACCATCGGCGTGACGGTGAACCCGCCCGAGGTCCAGCGGAACAACAACCACATCTTCCGGCAGGGTGCCGAGGCGCTGGGGCTCGACGGCGCGTGGATGGCCCGCTCGGCGCCGGGGTGCCAGGGCTGCGGCACGTGCCAGCAGGGGTGCTCCACCGGCGGCAAGCTCTCGGTCGACCGTACGTTCCTCGCCGAGGCGGTGCTGACGGGCCTCGTCGCGGTGCACGCGGACTGCCGGGTCGTCGGCGTGGAGACCCAGGGGGATCGCGTCCTGGCGGTCACCGGGCGCACGGTGCGCCCCCAGGACTACGCGGACGAGGGCACGTTCCGCGTGCGCGCCCGCGCGTTCGTGTCCAGCGCCGGCCCGGTCGGCTCGCCGCGCTTCCTGATGGCGAACGGTCTCTCCGACGGCCCGGTGGGCCAGAACCTGCACGTCCACCCGACCGCGGGGGTCGCCGCCCGGTTCGACCAGGAGATCGTCGCCTGGCAGGGCGTGACGCAGGGCTACTACGTCGACTGCTGGCGGGACGGCTACCTCCTCCAGACCTTCTCGATGCCGCCGGACCAGTACTTCCTGTCGTTCCCGTTGGTGGGGGACGAGATGCTCGCGTTCATGCGGGACCTCCGGCACTACGCCTCGGCGGGCGTGGTGGTGCACGACGAGGACTCCGTCGGCGCCGTCACCGAGAGCTCCCTGGTCTACGACCTCGGCGACCTCGACCGGACGCGGATCCTGGCGGGGCTCCGCGCGTCGGCCCGGGTGTTCTTCGCGGCGGGGGCCAAGGAGGTCGTGCCGGGCGCCCACGGCGTCGGGATCATCCGCTCCGTGGAGGAGATCGAGACGGTCCTGCACGACAACATCCCCGCCCACGACATCGCGCTCTACGCCAGCCACCCGATGGGCACGTGCCGGATGGGGAACGATCCGGCGCGGTCGGTGGTGGATCCCGACGGCCGGGTGTGGGGGTGGCAGAACCTCCACGTGGCGGACGCGAGCGTGTTCCCCACGTCGCTCGGCGTGAACCCGCAGGTGACCGTGATGGCGCTCGGCCTGACGATCGGGCGGGAGGTTCAGCTGGCGTAGCGACGCAGGTGGCGGGAACCGTCGTTGCGACCTTGCTCCAACACGGGCGCGACGCTACTTTCCGGCCCCTTCGAGGAGCCCCCAAATGCAGAAGAGCACCAACATCACCTGGCACGGCGCCATCGTGGATCCCAGCGAGCGTCAGGCTGTCGTCGGCCAGAAGGGCGCCGTGGTGTGGCTCACGGGGCTCTCGGCCTCGGGCAAGAGCACGATCGCGCGTCGCGCCGAGCAGCTCCTCCTGGAGCGCGGCGCCATGGTCTACGTGCTCGACGGCGACAACATCCGGTTCGGCCTCAACAAGGACCTCGGCTTCTCCCCCGAGGACCGCACCGAGAACATCCGCCGCATCGGCGAAGTCGCGAAGCTCTTCGCGGACGCCTGCGTCGTGACGCTCACCGCCTTCATCTCGCCCTACCGGGCCGACCGCGACAAGGTGCGCGCGCTCATGCCGGAAGGCACGTTCATCGAGTGCTACGTCGAGGCCTCCGTGGCGACGTGCGAGGCCCGCGATCCCAAGGGCCTCTACAAGAAGGCGCGCGCCGGCCAGATCCCGGAGTTCACCGGCATCTCGGCCCCCTACGAGGAGCCCGTGGCCTCCGAGATCGTGCTCCCCACCGCCGACCAGACGGTCGACGAGAGCGCCCTCGCGCTGATCGCGTTCCTGCAGGAGAAGGGCTTCATCAAGGCGCTCTGAGGTCTCCGTCCTCGAGCCGCGGCGCCCGCAGGCCGTGAGGCGCTCAGCGCGCCCCCTCCACGTCGCGAGGGAGGCGCGCGCAGAGCGCCGCGAGCGCCTCGGATCGGCGCGGGAAGGCCGTCGTGCCCTCCCGCCCGACGAGCAGCACGGTGGTCTCGATGGCACCGATCACGTTGGCGAACACGAGGTCGCTGCCGGTGCGCACGAGCTGCGCGCGGGCGATGGCCTCGAGCGCGTCCGGGGTGAGGCCGGGCGCGCCCGCCTTGAAGCTCACCAGGAAGATGTCGGGCGCCCAGGTGCGCACGTGGTCGACGATCTTGGGCCCTGGGTGCAGCCGGAGGACCAGCTCGGGGGCGCCGCTCGGGATCTTCGTCGCGACGGCATCGGCCTCGTAGTCGCCGACGGCCGCGGAGTGCACGAGCACCCCGCGCGGGTGCGCGGTGATCCAGCGCTCCATGCGCGCCATCAGGTCACGCGTGCTCGTGAACTCCTCCGTGGAGAGGGTCGTGGGCGCGCGCAGGCACGCCTCCGCGCTGCCGAGCAGGTGGACCGCGTGCGACGCGCCGAGGCGCGCAGCGAGGTCGACACCGGTGCGGCCGGTCGCGTGGGCGGAGAGGTACCGGATCGCGTCAACGGGGTTCCGCGTGGCGCCGGCGGTGAGGAGGAGGGGAGTCACCGGCGTCTCCTATCGCATCAGAACCCGCCATTCCGGCGGTGGTGCTGTCCTGATCGCGCCCGGGCCTGTTAGCGGAGTGCCCTGGTAGCGGACTGCGGATGCGTCGGGTCATCGGTGAGAGCGTTGTGGTGGGTGTCGTGGCCGCGGCCCTCGCTCTCGCGTGGTTCGGGTTCCCCGCGCAGGACACCGTGTGCGGCGCGGACGGGGCGCTGCTCTCCTGGCGCCTCGCCCACCTCCAGGCGGCGTGGGACTCCCGCGCGGCGCTCGGCTTGGACGGCGATGTCTCCGTGCCCCTCGCGGGCTGGCCGTGGTCGGCGGTGGCGATGGTGCTGGCGGCGGGGCTCGGCGTCGCCGCGGCGTGGAAGGGTACGCTCGCCATCGCGTTCGGCGCGGGTGCGGCGGCCCTCTGGGGGTTCTCGCGGGCGGCGGGCGCGAGCCTGCTCGCGGCGGGGTTGGCGACGCTCGTCGGGGTCCTCCCCGCGGCGGCCGCGCGGTCCGTCGCCAGCGGTGGCGTGGACCTCCTGGTGGTGCCGTTCGTCGTTGCCGCGCTGGTGCTCCTGCCTCGCCGCGAGCCCGTGGCCCGGCTCGTCGGGGCCCTCGCGGTCGTCGCCTGCGGCGCCTGCGACGCCCGTACCGGCGCCGTCCTGGGGCTCGCCGCCGCGGCGGCCGGGG
>JAUXTN010000215.1 GCA_030684355.1 Pseudomonadota bacterium
GCATTGGTAGATCCTTACTTCAGCCACGCGGGAAGGCCCGCGAGGCGTGGGTCAAGACCCCCTTTCAAACCGTGCGTGCGGTTTTCCCGCACACGGCTTACCGGTGGTCTGTCAAAGCCCAGCATCGGGCTGGCGTTTGGATAGCGAACAGTGCCGCGGAGACGATGAAGCCCGTGGCGCTGGAAGAAGTCTCGATCCCACTTCTGGGCCTCGCCTGCGCGCAGGTTCCGCCCCTTCCTCTTCACGAGGAAGCGGCGGAGCCGCTCGTGGACGTAGGTGTCCATCCGGTTGAACCGTCGCGCTGCGTTCCCCGTGCGGAAGTAGTTGCCCCAGCCGCGTAGGATCGGGTTCAGGTCGCGGATCAGCACCCGCACGTCCTTCACGCCGTTCTGGTCGCGTCCGGTGCGCTCCCGCACCTTCTGCCGCATCGCCTTCATCGCGCGCGCCGAGGGCCAGCGGTGCAGGTAGAAGCGGCGGATGCCCTTCTCCAGCAGCTTGCCCGAGACGCGTTTGCGAAGGTGGCAGCCGAGGAAGTCGAAGCCTTCGTGCCCCTCGGTGAGGTCCACGCGCCGCGTCTTCTCGGGGTGTAGCTGGAGCTTCAAGCGATCGAGCACGATCCGCACTCGCCGCTCTGCTTCCTCGCACTGCTCCGCGGTGTCGCACATGACGACGAAGTCATCCGCGTACCGCACGAGCATGCCCAGGTGGGCGCACTGGCGCCGCCACACCCGGTCGAGGAAGTGCAGGAAGATGTTGGACAGGAGCGGAGAGATCACGCCACCCTGGGGAGTCCCCGTGGTCTGCGCTCGCTCTACGCCGTCCTCCAACACCCCCGCTTCCAGCCACGCACGCAGCAGCTTGAGCACCCGTCGATCATTCACCCGGCGTGACACCTCGACCATCAGCAGCTCGTGGTCGATGCTGCCGAAGTAGTCGCTGATGTCGGCGTCGAGGACGTGGTTTCCCCCGCGCACGGCTCGCGTGCGAAGGGTCTCCAGCGCGTCGAGCGTGCTCCGGCCAGGACGAAACCCGAAGGAATTGTCCTCGAAGTCCGCCTCGAAGATAGGTTCGAGGACGAGCTTCGTCGCCTGTTGCACGATCCGATCGCGCACCGCGGGGATCCCGAGCGGCCGCTTCTTTCCGTTGCTCTTGGGGATGTACCGACGCAGGACCGCCTGCGGTCGGTACGCGCCCTCGCTGAGATCAGCTTGAATGCCGTCGAGCAGGGCACTCACACCTGCCCTCTCGATGGAGTCGATGGTCGCGCCATCCACCCCGGCTGCTCCCTTGTTCGCCCGCACCCTCCTCCACGCTTCCCACAGGACGTCACGCCTGTAGATTCGGTCGTACAACGCGTGGAAACGGCGCTCCGGCGCCTGCTTGGCTGAGGCCCATAGCTTCTGTCGGAGGCGTCGTACTTTTTCGACGGGCTCTGGCCCGTCGGGGTGATTGGACCGGGGTTGTTCCCCGGTCATGCCCTCGCCCGTACCCCCAACATCCGCACGACCACCGCAGGGGCCCTTCCCTCCAGCCGCCTTCTTCGCGACGACCTTCGACGGTACTACGACCCCCTCGGACTCCCGCTGCGCGGCGCTCGACTTCGCACTCGGCTTATACGAGGCACCCTGCCCTGACGGGGGCTGCGCAGACGGGTCTCTCCTGTTCCGCATCGAACCTTGCGAACGTGCCGCGGTCCCTACCCCGGGGAAGCCCGTCGTCGGATCCGGTCTCGTGACGACGGGTGTTGCCTTCGCCGTGAAATGAGCGGCTCGGCCTTCCCGTTGTTTCTCTGTCGAGGCTGCAACCTTCACTTGATGTTGCGGCCCGCTCGCTTGCTCCCTCGGCGGCTCGCGCCGCTCCGGCTTTTGACGCCCCGCTCGGGCCGGAGGGGTCTCCCCCTCCGCCTGGGGCCTGCTACGGGGCTCTCCGGCGATTACCCCGGCGGGTTCTGCCCCCGCTGGTTCGGTGCAGCATCCGCCCGCGCCGTCGCCCGCTCGCGCGGTCTTTTGCTCGGGAGGTTCAGGACGCACCATTGGGTGAGCATACCGCGTGGCGCCGAGCGCCAGGGGGCTCCGAGGCCGGCCTGGCCAGGGGCGCGGCCGCGGTGTGTCGCGTCAGAACCGGTACCGCGCCCCGACGCTCACCATCGGGCCGTAGAGCTCCACCTTCTCGTCCGTCGGGTTGCCGAGCACGGCCGCGTAGCCGGCGCCGACGCGAAGGCCGACGCTCCCGACGTCCCCGTTCCCGCGGAGCCACGTGCTCACCCCGCCCTCGACCCAGGTGGCACCCGCGCGGCCGGTGCCCCAGTCGATGAAGAGGTCCGTGCGGTCGCCCGTCGGGATGGCGAGATCCATCGCGATGCCGCCGAACACGAAGGCCTCCCCCTCCTCGATGAGCCGCTCCTTCTCCACGCTCCCCTTCTCGTCCCAGGTGTACTCGTAGCGCCACGTCGGCGTGAGCAGGAGGGTGTTGCGCACCGCGAGCCGCAGCCCGTCACGCGCGCCGAGCCGCGCCTCCTGCACGAAGGCGAACACGCTGTCGACGTCGGGGACGTCGGTGCGATCGACGTCTTCGCCCACGTAGCCGGACGCGCCGGGATCGCTGTTGAGCATCGACCACCCGGCGCCGAGCCCTACGGAGAAGGCGCGGGTGTCGTAGCCGGCGGTGCCGAGGATCGCGACGGTGAACGGGTTTCCGTCCTCGCTCCACCCCACGCCGATGGGCGCCAGCCGGGCCTGGACGTACCAGGGCGAGCGGAACGCGACGCCGAGCCAGGCTTCGCCCACCATCGCCACCCCGAGGGTCCCCAGCGCGAGCAGCGGCCGCACGACGAGGCCCGCCTCGCGCACGCCCCCGAGCCGCTCGGGCGCCACGGGGTAGACGCGGGCGCCGGGGTCGACCTCCGCGCGGTCGCCCACCGCCACGCGCCCGCCGCGGGCGATGTCGACGGTCGCGCGGTGCCCCTCGGTGGAGCGCACCCGGCCGGTCGCGACGATGCGCTCCTCCTCGCGCTGCTCGGAGCCGCGGCCCGACATCGACGGCACCACCGTCGTGCGCACGCCGGAAAAGCGGACCGTGGTGCCGAGGACCAGCCCGTCGTCGCTCCCGCGGTCCAGGACCGCCACGCCGCGGTCGACCTGGGCGACGGTGGCGGTCGGCCGGCTGCCGACGACAGCGGGCGGGGGTTCGGCGGTGCCGGGCCGGGGCCTCGCGGCGGCCGGAGCCTCGGCGGCGGTCGGGGGTCGGGCGCCGGTCGGGCGCTCGGCGCCGGCCGGGGGACCCGCGCCGCCGACGGTCCCCGCCCCCGCCTCAGCGATCGGCACCGCGCGGGTCTGCCGGAGCTCGACCCACACGCGCCCGCCCGCCACGAACAGGCCCTCGGCGCCGGGCACGGGCATGGAGGCGACGCGGCGCGGCGGCGCGATCTCCCAGGTCTCCACGGTGCCGCCCCGCGTGAGGACGTAGAGGCGACCGTCGGCCGCCACCGCCGCCCGCGGCGCCTCGGCGAACGTCGCGACGAGCGCTCCGTTCACCCGGACCTCGCCCGCCTCCGTCGTGACGGCGCCCGCCTCCGTCGCGACGGCGCCGGCCTCCGTCGCGCCCGCGGGGGTCTCCGTCGTGAGCGAACCCGGCTCGGTCGCGCCCCCTCCCGCGAACGCCGCCCCGAACACCCATGGCCACATGTCGCGCCCTCCGTCCGTGAGGTAGGCACGGGGGGCTCGCGGGGCGCCACGCGGGCGGGCGCTGGTGCGCGAGGTGCCTGGAAGGCGGCCGGCTCTGCGGCCGGTCCGGGGGCGCGTCCGCGCGCACCCGACCGAGGCCGAAGGCCGAGCCTGCAAGGGACCGACCGCCGGGCGCCTCGCCCGGGGGACGCGCCCGGAGGTTTGGCGCCGACCCCGAACGGATCGTCAGGCAGTGCGCAAGCCGCCCCGGCTACGGCCCGTTCGCCTCGATCTCGCAGTAGCCGAGCGGCTGGTACCGCGCGCACCAGTCCGCCACGTCGTTCGCCGGGAGCGCCGGGTTGCCCGTGACGTAGAGGTTGTCCTGCACCGTCGTGAGCGCATCGAGCGCGGACACGTCGGCGAGCACGGTGTTGTCGGTGATCATCAGGTTCGCGAGCTCCCCGAACGTGCCGAGGCCGTCGAGCGTGACCAGCGCGTCGTTGCCGAGGAGCTCGAGGGACCTCGTCACCCCGCCGCGCACCCCGACGAGCCCCGTGAGGTCGGTGAGCGCGTCGTTGTCGTAGAGCGCGACCGCGTCGACCTGGACGTTCGAGAGCGCCGAGAGGTCCGCGAGGTTCGGGTTTCCGTCGAGCACGAGGGTGTCCACCCGCGCGAGCCCGCCGAGGCCGGTGAGGTCGGTGGCCGCCGTGCCGTGGAGCTCGAGGTGCTCGGCGGCGTAGAGGCGACCGAGCGGCGAGAGGTCGACGACGGCCTCCGCGAGCACCAGCTCGTCGACCGAGCCGAGGTTCCAGAGCGGCGCGATCGACGTCACCGCGTTGCCGGAGATGGTGAGGAGCGCGGCCTGGGAGAGCCCGTCGAGCGGCGAGAGGTCGGCAAGGAGCGGGTTGTCGACGAGGTACACCGACGCGTCCGTGGCGGGGATCGCGGCGAGCGGCGTGATGTCCGCCAGCGTGTCGTTCCAGTAGAGGGCGACGACGCCGAGGCGGCGCAGCGAGGTCATCGGGGCCAGCGAGGCGAGCCTGGGCGCCGTGGCGAGCGTGAAGCTGTCGACGGAGAGGAGCGCCGCGAGGCCCTCCACGTCGGCGAGCGCGTCGAGGCGGTGGAACGCGAGCGTGCCGGCGACGGTCAGGGAGCGCAAGCCGTCGAGGTTGGCGAGCACGGGGAGGTCGATGAGCTCGGCGTCCTCGATGGAGACGACCGCGTCGAGGCCGTCGACCGAGGTGAGCGCGGGGAGGTCGTCGAGCTCGAGGGTGGCGATGGTGTCGACGTCGTCGAGGCCCGCGAGGTCGGTGACCGGGGAGGAGAGGATGCGGACGTAGGCCATCTCGCCGTGGAGGCGCATGCCGCCGAGGCGCGCGAGGGAGCGGCTCTCGCCGACGTAGAGGCTGTCGAGCGAGCGCAGGCTGGTGAGCCCTTCGAGCGAGGTGAGCGCCCGGGCGCGGAGGATCTGGAGCGAGTGCGCGCGCGCGAGGCCGCCGAGGCCGTCGAGCGTCGTGAGCCCGGGGTTGTCGTAGATCTCGACGGTGCCGGTGACCTCGCACAGGCAGGCGAGCGGGGTGAGGTCGGTCGTGGCGGCGTCCACCCGGAGGTCGCCGTCGATGCGCGCGTAGGCGTCGCAGAAGCCGGCGTAGTCGGCGTCTCCGGTGGACAGGGTGCCGGTGTAGACGGCGCCGGCGTCGGTGCAGTCGCGATCGGCGCCGTCGCAGTCCTGGTCGACGGCGTCGAAGCGGACGTCCTCGGCGCCGGGGAACGTGGCGACGTCGGTGTCGTCGCAATCGGTGGCGTCCGCGGCCCAGCCGGCGCCGGGGCAGACGGTGACGCTCGCGCCCGCGCCGAAGCCGTCGCCGTCGAGGTCCGCGAACCAGGCGGAGGCGTCCGCGGCGTCCTCGTCGATCTGCCCGTCGCAGTCGTCGTCGACGCCGTTGCACAGCTCGACGGAGGCGTCGCAGCGGGGCGAACGTTCCGGCGCGGGCTTGTCGGCGTCACACGCGGAGAGGAGCAGGAGGGGGAGGAGCATGCGGGAAGATAGCCGGAGCGGACGGCGCACGTCCTGTCTGTCGGGGACCGGCGATCGCGAGGTGGGGCGGCGCTGGGGGACGCGAGGCGCGACCGGGCCCGGGGGCCAGGCGTAGCCGGTCGTCCTGACGGGTTGCCAAACGCGGCCGGCGGCCCGCTACGCCTGGGCCCTCTCCACGCGCTGCAACCACGCCACGCACGCCGCCGTGAGGCCGATGGACCCGACGAGCACGCCCCAGGCGACCGCCCCGGCGGGTGCCTCGAGCCCGAGGCGGCTCCCGACGAGCGCGACGAGGTTGTTCACCGCGTGGGCCACGATCGTGGCTCGGATGCTGCCGCCGCGCGCGCTCGCCCACCCGAGGAACAGGCCGAGGATCGTCGTGACGAACACGTGCACGGGATCGACGTGGAAGAGACCGAAGACGACCGACGCCGCCGCGACGCCCGCAGGCGCGCCCCAGCGCGCGCACAGGCGGGTCTGCACGTAGCCACGAAAGAAGAGCTCCTCCCCGAGCGGCGCGAGGACGACCACCGGGATCGCGAGCACGACGAGCCAGCCGGCCGGCGCCGCGCGGATCAGGGCGTCGAAGTTCTCGAGCGTATCGGAGCCCGCGCCCGCGAGTGTGGCGAGCATCGCCGCGGCCTGGCCGCACGCGAGCGCGCCCACGGACACCGCCAGGTACGCGAGCGCACGGCCGCCCCAGCGATCCGGCCCCAGCGCGAGGCGCACGCGCAGCGGCGTGGGGCTCTTGTACGCGGCGGACAACGCGACCAGGAGCGTCGCGACCGAGCCGCCGGCGTAGAGGGCCCCCTTGAAGCCCGGGTGTTCGATCAGCGCCCCGACCTGCTCGGCGATCACGGTCGACGGCGCGGCGCCATGTTCCGCGAACCGCACGACCGTCCATACGGTCACGATCAGGAAGCCGACGAGCACGGCGCCGAGGAGGTTGGCGACCACGCCGAGGAAGAGCGCGAGGAACACGGTCCAGACCCGCGGCGGCGTCGGAGTGCCGGTGGGGTCGGCGGCGGGCGTCGGGAGCATCGTCGTCACCGGTAGGGGCCGCAGGGTACCGCAGGGTCGATGGGGCTGCGTGGCTGCCCGACACCACGCGCGCGAGGGGCCCGGCGGGCGGCCGGGCGCCGCGCCCGGCCGGTCCGGGC
>JAUXTN010000220.1 GCA_030684355.1 Pseudomonadota bacterium
GGGCGCGAAGGCGGCGCGCTGCGGCTTCGCCGGCGCGGGCGCGTCCTCGTCGTCCATCATCTTCCGCAGCTCGTCCTTCGAGAGCATCGAGGTCTTGCCGGGATCGAGCTCCTGGCGCGCGCGCGGCTGCTGGCGGATGACGCGCTGCATCATCTCGCGCAGCCCGACGCCCTGGACGGCACGGTCGTTGAGCGCCGCCTTGGCCGCCGCGAAGAACTCCTCGCCGGCGCCGAAGCGGTCGCGGAAGTCGGGCCGCAGGGTCGTCGTGAGCAGGGTGCGCACGGTCTCCGGCAGGAACTCCCGGAACTGGTGGATGCGCCGGCTGGTCTCGCCCCGCGCGGCCTTCGCGCGGATGTCGTTGACGAGGCCGTCGTAGACGGGCTTTCCGCACATCACCTCGAACGCGACGAGGCCCAGCCCGAAGAGGTCGGACGAGAAGTTCTCCCGGCGGGACTCCATCCGCTCCGGCGGGCAGTAGCGGAAGGCGTCCTCCCGCGGGATGCGGTCCGGCTGCTCGTGGAAGGTGAGGATCTCGACCTGCGGCAGCGCGTGGCCGATGATCTGCACCCGCCCCTCGGCGTCGAGCATGACGCGCCACGGCGTGAGCCCGCCGTGGGAGTAGACCCCCGCCCCCTCCCCCGTCTCCGCGGCCTCCACGAGGACCTGCCCGGCCTGCGCCATGAGCTCGACGCCCGCGCGCACGCCGCCGACCTCGCCGAGGTCCGCGAGGGTCCGCACCACTTCGGCCACCGACCACGCCTGCCCGGTCGGGTAGACGAAGCTCGACTCGCCGAGGTCGTAGGCGCCGAGATCCGTGAGCCCCGAGACCATGGGCGACTCGAGGAAGGACAGGACGACGCCGAGCGCGGCGTTGATCGCGTTGTGGCTCCGGTACTCCGGGTGGAACACGATCCCGGTGTGCCGGGCGCCGTCGGGGCCCTGCATCTCGACGAGATCCGAGCCGGGGCCGAGCTGGATCCGTCCGGTGCGTGTGTAGCCGACGAGCGAAGGCATGCGGGGGGAGGGCCTCGGGCGAGGATGGTAGCACGCACCCGCCGATCCACGTGCGGGCGCAACGCGGGGCGCGGCACGCACGCGTGGACCCGGGCGCGGCGCGCGGGCTCGCCGGGGATAGGCTCCCTCCGATGGCGACAACCCACCAACGGCGCCCCGACGGCAAGGCTCCCGACGGCAAGGCTGCAGACGCGCGCACGCTCGTCGAGCCGAAAGACCGCGCCGCGCTCGAAGCCCAGCTCCAGAAGCTCGACGAGCAGAAGCGCGCGCTCGAGCAGCGGGGCGAGGCCGAGGGCCTCGACGCCGAGCTTGCCGCGCGGCTCCAGCCGTCGATGGGGAACGCCGCGATCGCCGGGCTCCTCAACCGCGCGACCGACACCACCTCCGCGCAAGAAGGCGACCTCGCGCTCGACGAGCTCAAAGACGAGGAGCTGGAGGAGGAGGGCGAGGAGAAGGAGGCCGGCGAGATCGAGCACGTCCTGCCCTCGTTCTCGACCGGCGGCGGCGGGGGTGGCGGCGGGCAGCCGCCCTGGGCGATGGGGCGCATGCTCGGCGGAGACGACGACGACGAGGTCGAGGCCGTCGAGGCCACCGCGGCGGGCTGGCGCCCGATGCCCGTCCTGCCGGACCCCGACGAGGACGACGGCGAGCTGGAAGCGGAGGCGGAGGCGGGTGGGGACCCCGACGAGCCCGACGCCATCGACCTCTCCGAGGCGCTCGAAGCCCTGGGTGACGCGACCTGGCGCCCCAGCGTGCTCGCGCGCGGCCTTCGTCGCCCCCGGCTGCTCGCGCGCGCGGGCTTTGACCCCGAGGCCCTCGTCGACGCCAGCGGGCTCGACCACGCCCTCGGCCGCGCCCGCGCCATGCTCCGGTTCGTGGCGCTCCACGGCGACGGCCTCGACGCCGTCCTCCTCGCGCGCGCCGCGACCGGCGCCGGCGAGCCCGTGTTTCCCCCCGCGGCCGGCTTTGCGGGTGCCACCGCCCGCGCCCTCGCGCTCCTCGAGGTCACCCTCGCGAGCCTCCCCCCCGGGTGGGCCGCGCTGCTCGACGTCCTCGCGGATCCGCGGGCCCGCGCGCGCGTCGAGCAGGTCGCCGTCACCGTGGCGGAGGCCGGCGGCCTCTCCGCGACCGCGCTCTTCGAGGCCGTCCTCGGCGCCAACGTGACCCCCGGCGAGGTCGACCTCGTCCTCGGCGGCCACCCCGCGGCCCTCCTGGCGCTCACCACCGCCGCCCGGCTCGACCCCCTCCCCCTCGTCGACCTCTGGGCCCGCCCCGTGCGCCCCCCGCGCGCAGACCCCGCCGCCGATGCCCTCGACGCCGTGCTCGCCCGCTTCACCGGCGCCGCGGCGCCCGACGGCCCCGGCATCGCCGCGGGGGACCTGTCCGCCCTCTTCGAGAGCATGAACCTCCTGCTCGGCGCCATCGGCGGCGCGCTCGTGGAGGTCGCCGCCGCCGGCGTCGCCGTGGCGCCGCACGCCGAGATCCCCGCCGTGGCCGGCATCCTCGGCGAGGCCGAGCGGGTGCTGCGCCGCGCCGCCCGCCGCCTCTACAAGGCCGGCGAGGCCCTCCAGCGCCTCGTCGGCACCGAGGACGAGGAGCAGGTGCGCGCGATCTCCGCGGAGACGCTCGCCGTGCGCTCCACCGCCGACCTCGCGCGGCAGAGCGCCGTCGCCTCCCTCGCCGCGCTGCTGCTGGACACCGAGCCCTCCCCACCGGAGCTCCCCGACCTCTACGTGCGCGCCGAGGCCGAGGCCGCGGTGGGCCGCGGGCCGTCTGCCCGGGGGTTCCTCGAGGCCGCGATCGTGTCGGCGCCACCGGAGCTCGAGGGCCGCGTGCTCCTCGCGGCCGGGGGCCTCCTCCTGAAGCTCGGCTACCCCGACAGCGGCCAGCTCGCCGAGTCCGCCGAGCGCCTTGGAGACGGCGTGCTCGGCGCCGGCGCACGCTCGCTCTCGGCGGGCCTCTCCCTCGCGCGGGAGAGCTGGGGCGCCGCCGAGGTCGACGCGCGCGCGGGCCTGCGCATCGGCATGGCGCTCGGCCTCCCCTACGTGGTGGCGGACGCCGCGTGCTCGCGGGCCACCGCGCTCGCGATGCGCGGCGACGACTGGCGGTCCGCGCTCCACGAGGGCGCCGCCTGGCTGCGCGCGCGCGACGAAGGCGCCGCCCTGAACCTGGTGAAAGCGCGGTGGGGCGAGCTCGCGTCGACGTAGGGCCAACCACGGAAAAGGCCGCCCGCCCCGCCCCGACCCTGTGGTAGGGTTCGCGCCCATCGCCCAGGCCCCGGAGCTCCCATGACCGTCCGCTACGTCCTGCTCGACTTCGACGGCACGCTCACCGCGCCCGAGCACGTCACCGACGTGTTCCTCTCGCGGTTCCGCACCGGGTTCCTCGCGGCGGTCGGCGAGGCCCACGCGGAGACGTGGGACCGCACGCTCGCCGCCGTGCGCCTGGGCTCCCCGCACCTCGCGTGGATGCTCGAGGGCTACGAGGCCTGCCCCGCGGACGCCGACCCCTACACGCTCGCCTCGGCGGTGGCGTCGCGAGTGCTCGCGTCGTTCGAGCACCCCAAGGTCGCGCCCGGCGAGACCGACGTCCTGCGCGAGCTGCCCTACCACCTCTACAAGCAGCTCTACGACGCGCCCTCCGCCCCCTTCCGCCCCGAGGTGGAGGAGGCCCTGACCGCCCTCCACGCGACCGGCGCGACGCTCGCCGTCATCTCCAACTCCGCGGGGGACAAGATCGACCGGCGGCTGGACGCGCTCGCGCTGGAGCGGAAGGTCCGCGACGCCATCCAGGTCTACGGCGGCGCCCGCAAGTTCGGCGTCCGCCCCGCCACCGAGCACGGCCCCGCCCGCGCCGCCTTCGACGCCCTCCCCGACTTCGTCGGCAACGTCGGCCTCGCCCGCCCCGTCTGGCTCCGGCGCGGCGCCTTCTTCGACGCGATGGCGCGGGTGTGGGGTGCCGACCCCGCCGGCCCCGCGTCCACGATCTTCTGCGGCGACATCTGGGAGCTCGACCTGGCGCTCCCCTCCGCGCTCGGATGCGCCGTGCACCTCGTGGAGCGCGCGGCGCCGCTCGCGACGCACAAGGCCGAGCGTGTCGCGGCGGCGACCACGGCGGGGGCGGGGTTCAGCCCGAACCTGTGGGGCCTCGTGGAGCGCGTGCGCGGCCACTGATCGGGGGAGCGACCGAGCCGTCGCGTCTTCCGCGCGAGGGGCCCGGCGGGCGCGCCGACCAGCGGGAGGCGCGGTTCGGCACCCGGCGGCGGGCCGCCGACGTGCCAACCGAGCGCGAAGCGCGCTGCCCAGAGGAGACCCGGCCCCGGCGCGGAGCCTGACCGGGAATCCCGGACCGAGTCCGCTGAGGCGCATCCGGATGCCGGCTGTGTTTCGGCCGAGTGCGCAGGCCCGAGGCCTGTAATCGAGGCCGGGGCGCAGCCGGCGCCGGAGGCGTCCAGCGGGCGACGGGAGGGATTTCCGGTCCGGCTCCCTGGCCGGGGACGCGCCCACGAAGCCTCAGGCCGACCGCGCCACCATCTGCTCGCTCAACGCCCACAACCGCGCGGCGTCCTCCATGCTCTCGGCGGCCTTCGAGGTCTTCGCGGGCTTGCAGTCCTTGAAGTACTGGCCGGTCCTGTTCGCGCACTCCGCGGCGGTGGCGGCCCACACGACGGTCTCCGCGGCGTCCTCCGCGCGGCGCTGGAGCGGCCGGGTGAGCATCATGAGCAGGCGCGCGATCGGGCCGTTGTTCCGGGCAAACCCGGTGTCGACGAAGCCGGGGTGCAGGCAGTTGGCGGTCACGCCGGTGCCGGCCAACCGCCGCGCGAGCTCCCGCGTGAAGAGGATGTTCGCGAGCTTGGACTGTCCGTAGGCGCCCCAGCCCTGCGCCGTGTAGTTACGCATCCCGATGTCATCCCAGCGCATCTTGCCCCGGCGATGGGCATCCGACGCCACGCTCACCACCCGGCTCGGGGCGCTCGCGCGCAGGCGGTCGAGCAGGAGCGTCGTGAGCAGGAAGTACGCGAGGTGGTTGAGCGCGAAGGTGCGCTCGATGCCGTCGACGGTCTCCGCGCGCGTGGTGTAGAGCGCGCCGGCGTTGTTGACGAGCACGTCGAGCCGGTCGTACCGCGCGAGCACCTCCTCCGCGACCCGACGCACCTCCGCTTGCGACGAGAGGTCCGCCACGAGCCCTTCCACCTGTGGATTGACGGCGCGGAGCTCCTGGACGAGGGCCTCGGTCCGGGCGGGGTCGCGGCCGACCACCGCGATGGTCGCGCCCGAGGGCGCCAGCGCGACGGCGGCCTGCCGACCGATACCGGAGGTGGCGCCGGTGAGGAGGATCACCTTTCCGCGCATCGGGGGGACGACCATGATGTTCCTTCGGGGCCGACAATCCGTGGGCCCGGCCGCGCCCCCTATCCGCCCCGCCGCCCCGCGGCCGCCAGACGCGAGGCGAGCGTGATACCCCCGCGCCCCTTCCGATGGAGGCCTCATGTCCGGAACGATCCCGGTCGTCGACCTGACCGCGTACACAGGCACCGACAAGGCCGCCCGCGCCGAGTTCGTAGAGGCCCTCGGCGCCGGCCTGGAGCGGTTCGGCTTCGTGGCCGTCTCGGGCCACGGCATCGACGCCGCCACGCTCGAAGAGGCCTACGCCGTCGCCCGGCGCGTGTTCGCGCTCTCCACCGACACGAAGCGCCGCTACGAGACCCCCGAGGACGGCCGCCAGCGCGGCTACACCTCGTTCGGCGTCGAGCACGCCAAGGACACGCAGGTGCCCGACCTGAAGGAGTTCTGGCACGTCGGCCGGACCCTCCCGGCGGACCACCCCGGCCGCCTCTCCGGGGACGTGCCTGCGAACCGCCACCCCGCCGAGGTGCCCGAGTTCGGCCCCCTCTTCGACTCGCTCTTCGCGCGGATGGAGGGCTTCGCCAACGCGCTGCTCGAGGGCGTCGCCGAGTACCTTGGCCAGCCGACGTCCTACTTCCGCCAGATGGTGACCGACGGCAACAGCGTGCTGCGGCTCATCAACTACCCGGAGCTCGGCGGCGGCGTGCCCGGCGGGGCCCTGCGCGCCGCGGCGCACGAGGACATCAACCTCCTCACGGTGCTCCCCGTCTCGACGAAGCCCGGGCTCGAGCTCCTCACGCGCGAGGGCGTCTGGATGCCCGTCCACGTGCCGCCCGACGTGATGGTGTGCGACACCGGCGACATGATGCAGCTCCTCACCGGCGGCCGCCTCCCCGCCACCACGCACCGCGTCGTGAACCCGGGCGGGCGCGACGGCGGGCGGCTCTCGATGCCGTTCTTCCTCCACCCGCACCCGGACTGGATGCTCACGCCTCTGCGTGGCGACGCCCCGGCGGTGCGGACGCGCGAGTTCCTGCACGAGCGGCTCAAGGCGATCGGCGTCGCGTAGGCCGGTCGAGCCGGGATCGCCGTTCGGGCGCCCCGCCGCCTGCGGACAGGCGGCGTCGGGTCTCCTCCGGGCTCGGCGCAAGGGCGCCTCGGCTGGCGGCGCCCGGTCGCTGCGCGCCCGTGCGGGCCGAGCCACCGCCCCCGAGCGGGCGGTGCCCTCCGGCGCCCCTGGCGCGGGGACCGTGGATCAGGGGCAGCGGTAGGTGTACGCGGTGCGCTCGTCGCGCTCCCGCCAGACGCTCGCGACCTCGGTCTCGACAGTGGCGACCCAGGGGCTGTCCGCCAGCCAACCGTAGTCCGTCACAACGTCGATCACGCCGTCGGCGCCGTCGTCGACCGTCTCGGAGACCCGCCGCCCGGCGTCGTCGTACGCGTACGTGGTCGTGTCCGAGGACTCCAGGCCCTCCCAGGCCCACTCTTCGCGCACCGCCACGAGGAGGGCCCCGTCGTAGTCGTAGAAGCCGGTGCCCGCGAAGGTGTCGGCGCCGATGAGGCGCTCCTTCTCCCACCGCTCGACGCGCCCCGTGTCGTCGTGGAACCACTGTGTCGTGGTCCGCTCGGTGAGGGGCACGTCCTCGACGACCTGGAGGATGAGCTGCCCGTCGCGGTCGTAGCTGTTCTCGTACCGCGCGAGCGTCACGGATGTGTCGCGGGCGCCCTCCACCGGCACGTACGTGGTCGTCTCCTCCTGCTCGAGGAAGTTGCCGTGCTCGTCGCAGGAGGCCGCTCGGGTGAGGGACGAGCGGTACCCCGAAGGATACGCCCACTCCGACGAGTAGGCGGTCTCGCAGCCCTCGGGCGTCCACGCGGCGGCCTCCGCGTGCGTCCGTCCGTCGTCTCCGAGACAGTCCCAGGTGAGCAGCTGCCAAGCTTCGTATTCCCAGGCATCCCCAACGAGGGTACCGGAGCACTGCGAGGTCGTGGCGTAGCCCCCATCCACGCTCGTGGTCGCTTCGGACGCGACCACACAGCCGGCCAACGACCAATCGGGCTCCGCCGGAGGCGCTGAGTCCCCACCCGCGTCGGCACATCCGTGGAGCGCGAGGAAGATCAATCCGAACGGCACGCCGCAGCATAGCATGTTCGAATGCCGCTCCTGACGTTGCTCCTCGCCTGCACGGCCGGCGAGGTGGGCCCCTCCCCGGTGGACGCCGATGGCGACGGCGCGTGGTCCGCCGAGGACTGCGACGATGGCGATCCCACCGTGTTCCCGGGCGCGCCGGACGACGCCTGCGACGGCGTCGACCAGGACTGCGACGGCCACGCCGACGACGCCTCGCCCGACCTGCGCGTCTGGTACGTCGATGCCGACGGGGACGGGTTCGGGGGCCAGGCGGGGGCGATCGTCGCGTGCGAGGCCCCCGACGGGGCGACGACGGACTTTCGCGACTGTGACGACACCGACGCCGCCGTGTTCCCGGGGGCGCCGGAGGACACGTGTGACGGCGTCGACAGCGACTGCGACGGCGACTTCGACGAGGACGCGCCCGAGGTCACCCCCTTCTACGTCGATGCGGACGGCGACGGGTACGGCGACGGGTACGGGGACCCCGTCCTCGGGTGCACCGCGCCGGCGGGCACGGTCGCGTCCGACGAGGATTGCGACGACGACGCGGCGGACGCGCGCCCGGGCGGCACCGAGGTGTGTGGGGACGGCCTCGACAACGACTGCGACGGCCTCACCGATCTTGGGTGCGGAGGGAACGTCGTCTTGGACCTCGACGCGCTCCCGCGCCTCGTGGGGGAGAGCCCCGACCAGGTGCTCTTCTCGTCGCTGCCCTACATCGGGATGTCCCTGGCCATGGGCGGGGACACCGACGGGGATGGCAACGGCGAGCTGGTGATCGGGCTCCCGCACGCCCATCCGAACGGCGCCTACTCCGGGCGTATCTACCTCATGGAGGGGATCCCGAGCGGCGAGTCCACGTTTGGTGACGCGGGCCAGCGTATCGAAGGGGCTGACGCCGAGTCCCTCGCGGGCGAGGCCGTCGCCTTCCTGCGTGACAGCGATGGCGACGGGCTGGACGAGCTCCTCGTCGGCGCGCCGAGATGGGAGGGCGCGGCGCGTGGACTCGGGATGGTCTACGTCCTCGATCGTCCCGCCGAGGTGAGCTCGCTTGCCGACGTTTCGACCCACCTCTTCGGGAGCACGCCGTCGGGCTACGCCGGCTCGGCCGTCGCCGACGCGGGGACCGTGTTGGGGACCGGCAGCGCGATCGCCGTGGGCGCGCCCAGTGTCCAGGATCATCGCGGCGTGGTCTATGTCCTCGCCGCCCCCCGAGTCGGCGAGGTGGACCTCGCGGAGGCCGACGCTCTGCTCGTCGGCGAAGCGGATCAGCTCTGCGCGGGCGAGGCCCTGGCGCGCGCCGGGGACGTGGACGGCGACGGTCTCGACGACCTGGTCATCGGCGCGAGCGGCGCGTGCAACTATGACCGTCCCGACGGGGCCGCCTGGATCGTGCATGGCCCCCTGCGCGGCACGCTCGATCTCGCCGACGCCGATGCCCGGATTACGGGAGAGGCGGGTTCGGCTGGGAGCGCGGGACAGGCGGTCGCCGGACCGGGCGACCTCGACGGGGACGGACTCGCGGACGTGGCGATCACGGCGCCGAACCTCCTCACCTCGCGTGGCGGCTACGGTGTCGTGTACCTCTACACCGGCGGTACCAGCGGGACGATCGCGGCGGCCGACGCCCCGACGCGCCTCGACGCGTCGGGGCTGGACGGAGGCGTGGGCGTGAGCGTGGCGGGAGCGGGCGACATCGACGCGGATGGCCGGCCCGACCTGATCGTGGGAGTGGGCTACTCGTGGGCCGGCCGCACCTACTCGGGCACGGCCTACGTGGTCACGACGATCACCCCCGGCGCCCTCGACGTACACGAGGTCTCCTCGCGAATCCTGGATCGCGGCAGCGCGTATTCCGCCGGCTCCGTCGTCACGGGCGGCACGGACCTCGACGGGGACGGCGTGCCCGACCTGGCCATCGGTGGGGTCGGCATCACCGAGTTCGAGACGATCGATTCGTACCTCGGAGCCGTGTTCCTGGCATCGCCGGGAGGATGGTTCTGACGGCCTGCGCGCAGCTCCGCGTCTCCCAGGTGCACGTGCTGCGCACGACGCCGTCGGCCAGCGACCCGTCGGCCCGCGGTTAGGAGCCCCCATGCGCCTCCTCCACACCATGGTCCGTGTCCGCGACCTCGACCGGTCGCTCGACTTCTACACCCGCCTCCTCGGCATGCGGCTCCTCCGCAAGAGCGACTACCCCAGCGGTCGGTTCACGCTCGCGTTCGTCGGCTACGAGGACGAGGCTGCCGGCGCCGTCCTGGAGCTGACCCACAACTGGGACCAGGCCGAGCCCTACACCCTCGGCGACGCCTGGGGCCACCTCGCCATCGGCGTCGACGACATCTACGCGACGTGCGCCGCGCTCGCCGCGGAGGGCGTGCCGGTACCGCGGCCGCCCGGCCCGATGAAGCACGGGAGCACGGTCATCGCGTTCGTCGAGGACCCGGACGGGCGGAAGGTGGAGCTGATCCAGGGGCGGTGAGGCGGGGGCGGGGGCGGGGGCGGGGGCGGCACCGTCGACCTTCCCATCCACCGCGCGAGCTCCGCCCGACCGCCGCCATCCCGCCGCCAACCCCAGGAAGTTCGCCAGGACCCGCGCCCCGAACGCGCTCTCGATCGACTCCGGGTGGAACTGCACGCCCCACCAGGGGAGCGTGGCGTGGTGGAGCGCCATGACGACGCGGTCCGCGTCCTCGGTCCACGCCGTGGCGACGAGGGTGTCCGGGAGGTCGACACACGCGAGCGAGTGGTAGCGGACGAACGACGCCTGCGCCGGCACGCCCGCGAAGAGCCCGGTGCCGTCGTGCGCGACGGGGGAGAGCCTCCCGTGCCGCGGCGAGGGCGCATGGACGACGCGCCCGCCCGCGTGGTGGGCCATCACCTGCATGCCGAGGCACACGCCGAGCACGGGCGGGCGGCCCGGTTGGAGGGCCTGGGCGCTGTAGCGGGCGTCCGCGGGGCGCTCCGGGCGGCCGGGGCCCGGGGAGAGGACGACGGCGTCGTAGGCGGCCCAGCCCAGGTCGAGGAGCCGGGCGTCGTCGTGCGCGATCACGTCCGGGAGCGCGCCCGTGGTGGCCGCGAGCCCATGGGCGAGGTTCCAGGTGAACGAGTCGTAGTGGTCGACGAGCAGGACGCGCACGGGGCGCTTCTACCTCCGTGGGGGCGGGGTGTCGCCCACGCGGCCCAGCCAACGCAGACCGTCGGCCCGCAACCGGAATACGGGGCCGTCGTCGGAGCAGCGAGGAGAGACGGAATGCGGGAGCCCGAGCCTTTCAACGTGTTGGCCTTCGATGACTGGCGGGAGGCCGTGGCGGAGTGGCGCCCGCTCCGTCGGGAGCGGAGCCTGCGTTGGGTGGCAGACAAGACCGGCTTCGCGCTGGGGCATGTGTCGGAGATGCTGTCGCTGACCCGCCGGCGGGCCGCCAACCCCGTGTTCATCGGCCTCCTCGGGGTGCTCATGGAGCTGCCGCCGGTGGGGCAGCGCTACTTCGAGGCGCTCGTGCGCATGGACACCGCGGAGGGCGAGAAGCGGAAGCGGCGCAAGGCGCGGGACTTCGTGGGGGCCGAGCGGTACGAGGCGGAGGAGCGCGCCGCGTGGAAGGAGATCCGCCTCATCACGACGATGGCGGACGGCCGGGACGAGACGCCCGCCATCGAGGGGCTCATCGACCGTTGGGTGGCGGGGGTCGTGTACGAGGCGATGGAGTGCGGGGCGCCGGCGGACCCCACGGCGCTCGCCGCGCGCTTCCTGCCGGTGGTCTCCCCCGAGGAAGTGCACGAGGCCCTCGCGTGGCTCGTGGAGAGCGGTCTGCTGCGGGAGGCGGATGGGCGCTACACGCGCGTCGCCGAGGGCATGTTGTGGTTCGACGCCACCGACTCCGCCGACGAGCGGCGCCGCCGCATGCTCGCAGCCCACCACCAGGCGCTGCGGCACTACTTCTGGGGCATCGACACGAAGAACGTCCCGCGTGACGACCGGAACTACAAGCTGATGTTCCAAGCCATGCCGCGCGAGATGTTGGGGGAGGTCGCGACGAAGATGGACGAGCTCCTGGCTTGGATCCACGAGCGGGCGCTCGAGCGCGGTCCGTGCGACACCGTCTATGTCCTCGGGTTGCAGGCGGTGCCGGTCACCACCTCCTTCGCGCTCACCACCCCGTAGCATCCACCCGTTGTGTGTCTGCCAAAACGGAGCGTGCCACCCGCGGAGGGGATCCCCCCGCGGATGGCACCTCCCACCCCCGTGCTACCCGTCGTCGACGTTGGCGACGAGCCAGCCGGAGTCGCCCGACACCCGGAGCTTGTACCCGGTGATGACGGGGTCCTCGAGGAGGCGGATCACCGAGGTGTAGACGAGGTCGGTGCCCGCCTCGGTCTCGACGGCCACGGGCCCCTCGAGCACGGCGTCGATCCGGCACCACGTCCCCGCGGGGAGCGGGAAGCCGCCCTCGGCGACGAGGTCCACCACCTGGTGGACGGGGAAGAACCCGGCGTTGGTGCCGTCGCACCGCACCGGGATCCACCCGGCGACGGGCGCGTCCATCGTGAGCACGATGGACTCGTCGGGGGCGGTGGCCTCGCCGTGGACGGGGTTCCCGATCACGATGGAGGCGAGCGCCACACCCGGTGCCGCGACCAACGCGAAGCCGCCGAGGAGCCGCGCGAGCCGATCGCCCCCGCGGGTGGCCGCCTTGGAAGACGGGGTGGTTCCAACATTGCACTTCATGGTGGGCTCCTGCGGGGCCAGGCCCTTGATTGGGACATCGCCGCTGGTCGGGAGTGGGTCCCGATCCAGCGCTCCTTGGCAGCCGCACAGCCCGATGGCGTGCGCCGCCGTACCTGTGAGACGCGTGACGACTTCTCGTGCAGACACCGGGAGCACGCAACGCCGACGAACGACCGACGTCCGCCCCGCCGGTGACACCATGGGCGCCCCCCGCCCCGGAGAGCTGCCAGCGCTCGTCGTCCGGCCACGCCCGGGCCCCCCGCGCGCGCAACGTCCGCTCCCGATGTCGCTCCCGCGGCGTGGCTTGTTCGACCCGGTCGAACAGTGGGGAGCAGGCCACGGGGACGGCATCGGGACGCCGCGCGCGCGCGCGTTCCCCCGCCCCGGAGGCCGATCCGGATTGGACATCGCCGCCTGCTCGAGTAGCGTTGCGCGCTTTCCTGACCGTCCCCCCGCGGAGGCTCCCCATGCTCTCGTTGTCCCTGGTCGCGCTGCTCTCGTCCTCGTCCCCCGCCCACGCGGACGACCAGGAAGGGGTGTGGGAGTCCCGCAAGAAGGAGGGCGGCGGGCAGGTGCTCGCCGACATCGTGGTGGACCCCGGCGATCCCTCCCGCTGGTTCGCGCTCTCGGCCGGCAACCTCTACGTCAGCTACAAGGCGGGCAACGGTTGGCGCGCCATCGCGTTCGACATCGACGGCGTGCGCGGCGACGGCTCCTCCGCCGAGCACGCGCTGCTCTTCGACCCCGCGAGCCCCGGGGTGCTCTATGCCCGGTTCAAGGCTGGCAAGGCACGGCGCTCGGTCGACGGCGGCGCCACCTGGGCGGACGACGCCGCGCGCATCGAGTGGGTGGACGGGCGCTGGCAGGTCTTGCACGGCGTGTCGTGGCGGCCGCCGGAGCCCGCCCGGGCCTACGCGCGCGACCCGAGCAACACCGACATCGTGTACGCCGCCACGGGGACGGGGGTATACGCCTCGGCGGACGCCGGGAAGACCTGGGAGGCGCGAAACGCGTGGCTCAAGGACCCGGACGTGATGGACCTCCGGGTCGACCCCCAGAACACCCAGACCCTCGTGGCGTTGAGCGCCCACAACGCCTACCGCTCGACCAACGGCGGGCGGATGTGGACGGAGCTCTCGCCCGACAAGGTCGGCGGGTCCGAGCGGTTCACCCGCATCCTGTTCGACGACGGCGAGCGGCTCGTGGCGCGCTACGGCGAGCGCGGCGAGATCTGGGTGCAGTCCGGCACCCAGTGGGCCCGCAAGGAGGTGCGGTGCGCGGCGATCTCGCCGCTCTCCGGCACCGACGCCGTGTGCGCGAACGCGGGGACCCTCCTGAAGGGTGACCTCTCGGTTCCAGCCTTCGAAGATGCCCTGCGGACCAACTTCAAGCAGGCCGACGTGCTCCGCCTCCGCGAGACGCCGAAGGGGCTCGTCATCGCGACGCTCGACGGCGGCGGCGCCCTGGCGTCGACCGACGGCCGCGCCTGGACCGTCTACCGGGGCATCGAGGAGGGCTACGTCCGCGACATCGCCGAGGAGCCGACGGGGACGGGGGTGGTGTTCCGCGCCGCGCGGGGCGCGTGGATGTGGAAGAGCGCGGCCGAGGGCTGGATCTCCCGCATCGACGACGGCACCGTGTCGGTCGTGCAATTCGACGCCGCCGCCCCCATGCGGGTCTACGCCGCGTCCGGCAGCGGCAAGATGTGGCGCTCGGACGACCTCGGATGGACCTTCCAGGCGTCGACCGGGCTCCCCGGCTCCGCGATCGAGGACCTCGTGGTGGACGCCTCGGGGACCGGCGTGCTCTGGGCGGCGACCTGGGGCGACGGCGTGTACCGCAGCCCGGACGCCGGGAAGACCTGGGCACCCGCGGGCCAGGCGGCGGGGGCCACCTACGTGCGGCGCCTCGCGCTCGACCCCGTCAACCCCGACACGGTCTGGGCCGCGGCGGTGGGCGCGGGCCTCTGGCGCACCTCCGACGCCGGCGCGAGCTGGCAGCCGATGCAGACCGGCTGCAAGGTGGTCCACGCGGTGGCCGTGCACCCGCTCCAGTCCGAGAACGTCGCGGTCGGCTGCGAGGACGGGAAGGTGGTCCGCACCGCGGACGGCGGGGCCACCTGGGGCGAGCCCACGCGTGTCAGCAAGGCGGATGTCCGCTCGGTCCTCTACACCGCGGCCAACCCCACGCTCGTCGTCGGGACCGCCAGCGCGGAGGTCATCTGGGCGGCCGAGGACGGCGCGATGGTGAAGAACGACCGCTTCGCCAACATGCGCATCGACGAAGTCAGCTTCATGTACTCAATGCAGCGCGGCGTCATCCACGGCCCCGAGGGCATGTTCCTCACGACCGACTCCGGCAAGAGCTGGACGCCGGTGGGCCTCACGGGCAAGTCGGTGTCGAGCGCGATGATCGCGCCGGACGGGATCTGGGCGTGGGTGCAGGGCGAGGGCCTCCAGGTCTGGACCGACAAGGGCCAACGTTGGGAGCGGAAGCCGGTCCCGAGCGTGCGCGCCAGCGGCATCGGCAAGGACGACGTCGCCTGCGACGCGCCGCTCCCGCTCAACGCGAAGGTGCGCATCCACTCCGGCGAGGAGGGGCTGCTCCTGGCGGAGCCCACCGCCGACGAGATCCGCGAGTGGTACGGCCGCCCGTCGTCGTGGTCGATCCGGGGCCACATCAGCTGCCGCTCGCGCACGGGCGAGTACGCCGCGCACTCCCTCGGCCTCGCGGGGAGCCGGTTCGGCGAGTGGGTGACCGTCGCGCGGGCGATCGGCCTCGACCTGCCGCTCAAGCTCCAGAAGGCCGCGGAGGAGCGCGGGCTCGACATCGCGGAGAACATCCAGCTCGAGGACGGGAGCGTCTTCTTCCTGACGCGCGGCCGGCAGACCGGGCTCTGGGACGGCGAGACCTTCAAGAAGATCGGCCAGCTCCCACCCGAGACCGTGAGCTACCGCCTCATCGTGCCGTCGGAGGGCAAGCCCGAGCGCGTGATGATCGCGATCGGCACCCAGCACGGGGTCGTGATCAGCGCCGACTTCGGCAAGACGTTCCGGACCCTCTGATGTGGCTCCTCGTCTGGGCGGGGCTCACGTTCGCGGCCACGTTTCGCGGGGACATGGCGCGCACCGGCGTGGGGGACGGCTCCACGTTGGTCAACAACCGGATCGCGTGGCAACGGCGGGTGGGCGACCGCCTCCTCTGGCCGATGAGCCCCGTCGTGTCCGCGGGCGTCGTGCTCGTGGGCACCGCGGACGGCCACCTGCGCGCCTTCACCGTCGAGGGCGCGCCGCTCTGGGACGTGGCGCTGGGCGGGCCCGTGGCGGCGCCCCCCACGGTCGATGGGCAGGACGTCTACGCCGTGGATGGCGCGGGCGGGCTCTGGGCGCTCACGCTCGGGAGCGGCGCGGTGCGGTGGCACCAGGCCGTGGCGCGCGGCCGCATCGTCGGCGCGCCCGCGGTGAGCGACGGGTTCGTGGTCTACCAGGGGCTCGATCGGGTCGTGCGGGTGGTCCGCTCCGCCGACGGCACGTCCGTCTGGGAGAAGACCCTCGACGGCGCCGCCGAGGGCGCCCCTACCGTGGCGGACGGGCGGGTGTACCTCGCCACCGCGGACCGGAAGCTCCGGGCGTGGGCGCTGGCGGACGGGAAGCCCCTCTGGGACGCCGATCTGGGTGGGGCGTCGCGCGCCACCGTGGCGGTCGCCGGCGGGCTGGCGATCGTGGGCGCCAAGGACGGCGTGCTCCGGGCGTTCGACGCCGTCACCGGGGCGGCGCGGTGGCAGTACACCGCGGGCGGCTTCCTCGACTCCTCCCCGGCGGCGGGGAGCGGCAGCGTGTACGTGGGCTCCTCCACGGGCACCCTCCACGCGGTGGCGCTGCGCACCGGGAAGCCCCGGTGGACCTACGTCGCCGGCTCCGCCATCGGCAGCTCCCCGACGCTCTCCGGCGACGCCGTGATCGTCGGCAGCACCGGCGGCGTCGTGCACGTGGTCGACACCGGGACGGGGCGGGCCACCTTCCAGCTCGGCGTCGGCGCGCCGGTCGAGGGGGCCCCGAGCATCGTGGACGGGCGCGCGTTCGTGGCGACGCTGGACGGGCGGGTGATCGCCATCGGCGAGCCCGCGTTCGTCGCGCTGCCCCCGACGGCGCAACGCGCGGTCGTCCTCGCGGTGGACGCCCCGATGTGGTTCGGCCGGCGGCTCTTCCTCGGGGCGCTGGGGCAGGTGCTGGTCGGGGCGGGGGACGCCGCGAGCTTCCTCGTCGGCGACGAGGCGGGGCTCCTGCGCAGCGCCGACGGCGGGCTCTCCTGGTCGACGGTGGCGCTCCCCGGCGACGAGAAGATCCGCCAGGTCGTGTCCGTGGCGGCCAAGGCGGTGCGCGCCGTGACGGAGGCCTCCATCGTCGAGAGCGCGGACGGCGGCTTGAGCTGGAAGCGGGTGGGCGACGCCCCGGCCGCGTGGGGCGCGGCGCGCCGGCGGGTCCAGGGCCGCGGGAAGACCCGGCTCGCGCTCGGCGAGGAGAACCTCCTGGCCTCCGCGGACGGCGGGCTCACGTGGACGACGCTGGCCCCGCCCGGCGCGCCCCGCTCAGCCGCCGTGCACCCCTTGAACCCCGCGGTCCTGCTCGTCGGGGGCGCGGACGGTGACCTCTGGCGCACCGCGGACGGCGGGTTGCAGTGGGAGGTCCTCGGGCGCGCGCCCCAGGCGCTCGTGGCCCTGGACATCAACGAGAAGGACCCCGCGCGCGTGCTCGGCGCGGGCGACGACGGCGCGCTCGTGCGCAGCGCGGACGGGGGCCTCACGTGGACGGTCGTGGCGGGCGCCGCGGGGTCGCCGGCCCGCAGCCTGCGCTGGGTGCCCGGGTCTGCCAGCCGGGCCTACGCCGCCCTCGCGGACGGCCGCGTCTTCGCCACCGGGGACGGCGGCCTCCGCTGGGCCGAGGTCCGCTACGGCCTGCCCGAGGACCAGCCCATCACCGACATCTCGCTCGACATCGCGGCCGACGGGGGCATCCTCGTCGCGGTGCGCCTCGCCGACGGCGGCGGCGGCGCCTACCGGCTCGGCAAGGTGGCCGACCACTCGCGCCTGGAGTCGGTGACGTTCGCGACGGCGTCCGCCGAATTGGGCGCCTCCGCGAACCCCGTGTTCGACAAGCTCTTCGCGCGCATGCAGGCGGATCCCACCCTGCGCCTGCGCGCCGAGGGCCACACCGACGACGTGGGCGCGGACGAGGACAACCTCGTGCTCTCGGTCGCGCGCGCGAAGGCGGTGGCCGCGGCGGCGGAGGCGCGCGGGGTCGCGGCGAGCCGGGTCCTGACGTTCGGGTACGGCGAGTCCCGCGCCATCACCGGCAACGAGACGGAGGACGGACGTGCCCAGAACCGCCGGGTGGAGCTCTACCTTGTCCGCCTTCCGTAGGGTCGCCCTCCTCGTCTTCGTCGCCCTGCTCGCGTGCTTGCCCCGCGAGGCGATGGCCGCCCGCCGCGCGGTGGTCATCGGGGTTGCCGACTACACCGACCCGGACATCCCCGACCTCCGCTACGCCACGGCGGACGCCCGCGCGATCGCCACGTTCCTGCGGGAGCGCGGCGGGTTCGCCGACGTGACGCTCCTGCTCGACGCGGCGGCCTCGCGCGCCGCCATCCAGACCGCGCTGGCGCGCACGCTGCCGCTCGACGCGCGGGAGGAGGACGAGGTCGTCGTCTATTTCTCCGGCCACGGTGCCCTGGAGAGCGATGTCTCCAACCGGGAGCCCGACGGCTTCCGCAAGTACCTGCTCCCCGCCGACGCCGACCCCGAGAACCTGTTCGCGACCGCGCTGGATATGCAGGATGTCAGCCAGTGGCTCGATTGGGTGCCCTCGCGGACGCTGCTGCTCATCCTCGACTCCTGCTACGCGGGCGGGGCGGGCGGCCGCGGCATCCAGCTGGGCTACGGCACGCGAGCGCTCGTGCGGGACGTGGCACGCCCGGTCGCCACGGGCCGGGCCGTGCTCATGGCCTCCCAACCGAACCAGGTCTCGCTCGAGCTGGAGTCGCTCGGCCACGGGCTCTTCACGTGGGCGCTCCTGGAGGGCCTCGACGGCGCGGCGGACACCAGCGCGGACGGGGCGGTCACGCTGACCGAGCTCTACGCGTGGGTCGAGCGCGAGGTGCGCGAGGTCGCGGCGCGGCTCAACTCGCCCCAGGCGCCCGGGCTCCACGGCACGGTGTTCGGAGACCTCGTCCTCTCCGGCAGCGTGCGCCCGCCCGATCCCGCCCAGGAGCGAGACCGGCTCGCGGCCATCGAGGCGAGCGTGCGTGAACGGGAGGCGACGTTGGCCGAGCGGCGCTCGCTCGCGGCGGAGACGTTGCGTGTCACCCGGGCGGCGGACGCCGCCGAGGCGGTGGCCGTCGAGGAGAAGGTGGCGTTGTGGGAGGCCTTCCTGACCCGGTGGCACGGCGAGCCGGGCACCGAGGAGGCCGAGAAGCGGCTGGAATGGTGGCGCTCGGCCAACCGGACCTTCCTGGACGTGGACACCAACGTCCGCGACGGCGAGGTGTGGCTCGACGGCGAGCTCCGCGGCTCCGCCCCGCGCACCCTCACGGACATCCCCATCGGGCGCCACCGCCTGCTCGTGACCCGCCCGCTCCACCACTCCTGGCAGGCCGACGTGGTCGTCCCCATCGGAGGCCTGAAGGTGCGCGCGGACCTGAAGCCGGCCTATGGCCGCACCGAGGTGACCTCGACGCCCCCGGGCGCCGCCGTGTTCGTGGGCGGGCTCCGGGTCGGCACCACGCCCTTGACGCTCGACCCGGTGGCGTCGGGCCCGCTGCGGGTGACGCTGCGGCTGGAGCGGTACGAGCCGCGCGAGGCGTTCGTGGACGTCCGCGATGGCGAGCTCGCGACGGTGCGCGAGGCGCTGTCCCCGCGCTTCGGCACGCTCACGGTGACGGGGGCGCCGGCCGGGGCCACGGTGTCCGTGGGCAGCCGCCTCGTGGGGACCACCCCGATGGGGCCGGTGGAGGTCGACGCCGGCGAGGTGGACGTGCGCGTGGAGCACCCCGGGTTCACCCCGTGGAGCCAGCGGACGCGCATCGTCGCCGGGGAGCGCAACGCGCTCCAGGTGGCGGAGATGACGCCTCGCCTCGGCGCCCTCTCCGTCGTGAGCGAGCCGCGTGGCGCCAGCGTGAGCCTCGACGGCGTGCCGGTGGGCGTGGCGCCGCTGACGTTGGAGGGCGTGCGCACGGGCACCCACACCCTGGAGCTCCGCGCGGGCCAGGTGAGCTGGTCCGGCGCGGTCGAGGTGCGCGAGAACCAGGTCACCACCCACACCGCCAACCTCACCACGACCCGACCGGGCATGTTGCTCGTCCCGGCGGGGAGCTGGCGCACGGGCGAGGGCGCGGGTGGCACGCGGACGTCGACCAACGCCGCGTATTGGATCGACCGGTTCGAGGTCAGCAGCCGCCGCTACAACCAGTGTGTGGCCGCCGGCGCGTGCGGCGCCCAACACGCGCGCCGGGAGCTCCTCGGCCCGGACCAGCCCGCCGTGGGGGTCACGTGGTTCGACGCCGACGCCTACTGCCGCTGGGCCAGCGGGCGCCTGCCCACGGGCGCGGAGTGGGAGCGCGCGGCGCGCGGCACGGACGGGCGGCTCTACCCGTGGGGCAACGCGTGGAACCCCGCGGCGGCCAACTGGAACGACGCCGGCAAGGTCGACGGCTTTCCCCTCCCCTCGACGGTCAACGCCTTCGAGGCGGGGGCCGCCCCCACCGGCGCGCTCAACATGGCGGGGAACGCGCTGGAGTGGACCTCCGAGGGCTCGGACAGCCAGCGCTACGTGCGCGGCGGCTCGGCGCTCATGGAGGGCGGGACCGAGGGCCTGAAGACAACGAGCCGCTTCGCCGTGCCCCCCAACGCCGCGAGCGAGGGGATCGGCTTCCGGTGCGCGGCCAATCCGTAGCGCCAGGTGACACTAGCAGCAACTGGAGGGCCAGCGCCCCTCAGTACCCGTCGTTCTGGAACACGTACTCGGACGACGCCACGAACGTGGTCCCGTCGTAGCGGACGGCGTCCACGGACGCCCAGGAGCCATCCCCGCCCGCGAAGAGGAGGTAGCGTCCCGCCCCCACGTCGAACGCGCCGCTCTGTTGGTTCTCGCTCGGGTAGAGCGTGACCTCGACCGCCTCCGCGGCGGGCCCGTGGAACACGAAGCAGAGCTCGCCACGCTCGCCGCGGCCACACGCGAACACCTCGGCCGTGCCGTCGCGATCGAGGTCCACGGCCACCGCCGAGGCCGCCTCGAGCGCCGGGAAGCCCGCCGCCGCCGCCGCCGCGCGGACGGGTGCGGTGAGCGCCGCGTCGCCCCGCTCGATCGGCACCGCGGCCACGACCCCCGCGCCCGCCGGGGCGGCCAACGCCGGGATCGTGCGGGCCGAGTCGGTCATCTTCCAGCTCGCCGAGCGGGGGAGCGCCGGGCTCGCCGTGCGGGTCGGGCCGGTGGTCGCGACCGCGGGGGCCTCCGCCACCGCGGGCGTGATGCCCGTGACGCTCTCGAGGACGCCGTCGGCGAACGTGAGGACGACGCCCCCGTCGAGCTCGCACCGCCGCACCACCGCCTCGCCGCGGAAGCCGTCCACGGCGTCGAGCCCCGTCGGGCACGTCGGCGCGAGCGCGCCGATCACCCACGCCATCGGCATCCCCACCGCGAGCTTCCCGGCCCGGAGCTCGGCCACCTGCGGCGCGGACAGGATCTTCTCCGCCGCGCGCAGCCCTTGCTCCCGGGCGTTGAACGCCGCCGGATGGAACACCGCCGACGCCGAGAGGATCGACCGGTAGGGGCTGCGCACGCGCGTGAAGGTGACCTCGCACCGGGCCGTGTTCATGAAGCCCACGGAGCGCCCCTTCCCCACCTTCCCGGTGCACCGCGCGCCGTCGACCTCGTCCTCCTTGCGGAGCCCGGCCCCGACGATCTTGTCGCGCACCGAGCGGCCGAGCCCCGTGGTGTTGCACGCGTAGCTCTCGGTCCACCACCGCGGATCGCGCACGAGCTTCCCGCACGTCTTCTCGCTCCAATCGATCCACCCCGTCTCCGGCGTCGTCGTCGGGTGCGCGGTGTCCGCGAACGCGAACGTGCCATCGCTCCACCGCTTGTGCACGACCCCGACGAACCCCGTCGCAACCTCCGCCTCGAGGAGCTCCTCCCCGCCGTACTCCTCGGCGGGCGCGGCCAGGATGGGCCGGGTCTCCGTCACCGTGAAGCCACCGCCGGACTCCGGCTCGGACGTGTACATGGGGAGCGTCGCCCGGTCGCCCTCGTACCACGCTGCCAAGGTCGGCTTCAGGCGCTCCGGGTCCTTCGCCGCGAGGGCGCCGAGCAGGGGCGCGAGGTAGTCGCCGTTGCCACACTTCTCCACGATCGCGAGCAGCTCGGCCTCGTCGATGCGCGCCTCGTCCTGCGTGCCCTTCAAGCGCGCCGAGGCGACGCGGCGCTCCAACGCCACGCACGGGGCGTCCGGCACGGCCGCGGCGCCCTGCCAGGCGTCCACCGCCTTGACCATCAGCTCCTTCGGGCGCTCGTCGCTGCCCGCGCTCCGGCTCTGCCGCGCCTGCATCAGGTACACGTCCCCGAGCGCGGCGAGGGTCTCGGCGTCGCCGGGGTCGTCGGCGAGCGGCTGGGCGAGGAGCGACATCGCCACGTCGGGCTGCCCCGCGGCGAGGGCCTCCCGCGCCTTGTCGACGGGGCTGCTCCCACAGGCGAGGCTGCCGGCGGCGATGGAGAGGAGGACCAACGGAAGGAGGCGGGAGGGACGGTGGCGCATCGGCGGACGCTACGACGTGTCACTCCCCGGGGATAGCACCCGGCGCGACCCTGCGTTCGGTTGGATCGAACGGGGATCCGGCGGGCACCCGGAGACGCCCTTCAGAGCCTTATGGAGGCGTTGTAGAGGTTGACGCCCGACGCGTGGATGTCCGTGCGGGTGGGCGCCAACGTGGTCGTGGCGGACACGAGCGCCTCGAAGCCCGCGACGGTGCGGTGGGCGACCACCCAATCGGAGGTGAGCTCCATCAGCGCGCGCCACGGGTTGGGGCCCGTGAGGTTGGATGTGAGGAGAGTCCCACCCGGCCGGAGGGTGGCGGAGAGCGCCTTCAGGAAGCGCACCACGACGGCGTCCGGCAGGTAGTCGAGCAGGCCGAGCACCATGACGGCGTCGAAGGGGCCGCCGAGGAGCGGGATGGCGCCGGGGTCGACCATCACCTCGCGCGCGCTCATCGTGACAGTGCGCACCGTGGACGTGTTCTTCGTGCGCCGGATGACGCGCTGGAGCTCCTTCTGCGCGAACGCGAGGGCGTTGGCGTCGTGGTCCGCGAGCACGATGTCCGCGGTGTTGCCGGCCTCGACCCAGCGCCGGAGGACGACCTCGGGCCCGCACGCGAACGACAGGAGGCGCGGACGCTCGACACCGAGCTCCGCGAGCCGGGCGTGGGTCCACGGCAGGCGCCCGCGGTGGGCCTCGCACGGGCCGGTCTGGAGGGTGTACCCGCCGAGGAGGCGCCCGATCGGCGCGGGATCGGTCTCCGTGCCAGAGTAGATCATCTCGACGGCGCCGTAGTCCCCGGCGTAGCCGAGCGGCTTGTCGACGCACCGGCGGCAGAACCGCGAGGTGAGGAAGTAGGGCTGGATGAGCAGGCGGTGCGCCTCGGCGGCGCGGGCCCGCGTCGCGTCGTCAGCGGCCTCGACCGTGGTGGAGAGACGCGCGTAGGTGGCGTCGAGGCGCGCGCGCACCTGGGGCTCCCAGTCCGCGACGAAGGCGTCGGCGGCGGCGGCCAGCGACGGGTCGGGCGCCGCGGCCTGGCGTCGGCGCCAATCGTCATCGAGGCCGATGAGGAAGTGGTGGAGTTCGATGTTGAGCTCGGAGATGCTGTCCATGGGGTGCTCCTGCGGGTTGCCACCGCCGGTCACGGTGGGGTTCCCCGCTTGGATGCACAACGCATGCCGCACGTAGATCCTTGATTTCCCACGCTCGCGTCCGCGACGTCCCGGGACGTGCCACCGGGACGTCCCAAGCCGGGAGGGTCCGCGGCGGCGTGCGGCGGCGCCCGTCGGTTGGACCGTCGCCCAACACAGGCGCTCCGCCCGGTACACTCCTCCCGCATGTCCTCCGACACCCTCACCTCCCCGCCGCTCCGCACGTTCCCGCGGCCCCGCGTCCGGCACGTGTTGCACGTCCTGTTCCCGCGCGCCCGGAGCCACCTGCTCGCGACGGGGCCCACAACGATCGGGCGTACCGACGCCGCGCTGACCTTCGCCGACGATCGCGCCCTCTCCCGCGCGCACGCGGAGCTCACGCTGGCCGAGGGCCGGCTCCACGTTCGCGACCTCGCCTCTCACAATGGATCGTGGCGGAACGGGCTGCGCATCGAGCACGCCCCGCTGGTCGACGGCGACGTGCTGCGCCTCGGCGACACCTTCCTCCTCTACCGCATCGAGCCCGTCGAGCTCATCGACGCCGACGTCCCCTCCCTCCTCGGCGTCTCGCCGGCCATCCGGGCGTTGCGCGCCGACATCGCCCGCGTCGCGCCGACCCGCGCCACCGTCGTGCTCCTGGGCGAGACCGGCACCGGCAAGAGCCTCGCCGCGCGCGCCATCCACGCCGCGTCCGGCCGGCGGGGCGAGTTCGTGCAGGTGAATTGCGCGGCGATCCCCGAGAGCGTCGCCGAGAGCCTGCTCTTCGGACACAAGGCCGGCGCGTTCACGGACGCCAAGACCGACAGCCCCGGCGTGTTCCGCGCGGCCAACCGCGGCACGCTCTTCCTCGACGAGGTCGGGCTCCTCTCTCCCGCGACACAGGCCCGGCTCCTCCTCGCGCTGGACTCCGGTGAGATCACGCCGGTCGGCGCGACCACGCCGGTCGCCGTCGACGTGCGCGTGGTCGTGGCCACCAACGAGGACCTCTCCGCGGCGGTCGCGGCCCGCTCGTTCCGCGCGGACCTCTACGGGCGGCTCGCGGAGGTCACCCTCCAGATCCCGCCGCTCCGGCAGCGCCGCGAGGACCTCCTTCCCCTGCTCGCCTCGGCGCTGGGGCCGCGCTCCCCGCCCCTCACCGTCGCGACCGTCGGCACGCTCCTCGGGTGGCACTGGCCCTACAACGTGCGCGAGATCGAGAAGCTCGCCTCCGAGCTCCGTATCCGCGGCGAAGGGCTCCGGGAGCTCGGTCCCGAGCTGCTCGGGGAGCGCTTCACCGAGGCCACCCCGGTCGAGTCGGCCGCCCTCCGGGACGAGGCGCGCGCCGACACCGACGGCCCCCCCGACCGCGACACCCTCGTCGAGTGGCTCCGCGACGTGGAGGGGAACGTGTCCGAGCTCGGGCGCCGGGTCGGGCGGTCGACCAAGCAGATCTACCGGTGGTGCAGCCGCTATGCGCTCGATCCGGCGCAGTACCGGCGCTGACGGCGTCGCCGCGCATCCTGCATCAGGACGGTACGGCATCCGCCAGCACCTGGGCATCCGCCAGCACCTGGTGGCAGAGCGCGACCAGCTCATCGATGGTCATCGGCTTCTCGACCACCGCGCGGACACCCAGGGCACGGATCCGCTCCGCCTCGCCCGGCGTGACGTGGCCGGACATCAGCGCGATGGGCACGTCGGGCCGGATCTTCAGGAGTTCGGAGATGAGCTCCTCCCCGAGCATCTCGGGCATCCGCTGGTCCGTCACCACGAGGTCGAACGCCGCGGGACCCTCCCGGAACGCGGCCAGCGCGGCCAGCGGGCTGGAGAAGGCGGTCACGCGGTAGCCGAGGCGGGGGAAGGCGTTTTCTGCCAGCTCCAGCAGGGCTTCGTCGTCATCCACGTACAGGATGTGCGGCGGTCTCGCGGGGGCGGGCGGGGACGCCGTGGCCGACGCCCCCGGTGACGGACGCAGCGCGGTCGCCGGCAGGTAGACCGAGAACGTGGTCCCCTGTCCCGGCGTGCTCTCCACCACGATCCCCCCGCCGTGCGCCCGGACGATCCCGTGGACCACCGCGAGCCCGAGACCGGTGCTCTCCCCGGCGGGCTTGGTCGAGAAGAATGGCTCGAAGATGCGCGCGCGGGTGGCGGCATCCATGCCGGACCCCTCGTCCCGGACCCAGAGCAGCACCGCGGCACCCGGCCGGAGCCCGGGCACCTGTCGTGCCTGCTCGTCGTCGACGGGGAGCCCACGGGCCCCGATCTCGAGCACGCCACCCTGCGGACGCATCGCCTGCCACGCGTTCGTGCCGAGGTTCACGAGCAATCGGTGGAGCTGGTCGGGGTCGGCGAGAAAGGGCGGGATGCCCGGAGCGACCGAGAGCCGGAGCACGACATTTCCGGGCAGCATCGGGCGGAGGAAGCGCGCAACCTCCTCCACCAGGGGCCCCAACCGTACCTCGCACAGGTTCCGGAGTCCGGGCCTCCCGAACTCGAGGATCTCCCGGACCATCGCTCGACCTCGATCGGCGGCCTGGAGCACGCGCTCGACATGGCGCTCCGCGGTCGGCTGGCCCGCGACCGCTCGCGCGAGGAGCTCCCCGTGGCCGAGCACGGCGGCGAGGACGTTGTTGAAGTCGTGCGCCACGCCGCTCGCGAGCGTCCCGAGGGCCTCCAGCTTCTGCGCCTGCTGCAGCCGCACCTCCAGGCGGGCGCGGGTCTCTTCGGCGACGCGGCGCTCGGTGAGGTCGACGGCGGTGTTGATGAACCCCGAGCGCCCAACGGCCCCCTCGTCGTGGACGCCCTGGACCTGGACCCAGACCACGCGACCATCCGGGTGGACGAGCCTGCACTCCGCCCTGGCCGCACGACCGGTCGCGCTCGCCTCCGCCCACTCCGTCAAGACCCGTTCCCGGTCGTCCGGGTGGACCGCGGCGGGCCACGCGTGCCGGTTCGCCCCCGCCATCTCCCGCCAGGCCGCGTTGGATTCGATGACCTGCCCCACGGCGTCGGTTCGGAGGATTCCGACGGGCGCCGCCTCGACGAGGGTCCGGAAGCGCGCCTCGCTCTCCGCGACGCGGCGCTGGGTCTCGCCGACGCTCGCGGCCATGTCGTCGAACGCCGCCCCGATCAGGGCCAGCTCGTCCGCGCCCCGCACGCGTGCGCGCGTGTCGAAGTTCCCGGCGGCGAGGCGTTCGGTCGCCGAGACGAGCGCGCTCACGCGCCTCCCGATGAACACCTGTCCGAACAGGAGCACGGCGGCGGCGAGGACCAGGGCGCCCACGACCAGCTCGATGGCCCGGCGGACGAGCCGGTCCTCTACCTCGGCCCTGGCGCGGTCGAGGCTGTAGGTGGCGACGAGCACGCCGATGCGGTCGGCGCGGATCTGGAGCGGCTTCGCGCCGAGCACGACCGGGTAGATGGCGTGCACGCGTCGTCCGTCGCTCGAGAGGCGGACGAGGCCGACCTGGCGCTCCCGTGCCGACGCCATCATGTCCTCGGACGGGGGCTCGCCCAGCGCCTCCTCCACCGTCAGGTTGACCTGGTGACGCAGCCTCGATCCGACGACCCGGCCGGCATCGTCCACCAGGACGAGCGCCTCCAGGCTCGGGTCGGCGCCCCGCGCGGTGAGCTCCCGGTCGACCTGCTCGACGGCTCCGGCCGCGAGCGCGAATTCGAGCGTCGTCTGGAGGAGAGCCATGTCCTGCACGATCCGCTCGATCCCGCTCCGCTCGACTTCACGGAGCTCGTACCGCTGGACCCAGAAGAGCTGCCACCCCGCCAGGAGCACGACCATCCCCAGGATCCCGGCCGCCACGCGCGTGAGGAGCGAACGATAGCGTCGCGGCGCGCGCGCTCCGGTCATCCACCGCTCGCACGCGAGACGCTCGTGACGATGCGAGCGTCGAGGAGCCTCTCGAGGTCGGGCGCACGGTCGAGGAGCCGGTTGGCGACCATGTTCTCCCCGAGCCGCCGGGCCACCTCGGCGAGGCGGGGCCGCGTCCCCTCGAAGAGGCTGCGGTTCTCGGCGACGCCGACGAGCTCGATTCCCGCGAAGGCCTGGAGGACCTTCTCGGGCGACAGGTGCATTCGTCGCCCGAGGATCTCCGTCGTGTCCTCCGGCCGATCGCGCAGCCGCTCGGCGGCGAGCAGCCAGCCGCGGACGACAGCCACGATGGTGTCCGGTTGGCGCTCGATGAAGGGCACCAGCGCCACCAGCACGTCCACGATCTCCCCGGGGATCTGTGTGCTGTCGAACACGATCCGCGCCCCGGCCGCGACGATCCGGCTGCGCACCGGCTCGTAGGTGACGACGGCGTCCACCCGGCGCTCCAGGAACGCCCGCTCGTGTTCGTCCACCTGGAGGAACACCGGGGTCACGTCCGCCGGGGTCAACCCGCCCGTCGCCAGGCCGCGGCCCAGCACGTAGGCGCCGAGCGAGGTCGCCTCGTAGCCGATCCGCCGCCCCCGGAGCGCCTCGAGGGAAGGGACATCCGCGTGCGCCAGGATCGCGTCGGCCCCGAACGAGGAGTCGAGCACCTGGACGATGCGCACGTCCGGCAGATCCGACGCGAGCAGGAGCGCTTCGTCGAGGGTGCACGGGTACAGCTCGGTGACACCGTTCCGGACGGCCTGGAGCCCCTGCTCCGCGGACGCGTAGTCCACGATCCGAATCGGCACGTCCTTGTAATAGCCGAGGTGCTCCGCGAGGAAGTACAGATCGTTGGCCGGCCAGGGGTGCAGACCGAGGCGGAGGGTCTCCATGCGGCGGGCGCAGCCGGGCAGAAGCGGCGCCGCGAGGGCAAGGCACGCGGTTGCCAGCATCCGCCGTCGACTCATCCAGGGCGCCATCCGGAACGCCTCCGCGGGGGAAGAAGGGATCTAAGCTCATTCTTGCACAGCGACGGCGAAGGTGTGTGCGCGGGTCGCGCCATCGGTCAGCGGGACACGACCAGGGGCCTTCAGGTGGCGGCCTCGATCGGTTGCGCCCGCAGCGCGCGCTCCAGCGCCGGGATCTCCTCGGGGGGAACCGGGCGGCTGACGAAGTAGCCCTGGATCTCCGCGCAGCCCGCCTTGCGCAGGAAGTCGATCTGCGCGGCGTCCGACACGCCCTCGGCGATGGTCGCGAGCCCGATGTGGCCGGCCAGCCCGATGATCGTGCGGACGATGCCGGCCGAGCTGGCGTCGGTGGCCACGTCGCGCACGAACGACTGGTCGATCTTGAGCCGATCGACGGGCAGCTGCTTCAGGTAGCTCAGACAGGAATACCCGGTGCCGAAGTCGTCGATCGCGATGCGGCACCCGTTGTCGCGCATGCGCCCCAGGATCTCGCGCACCTCGTCGGGGTCGGCCATCAACGCGGACTCGGTGAGCTCGATCTCGAGCCCCCCGGCGCGCACGCCGCCTTCGCGCATGGCCTCGCGGATGCGGGCCTCCAGGTCGGCCTGGCCGAGCTGGTAGGACGACAGGTTCACCCCCATCTGGAAGGTGGGCACCCCCGCTTCGCGCCACTCGCGGGACTGGCGACACGCGCGCTGCAATGCCCATTCCCCGATGGGGAGGATGAGGCGACTCTCTTCAGCGAGCTTGATGAACTGGCTCGGCCCCAGGAGCCCGAGCCGCGGATGGCGCCAGCGCAGGAGGGCTTCCACCCCCGAGAGCCGACCGCTCCCGAGGTCCACCTGGGGCTGGTAGTAGAGCGTGAGCTCGTCGGCCTCGATGGCGCGGCGCAGCTCGAGCTCGAGCGTGACGCGGTCCTGCATGTGCCGGTGCAGCTCGCCCGTGAACGACTGGCAGATCCCCCCGCCGAGCTCGTTCGCCCGGTTGAGCGCCGCGTCGGCGTAGCGCAGCAGCGCCGCGACCTCGGTCCCGTCCTGCGGGTAGAAGCAGGCGCCGATGCTGATGCCGAGCCGGACCTCCGTGCCGTCCACCCTCAGCGGCTCGGCCATCGCCTCGAACAACGCGTCCCGCACCCGGCGCACGTGGCCGACCGACGCCGCCGGCAGGACCAGGGCGAAGGTGTCGCCCACGTAGTGGGCCAGGGTCTCCCCGGGCCGCAGCAGGTTCTCGAAGCGGCGGGCCAACGCGCGCATCGTCAGGTCACGGTAGGCGGGGCCCAGCGTGAAGCGGACGAAGCGGAAGCGGTCGGGGCTCACGAGCAGGACCGCCACACGCTCTCCGCTCTTGGCCGCGGCGATGGTCTCGCCGAGCCGCCGCTCGAGCAGCAGCCGATTTGGGAGCTCGGTCAGCTCGTCGTAGTAGGCGTGCCGTTCGAGCTGGCGCTCAGCCGCCTTGCGTTCGCGGATGTCGTGCGCGATCGCGGACCGGTAGTCGACCCGGTCGTCGGGCCCACGGTGGGTCTGGATGACCGCGAGCGCCGGGATCTCCTCGCCGTCGCGGTGGCGCAGCTCGATCTCGCCCTGCCAGAGGTTGGCTTGCGGGCCGGAATCCGGCGAAGGCACGTGGGCGCGGCTCTCCGGGCTGAGCAGGTCCGTCAGCAGGGTGCGCTCGATCTCCTCCCCCTCGCCGATGCCGACCAACGCGCGCCCGGCGCGGTTGAGGTAGAGCAGGTGGTCGCCGGGCTCGGCCATCGCCACGAAGTCGCTGGTGGCCTCCAACACGTCGGAGAGGCGCTGGCGGGTGCGCTCGGCTTCCTGGCGCCGCGTCATCTCGTCCGCGAGGGAGAGGTTGGCGGAGGAGAGGTCCGCGGCGAGGCGCCGGAGCCGCGCCAGGTAGGCCGCGCCGGCCGTGGACGCGCAGAGCCCGCACGCCAGCACCGCCCAGGCCCCGTAGCCGGGCCCCGCAGGCCCGGCTACGCGGGGGGACGAGAGCACGAGGGTCCACACCTGGTCGCCGAGCGCGAGCCCGCTGCGGTGGACGAAGCCCGACGAGGGCGGCGTGGTCGTCTCCACGGGCACCCCGCCCTGCCAGGCCATCACGGGTTGCCCCGTCGCGTCCTCGAGCCAGACGTCGAGCCAGACGTCGAGCCCCCCCGCGGCCGCGCGCACCAGCCCCCGGATATCGAGCAACTCGACCACGAAGCCTTGCAGCCGCGGCGCCGCCGCCTCCTCCGCGGGCGCCCGAAAGAACGGGACCAGGACGGCGACCCCGACGCCCTCGCCGCCCCCGAAGGGTGCGAGGGGGAGCGGCCCGACGGTCGTCGCCCTGCCGGTGGCCGTGGCGCGGGTCGCCGCCTCCCGCAGCCCGGACACGCTGGCGAGATCGAGGCCGAGGTCGCCGGGGTCGCCCATCGGCGACAGGTACGCGATGGGGAAGAGCACCTCGCCGGAGGGCTCGTCGCCCGACCGCAAGGTGAAGCCCGGGCGCTCGCCGCGCACCGTCGACTCGAACGACGCACGCTGCTCCGCGCTCACGCGAGGGGCCCACGCGAGTCGCCGGATCCCCGGGTTGTCCCGGAGGAGCCCGCGCGCGAACGTGTCGAACTCCGCGCGGGTCACGTCGACGGACGCCTCGAAGAGGGCCTCCACCCCGTCGGCGGCGGCCAGGTGCCGCGAGACGTCCTGCTGGAGGAGGAGGACGACATGCGCCGCGTGCTCCTCGAAGCGGTCCTCGGCGCGCTGAACGGTGGCCGCCCGCTCCCACCCCTGCATCGCCCAGAACGCGACGATGGAGAACAGCACCCCCGCCGCGAACGCGACCAACGCGGGCCAGTAGACCAGCGCGGCCCACTCCGCACGCACGGTGTAGCCGGGCGGCCTGTGGTGCTCGCGCACGGGGTCACCCAAAGCGAACCTGAACCAGTCCCGAGGCCCTCCGCATGCCAGTTGGTAATCACGGTGGCGCGACCGCGTGTCGCCGCCGATCGTGCGTCCCGGGCGTTGGCGGCGCGCGGCCGGCGCCTTCAGTCGTTGGCGGAGGTCGGGAAGTCGTAGACCTCCTCCACCGCGTACGTCGCGTTCAGCTCGCGCAGGTCGAAGCTCCACTCCCCGACGTACATGTAGTTCTCGTCCATCTCGTAGTCCCCCGACTGCAAGAGGTCCGCGAGCTGGGAGACGATCTCGGCGGGGTACCCGAGGGTGCCGAGCTCGGCGGCCTCCTGATCGGGGGTGCGCGTCTCGCACGCCATGGCGTCGGTGAGGACCCCCTCGCAGGTGCTGCCGTGGAGCGCCCCGTCGCCTTCCTGCTCGTGGCGGAAGTGCCACATCCCGTTGACGAGATCCTTGATGGCGCCGTCGTCGGCGCTGTTCTGCGTCACGAAATTCACCATCGCCTCGCCGAACGCGATGGGGTTCTGGTCCGCGTGGATCAACGCGGCGGGATCGGCTTCGTGGGCCACCGAGAGCGTCTCCGTGCCGTTGACCTGCCCCGCGTACACACCCGTGCCCCCCTCTCCGTCGGTGCCGCCCATCGGGGCGAGGAGGAGCGCCTCGTCGAGCCGGGGGCCGCCCTCCGACTGGTTGGTGAGCTGGTCCCAGACGGCGGCGCCGCCCTGGCTGTACCCCGTGCCGACGGTCGTGAGGTCGTCGTCGAGCCGGCCGAGCAGCGAGCTCATGTTGGCGCTGCCGTCGCTCGGCACCCCGTAGCGGGCGATGACGTTGGAAGGGACGTTCGCGTAGGGGACGGGGAGCGCGAACACCGGCCCTTCCGCGTTTCCGGCGAGCTCCAGGGCGGTGTAGCGCGCCTTCCCCACCTCCGGACCGACCCGGAAGTCGTCCGGAAGTCGGCCGAGGAGCAGCAGGTCCTTCAGGCCCTCGAGGAGGTCCCGGCCGGTGCGGGAGGTGTCCGTGGGCAGCATCTCGAGGATGAAGGTGCCGTCTTCGCTGGCGTTCGCCTCGTCGATGTACGCGAGGAGGGTGTCGTCCTGCAGCTCTCGGCGGAGCTTCGGGTCCAGGTTGTCGAGGAACGCCTGCCCGTCGCCGTACTGCGCGCGGGCGGCCGCGAGGAGCTGGTCCATCTGCTCGGGGGCGAGGTCGGCGAGGTGGGTCGGCAGCGCGTCGAGGTCGAGATCGGAGAGCGCCCCCTCGAGGAGCCCCGCCTCGGCAAGGTGGGACACGAGGCTCTGGTCGTAGAGCCGGTGCAGGGTGCCCCCGTCGATGGCGTCCTGCATCTCCCACGCCTCCGATGTCAGGGGAATGCCGGCCTCGCTGTATTGCTGGACGAATTCCCCACTGCTCGTGGGGAGGTCGATCTTGCCGTAGAGGAGCGACGCCTCCTGGTCGAGCGACCACACGTCCCGAACGCCCTGGAGGCGCTCTTCCAGGTAGTCGGCGGCGTGGTCGAAGCCGTCGTGGAGCTGGGCCCCCTTCGCGTCCGCCCCGCTCTGCACCCAATCCCCCCACCCGTCGGCCGTGGCGGCCACGCGCTCGCCGGCGGTGTCCAACCCCTGATCCACCTTGGCACCCGCGCCGGTGAGGACCGCCGCGGCGGCCTGGCCGCCCTCGTCGAGGCGCCCGTCGACGTCCTGCCCCCAGGTGTCCAGCTTCTCGTCGAGCCCGCCCGTCGGGATGACCCCTCCAGTCACGTCGTGGGCCAGCTCGAGGCCGTCTCCCACCACGTCCGCGCCCCAGGCGACGCCGTCCCCGACGAGATCCGCCGCGCCCGACGTGACCTTGGCGGCGGCGTCGGTCACCGCGGCCACGCCGTCCCCCACCACGTCCGCCGTGACCGAGGCCGCGTGCCCCACGAAGTCGAGGGCCGTGTTGGCCGCCGCCCCCACCTTCTCGCCCGCGGCCGCCACCAGGGACCCGGCGCCCGACACCACGGCGGGCACGGCGCGCGTGACGGCGTCGACGATCGACCCCAGGCCCGGCAACGCCCAGCGGTTGACCTCCGCGGTGGCGCACGGCTCCACCGACACCGGCTCGCCCTTCGCCGCCTTCGCGGCAAGCGCCACGGCGTCGGTCTCGGCGTGGTCCCCGGGGCTGCTCGTCGCCTTGCCGCTCTTCCCACCCTCGGCCTGCACGTGGTGCACCAGCTCGTGGGCCACCTCCTCCGGCGACGCGCCAGGGCGCAGCAAGAGCTCGCCGTCCACCTCGGCCGCGCGTGCCCCCAGCGCGTCCAGCCGCGCGGCGGCCTCCGGCGACTGCTGGACACGCACATCCAGGAGCGCGGAGGCGCCGAAGGCCCGCTCCATCAGGGCCCGGTAGGGCAGCGAGGAGGCGGGGCCGCCCTTGGGTGAGCTCCCCGACGGGGCCGTGGGCGCCTGCGCGAGGCGCTCCTTCATCCGCTCCTGGCGCTCGGCGTTGCCACCGTCCGCACGGCTCGCCGGTGCCTGCGCGGGCGCCTCCGTGCCGCGGTGCTGTGCCCTGGGGCGCTCACGTTGCTGCATCGCCGGAACCCGCTTCGTTCGAGAGCATACCTGAACGGCCCGGGTCGCGGCTCGGAGTTGGTGTTCGGTCAGGTCGAACGAACGGGGGCGCGGGAACGCGACTTGGATCGTCCCAACCCGGCCGTCATCGCCGGTCGGGGCCGCGCCGCCGTGTCACGTCACCGCTTCGCGCTCCCCGTGCTCGACGCTCCGCAGGGCCTCGGCGTCCACGACGCGGATGCGCTGCCGCCCGGTCTCCACCCACCCGTCCTTCTCCCACGCCGCCACGATGCGGGAGACGGTGTACTGGGTGGCGCCGACGAGCTCCGCGAGATCCTGGCGCGACATGCGCAGCTCGGGGCGCTTCGAGTCCGCCTCGGCGCGCGCGGCCAGGCGCAGGAGCGCGCTCGCGACGCGACGCTCGACCTTCTCGGTGGCGAGCTCGCGGAGGCGGACCCGCAGGTCCTCCATGCGCCCCGACAACATCCGGAGCGCGTTGCGGGACACCAATGGGAAGCGCTCGACCAGCGCGGCGATGGCACGCTCGTCGAAGGCGAGCATCACGGCCTCGTCGACCACCTCCGCCGAGCCCGGGTAGCACCGCGCGCCGCCGAGGATGGCACAGCCGAGGACGTCGCCGGGGTCGGCGAAGTGGAGCACCACGATCTGGCCCCCCGTGGCGTCCCGCGTGACCCGCACGCGCCCGTCGAGCAGCACGTAGAGGGTCGAGGCCGGCGCGTTCTCGAGGAACAGCAACGTGCCGAGCGGCACCCTCCGCTTCACGCCGAGCTCGAGCACGGCGGCGAGCTGCGGCTCGCCCAGCCCGCTGAAGAGCGGCACCCGCGCGAGGATCGAGTGCGCGGCGAGGGCGCTCATTCCGGCGCCCGCTCGAGCCGGGGGATGCGTGTCACGTCGACGTCCGCGAGGGTGTTCGCCCTGGCCCACGTGTGACACATCTGCTGCAGGTCCTTGTACACGTCGTGGAGGGGGCAGGGCGCCGCCTCGTTGCAGCGGGCGAAGCCGAAGGCGCAGTGCCCCGTGTTCAGCTCGATCTCCGCCGCCTGGAGCACGTCGAGCACGCGGATGCTCGCCGCCGGACGGGCGAGGCGGAAGCCGCCGTGGTGGCCCTTCTGCGCCAGGAGCAGCCCGTGCACGGCAAGGCGGCGCAGCACCTTCGCGAGGAACGCCGGGGGCACGTTCGCGATCACGGCGAGATCCTTGGCGGTCATCCACCCCTCGGCCGGGAGCGCCGCGAGGCACACCGCGGCGCGGAGCGCGTACTCCCCCGAGATGGGGACGATCGAGTGGTTCATCGGCCGCCCGTAACGCCTGGCTGCCTCCCCGCGAGGTCTCCGATTGCCGCCACGAGCGCTGCGCGGCCCTCCTCGCCCTCGGATCGCGCGACCACGCGACCGTCGGCGTCGATCAGCGTCAGCGCCGCCGTGTGCGCGAAGCCCCCACCCGGGAGCGGCCGGTAGCGCACCCCCAGCGCGGCCGCGACCTCGCGCACGGAGTCCTCGGGGACGGCCCCGAGCGTCCATCGCGCGTCGAGATTGTGCTTCTCCACGACGCCGCCCAGGGCGGCCGGATCGTCGTGGGCGGGATCGAGCGACACGAGCACGATCCGCAGCTCGGCGCGGGCCTCGGGGGAGAGCGCCGCCTCGAGCCCCTGGAGGTCGGCGATGAGCAGCGGGCAGGCCATCGGGCAGGTCGTGTAGAACATCGAGAGCAACACGGGGTGGCCGCGCTGCACGTCCAGCCGCGCGGCGGCGCCCGTGTGCGTCAGAAGCGGCAGGTCCAGCGCGTAGAGCGACGCGCCGGCGGGCATCGCGGGCACGCGGTCCTCGGGCGGGGCGCTGGGCGCGGTCGCCGGGGCGCTCGGCGCCGTGACCTCGACGGTGGGCGCGGCCGGGTCGACGGGGGGTACAACCAATTCGGGCGCGCAGGCGAGCAAGAGCGCTACCAACATCACGACACCTCCCACGCGCAACGGAAGCCGAGGTTTCGCACGGTCGACGACGCGGTGAGCGACGCCCGGAACGCCGTGCGCATGAAGCTCGCGAAGTCGCCCGTGCCGGCGGCCCCCGTTGCCCCGCCGCCACAGTAGCGGAGGGCGCCTTCGCCGTCGGTGCCGCGCGCGTCGGTTGCCACGAACGACCCGTTGAAGTCGTCGACCCACTCCCAGACGAGCCCGTGCAGATCCCGGACGCCCCACCGGTTGGGCGCGCCCCCGATCGCGCCGAGCCGCGCGGGGGTGGGCGCGCCGTACCACGCGAGGATCTCGGCGAGGAAGACGGGATCCTTGCGGGCGTCCCAGGCGGTCGCCGACGCGGCCGCCGCGAGCTCCCACTCGGCCTCGGTGGGCAGCCGCCCGCCCTGGACGCGGCAATACGCCCGCGCGGCGTACCAGGAGACGCCTGTCACCGGCGCGTCCGGGAGCACGCTGGATCCCGGGGCGCCGTCGGCCGCCCAGTCGCCGAGGTAGCCGCGGTCGGCGAAGAGGGGGTCGACCCCGCCGCGCTTCCACCGGGGCTCGCTCGTGACGAACGCGGCGAACTCCGCGTTGGTGACCGGCTCGACGGCGAGCGCGAACCGGGCCACGGGCAATTCGGCCTCCTCCGGGGTGGCCGGGTAGAGCGGGCGGTAGATGCCGGGCCCCACCGGCACGCGCGCGGCGCCGGCGAGCGCCGAGGCGACCAGCAGGAGCCCGGCGGGGCCCATCAGTGCGCCGCTCCGGCGGGGCGCGGCGTGGACGCGCGCACGCTCGTCACCTCAGCCGCCGAGACCACGCCGCCGTCATTCCCCCACGCGTTGAGCACGTAGGTGAGGATGTTGGCGACCTCGTCCGCGTTGAGCTGGCTCATCGGCGGCATGACCGAGGTGTAGTCCTTGCCGTTGACCGTCACCGGACCGTTCAATCCGTTGATGACCACGCCGATGGCGCGCTGCTTGTCCGCGAGCAGGTAGTCCGAGCCCGCGAGCGGCGGGAACACGCCCTCCAGGCCCTTTCCATCCGCCTGGTGGCACGTCGAGCACGTGCCCGCGAACAGGGCCTCGCCCGCCTTCACCTGCCCTTCCTTCGAGAGCGTGCCGCTCGCCGTCGCCGTCGCGGCGTCCGCCACGGCCGCCCCGGTCCCCGCCTTGTCCGCGAGGTACACGGCGTCGACCTCCTTGCCGGAGTAGACCGCGACGTTCTCCGGCCCCTCGACCTTCAGCATCGCGATGGCGCCCTTGTTGAACGCGCGGAAGATCGAGTGGTCGACGAGGATGTAGGTGCCCGGCACCTCGACGGTGAACTCGACGATGGCCGAGCCGCCGGACGGGATGAGCGTGGTCTGCACGTTCTCCTGCACGCGCGTGCCGCCCTCGGTGTAGACCTTGTCGAAGATCTCGCCGATGAGGTGGAAGCTCGACACGAGGTTGGGGCCGCCGTTGCCGATGTAGAGGCGAACGGTCTCGCCGACCTTGGCGGTGAGCGCGTTGTCCCCGACGAGCGCGCCCTCCGACCCGTTGAAGAGCACGTACGTGGCGTTCTCCTCGATGGCCTTCTGCATGTCGAAGGGCTGGAGGCCCTTCTCGCGGTACTTGCCGACCGTGTAGAAGTCGCCCTGCATCACGTAGTACTCGTGGTCGACCGGGGCGAGGCCGCCCGGCGGCTCGACCAGGATCAACCCGTACATCCCGTTGGCGATGTGCATGCCGACCGGCGCGGTGGCGCAGTGGTACACGTAGAGGCCCGCGTTGGCCGCCTTGAACGTGAACTGGGAGCTGTACCCCGGCGCCGTGAACGTGGACGCCGCGCCGCCGCCCGGCCCGGTCACCGCGTGCAGGTCGATGTTGTGCGGCATCTTGTTGTCGGGGTGGTTGTTCAGGTGGAACTCGACGGTGTCCCCCTGGCGGACGCGCATGAAGCTGCCCGGCACGTCGCCGCCGTAGGTCCAGAAGACGTAGTCCACGCCGTCGGAGATGGGCTTGACCACCTCCTTCACCTCTAGGTTCACCTGGAGCCGGGCCGGCTCGGTGCGGGTGATGGGCGGCGGTACGTTGGGCGCCTGGGTGAGCACGGCATTGATCGGGTCGCCCACGGCCACGAGCTTCGCGGCCTCCGTCGAGGAGAGCGGCGTCAGGCCGGTGCTGGCCACCGTGGTGGTGGGGCTCGCGGAGACGGCCGGGTCCGGCGCGCAGCCGAGGAGGAGCGAGAGGACGAGGGGGAGGGTGAGGGTACGGGATGTCATCGGAGGCTCCGGCCGGCTGTTCGGCTGTCCCCCACTATAGCAATGGACATGCCAGTCCTCTGATCGGCCGCCACCCGCGATCCTGGCCCCCGGGCGTGCGTGGGTGCGTGTGTCCTCGTCAACAGGCACCCTGTGCGTTTTCACACCGGGGGCATCCGCATCCGCACGATCCGGATCGCGAGTGGCGCGCGCATGAGGGTGTCCCGCCACTCGGCGCCGTCCCAGCGGTAGCGGATCTGGACCCCGCGGACGAGCCCGGCGGCGAGCATCGCCTGCGCCTCCCGAAGGGGAACCGGCACATCCGAAGCCCGGCGGGCGGCATCCCCCTTCACGAGCACGTCGAGCACCTCGGCGTGGCGCTCGAGGTCGTCGAACAGGGCGCCGAAGGCGGCGGGGTCGAGGTCGGAGGTGTGGAGATCGGGCAGGGGTTCCATCAGGCCACCGGTCGAAGCAGGATGGCCCCGCCGGGGGCGGGACACAAGGGGACGCAGACGCCGCACCCGTTGCACACCGCGGGGTCGACCACCACGCGGCGCCCCTCCACCCGGATGGCACCGGGCTCGGGGCAGCGCTCGACGCAGGTGGCGCAGAAGTCGGCCCCGGCGTTGAGGCACGCGAAGGTGGAGACGACGGCGACCTTCGGCCCGAACGACCCCTCGGTGGCCTCTCGGCGGGCCTGCTGCCACGCGATCCGGCTCCGTGGGGGCGGGCCCACGGCGACGGGCCCCGCCGGGGGGACAGGACCGGGCGACAGGAGAGCGGCGGGGCTCCCGGGGGGCGTCGGCAGGAGCCAACCGAACAGGGCCCGCCGGGACATCAACGCGCCACCCCCGGCCGCTGGTCGATCGTCGCGGAGGCGGCGTGGCACTGCTCGCAATTGGCGCGCGCGGGGTGGGTGGAGCGGAGGGCGTCGCGGCCGTTGACGCCGTGACAACTGTCACATTCCTCGCGCATCCACGTGCGGTGGGGGATCTGGGGCGGCGCCACGGCCCAGGCGCGCGGGCCCGCGGTGGGCGAGGCGAGGCCGACGAACGTGTTCTCCACGGCGCGGGGGTCGGGGGGGAGGTCCGCCCCGCCCGGCATGGGGGCCTCGTCGACCACGTGGCACTGGGTGCAGCTCGTGTAGCTGGTGTGGCTCATCGGCGTGGCGAGGAGGCCGCGGAAGCGGAGGCCGTCCTCGTGGCAGGTGAGGCACTCCGGCGCGGCGTCCTGGCGGACGGCGTGGGGGATGCGCGGCGGGGCGCCGTCGTAGGCGCGGCGCGAGGCCCGGGCGGCGAGATCGGCCGACTTCGACACCCCCTCCAGGGACACCGCGTCGGTCACGTCCGGGCCGAGCGCGGCGAGCGCGTCGAGGTCCGCCGCCCACCCCGAGCCCTCCCCCCGGGGGGAGTCCCGCAGCTCGCGATAGCTGCGCGCCGGCGAGACGCCGTCCACCGCGGCCGCGCCCACGTCGGCGCCCTGGGTCGTCGTGTCGTCGAGGTCGTCGTCCGTCACGGTGGTGCCACGCAAGAACCCGATGAGGGCCACGCCACACACCACCGCCAGGAACACCCGCAATGCGCCGCTGCCGTCCATGACCTACCCTGCCTTCCCGCCCGGGGCGGCCGCGTTGGGAGAGAGGCGCGCCACGCGCACGGCGCACTTCTTGTAGTCGGGCTGCTTCGAGAAGGGGTCGTAGGCCTCGAGCGTCACGTTGTTGATGGGCAGCCGCTCGTCGAAGAACGGCACGAACAGGCTCCCCTGCGGCGGGCTCCCGCGGCCGTCGATCCACACGGGGATGTCGAGGGTGCCGCGGCGCGACTCGACGCGCACCGTCTCGCCGTTGGTGATGCCGAGCTTGCGGGCGTCCTCCCGGTGCATCTCCACGTAGGCCTGCGGCATGGCGTCCCGGAGCGGCGGGATGCGCCCGGTGATCGTGCCGCTGTGCCAATGCTCGAGCACGCGCCCGGTGCAGAGCCAGAAGGGGTACGCGGCGTCCGGCGACTCGGGCGGCGCTTCGTAGGGGTTGAACCAGATCTGCGCGCGCCCGTCCTCCGTGGTCGAGTGGTAGAAGTCGATGCCCTTCCCCGGGGTGACGAAGGGGTCGTCGGACTCGGAGAAGCGCCAGCGGGTCTCGCGCCAGGTGCCGTCCTCCTGCTCGACCACCGGCCAACGCAGGCCGCGCGCCTTCACGTACTCCGAGTACGGCGCGAGGTTCTTGTGCTTCATGGTCGAGAACTTGCGGTACTCCTCGAAGAGCCGCTCGTCCACGTTGATGTCGTAGTAGTGGCGGAAGTCCCAGATGGGGACGGCCGCGCCCTTGGCGTCCGCCATGTGGAACAGGAACCTGCCATCCTTGTCCTTCATGCCGGCGTGGCCGCGGCGGTACAACTCGTACGCGAGCGCGACGATCTGCCAGGCGTCGTCGCGGGCCTGGCCCGGCGGCTCCACGAGCTTGAACCACTGTTGGGTGCGGCGCTCCGAGTTGCCGAACATCCCGTTCTTCTCCACCCACATCGCGGAGGGGAGCACGAGGTCGGCGATGCGCGTGGTGGCCGTGGGGTACACGTCGGACACGACGAGGAACTTCTCCGGGTCCTTCCGGCTCGGATCGACCAGCGCGTGGAGGTTGGGGAGGGTCTGCGCCGGGTTGGTCACCTGCACCCAGACGGTGTGGATGTCTCCGCCGTCAGCCTTGGGCGTGGAGAAGCGCTTCCACATCTCGACCGCGTGGTAGCCCGGCTTGTCGAGGATGCGCCCCGTCGGCACGTTCCAGATCTCCTCGGCCATGTGGCGGTGCTTCTCCTTCGTCACGACGCCCCCGCCGGGGAGCGCGTGGGAGAGCGTGCCGACCTCGCGGACCGTGCCACACGCGGAGGGTTGGCCGGTGAGGCTGGTGGGGGCGTCGCCGGGGCGGCCGAAGTGCCCGGAGAGGAGGTGGACGCCGTGCACGAGGCAGTTGATCGCGGTGCCACGGGTGTGCTGGTTCATCCCCATGCACCAGAGGCTCGTGATGCGCAGGTCCCGATTGCCGAACAGGTCCGCCAACATGCGGATGTCCTTGGCGGGCACGCCCGAGATCTGCTCGACGTAGGCCGGCGTGTACGGGGCGAGCGCGGCCTCGTACTCGGCGAACGTCATCCCCTTGCCGTTGAGCTCCTTCTCCAGCGGCTGGCGGAACGAGCAGTGCTTCTCCACGAACGTCCTGTCCCACGTGCCGTTCTTCAGGAGCAGGTGGGCGATGCCGTTGGCGATGGCGAGGTCCGTGTTGGGCTTGAACTGGAGGAAGTGCTGGGCGTGCGCGGTCGTGCGCGTCCGGCGGGTGCCGATGTCGATGATCGTGACCGACTGGCCGCGGGCCCGGCGGTCGACGATGCGGGAGAAGAGCACCGGGTGCATCTCGGCGGGGCTGTTGCCCCAGAGGATGACGACGTCGGCCACGTCGAGGTCGTCGAAGCAGCCGGCGGGCTCGTCCACGCCGTAGGTGGCGAGGTAGCCGGTCACCGCGCTCGCCATGCACAGGCGCGCGTTGGGATCGATGTGGTTGTGGCCGAGGCCGCCCTTCACGAACTTGTTCGCGGCGTAGCCCTCGGGGATGGTCCACTGGCCGCTGCCGTAGACCGCGAAGCCCTTGGGATCGAGCATGGCGCGGTCCGCGAGGATGCGGAGGGCCTCCTCCCAACTGATGGGCACCTGCCGGTCGCCCTTGCGGAGGAGCGGCGTGGTGAGCCGATCCGCGCCGTAGAGCGCGAGCCCCACGTGGTAGCCCTTCACGCAGAGCAGGCCCTTGTTCACCTCCGCCGCGGTGTCCCCGGCGATGGCGACGACCTTGCCGGCGTCCACCCCCACCTGGACGTGACACCCGGTGCCGCAGAAGCGGCACGGCGCCTTGTTCCAGGTGACCCCGGCGCCCATCCGGCCGCGGAGATCGGGCCCGCCCGGGACGGCGGTCGGCGGCGGGGAGCCGGCGTGGGCGGTGGCGGCGGTCGCGGCGGCCGAGGCGGCGGCGAGCGCGGTCATGGCGAGGAACTCGCGGCGATCGGGGGTCATCGGGAGACCTCGTCGGGAGGGGGGAGATCGGAGAAGTCGGCGAAGGCGAGATCGACGGCGAGCACGCCGGGGAGGGCGCGGAGGGCCTCGAAGAGGGGCTCGTCGTCGCCCTTCCTGGCCGTCTCGAAGGCCGCCGGGAGGCGGTTGCTGACGGGATTGCCCACCAGGACGACCCCGGGGATGGCGCGCACCAGGTCGGCGAGGGCGCCGGGATCGGGGTGGGTGAGCACGACGCCGAGGACGGGCATCAGCGGCTCCCTTGGGCGGCGGTGTCCGCGCGCATGCGCCCGGTGAACACCGCCACGGCGAGCTTGAGCCCGACGGTGAAGACGAGGAGCCCGAGCGCCCAGATCCCGAGCGTGACCTTCCACTCGAGCGCGTTGGGGAGGTACTCGACGAGCTCGTGGAGCGTGCTCGGCACGAACCCCGGCACGATGAGGCCGATCCCCTTCTCGATCCAGACGCCCGCCATGGTGAGGACACAGGCGAGGTCGATGCGCCAGAGGTGGGTGCGCGTGGAGGAGGAGAGGAAGAGGGCGGCCGCGGTCACGTTGAGCGCGATGGCGCTCCAGATCCAGGGCACGAGCGCATTGTGCCCGTGCAAGCCGAAGTAGAGGTACCGTGCCGACGCCGAGTGGGCGGTGCCCGCGTAGAGCTCGGTGAACACCTCGGCGCCGACCAGGAACAGGTTCAGGAGCACGGTGACCCGGAGCACGCTCACCAATGTGGCGATCGGCTTGTCGCCGACGTGGAAGTCGGTGAGGCGCCGCACGACCTGGAGCGCGAGCACGATGAACGCCGGGCCGGTCACGAACGCGGAGGCGATGAAGCGCGGCGCGAGGATGGCGGTGTTCCAGAAGGGGCGCCCGCCGAGGCCGCTGTAGAGGAAGGCGGTGACCGTGTGGATGGAGACCGCCCACACGATCGACAGGAACACGAAGGGGACGTACCACTTCGGGTTGGGCGTCGCGCCGCGGAAGCGTGTGTAGAGCAGGTACCCGACGACGTGCAGGTTGATGGCGAGGTAGCCGGAGAGGACCACCACGTCCCAGGTGAGCATGGACATGGGCCAGTTGAACCGCCCGATCACCGGCATGAGGTGCCAGGCGCGGTCCAAGCGCCCGAGGTCCACGTTGACGAACGCGAGCGACACGACGATGGCGGAGATGGCGAGGATCTCGCCCACGATCACGACGTCGTGCATGTCGTGGTCCCGGTACAGGTACGCCGGGATCACCATCATCACCGCGCCGGCGGCGAGGCCGACCGCGAAGGTGAAGTTGCCGATGTACATGCCCCAACTGACATGGTCGGACAGCGCCGTGAGCGCGAGGCCATGGGCGGTCTGGCGCGCGAACGCGTGCACGCCGACGAGGAAGACCGCGGTGAGCGCCGTCATCCACGCGTAGAACGCGAAGTTCCCGTCGGTGGCGACCCCGACCGCCTTCCACAGGAACTGCGGGTAGGTGCGGATGGGGTGCGCCCCGGGGATCTCGACGGGGGGGGGCTCGGACGAGGGGTTGGACATGGTCACTCGTCGAAGAAGTAGAAGAAGCGGGGCCGGGTGCCGACGTCCTCCTTGAGGACGAACACGCGCTTGTTCTCGAGGACCCACCGGATCTCGGAGGCGGGGTCGTTCAGATCCCCGAACACCCGCGCGCCGGTGGGGCAGGCCTCCAGGCACGCGGGGAGCCGCCCGTTGCGGGTGCGGTGCAGGCAGAAGGTGCACTTCTCCATGACGCCCTGCGGGCGGATGCGGTTCGAGAGGTAGCCCTGGTCGGGGTTGATCTCCTCGGCGGGGATCTCCGGCTTCTCCCAGTTGAAGCGCCGCGCGTGGTAGGGGCACGCGGCCTCGCAGTAGCGGCAGCCGATGCACCAGTTGTAATCGACGACGACGATGCCGTCCGCCTCCTTCCAGGTCGCCTCGACGGGGCACACCTTCACGCAGGGCGCGTTGTCGCACTGGTGGCATTGGACCGGCATGTAGAAGCGCGTGTCGTCGGGGACGGGGTGGTCGTAGTCGACGCGCCCGAGCTCCATGTCGATGGAGCCCTTCTTCATCTCGAGGACGCGGATGTAGGAGTTGTTGGTGGCGCGGTCGTGGTTGTTCTCGACGTGACACGCCTCGGCGCACTTGCGACAGCCGACGCAGATCGAGAGGTTGAGCGCGTAGCCGAAGGACACGCCCGGGGTGGGCCGGGGGTCGGAGATCGACACCTCGACGCCGTGCTCGGCGTAGGTCTCGTCCTCGAGCCGACGGAGCACCTGCTCCATCTCGGCGCGGTCGAGCTCCTTGTAGTGCTTCTGGAGGAAGCCCTCCATCGAGATGTCCTCGGTCCACTCGGTGAGCGGGGCGAGGGCGCGCGCGAACGCGGCGGTCCCGAGGGTGGCGCCTCCCACCTTCATCGCGGTGCGGCGGGAGAGGTCGTCCATGTCAGTCCTGGTGGGCGGCGGGCGCCGCGTCGATGGAGGGGGCGGCCGGTGCGTCGACGGAGGAGGTGGCCGGTGCGTCGGCGTGCTCGAGCGGCCGCCGGTCGGCCGGAGGGAAGACCGGGAGCACCTTTGCGTACGCGGGCGCGTGGGCCGCGTGGCAGTCCACGCAGTTGTTCCGCTCCCGGGGGCCGCGGCGGGTGTCCCAATACCCGGTCATCCCCCCGTGGGAGCCGCGGGTGTAGTCGCGGAACTGGGGGCCGTGGCATTGGGCGCACAGCGTCATCGCGTCGGGGAGCTCGAGCTGTGTCGCGTTCGCGAGCCGCAGCTGGGTGCGCTCCTCGGGGTCGTGGCAGGAGGCGCAGGTGAGCGTGCCGTGCTTGAGCGCGACGCCCGTGTGGAACGCCTCGCCGTCGCGGGACGCCCACGCGGTGGCCGGATCCGGCCCGTGGCAGGTGACGCACGCCACCCCGATGGGGGTGCCGTGCACGTCGGCGAGCGGGGTGTCCACCACCCCGAGCGTCGTGGGGCGGTGGATCTCCGTGGGGTGGCGGGGCCCGTCGGGCACCGGCTCGCCGAGCGCCCGGGAGGGGTCCGCGAAGCCGGTGTCGCACGCGGCAAGGAGGAGCAGCATCATCATCGGACCCCGGCATGTGCAAGAAGTGATCCAGCGACCGCCCGATCCGCTGAGTTCGGGCGGTCACGGGGGACTGCGCCCGCCTAGAACCGCACGCCCGCCTCGGTCTTCACTTCCCAGGCGGGATCGAGGTGATCGGCCGATCCGTTGATCAGGAGCCCCGCGGCCTCGCCGGGCTGGAACCACCCGAAGAGGACCTTTCCGTACACGCCGTCGTCCCGGACGGAGACCAGGAGGTTCCCGTCGATCTCCCAACCGAGATCCTGGGACGTGGTGTCGGTGGGCGTGCCGGTGGCGTCGAACCCGTGGATGGGCTGGGTGGCCCGGAGCCAGGTGAAGGAGCTCTCCAGGCGCAGGGGCTTGAGCGGCTTGACCCCGATCCGGCCCTGGAGGGCCGTGGTGTTCTCGAGCTCGCGGTAGCCGCGCGACACGGGCGAGCCGAGGCCCTGCGGGGCGATGCCCTCGAGGTCGGGCATCACGGAGTCCTCCCACACGTTGGTCATCGACCAGAGGCCCATGGTCGAGACCTTGTTGATGTTCCCCGCCCCGGACCGGGGATCCACGTCGCCCGAGCCCATGCCCGCGAGCACGCCCACATCCGCGACGACGGGCAGCGGGAGCGTGTACTTCGCGTCCACCAGCGCGTTCCAGCCGAAGAGCGTGCCGTCGTTGATGTCGATGGTGCCGCCGGCGTGGTCGACGTTGTCGATGGCGTCGGCCCCGAAGAGCAGGTCCCCTTCGACCTTCCAGGCGAGCGCCTTCACGAGCGTGCCATCCGCGGCGAGCCCGACCGCGCCGAGGCGCGTGGCCTGAGGGGTGAAGCGCGAACGGTTGTAGCCGAGGCCCTGAGGGAGCCAGGCCCAGTCCTCCGCGATGGTGTCGACGTGGTAGAGGCCGAAGAGCTCGGCGTTGAGCGTGGGAGACACGTAGCGGACCTTCGCGCCGAACAGGTTCGCGTCCGAGTTGTCGTCGACATCGGAGAGGAGCCCGGCGACCGGGATCGTCATCGCGTTCCGCCCCTCGCTGACCTTCGCCCAGAAGGCCTCGGCCCGCACCGCGCCCTTCGGCTGGAGGAGCACGGTGACGCCGTCGTAGTCCTCGTCGAGCACGAGCTTGTTGCCGACGGAGAAGTACTGGCGGCCCGCGCGGAGCTCGACGGGCCCGAAGCGCGCCCAGCCGTAGGCCTGGTCGAAGTGGATCCCGAAGAAGGTGTCCTTGTTCTGGAAGAGCGCGTCGTCGTTGTAGACGCGCGTGGTCGAGGTCGTGCCCGCCTCATCCGTCGTGAGCGCGTACCCATTCGCGGGGTCGTTGTCGGCGCCCCACCATCCCTGGGCGGCGTCGAGCCGGACCACGATGCCGTAGTCGGGGCGCCCGACCGCAGCGCGCACCCGCACGTTCTGGACGGTGTACGCGGTGTCGTCGAGGGGGTGCTCGGCCCCGAGTAGGAAGTTGCCCTGCTGGAGGTTCCACAGGGAGTACTCGGCGGAGACGGCCGCGCTGAGCAGCGGCGTCTCGGGCTTCGGGGGCGCCACGGGCGCGGGTTCGGCGGCGAGAGCGGGGGCGAGCAGGAGCGAGAGCATGCGATCCTCCGAGGGCCCGACCAAGAGCAACGGACGTGCCAGTCCGTAGAGCGCCGCTTCTTTGCGGACCGTGGCGTCCAATGTGTGACGTCACCCGGGCGGGGTGTGCGCCTCGGCACACGCGCCCCCGGCCGGCCCCGCGCAGCGGGTCGGATGGGCTCCCGACCGCCCCCGGATCGCGGGCTGGCGACCGCGCGGGCCGTCCCGAGGGGCGCCCCGGCGGCGGTGGCCCACCGATTGCACGAGGGGTGTCGGAGGCACCGTGGCCAGCCGCTCGACTCCCCACCGCTACCTCGGCGTGCTCGTCCGCACCGCGCACCTCGCGGGGGTGGTCGGCGTGTTCGCCGCCGCGTGGCGGGGCGCTCCCGTGGGCCTCTGGGCCGATCTCGTGCTGCTCACCGGGGCGGCGCTCGTGGCCGACGAGCTCTGGCGCTTCGGCCTCGACTGGCTCCGCTGGACGCAGGCGTGGGTGCTCCTCCTGAAGCTCGCCGCGTTCGGGGTGCTTTACGCGGCCGACCAGCCCGTCGCCGGGCTCTGGGTCGCGTTCGTCCTCGGCAGCTTCATCGCCCACGCCCCGGGCGAGCTGCGCCACGCGCCGATCGTCGGCGCCTCCGGCCCCTGCGCGCGGCCCAAAGGCGCGCTTACGTCTCGTCCACCCGCTCCCCTCCCCGGAGGCTCCCGATGATCACCGCCACCACGCGCGTCTCCGACGCGCTCGCCGAGCGCCCTGAGCTCCGGGACGTGCTGTCCGCCTTCCATCCCGCCTTCGCCCGCCTCCACCACCCGGTCCTGGGGCGCGTCCTGCCGCGGCTCGTCACCGTGGCGGACGCCGCGCGCATCGCGGGCGTCGACGCCGACATCCTCGTGGCCGTGATGAACTGCCCCGTCGGGCCGCCGGGCGCCGCCGCCGCCAAGGCCGCCGCCGTGGGCAGCGCCGCGGCCCGGAACCCGGTGCGCCCGCCCCCCACCGAGGCCCCGCCCTGGTTCGACGCCGCGCGGGTCACCGTGCTCGACGTGCGGCCCGTGCTCGCGACGGGCGAGGACCCGCTCTCGCGCATCCTCGGGGCGGTCCGCGCGCTCCCGGCCGGCGGCCAGCTCACGGTGATCGCGTCGTTCGAGCCGGTCCCGCTCGTCGGGCTCCTCGCGCGCCAGGGCTGGGGCGCCTGGGCCCGGTGGGACGGCGACGCCTGCCACGTCACCTTCGGCCGCGGGGCCCCGCAGGCCCCGGAGAAGACCGCGCCGCCCGCCTCGACGGCGGTCCGCACCCCAGACGGGTGGAGCCTCGACGTCCGGGTCCTCCCGCCGCCCGAGCCCATGCGCCAGGTGCTCGCCGCCGTGGACGCCGACCAGCTCCCGCTGCGCATCCTGCACAGCCGCGAGCCGGCGCTCCTCTGGCCGCACCTGCAGGAGCGGCACCTCGCCTGGACCGTCACCCCCACGGCGGAGGGGATCGTGATCGATGTCCGGCGCACCTGAGAGCGCGACCGGGGCGCGCTTCGCCGCGGCGCCGCCCCCCTCCGGGACCTCGACCCCCGCCCCCGTCGGCGTCCCCGTGCTCACGACGCTCGCCCCCCTCCGCCTCGTCGCGTTGCCGATGGCCCTGGGCCTCCTCGCGGAGCTCGCCGGCTGGATCCTCGTCGCGGCCGCCGCGCCGCTCCACGCGGGCTGGTACGGCTGGCCCGCGCTCCTGCTCGGCGCCCACCTCGTCGCGATCGGCGGGCTCCTGCTGCCGGTGCTGGGCGCGGGGTGGCAGCTCACCCCGGTCGTGATCGCGGCCCCCCTCCCCCCGTGGGCGCTCGCGGTCGCCGGCCGCACGGGGCCCGCCGCCGCGCTCGGCGCGGTGCTCCTCTGGGCGGGCATGGGCGGCGCCACCGCCGTCGGGGCCGTCGGCGCGACCCTCCTCATCGGGGTGCTCGTCGCCCGCTCGCTCACGGTGGTGCCGCTCCTGGCCCGTGCGCGCGGGCGGGTCGGCATCCGCGCGTGGCTCTTCGGGGCGGAGGCCGCGCTCTGGGGCGGGCTCGGCTACGCCGCCCTGCTCTACGCGGGCAAGCTCGGATACCCGGTCCTGGCCGACCCGGTCGCCGGCATCGGCCACCACGTCGGGCTCCTCGCGGTGGGCTGGATCGGCGGCTGGGAAGTCGGCCTGGGCGCCCTGCTCCTCCCCATGTTCGCCCTGGGGCACGAGCCCCGCCCCGGGCCGCTCCTGGTCGCCGCGCTCCTCTGGTTCGGCGGCCTCGCGGCCGCGGCGCCGCTGGTCTGGGCCGCTGGCGCGGGGCTCGCGGTCGGGCTCCTGCTCCGCAGCCTCTTCGGCGCGGGGCGGGGCCTCGCCACCGCCGGGCCCGGGCTCGTCCAGGCGGGCGCGGCGCTCCTCGGCCTGCTCGCCGCCGCGCTCGGCGCCGCCCTGGGCGTCGTCCCGCCCCACGCGCTCGTCGCCGCCCTGTTCACGCTCTGGCTGCTGCCGTTCCAGCACGGCATCGCCGCGCGGATCGTGCCCTTCCTGCTCTGGGCCCACCTGCTCGCCGGGCGCGCGGGCGCCCCCGCCCCCGGCTCCCTCGTGGACGCGCGCATGGCGTGGGCCCAAGCCGCCGCCACCGGGCTCGGCGGGCTCCTCCTGGTCGGGGGCCTCGCGACGATGAACGAGGGGGTCGCCCGCGCGGGCGCCGCCGCCCTCGCGCTCGGCTCCGCGCTGCACCTCGCGACGATCGCGGGCGCGGCCATCCATGTCTTCTGGGCCTGGCGCGCCGCGGTGGCGCTCCCCGGCACCGCTTCGGAGGTCCCATGAGTTGGTTGGACACGGTCAAGGGGCTCTTCGCCCCCGAACGCTCGAGTTCCCACGCGGTCCACCACGCGCTCGGCGAGGCGGGCGAGGTGCTCCGCGCGCTCCGCGAGGTCATCGACCCGGAGACGCACATCGACGTCGTGCGCATGGGGATGGTGCGGGCCATCGTCATCGAGGACAACGTCGCCCACGTGGTCCTGACCCCGACCACCGCCGGCTGCCCGCTCTCCGCCTGGCTCGTCGGCGCGTGCGCGACCGCCATCGAGGAGCTCGGCTTCGAGGCGGACGTGCAGATCGTGACCGATCCGCCGTGGAGCCCGGAGGACATGGACCGGGGGTGATGGCCCGCCCTCACCCCGGGGGCGTGACCCTCAGAGGAGCCCGGCGGCGATCGCCAGCGCCACCGCCTGGGATCGGCTCCGCACGCCGAGCTTCCGCCGCACCCCCTGCATGTAGGAGCGCGCCGTGGCGGCGCCGATCCCGAGCCGCTCGGCCAGCGCCACGTCGGTGAGCCCCCGCGCCACGAGGCGGAGCACGTCGCGCTCCCGGGCGGAGAGCCGCTCCATCTCGGCCGCGTGGACCGCGCGGGGCTGCATGACGAGCGCGTAGTGGTCGCCGAGCGCGGACCGCGACGCCTGCCCGAGCACGCCGTTGACCTGCACGGCGCCCACGTCCCGGTAGGCTTCGTCGCCGCCCGCGCACCGGGTGTTGAACAGGTCGCAACAGCGCTTCCCCTCGCACGCCCCGAGGAGCGCGTGCGCCGGCTCGTTCGCGTGGATCACCCACCCGGCGGCGTCGGTGAGGAGCACGAGGGAGGGGGGCATGGACATCTCCTTGCCTACCGGCGCACGGCGACGGGGAGGAAGCGGACGAGCCACACCACGAACGCGCTCGCGAGCAGCACCGCGCTCACGACGAGCACGAGGGGCGACACCGCGCCGAGCCCCGCCCACACGCGGCCCATCGCGGCCAGCTGGGCGAGCACGAGCACCGCCGCGCCGGCCCAGCCGACCACGACCGGGAGCCCGCTGTGCCCCCGGGCGACGCGCATCGAGATGCCGAGCAGCAGCGCGCCGAGCCCGCCGACGAGGAGCGCATGGAGGGACGCGCTCCGGGGCGCACCGACGACCTCCAGGAGCCACGCCACGACGAACCAGCCGACGCCGACGTGGAGGATGCCGATCATCGGGGTGCGGGCCGCGGGCCACGGCCGCCAGCCCCACCATTGCCGCACGAGGAGCAGCACGAGCGCGGCGTTGACGAACGGGGTGAGCGCGGGGACCGCGAGCGGCGCCAGCACCTTGAGCCAGGAGAGCGCGAGGAGCGGGCCGAGGAAATACGGGCGGCGGCCGCCGGCGTAGCCGGGGGTGCGCGACGAGAAGAACGGGAGGATCCGATCGAGGATGGCGAGCGCCATCGGCACGAGGAAGACGTGCACGCCGAGCTCGATGCCGCGCGGTCGGGCGGTGCCGAGCACGTGGAGGAACACGCCGAGGAGCGCGCCGAGGAGCGCCACGGGGACGGCGGCGGTGGTCGGGTCCCAGCGATTTCGCAGCGACGTGCGGGCCACGGGCGCGGCCCACGCCAGGAGGCCGGCCCAGGGCAGCGCCGCGAGGACGGCCGCCAGGGGTGCGGGGATCGGCGGGCGCAACAGGAGGACGGCGGAGGCGACCAGGTGGGCGCTGAGCAGCGTCAGGAGCGTCCCGCGGGCCGGGAGCGGCGCGCCGTTCTGCTTCGCGTACGCGGTGAGCAGGAACCCCTGCACGCCGGCGCCCATCACGCCCCACAGCATGAACGACGCATGATCGCCGGGGAGGAGCCCGAGCGGCACGCCGGCGAGCTGCGCGCCCCACGCGGCGAGCCCCGCCACCGCCAGGGCGGCGGCGGTCGGGAAGTAGAGGCGCCAGCTCTCGAGCGGGGCGGCGCTCACAGGACCCCCATCGCGGCGATCACGGTCGCGGCCACCGTCCAGCCGGCCTCGGAGAGCCCGATGCGGCGCGCGTCCCGGCCGCTCGTGGCGGGGCGGGTGAGGCGGGCGCGGACCGCGTAGAGGGCGGGAACCGCCCCGAGCAGCGGCGCGTCGATCAGGAATGCGGTCACGATGATCCCGACGGTGAGCGCGGCGACGACGGGCGCGCCGGCACGCCAGGGCTCTCGCCCGGTGAGGACGCGCGCGAGCTGGCCGCGGACCCACCAGAGCCCGGTCACCTGCCAGGTGAGCAGCGCGAGGCCGACAGCGGCCGCGACCGCGACCGGGGTGCCCGCCGCGACCGCGATGGCGGCGCCCACCCCGACGAACCCGCCGATGGCGCCGAGCTCGTAGCGGGTGTGATCCTCGACCTTCCGCCCGACCGCGCGCCCCGCGCTCTCGATCGTGACCGCGCCGCCCACCACGAGCAGGGCCAGCGTCAGGATCCACAGCCCCGGGGCGTAGAGGAAGGGGAGCGCGCCGATGCCGAGCGCCGCGCTCGTGGCGGTGGCGGCCGAGGCGGGCCCCCACGCGCTCGCCCGCGCCGCGTTTCCCGCCCCGAAGAGCGCGAGGACCGAGAGCGCCGCCAGCGTGGAGCCGATCGAGGGCGCGAGGAGCGCCGCGCCGACGAGGGGGGCCGCGACCCAGCACCAGAGGCCGTGCTCGCGGGGGAAGAGCGCCCGTGCGGCGACGGCGCGGGAACGGGAGGGGACGGAGAGGTGGGGAACGATCATCAGCGTCTCCGACTCATGAGCTCGCGGCCGATCTCGAGCCGATCCGACGGCGAGAGCGCGGCGCAGAGCGGGAAGAGGACCTCCTCTTCGCGCGCGATGTGGGGAAGGAGGAGCGCGCGGAGGCGGGTCACGTCCGCGCGGAGGGAGGCGTGGGAGACGGGGCGACCGTCGGCCGCCGCCTGGAGGATCGAGAGGAGGGTGGCGAGGACGGCGTCGATCGCGCGGTGGTCCGCGGCGAGCTCGTCGAGGAGCTGCCCGCTCTCCGGCACCACCCGGCGCAGGCGGGGCGCGAGCGAATCGTCCTCGTCCGCCGCGTGGAGCGGGAGCCCTTCGGCGAAGTAGCGGTGCGCCTGGGCGGCGGCCTCGGGCACCCGGGGGTCGGCGAGATCGGGGAGCTCGGCGATGCGGGAGAGGCCGTCGAGGAACCGGCGGATCCGATCGTGGCACGCGGTGAACGCGGCGACGGGATCGGAGGAGGGCTGGGGGGCGAGAGCGGACATCGGCATGGAGCGCTCCGGGAGAGGGCGGGTGGATCCCGCATAGAGAGGCTGCGTAGAGAGGATGATGCACATTGCGTGCCAATGCACACCCTATGCAAGGTAGGGACGTCAGCGGCCGGTGAGCCTCCCGTAGACGGTGGTGAGCGCCTCGGGCAGCCGGCGGGGATCGGGCAGGATGTGCCAGGCACCGGGTCCGAGCATGGCGGGCAGGTGGTCGCGCGCGATGGCGTCGATGGCGAGCCCGTGGGTCGAGACGCCGCGCGCCTCGGCCTCGCGTAGCGCCTGCCGCACGTCGGCCACGCCGTAGCGGCCCTCGTAGCGGTCGAAGTCCGTGGGCTTGCCGTCGGAGATGAGGAGGAGGAGCTTCCGATCCGCGTCGGCGCGGCCGAGCTCCACGGCGGCGTGGCGGAGCGCCGGCCCGATGCGCGTGTAGCCCTGGGGCCGGAGCGCGCCGAGCCGCGCCCGACCGAGCTCCCAGGGCTCCGCCCAGTCGCGCACGGTCCAGACGCGGCACCGGTTCCGGGTGTGCGAGGCGAACGCGAGCACCTGGAGGGGATCGCCCAGGCGATCGGCGACCTCGCCCAGGACCAGCACGGCCTCGCGGGCCACGTCGAGCACGCGCCGGCCGGCCACCCACGCATCCGTGGAGAGGGAGATGTCGAGGAGCACGGTCGTGGCGTAGCTGCGGTCGCGACGCAGCTTGCGCATGTAGAGGCGGTCGGACGGCCCGCGGCCGGCGCGGCGGTCGGCGTAGTCGTCGACCAGCGCGTCGAGGTCGAGATCCTCGCCGTCGCGCTGCCCCCGCGCCGGGGAGCGCCGCGTGCGGTGGATGACGAGCCGCTGGCGGAGGTCCTCCACGAGCGCGCGCTTCCCGGGGAGGACGGCGGCGGCCCAGCGCGGCTCCCCTGCCCCCATCGGGGTCGGGTAGACGGTGCACCAGGCGGGCTTGTAGCGGCCGGCGGCGGCGTCCCACTCGTCGTAAGGCAACCCGACCTCGTCCGCGCGGATGTCGGCCACGTCGGGCACGTTGGCGTCGATGCCGATCTCCGCGCGGTAGAGCGACTGCGCGCGCTCCCCGCCGCGGATCACCTGGCGCATGTCCACCTCGTCGAGGGCCTCGAGGTGCTCGTCGAGCTCGTCGGCGCCGTCCATGCGCTGGACCTGGCCCTTGTGCTCGTCGAGCGTCTCGACCTTCTCGAACACGTGGGAGACGACCTTCTCCTTCGCCTGGTCCTCGTCGACGGTGACGCGCTCCACCTCGTCGGCGGGCTTGCCCTTCCGCTCGGTGCCGGTGGAGGGGGCGGACGCGGTGTCGCCCTTGGCTTCGAGCGGCGCGCCGGCGCCGGCTGCGCGGACGAGGTCGCCCCAGATGCGGAGCGGGGCGCCGGGCTCGCCGGGGGGCGGCGCGGCGGGCGGCGACCAGGGGGTGTCGAGGTCGAGCGCCAGGGCACGGAGGGCGTCCCAGGCGGGGGTGCCGGGCGCGCGGGAGGCGAGGTCCGCGGCGGCCACGCGGCGATGGAGGGCCTCGAACGCGGGCAGCTCCGAGACGAGGGTGTCGGTCGCCAGCCGCGCCGCGACGAGGCTCGCCAGGGCGCGCGCGCGGGGGTCGGCGGGCACGTCGGCGTCGCGACCGAGGCGCCGGATCGTCGCGCCCACCGCGATGCGCAGGACGAGGGCGTCCCGGTTCTCCTCGGCGGTGCCCGCGAGGTCGAGGGTGGGGGGGACGAGCAGGTCCGCGGCGCGGAGCCCGCCGTCGCCGCGGGCGGGGACGAGGCGCACGGGCTCGGCGGCGAGCACCCGCGCGAACGTGGTGAGCGCCGCGATCTCCGCCTCCAGGACGGCCGCCTCGGGCCGCACGGTGGGGGCGACGTCGGGGCGCACCCGCTTCCAGAGCTTGAAGATCCACCGGAAGACGTGCTCCTCCCAATCGAGCTCGAGCCGGGGTGCCTGGTCGGACATGGGTGCCTCCTCGGCCGCGCGCGCGGTCAGAACACGAGGGCCACGAGGTCGGCGAGGCCCCGGGCCACATCGCGGTCGTCGGTGAGGGGCTCGACGATGGCCGCCTGGCAGGCGAGGCGCGGCGGGAGCCCGGACGCCATGAGGCGCGCGGCGTCGACGAGGAGCCGCGTGGAGGGAACCTCCGCGAGCCCCAGGTCCCGCACGGAGCGCATCTTCCCGGCGAGCGCCACGAGCCGCTTCGCCACGTTCGGGTCGCACCCGGTCTCGCCCTCCAGCACGGCCTGCTCCACGGCGGGCGCGGGGTAGTCGAAGTGGATCGCGACGAAGCGCTGGCGGGTCGAGGGCTTGAGCTCCTTGAGGCCGCGCTGGTAGCCGGGGTTGAAGCTCACGACGAGCCCGAAGCCCGGCGCCGCCTCGACCGTCTCGTCGTGGCGCTCCACGAACAGCCGGCGGCGGTGGTCCGTGAGCGGGTGGAGCACGACGATCACGTCGGGGCGGGCCTCGGCGACCTCGTCCAGGTAGAGGATGGCGCCCTCGCGGACCGCGCGGGTCACCGGGCCGTCCTGCCACACGGTCTCCTCGCCGCGGACGAGCCACCGGCCGAGGAGGTCCACGGCGCTCGTCTCGTCGTGGCACGAGACCGTCACGAGCGGCCGGCCGAGGCGCGCGGCCATGTGCTCCACGAGCCGGCTCTTGCCGCACCCCGTGGGGCCCTTGAGCAGGAGCGGGAGGTTGTGTCGATAGGCGTGCTCGAAGAGGAGGCACTCCTGACCGACCGGCCGGTACCAGGGGAGGTCGGCGGCGGCGGGGACGGGGAGGGCGGCGGTCATCGGGAGCCTCGTTCGAAAGCGGCGGAGTTCGGGGGGTCCGGGGGGGCCGTGCCCCCCCGGCGGGGGCGTTGCGGGGGCAGCGCCCCCGCCCCAAGTTTGGGTCACATCGCCGCAGGCATCTCCGCGCCAACGGTGTCATCGGCAATCTCGGGCGTCACGTGGTCGAGCAGGGCCTCGTCGGTGGGGAGGCCGTACATGATGAAGTTCCACACGTAGAGCACGATGCCCACCGTGAAGAGCGAGGCCGCGAGGACCAGGCCCACGAAGTGAACCGAGATCGCCTCCTGCACCGCCAGGAAGTCCATCCCCATGCGCCGCTCGAGGTACACCTGGGTGATGCCCGCCACCGCGAAGGCGCCGGTCATGCCGAGCATGCCGATGTTGGAGGTCCAGAACGCCCACTCGGCGGACCAGTGGCGATAGAGCTTGCGTCCGGTCATCTGCGGCATGGCGTAGGCGATGATGCCGAGCACGACCATGGCGTAGGCGCCCCAGAAGGCCAGGTGGCCGTGCATGGCGGTGACGAGCGTGCCGTGCGTCCAGATGTTGACCTGGGGGATCGTGTGGGCGAAGCCGAGGAAGCCCGCGCCCACGCAGCTCATGATGCCGCAGCCGACCGTCCAGAGGAGCGCGATGCGATTATCCGCCTTCTTCCCGCCCTTCCGGCTCATGGCGACGGTGTAGAGCGCCATGCCGAGGAACGCGAGGGGCTCGAGCGCCGAGAACAGGCCGCCGACCGCGAGCCAATACTTGGGCGCGCCGATCCAGTAGTAGTGGTGGCCGGTGCCGAGGATGCCGGAGATGAACGTGAGCCCGACGATGACGTAGAGCCACTTCTCGATGACCTCGCGGTCGACACCCGTGAGCTTGATGAGGAGGAACGAGAGGATGCCGCCCATGATGAGCTCCCACACGCCCTCCACCCAGAGGTGGACGACCCACCAGCGGAAGTAGGAGTCGTAGACCTGGGAGTCGAACGTGATCATGCCGGGCAGGTAGAGCAGCGCCGCGGAGAAGAGGCCGGCGAAGAGCACCATCCCGGTGGTCGTGAAGCGCCGGCCCTTCCACGCGGTGATGCCGATGTTCCCGATGAAGAGGAGCACGTTGACGACCACGAGGTAGTCGAGCGGGCGCGGGATCTCGAGGAACTTGCGCCCCTCCCACCAGTTGAGGTGGAACCCGATGATGGCGGTGACCGACACGAGCACGAGGCTCGCCCACTGGACCACCGCCGCCTTCACGCTGAAGAGCTCGCGCTCGGCCTCCTCGGGGATGATGTAGTAGGCGGCGCCCATGAAGCCGGAGAGCAGCCACACCACGAGCAGGTTCGTGTGGGTGGCGCGGGCGACGTTGAAGGGGATGACCGAGTGCAGACCGTCCCAGCCGATATGGGCGAAGCCCATGATGAAGCCGTAGATGATCTGCAAGGAGAAGAGGAGCATGCAGGTCGCGAAGAAGAGGTAGGCGACCTTTTGGGAGCGGTAGCGCATGGCGCGCCTCCGTGCGTTGGGTGTGTCAGTCGAGCGACATGAGCCAGGTGACGAGCTCGGCGCGCGTCGCGTCCGGGAGCTTCAGGTTGGGCATGGCGGTGCCGGGCTTGACCGCCTGGGGGTCCTGCAGCCATGTGTCCATCTTCTCGATGGTGTAGCGGGTGGCCACACCGTCGAGCGCGGGGCCGACGGCGCCCCCGACCCCGCCCACCGAGTGACAGCTCTGGCAGACCTGGGCGAAGTACACCGGCGGCGCGGCGGCGCCGGCCTCGGGGGGCTTGCCCGCGTGGGTCGGGACCGCGGAGACCGCGGCCGTGGCGGTCGCGCCTGCCGGGACGATGCCGGTGAGGGTCATGTCGGGCTTCGCCGGGAAGCCGTTCGTGTCGATCTCGCCGACCCAGGTGAGGAACGCGACGACCTGGTCCTTCTCCTCGTCGGTGAAGTCGTACTTCACCATCTGGCGGCGCCCCGGGTACATCGCCGCTGGGTCGTCGAGGAAGATCTTGATCCAGGCTTCGCCGCGCCGCTCCACGACCTTCGTGAGCTCGGGCGCGTAGTAGGCGCCCTCCCCGAGGATCGTGTGGCAGCCCATGCAGTTGTTGGCCTCCCAGATCTCCTTCCCGGCGACCACCTGGGCGGTCAACTTGTCCTCGTGCGATCGCGCGGGGGTCTGGCGGATCGTGTCCACGGTCAAGCCGAGGAAGACCCCGGAGAAGAGGACGGTGAACCCCAAGAAGAAGGTTCGGGCCTGTGATTTCGAGAGCATCGGGGCGCCTCCGGTGGACCTCTCGACGACGACGGTCGGAGGCTCGGGGGCAATCTCACCGGATGCCGGGGTCCGTTGTTTGCGCGATCGCAAGGAAGGAGGCGAAAGGGGATCGGGGGGGGCTCCGACGGCCGCTCCCCTTCAGCCCAGGCGCGCTCGTCGGGCTCGTCGCGGGGCCCCGATCAGGCCTTGAGGGTCTCCCACAACCACGGCAGGCTCACGTCCATGCGGTAGTCGACGTCCGAGTGGTCGTCGTCGAACTCCTCGTAGCGGTGCGCGACGCCGCGCGCCTCGAGCGAGGCGTGCACCTGCCGGTTCCCCCAGAGCAGGTGGTACTGGTCCTTCCGGCCGCAGTCGAAGTACATCCCCCGCAGCGTCGCGAGCGCCTCCGCGTGCGCGTCCACCAGCCGCGCCGGGTCCCAGGCGAGCCACCGCTCCCACCGCTCGGGGACGAGCCGCCCGCTCGGCCACTGAAACGGCAGGTGGAAGCCGAGCGGGGCCTCCGGGTCGCCGTCGAAGTGCGCCGCCATGCCGATCGTCATGAGGTGATCGATGTCGTCGCCGGTGAACTTCTCGCGGGCGTGCAGCGCGGCGAGGAGCTTCGTCACGTCGCCGTCGTGTTCGAGGAGCCGGCGCAGGAGCCGCGGGAACGCGGGGAGGAACAGGTAGTCGAAGCCGGCGTCTCCGCTGTGGCTCGCGATCGCGCCCCACACGTCGGGGCGCAACATCCCGTGCACGAACGCGCCGTAGCCCCCCGACGACTTGCCGAACACGCCGCGGTGATCGCGCCCCGGCAGGATCGGGAAGTTCGCCTCGACGAAGGGGACCAGCTCGTCGACGAGGTGCGTCATGTACCGACCGGTGCCCGCCGAGTCGATGTACTGGTTGCCCCCGTAGGCGGTGAAGCAATCCGGCAACGCGACGATCATCGGGCCGATGCGGCCCTCGGCGTAGAGCCGGTCGAGCCGCTCGGGCAGGTTCTGGCCGAAGGGCCGCCAGTTGGTGTGGCTCGCACCCGAGCCGGTGTAGCCGATGAGATCGACCAGCAGCGGATAGCGGCGCGCCGGGTCGAAGCCCGGGGGCGTGTACACCAGGACGTCCCGCCGCGTCGGATCGCCGGGGCGGTTCCCGACGAGCACGCGGGAGTCGAGCGGCAGGCGGTGGACGGTGCCGGTGGGCCAGGTCGGGCGCTTGAGCATGGCGCGTCCTATCGCCCCATCACGGCTTCGGCGGCTCCGAGCACGTGAACACGGACTCGGAGCCCGAGCCCATGCACTCCTTCCCCTCGGGGCACACGTCGCCCAGGCAGTCGCACGCCGGGGTGTCCCCGCAGGTGCCCGCGTCGTGACAGGAATACGTCTGCTCCGGGGCGGCGCCGCAGCAGCACGGAATCCCGGCGCCGCCACACATGGAGGCGGTGGTGCCCTCCGGGCAGGCCGCGCCGGTGTCGGTGCGGTTCTCGCACTCCGGCTCGTAGCTCTCCTGGATGCACACCTCGGCGCCCGTGCACGTGAGGGTGCCGCACGCGAGGGTGGCGGTGTCCTCGGGGGTGTCGGTGGGGGGGCAGCCGGCGAGGAGGAGGAGCAGGTGGATCATGGAGGCCTCGCGATCAACATAGAGGGGCCCGACGGCCCTTGCGCGTGCAAACGGCCTCCCCGTGTACGGTACGATTCCCCCGCCTCCTCTCCTTCCGCCCCCGGGCACCCATGACGCTCTCCCCCGACGATGCGCGCGCCTTCTTCAGTCTCTGGTACTGCATCGACGCGTTCGTGTCCCAGCGCCGGGCGGTCGCTCCCGGCTTCGAGACACCCGCCCAGATGCGGGGCGCGGCGCCCGCGACGGTCGTGCGCATCCGTGATGTGCTCTGGAGCGATCCGACGCTCCTCGACGCCTTCGTCGCGGAGAACCCCTTCGACCTCCCCGCTGATGACCTCGAGACGGCGGCGGGATTCCGCCACGCCGTGAAGGGCCGGTTCTACGTCGAACGCATCCTGAAGGCGCACGCCGTGTTCGTCGCGGCGACAGGAAAGCAGGTGTACTTCGTGCGGGGGCTCTCCGAGCGCATCGACGATCTGCTCGCTCGTGCTCGCCCCGTGGGGTACGGGTCCATGGTCGAGACCGTCCTCCTTCCCTTTCGCGGCACGATCGTGTGGGACGGATTCCCGATCGTGCACAACATCAGCTTCGGGCCCGGCCTCCGCGATACCTTCAAGGACGCCTACCGGACGGCGAAGGCCCGAGGGGAGATCGTGCAATCGCTCGGCGGCGCGCCTCGGGCCGCCCCCCTCCCCACGAAGGGTCCCGACTGGGGGCCTGTCGTGGCCGGGTTGGCTCGCGCGGCCGACGGGCTCGGGAAGCCCGACACGGCGCTGCAAACGGCCTCCTTCCGTCTCCTGAAGCAGTGCGCCCAGCTCACTCAGCACACCCTGGACGAGCCAGCGGACGAGGCGGCGCTGGAGGCCTCGATCCGCGCGTCACGCCGCGCGCTGAAGCACCTGGAGGAGACCTTCGCGCGGCTGGGGAGCCGTTGAGTCGAGTCGGGGTCCCCGGGCATCCCGGGGCGGCGGCCTGAGGACCGCCTCCGGAGCGAGGTCTTGTCGTCGGGTTTGGGCACCCCTCCGGCAAGATCGGCTCGTCTTGCGTTTCGCCAGTTCCTGGTCTCCGCGGTGAACGGATGAACAGTCTGTTCGGTCTAGACAAAATCGGCCCGGCCCGGTATCGGTGTGTTGCGACACCCACCCACCCGGAGCCGAGCCGTGCTTGCAAGCCTTCCCCTGCTAACCAGCTTCGCCGCCCTGCTCACCCCGCTGCGCGGCTGCTTCCCGCGGCAGGCCACCTACGAGAACTTCGTGGCCGTGATGTTCGGGTGGGTGATGGCCCAAGGCACGGGTACCCTGTCGAGCGCGCTCGTCGCGGCGGACCTCACTGGTTCCAAGCACTGGTCCGCGTTCTACCGGCTCTTCAGCCGGGGGACGTGGTGCATCGACACGCTCGGCCTCACGGTGGCCGAGCTCCTCGTCGCGCGGTTCGTGCCGGATGGAACGATCGTGGTGGCGGTGGACGACACGCTCCACGCCAAGGGCGGCAAGAACGTCGTCGGAGCGGGCACCCATCACGACCCGCTCACGTCCACCCGAACGCGGGCGCAGTTCCAGTTCGCGCACTGCTGGGTGACGCTCGCGCTCGTCGTCACGCTCCCGTTCGCCCGTCATCCGCGCGCACTCCCTTTCCTCTTCCGCCTCAATATCCCAAAGAAGATGGCGGACAAGTGGGAGGTTCAGCACGCCAAGAAGACGGCGCTCGCGGGCGACCTCGTCAAGATCCTCGCCGCACGCTTTCCGGCACGCGCCATCCGGGTCGTCAACGACAACCTGTACTCGTGCGACACCCTCCTGAAGAGGCTCCCGCCGAACGTGAACATGGTCGGGCGCCCGACCCCGAAGCAGGAGGCCGAGGCGGACACGCCCTGGCAGGAGCACCGGGTGCACATCTACGGTCGCGACGTCACCGTCCGCGTCAAGACCTGGACTGCCTACTGGGCCCCGGCGGACCAAACCGCCTCCTTCGCTGCGTCGTCGTATGGCGTCCGAACGGGAAGTACCCCTACGAGGCGTTCTTCTGCACCGACCCTACGCTGCCGGTCGAGGAGATCCTGCAGGAGTACGCGAAGCGGTGGAGCATCGAGGTCCGCTTTCACGAGACGAAGGCGAGCATCGGGGTCGACCACCCACAGTGTTGGAGCCGTGCCGCCGTCGAGCGGACCGCGCCAACGGGCATGCTCCTCTACAGCCTCGTCGTGCTCTGGTACGCCGACCACGGCCACGCCAGTCCCGCGGCGACCTGGCCCCGCCGCCCCTGGTACTCCCGGAAGGCGACACCCTCGTTCGAGGACATGATCGCGACGCTTCGCCGGGCAAGTCTCCACCCGGGACTTTCCGGGAGGGCCGATGCCGGACGGGACCACGGGAAAGTCGCGGCGGCTCTCGAGCGCTGGTTCGTCGAAGCGGCCTGATCGCCGCTCATGCACCGGACCGGGAGCGGTGTGGAGCGGCGAAACGCAAGCCTAGTACCGCGCGTCGCGCGGCTTCCCGCCGTCGGGCCAATCCTCGCCCTTGCGGGCGAAGTCCGGGCGGGGCTGGGTGGTGAAGTAGGCGGCGAGGTCGTAGGCCTCCTGATCGGTCAGCGTGCCGCCTTGCCCGAGCGGCATGTTCCAGCGGACGAACGCCGCGGCCGTGTCGAGCCGCGACATACCGGCGGCGATGTTGAACGAGCGATCGCCCCAGAGCGCCGGGTAGACATAGGCGGCGTCCGGCCCCTCGATCCCGGCCCCTTCGGCGCCATGGCACGCGACACACTTCTCTCCGTAGAGCGCCTTTCCGTGCTCCGGGTCGGGCGTGGGAGGCTCCTTGATCCGCGCGAACCCGCGCCCTTCGATGGAGACGCCGCTCGGCACGCCCGCCGAGAGCCAGGTCATGTAGGCCACGATCGCGGTCATCTCCTCGCTGTCGGCGGGGAGCGGCGTGCCGTCCATACTGCGCTCGAAGCAGTCGTTCACCCGGTCCTGCAGGACGTTGACCTTCGCGTTCCGGGTACGGAACTCCGGAAACACCCCGGTGATGCCGATCCACGGCCCCGCGTTGGCGACCGTGCCGCCCTCGAGGTGGCAGCTCGTGCAGTGGAGCCCGTTGCCGACGTGCTCGGGCAGCTCCTCCCAGGTGCGGGAGACGAGGACCTGCCCGCGGCGGACGGCGTCGCCCACCGGGCCCTCGGGGATGGTCGCGGGATCCGGCGCCTCGAGCGGCCAGGCCTTCGGCTTGTCCGCCACGGGCGGGGCGGTCGAGGCCCCGCCCGTCGCGGCGGACGCGGCCGCGGTCGGTGCCACCTCGGCTGGCGGCGCGCCCGTGTGGGCGTTCCCGCCGAGCACCCAACCGCCGATCCCGGCGGAGAGCGCCAGGGCCAACGTCGCCATGGGCCAGACCATGGGCGAGGGCGACTGCGAGGAAGACGTGGACATCGGGCCTCCGGAGCGGATCGGATTCTCTGCGGTCGGACTCTCAGCCCTGCGGGATCGCTTCGCGGCCGCACTGCTGGTTGGCGGGCACCGCGCGGTCGATCTGCTTCGGGTAGGCGAGCTTGAGGTTCGCCATGATCTCGACGAGCTCCGCCTTCGTCTTCCCGCCGCCGAGCCGCGCGTTCGTCGCCAGCTCCTCCTTCACGGTGGAGATCGTCCGGCCCTTGTAGTCGTGGGCCGGGTACACGAGCGTGTCGGGCGGGAGGCTGAAGATCTGCTCGTGGACGCTGTCGTAGAGCCGGCCGGCGTCGCCCTGCTGGAAGTCGGTGCGGCCGCAGCCGCCGATGAGCAGCGCGTCGCCGGTGAACACGCGGTCGGCGCCGACGTAGGCGACGCACCCGTTGGTGTGGCCCGGCGTCTCGCGGACCTCGAGGTCGATGCTGTCCACGCGGATGTGGTCGCCGTGGGTGACCGGCACGTCCGCGCACGCCGCGCCGCCGTCGTGATGCACGACCGTCTTACTGCCGAAACGCTCGCGCAGCGCCGCGCCGGCCGTGACGTGATCGGCGTGCACGTGGGTCTCCAGCGTGTACACGAGCGTCAGGTCGAGCTCGCCGAGGAGCTTCGCGTAGGTCTCGATCTCCTCGACCACGGGGTCGACGAGGACCGCGCGGCGGGTGACCGGGTCGGCGAGCAGGTAGGTGTAGGTGGAGGAGACGGGCTCGAAGAGCTGGCGGAAGATCATCGTGAACTCCTGGTTGACGAGGAGGGGTCTAGCAAGCCTCGTGCCACCTCGACGATCCGCCTCGTTCCTGCATGAGCGCCCGTTTCGTTTCACCATTCGGCGGCTGTTTCGTTTCGTAGGTGCGCAGGTGCAACAAGCCCGGGACCACGTCCGCCCCCTGCGGATCGTCTACTGCGTCGGCGGCGTACGGAGCGGACTCGCGTGGGCGTGGCTCACCGACCACGGCTACGACGTGGCGAACTACGACGGATCGTGGTGGGAGTGGGCCCGTGAGACGCCGGCGGAGTAGGCCGACGATTTTTCGTTGCATGCAACGGAACGCCAGCCAGACCTCAATGATATTTCGCCGAAAATCAGACGATATATCGTTGCGTGGTCGTGTCGGGCTGACGATTGTGTAGGTTCAAGCGTTTAGCAGCGTTGGCACAGACCTTGCTTTGATGGTGGGTGTGGCGGTCTTCCACGCCCTCAGGAGTCCTCATCATGTCCGACATCGTGTCCCTCCCCCGCATCAGCGAGCCCGCCCCCCAGTTCAAGGCACCGAGTTCATCGGCTTCGCCAACGCCGCCGAGGAACGGGCGGGGTCCGCAGCATCGAGCAGAACTTCGAGGTGAAGGTGACGACGCCGGAAGGCTGGCAGCCCGGCGACAAGTGCATCGTTCCCCCGCCCGCAACGCAGGCCGCGGCCGAGGAGCGGCTGAAGTCTGGGTTCGAGGTGACGGACTGGTACTTCAGCAAGACGAGCTGCCCGGCGTAGAGCGGCAAAACGCAGCCGGTCCGCCCAGGGGGTGGGCCGGTTTGGCGTTACGGTCCGACACCCCTCGACGACGGAGATCCCCCATCAACACCGGCATCAACGAGAGCGACCGCGCCGCGGTTGTCGGCGAGTTCGCTCGGCTCACGGTCATCCCGGAGGCGCAGGGCGTACCGGTGGCCAACGACATGGTGCGCCAGCTCGTCGAGGGCCACGAAGCCGTCTGTCGAACGGCGCGGGCCGCGTTCCCAGCAGCGGAAGGCGCGAGCGATCAGGTCACGATGGACCTTCTCACCCAACGCCTGGAGTTCCACGAGAAGACGGCGTGGATGCTCCGCAGTCTGCTCGACGAGGGGAAGCGATGACGCCAACACGCCCCGAGCCCGGCCAACACGACGCGGTCGATCTCGTGTTTCGCATCTCGACGAGCCTGATCTTCGTGGTGGCGGGGCTCGGCCACGTCTTCCGCCCCGAGCAGATGGTCGCGCAGCTCGAGGCGGCGCCGTTGGCGGGGCTGGCGACGAGCCTGGCCTCCGCCGAGGTGCTGGTGGCGCTGGGGGGTCCGCCGCTGGTCATCGGTGGACTGGGCTTGCTCGCCGGCGCGCGTACTCGCGCGTCGGCGGCGCTCCTGGTCGTCGTGCTCGTGCCGATCACCGTCATCACCCACGCAGGCAGCATGGAGAGCATGGGCCCGTTGTTCAAGAACGTGGCGCTGCTCGGTGCACTCGTGCATTTCGCGATCCACGGAGCCGGTCGGTACAGCGTCGACCAGCGGAAGCAGGCGGTTCCTCCCTCCCCCTGACTCACTCGCTCCGTCGGGCCACGAGCTGCACGACGGCGCCGGACCCGGTGTGGTAGCGCCCCTCGCGCACCTCACGATCGACGGCTTCCAGCCGCTCGATCTCGAGCTCGGCGAAGTCCGCCGCGAGCTGCTCCAGCGTGTAGAGCAGACGCAGGTCGGGAGGGCCACCGATCCCGTGCTGGAGCTGCTCGGGCCGATACGCCTCGAGGAGCAGCACGCCGCCGGGTCGCAGCCAGCTCGGGATCGCGCGATGCACCCGCTCACGCACGGGGGCCGGAAAGTGCCCGAAGATGGCAACGATGCCCGCCCAATGGCCGTGGGGGCCCTCCCACGTCGAGAGGTCGGCGACGATCGTCTCGATCAACACGCCCCGAGCCCTCGCCAGGCGGCGAGCGCTCTCCATGCCGACGCTCGATGCGTCGATGGCCGTGACCTCCCACCCCTGGCTGGCGAGCCACACGGCGTTGCGGCCCTGCCCCTCGGCGAGACACAGCACGGGGCCCGGCGGGATTTTCTCCGCCATCGCCCTGAGGAACTCGTTTGGCTCGTAGCCGTAGGCTGGCTCGGGCTCGCCGTAGCGCAGGTCCCAGGGGTTCATCGGAGGCCTCCTCGTGGCAGTCGGTGCGTCCCCGATAATCGACACCACCCCATCGCGGGCGGCCCTCCCGCCATCATGCGACGAGAGCTGCGACCGGCAGGGTGAACGAGAACGTCGTCACCACCCCTGGCTGGGACTCCGCTGCCACCGTGCCCCCGTGGCGGCGGACGATGCGGAACACGGTGGCGAGCCCGAGCCCCGTTCCCTCGAACTCGGCATTGCCGTGCAGCCGCACGAAGGGCTGGAAGAGGCGAACGGAATACACCGGATCGAAGCCGGGGCCGTCGTCGCGGACGAAGTAGCGCGTCGCTCCCTCCTCGCGCTCCGCCCCCACCTCGATGTGGGCATGCGTCAGGCGCGAAGTGTACTTCCAGGCGTTGCCGATCAGGTTCTCGAGGAGGAGCGCGGCCATCTGGGCGTCCATCCGGGCGATGAGGCCGTCGGCGATCGTGACATCCACGACTCGCCCGGGATCCGCACGTCGGAGGTCGCGGACGATCCGACGCGCGATGGCCGAGAGGTCCACGCGCTCGGGGCGCAGCTCAACGCCTCCTGTCCGTGAGTGCGAGAGGAGGTCCTCGAGCAGGGCGCCCATGCGGACCAGGCCGACCTGAACCCGCGCTAGGCTCTCCCGGCACCCAGGGTTCAGCGCGACGCCGCACTGCTCGGTTACCACCGAGACGAACCCGCCGACGGCGCGGAGCGGTGCGCGAAGGTCGTGCGTCATCGTCGCGCAGAACAGCTCGAGCTCCCGACGCGCCTCCGCCGCGGCCCGCGCCTCCTGCTTCCGCGCCGTCACGTCAACGAAGACGCCGCGCGTCCAGATCGGCCGGTCGCCCTCGAAGTGAACGCTGGTGCTCCCCTCGACCTCCACTCCCGACCCGTCCTTTCGCCTGAAGACGGCCTCGAGTCGTCGAACGTCCTCCCCCGCCAGCACCCGCGCGAACACCGCGCGACAATGATCGAGGCTGTCGGGATGGATGACCTCGAAGATGTCGAGTCCAATCGTCTCAGCGCGTTCGTAGCCGAGCGTGCGCAGCCATGCGTCGTTCACGTAGCGAACTCGCCCGTCCGCGCCCACGCTCTGCACCAGGACGCCCGCGTGCGCGAGCAGCTCCTCGAGGAAGGGAAGCTCCGACCCTGGAAGATGTGCGCTCATGTCCACCATGCCTTGGACACGGGTCGGCGGCCCCTGCTTCCGCCGACGCATCCGGTCGAGTCCGCCGAGGGGCGACCTCTCATACCAGCGCGCGATAGGCCTTCAGGCCACCGGCGATGAACCTGGCGTGCTGATAGCCCAGGGCGCGCAGGGTGTCCGCCGACAACGCACCTCGGTTGTAGGCGTTGCAATAGCAGAGAATGGTTGCATCGAGATCCGGGATCACTCCCTCGATGTTCATTTCGAGCTTGCCTCGGCTGACGTGCAGAGAACCGCCAATGTGGTCGGCGTCGTGTTCTTCCTTGTCACGGATGTCGAGCGCGATGGCGCCGGCGGCCATCAGCGAATCGACATCTTCGGGGGCCACCTCCCCCACACGGGAGCGGGCGGCATCGGCGAGCTGCTGGAACTTTACGGTGTAAGCCATCGAGACTCTTTGGTAATGGGTGACGTGATGGAGGATGGGTGAGTCAAGTGGTAGGTTTCAGGTTGGTTCAATCGTGGTGTGAGCCCACGCCCGTCGTCACAGGCCGAGAGCGCGCTCGAGTTGCCAGCCGAACATGACCCCGGTTTGGGTGGTCACGATCTGCCCCTCTGGGCCCACCACGACGGTCGTGGGCATCGCCTGGATGCCGTACGCGGACTTCACCGCCGGATCGGCGAGGAGAACCGGGTACGGGATGTCCAACTCCAGCCGAGCCTTGGCGAGCGTCGCGGCCGTGCCCGAGTCCACGGCGATGCCGAGCACGGTCACCTCGGGATGCTCGCGGGAGAAGGCTGCGAACGAGGGCAGCTCCACGCGGCAGGGGGGGCACCACGTGGCCCAGAAGTTGAGCACGACCGGGCGGCCACGGAGGTCGGCCAGGCGGATCGTCGTACCATCCGTCGCCCTCAGCGTGAAGTCCGGCGCGAGCGTGCCGAGGGGGATCCCGGGCGCGGGCTGCATCGCACGGAGCAGGACCAACAGTAGAACCGCGAGCGCGGCATACCCGGCCCACCGCTTCAAGACGCGCATTCTACTTTCCGTCCGGTGACGTCAAGCCCGCGCATGGTGCCTCGTGGTTTCATTTGACGGTTCCTCAGGAGGTTGCAGGTGGACGGGCCGTGCGATGCGCCTCGGCTGGTCAGTCGAAGTCGACGTGCGCGTACCCCTGAAGCTGGAGGTCCACGATCCGGGGGTACGCGCCGGGCGTGATCTTCACGCCCGGCAGGAGGTCGCCGGGCTTCCACCCCTTCTGCTCCATCGTGCTCGCGCACATCTCGACCTGCACCCCACCGGCGATGAGCTCGCGGACGAGCGTGGCGTTCGGGTTCGTCGCGCCGGTACGGGCCCGCTCGCCCTCCCACGACGCGTAGGCCGCGTCGTTCAGGAGCCAGTAGCCGGCATCGCCGTGGACCACCGCCACGATGTGGAGGGCGTCGCGGCTCACGCCCCGGCGCGCGTACGCGTCGAGGACCTTCCGCGTGTAGAAGAGCGCCTCGCCGACATCGCCCTTCCACTGGTCGCCGCTGATCTGGTAGACGGCGCGGACGTCGCCGACGACGAGGCGGGCGGGGTCGGAGACCTCGTCCGCGAAGGCGGACGGCGGCGAGAGGAGAGTGCCGAGCGCCAGCGCGGCGAGGGCGAACAGAGCGGGGAACGTCTTCATGAGGTCTTGACTCCGAGGGGGGCGAGGTTCGAGGGCCGGGGAGAGCGCCGGTCTCGTTTCGTAGATAACGCGGGGCAGCACAACAATCAAATGTACGTTTGATTGTTGTTGGGATAGGGTCCGTGAATGGATCATCCCTACGCCTACGCCGTCGCGCTCGTCGCGATCTCGCTCGCCGTCGCCGCCCTCGAGGCCCTGTTCCCCTGGCGCACCCGGCAACGTCAGCTCCGTCCGGGGCTCCTCGGCGATCTCGCGCACCTCGTGTTCAACGGGCACATTCTCGGCGTGATCCTGTTCGGCGTCGCGACCACGCACATCCTCCCCTCTCTGGACCACGTGCTGGGGCGCGCCGGGTTGACGGAGATGGTCCACCGCGGCGTGGCTCAGGGATGGCCGCTCTCGGTGCAGATCCTCGTGGCGCTGGTGGCGGTCGACTTCGCCCAGTGGGTCGTGCACAACCTGCTGCACCGCGTGCCCTGGCTGTGGCACTTCCACAAGTGTCACCACAGCATCGTCGACGGAGAGATGGACTGGATCGTCTCCTTCCGCTTCCAATGGACCGAGGTAGTCGTCTACCGGACCATCCTCTACTTCCCCCTCGCCTTCTTCGGCTTCGACCCGCGCGCCGTCTTCGTGCATGCGGTCCTCGGTACGCTCATCGGCCACCTCAACCACGCAAACCTCGATCTGGACTGGGGCCCGCTCCGCTACGTTCTCAACAGCCCCCGCATGCACATCTGGCACCACGACTACGAGGGCGACGGGCGCACCACCGTCAACTTCGGCATCATCTTCAGCGCGTGGGACTGGATCTTCGGTACCGCGCGCATGCCCGCGCACCCGCCCGCGCGCCTCGGCTTCCGGGGCGTCGAGGACTTCCCTACCGACTTTCTCGGTCACGTGGCGTGGCCTCTCCAGCGCCTCGCCCCCCGCGCGGTCGTCCAGCCGGTGGTCGGCCTGCTCGGCGCGGGGCTGCTCGCGCTCGGCTGGTGGGCGCACGAGCCGCGCGCAAGCGCCTCTCCTGGCGGGGACGCCGCCGGCATGCAGCTCTTCGGGGAGACGCTCGCGGCCTCGCAGCCCGCGGCCGCTGCGGCGAGCGCCGACTCGCGCACCCCCGAGGACGCGGATCGAGCCCTCGCGCGCTTCGGCGCCGCCGGGCGCGACGCCGGCTACGTCCACCCCGAGGCGATGGTCGACGTGGGCGAGCTCGCCACGGCGCTGGGCAGCCCTCGGCTCGTGGTCCTGGACGTGAGGGCCGACGACGACTACGCCGCCGGGCACATCCCCACCGCGCAGCTCGTCCGCCGCGCCGACTACGCGAGCGACGTGGACGTTCCGGGGCTCTCCCGCTCGCCGCACGAGCTCGAGGCGGCCCTTCGCCGGTGGGGCGTCGACGCGGACGACGTCGTGGTCGTCCATGGCGACGGCAGCGAAGCGTACCGGCTGTGGTGGACGCTCCGCTCGGTCGGCGGGCTGACCACGCGGGTGCTCGACGGTGGGCTCCAGGCATGGAAGGCCGCTGGGCACGCGGTCGCGGAGGGATCGGGGGTCGCCGTCGAGCCGGGCGCGATCACGCTGGCGCCGCCCGCGGAGCCGGCGACACTGCGATGGGCCGACGTGCAGGCGCGCCTCGGCGACGCCGCGCGCATCGTGTACGTCGACGCGCGGACCCCCGCCGAGTTCTCAGGCGCGGAGCAGCATCCGGACGCGGCGCGCGCCGGCCGCATCCCCGGCGCCGTGCTGCAGCCGTGGACCTCGCTGACCATGGGCGGCGCCGCGGACCCGCGGCTGCGTCCCGTCGGCGCGCTGCGCCACGACTTCGAGGCGCTCGGCCTCGCCGACGCGGACGCCGTCGTGACCTACTGCCAGAGCGGGACGCGCTCCTCGGCGACCTGGTTCGCGCTCTGGCAGGCGGGGTTCGCGGAGGATCGAACCGTCCTCAACTATCAGGGCTCGTGGGCCGACTACAGCCGCACTGCCCTCCCCGTGCAGACGGGCACGCCCGACGGCGGAGACGAGGGGTGAGCGCGCGCTCCGCGCTCACGCGGCGCGACCTGCTGCGAGGGACGCTCGCGGGCGTCGCTGGGGCAGGGCTGGCCTCCGCGGTCGGGAGGGCCGCGGTCGGGGGGGCTGTGGCCGACGGCACGGGAGGGACCCCGGTGTCCGCGGGGCTCCGAGACGAGCGACCCCGCGGGTTCTCGCTCGGGCTCTTCGCCAGCGATCCGACGTGGGACTACGGTGGCATGCTCGCGGAGATCGCGGCTCGTGGCGCGAGCGACGTGTTGCTCGTCGTCGCGTGGTACCAGGACGACGAACGGGCGACCGCTATCACGCCGGAGCCTGGCCGGTCCCCCGCCGACGCGACTGTGCGTCGCGCGCTCCGGCAGGCGCGGGACCTCGGGCTGCGCACCGCGCTCATGCCGATCGTGCGGCTCCGGCACGAGGGGCCCGGCCGGTGGCGGGGAGCCATCGCCCCCGCCGCGGGGGTGGACGCGTGGTTCGCGGAGTACGGGCACTTCGCCCTCGGAATGGCGCGGATCGCGGACGAGAGCGGCGCCGCGCGCTTCGCGGTCGGCAGCGAGCTTGTCTCCCTTGAGGCCGCGGAGGGGGGCTGGCGGCGCCTCGTCGGGGAGGCCCGGGCCCGGTTCGGGGGGCGCCTCCTCTACTCCGCGAACTGGGACCACGCGGACGCGCTCCCCTTCGCTGACGCACTCGACGAGGTGGGCGTCAACGCGTACTTCCCCCTCGCGGTCGACGCGGTGCAGCCGTCCCCGGCGGCCTTGCGCGCGGCGTGGCGAGGGCCCCGCCGTACCCTCACCGACCTCAAGCGACGACACGGCAAGCCGCTCGTCGTCACCGAGGTGGGCTACCCCGCGCGCCGCGGCGCCGCCCGCGCGCCCTGGCGCATCGACCCCGCCGCACCGATCGACGCCGCGCTCCAGGCGGACCTGCTCGACGCCGCGTGCGAGGCCCTGAGCGACCCCGCCGTCGCGGACGGGTTGTTCGTGTGGAACTGGTTTGGATACGGGGGGCCGTCCGACGGGGGGTATTCTCCCCGCGGCAAGCCCGGGGCGGCGCGGGTGGAGAGCTGGCTGCGCCGCATGGGCGGAGAGGGACGGCAGGCATGAACGCGGGTGAGGCCCTGCAAATCAAGGACGAGTCCGTAGCGCGGCTCGCGCAGGCGTTCACGAACCCCGTGCGCCTGCAGATCATCGGCATCCTCGACCAGGGCGAGGCCTCGGTGGAGGTCCTCGCCGCGAAGACCGGCCAGAGCGGCGCCAATACGAGCGCCCAGCTCCGCCAGCTCGCGGCCGCGCACGTCGTCGTCGCGCGGCGGGAGGGGCGCCACATCCACTACCGCCTCGCCAGCCCCGGGGTCCGGCGCCTCTGGAAGGCGTTGCAGGAGGAGGCGGCCGCCGCCTCGCCCGACATGCGCGAGCTCGTCCGGGACTGGTTCGGGCCGCTCGACCCGATCGACGTCACTCAGGCGCGCGCGCTGCTGGAACGGGTCCGGGCAGGCGACGTCGCGCTGATCGACGCGCGGCCTGCGGACGAGCACGCCGCAGGGCACATCCCCGGCGCGCGCAACGTCCCCGCCGACGCGCTGGAGGGCGCCCTCGACACGCTGCCCCCCGGGCGACCCGTCGTCGTCTACTGCCGTGGCCGCTACTGCGTGCGCGCCGCCGACTTCGTGCGGCGGTTGCGGGCCCGGGGCGTGGACGTTCGGAACCTGTCCATGGGACTCGCCGACTGGGAGGCCGCTGGCCTGCCGGTGACACGCGCGGAGCCGTTCGCGCGCGACTCGGGGTAGGCAGGCACGGATCGGCGCGACGCCCACGACGCACCGCCGCCGGGCTACCCCTGTGACTCGGCCGCGATCTTCTCCTCGGCCGGGCTCCGCCCCTCGTGGGGACACCACTCGCAGCTCTGGCGGGCGCATTCGGGGCGGGACTCCCGGCGGACGAGCATGACCGGTACGTGCGCCCTGTGGGCCACCCCTTCGGCGACGCTCCCCAGGACAATCCGCGCCAGCCCGGTGCGGCCGTGCGTGCCGATGACGATCAGGTCGGCCGCGAGCGCGTCGGCCGCGGCGAGGATCGTGGGTACGACCGACCCGACTTTCACCTCGATGTCCGCGGTGGCCCCGACCTCGCGCGCCGCCCCGGCGAAGGACGCGAGCTGCTCGCGGGCGTCGGCGGTGAGGTAGTCGGCCGCCGTCTGGGCGACCCCGTCGGGGCGGACGTGCGCGTCCGCGGCGAGGTCGGCAGGCAGCTCGGAGACGTGCAGCACGACCAGCCGGGCGCCCAGGCGGGCCGCGAGCGCGGCCGCCTGCCGGGTGACGAGCAGCGAGCAGGTGGAGAAGTCGACGGGGACGAGAATCGTACGGATGTTCATGAGGACTCCAGGGACGTCTTGGTTGTCGCAAGCGGTGTGCCAGCGGCGCGGAGCAGGCGCGCGGCGTTGAAGGTCACGGTGAGGGAGCTCGCGGTCATCGCCGCGGCCGCGACGAGCGGGGTGGCCAGCCCCAGCGCCGCGAAGGGGATGGCGACGACGTTGTAGACGAGCGCCCACGCGAGGTTCTGTCGGATGACGCGCCGCGCCGCGCGCGCCAGGATCAGCGCGTCGGGGAGGGTCGCCAGCCCGTCGCGCAGGAGGAGCACGCCCGCTGAGGCGGCGGCAACGTCGACCGCGCCGGCGGGCGCCACCCCGACCCACGCGGCGCTCTGCGCGATGGCGTCGTTGATGCCGTCCCCGACGAAGGCGACGCGCTGGCCCGCGCGCATGGCGGACTCGATCGCGGCCGCCTTGTCCTCGGGCGACAGGCCGCCGTCGGCGTCCGGGATCGCGAGCGCGTCGGCCACCTCGCGGACCCTGCGGCTGCCGTCGCCGGACAGGACGCGCACGCCCAGCCCGAGCGCCTGGAGCCGCGCCACGGTCGCGCCCGCGTCGGGGAGGACCCGATCCGAGAGGGTGAAGCGGGCGACGAGCACGCCGTCTCGCCCCAGGTCGACCTCGGGCTCGTCCGAACGCGCGGCCGCCGCCGCCCACCCCGGGCGACCGAGGCGCCACCGCCGCCCCTCGATCTCCGCCTCGACGCCGTCGCCGGGGACGATCCAGGCGCCCGCGGCCGGCATCACCCCTGGGTGCTGCCGCGCGACGGCGCGGGCTACCGGGTGCGGGGACGCGGCCGCGAGCGCGGCGCCCCGCGCCAACACCGCCGCAGCCGCCTCCCCCTCCGCGAGCGCGACGTGGCGCACGGAGAGCGCCCCCTCGGTGAGCGTCCCGGTCTTGTCGAACCACACGGCGGTCGCGGTCGCGAGCCGATCGAGCGCGTCCGCGTCGCGGAAGACCACGCCGCGCTCGGCGGCGGTGCCGGCGGCGGCTGCGACCGCAACGGGCGCGGCGAGCGTGAGCGCGCAGGGGCAGGTCACGACGATGACGGTCGCGGCGGCCACGAGCGCGTCGGCGACGCTCCCGCCGTGCGCGAGCTGCCAGCCCCCCGTCGCCACGGCCACCGTGCCGATCACCGGCACGAGCACCGTCGCGACCCGATCGGCCAGCCGCACCACGTCCGGCCGCCGCGCGAGCGCGCGCTCGACCGCCGCGGCGATGGTGTCGATGCGGCGCCGCCCCTCGGCCGCCACGGTCTCGACGACCAGCGCGCCCTCGCCGTTGAGCGTGCCCGCCTCGACGAGGGAGCCCGGGCCGACGACCTCGGGCGTGGGCTCGCCCGTGAGCAGCGCGCGATCCACGGCCGAACGCCCCGTACGCACGACGCCATCCACCGGGATCCGCGTCGCGGGCAGCACGTGGACCCGATCGCCCACGCGCAGGGCCGACGCGCCGACCTCCTCCACGCCGCCGCGGCCGTCCTCCCGCGTCGCGCGCGCCGGCGCGAGGGTGAGCAGCGCGCGCACCGCGCTCGTGGCCCGCCGCCGCACCCGCCCCTCGATGACCCGCCCGCCGACGTGCAGCCCGACGAGCATCGCCGCGGTGTCGAACCACACCTCGGTCCGACCGTCGAACACCGCGAGCCACGACGCGAGCCACGTGAGCGCCGCGCCGAGCCCCACGAGGCCGTCCACCCCGAAGCTCCCGCTCCGTATCGAGGCGGCCGTGGCGCGCAGCAGCGGCGCGCCCGCCCAGAGCACGGCCGGGGCGGAGAGCAGCCCCGCCGCGACCCCGAGCGGCGTCACGAGCTCCGCGGGGACCCCCGCCGACGCGAGCGCGATCCCCACCATCATGCTCTGCATGCCGAACGCGGCCGCGACGGCGGCCCGGATGAGGTCGGTGCGCGTGCCGGCCTCGGCCCCGTCGTTCGCCCCGGGCGCCGCGACCGGCTCGGCGCCGAACCCCGCCCGGACCACCGAGGCGCGGATGGCCTCCTCGGTGGCCGAGCCCTCGAAGGTCAGCATCCCGGTGGCGAAGTCGACCCGCGCCAGCTCGACGCCGTCGACGCGCCCGACCACCCGCTCGAGGCGGCTGGCGCACGCCGCGCAGGTCATGCCCGACACGGTCCAGCGCGCCGGGCACGCCGTCACGGGGCCTTCAGTTCGGCGGCGGTCCACGCGCCCTTCCGTCCGGCGGTGGCGGCGCGCACCTCGGCGACCTGAGCCTCGGTCACGGGCCCGGCGGCGTTGCCGAAGCTGCCGCGCACGTGGGTGACCACCGCCGCGATCTCGGCGTCCGAGAGCTGGGCCGCGAAGGCCGGCATCACGCCCTGGTAGGGGGTGCCGAGCACGTCGATCGGGCCCTGGAGCCCGTGGAGGACCAGGCGGATCGGCACCCCGGCGTCGCCGGTGGGCCACGGCGAGCCCGCCAACGGGGGGAAGGCGCCCGCGATTCCCTTCCCGTCCGCCTGGTGGCACGCCGCGCAGCGGGTGCCGTAGACGGCGGCCCCGTCGACCGCTGCCCCGGCCACGGCCGGCACCGGCGCCGTCCGCATGTCGCCCCCGATCTCGTCGGGACTGCCGGTGTACAGCAGGAAGTAGGCGAAGCCCCAGACGACGAGGGCGACGATGGAGAACCACACGAACTTCGGCACGGGCTCGGCGCCCTCCACGGGCTCCTCCTTCTCGCGCAACTCGGGGATGTTCGGGCTCACGGCGCACCTCCGACGGCGGCGGGCTCGGCCTTGCTCCGCAGCGGCAGGTCGCGCGCCGGGTAGGTGTGGTCCAGGCCCGCGAGGTAGGCGGCGAGCGCCAGCGCCTCCGGACGGGCCACGACGACCCCCGTGGCCGGCCCCCACGGCGCGGGGACGGTGACGACGCGGTCATCGGGACCGGCGGCGTCCTTCACCTCGAAGAGGAAGGGGTACGACGGCATGATGCTCCACGACACGACGGCGCGGGGCTGGAACAGGTGGACCAGGTGCCAGTCCACGCTCGGCTGGCGCGCGCCGATGTTGAACAGGTCCGGACCCGTGCGCATGGTGCCGAGCTGGTGCGGCGAGTCGTAGACGTAGTCGCCCGCGGTGCTCGCGCGCCCCCAGCCGCGCTCCGCGTCCGGCGCGTACGACGGATCGCGGGGCTGTTGGCTGTGGCAGTAGGCGCAGCCGAGGTCAACGTAGGTGGCGCGGCCCGTCGCCTGCTCGGGGGTGTACGGCGTCAGGCCGGGCTCGGGCGGATGGTCCTCGTAGAGGAGCCAGGGCACGCCGACGAGGACGACGCCGGCGAGGGCGAGGATGGCGACCGGCTCGACGAACAGGGTGCGGATCATGCGACCTCGCTCAGGTTGGCGCGGAGGGCAGCGGCGGGAGCGCGGCCAAAGACCATCCACGCCACGTGTACGGCGTAGACGAGGTGGGCGATGGTCATGATCGTCCCCGCGACCGTACGCGACCACAGGTAGGGGAGGGTCACCGTGACCGACTGCTCGAACGGCACCGACCCGTCGAGCATGGCCCGTCCCTGGAGCCACCCGCCGATGGAGAGCCCGACGAAGTACAACAGGATCCCCACCATCGACAGCCAGAAGTGCACGTTGATCCACGCCGGGCGCGGCCACTCCCGGCCGAGCAGGCGCGGCAGCAGGAAGTAGCTGGCGCCGAACAGGATCAACGACGCGAAGCCGTAGGCGCCGAAGTGGGCGTGCGCCACGGTGAAGTGGGTGAAGTGGGTCGTCTGGTTGACCGTGCGGAGCGCCTGGAGCGAGCCCTGTCCCGAGGTGAGCGTGTAGGCCATCGCCCCGGCGACGATGAACTTGAGCGTCGGCGAGTCCCGCAGGACGCCGAAGTGCCCCCGCATGGTGAAGTGGTGGTTCACCGCCACGGCGATCACCGGCACGAACATCATCATGCTGGAGACGGTGGAGACGGTGACGAGCCAGGTGGGGACGGGGCCGCCGATGAGGTGGTGGATGCCGACGTGGCTGTAGAAGAGGGCGAGGCCCCAGAAGCCGAGGAGCGACAGCCCATAGGAGTGGATGGGCCGGCCGATGATCTTCGGGATGAGGTAGTACGCAGCGGCCAGCGAGATCGGGGTGAACCAGAGCCCGAGCACGTTGTGGGCGAACCACCAGTTGGCGGCGGCCTGCTCGACCCCGAAGTGGACGCCCGGCGCGTTCGCGACGAGGAACAGGAACGGGAACCAGAGGAACGCGGCGATGATGTACCAGACGGACACGTAGAGGTGCCGGGCCCCGCTCGCCCGGATCGTCAGGATGAGCGGGATCCCGGCGAGCGCGCCGCCGACGACGAGGAGGGAGTCGATCTGCCAGGGGAACTCGAGCCACTCGATCCCCTCGGTCCAGCCGCCGAGGAGCGCGAGGAACCCGGCCGTGACGCCCACGTTCCAGAAGATGGCGCCGGCGACGGCCCAGGCGCCCCCCACGAGCGGGTGCCGCACCAGGCGCGGGATGAGCCACAACGACACCGCGACGCCGGCCATCGACAGCCACCCGTACGCGACGAGGTTGAGGTGAACCGGGCGCAGCCGGCCGAAGGTGAGCGCGGCATCCGACGCGAGGAAGTCGGGGAGGTTGAACTTCAGGGCCGTGAGCAGGCCGAAGATGGACCCGAGGTTGAGCCAGAACACCGCGCTGACGAGGAAGGCGAGTACCGGCCACTTCGAGCTCTGGTCCGCGACCGCCCGGTGGGCGAGCTCGGTCTGGTAGTCGAGGTCGTCGGGGAGGGCGTGATCCTCGGCGGCGGGACGGGCAGGGTCCTCCGACACCCCGAACTCGCGCGGATGGAAGATCATCCGGGCCGCGGCGAGGCCGCCGAACTGATCGCGGGCGACCGCGCGGATCAGCATGACCAACGCCGCGATCTCGATGAGGAAGCTGGCGGCGAAGAGGATGGCGAAGGAGCGATCCATGGTCTACCTCGCCACCCGGGCAGCTTCCCACACCGAGAATCCCCACATCCCCGCGAGCATCGAGCCCGTGAAGATCAGCGTGGAGGACGCACCGGCGACCACGGAGGTGAGCGCGGGGCCTGGGCAGTAGCCCCCGAGGCCCCAGCCCGCGCCGAAGAGCACGGCGCCGACGAGCAGGCGGATGTCGATATCGCGGCGCGTCGGGAGGGCCCACCGCTCGGCCCAGGCGGGCTTCGCCAGGCGCGGGACCAGGCGGTAGGCGAGGAAGTGGACGGCGATGGCGCCCCCCATCACGAACCCGAGCGAGGGGTCCCAGTCACCGAGCACGTCGAGGAAGTTGACCACCTTCGCGGGCTGGGTCATGCCCGACAGGAGGAGCCCGACGCCAAAGACGATGCCGACGGCAAGAGAGAGAAGGATGCTCTTCACGAGGCGCCTCCGGTGAGCTGACCAACCGCGACCGCGACCACGGCGCCGACGGCCATGAAGGTGACGACGCTGGCGAGGGAGCGCGGGCTCATGCGGGAGAGGCCGCACACCCCGTGACCGCTGGTGCAACCGTTGCCGAGCCGCGTGCCGACGCCGACGAAGAGCCCGGCGACGACGAGCATCCACGGCGCGCGGACCACCTCGACGGCCAGGGACGCCGGCGAAAGGACCGTGGCGCCGACCCCGGCGAGCACGAGCCCGCCGAGGAAGGCGAGGCGCCACCCGATGTCGCCCGCTTTGGGGGTGAAGAGCCCGCCGACGATGCCGCTGATGCCGGCAACCCGGCCTTCCAGGAGCAGCATGGCGGAGGCGGAGGCTCCGATGAGCGCGCCGCCGAGAGTCGAGAGCACCGGTGTGAATTCAGGAGACACGATTCACCTCAAATCTGCTGGTAGAGGACGAAGCCGGCCATCACGAGCACGAAGCCCGCGAAGCCGCGGCGGAGCGCGTCCGGGGGGATGACGTTGGCGATGCGGCTGCCGGCGAAGGAGCCGACCACCGCAGCGCCCGATACGAGGGCGGCGAGCTCGAGGTCGATCGTGACGTGGGCGGCGTGGCCGGCGTACCCGGCGAAGCTCTTGAGCGCGATGACCAGGAGCGAGGTGCCGACCGCCTTCTTCATGGGCAGCCCACCGAGCAGCGCGAGCGCCGGGACCACGAGGAAGCCGCCCCCCGCGCCGACCAGCCCGGTGACGACGCCCACGACGAGCCCCTCGGCGATGATCTTCCAGAGCGCCTGGCTCTCGCCGGACCGCGGCCCCGCGGACGGCCCCGGGTCCTTGCGGCCCCGGAACATCGCCACGGCCGTGGCGAGCATCATCGCCCCGAAGAGGATCATCAGGACCGTGGCCGGGATCCACGCCGCGATGAACCCGCCGACGTAGGCGCCCGCCATTCCGGCGCCACCGAAGATGAGGCCGGTGCGCCACTCGACGTTGCCGGCACGCGCGTGCTGGATCACGGCAGCGACGCTGGTGACGCCCACGACGAGCAGCGACGTGGCGATGGCGGCCTTGGTCTCGACACCCAGCGCGTAGATGAGGATGGGGGTGGTGAGAATGGAACCGCCGCCGCCGAGGAGGCCGAGCGCGACGCCGATGAGGACGGAGAGGACGAGCGCGAGGGTGAACATCCCCTATTCCACGTTGGAGAGGGTACGCGGGAGCGCGTTCGCATCCCAGGCGATCATCCCCCCGACGAGGTTGAAGACGTTGCCGAAGCCGAGCCCGGCGAGCGCGGTGGCCGCCCGAGCGGATCGAGCGCCGCTGCGGCAGATGAGCAGGACCGGCTGGTCGCGATCCCACCCGGCGGCGAGGTCGGCGACCGTCGAGAGCGGGACGAGCTCGGCGCCGGGGATGTGGCCCAGGGGGCCGACGAACTCGTCGGGCTCGCGGACATCGATGAGGCGCACGTCGCCGAGGTGGTGGATCGCGCCGAGCGGGGGGACGTCGCGGTAGCCGGCCGGCTGGGCATCGGAGCGCTGGAGGAGGAGGGAGGGGACCATGGGGACTCCGTACGAAGGGGTGAGCGGTTGAGGGTCGCCCGACGCCAGAGCAATGAGCGTGCCAGGCCCCCGATCTCCGATGGAGTCGAGCTTCTACGGTGTGCATCGGCCGCAGGTGCAGCGCGCTCGGTGTTTCGTTCCGTTTCACGGGCGGAACAGGACCTGGAACTGCAAGCCTGGCTCCGCCGCGACGGACGGTGCTGCGCGAGGTCCGTGGATCGCGTGTGGAGGTCGCCGTAGCTCAGCTCCTCCCACCCGCCGGCTCCACGCCACCGGAGCGCGATCCGCGCGTACGGGACGTGGCGAGCCACCAGGTCGTCGTACAGCGCGTAGATCTCGCCGGACCGGCTTCGGAGCGGGACTTGGCTGCACGGATGCTCGGGTGCGGAAGTAGTGGCCTTGAAGGAGAGCTTGGTGGGCGGGCGAGGTCCGGACCGGGGTTGGTCCGCGGGCGCCGCCGCCGCGTTCTCTACCCGCGCGCGCGCCGCCCTCGCTGGTGGCCTCCAGCCCGACCCGCGCCAACCAATCGCGCGATCTTTGGCGCGGTGCACAGGAGGCGGCCGAGTCCGCCGTCGACGGCAGGGCCGAGGCACACGAGCGACTCCCCCCCGCCCCCTACCGGACCAACGCCGTGCACCTGTGGCCCGGGACCGACGAGTAGCGGCGGCCTGAACCGATTTGGAACGTCTCTAAGCGACCGCGTCGGGCGCGGTGCCACGGCGCCCAAGGCGGCGCCACCAGACCAGTTACGCCACCTGCACCGGGTCAAAGCGTGAAGGAGAAGGTGGCGCCCTTCCCCAACTCCCCATCGGCCCAGACCTGGCCCCCATGGCGGTCGACGATGCGCTGGACCGTCGCGAGGCCGATGCCCGTCCCCTCGAACTCCGTCGCGGAGTGGAGCCGCTGGAAGGCGACGAACAGCCTTCCCGCTTGGGCCCTGTCGAAGCCCGCTCCGTCGTCCCGCACGAAGTAGACCGGCTTCCCCACGCGCTGGGCGACGCCGAACTCGATGTTCGCGCGCGGCTGTTTTCCGGTGAACTTCCACGCGTTGCCGAGCAGGTTCTCGAGCACCACCCGCAGCAGACGCGGGTCGCCCTCCGCGACCAGCCCGTCGGTGATGCGTACGCTCACCTGTCGCTCAGGTTGTCCTTTCTGCAAGTCGGCGATGATCGCCCGCGCCAGCGCACTCAGGTCCACTGGCTCCCGCCGGATCTCGCTGCGCGCCATTCGCGAGAGTTCCAGCAGGTCGCTGATGAGCTGCCCCATCCGCAGGCTGGCGGCCCGGACCCGGTGGAGGGAGTCCACGCCCTGTGCGTCCAACTTGTCGGCGTAGTCCATCAGCAACACCTGGCTGAAGCCATCGATGGCCCTGAGCGGCGCCCGGAGGTCGTGGGAGACGGAGTAGCTGAATGCTTCCAGTTCCCGGTTGGCGAACTCCAACTGCGCCGTACGCTCCGCGATGCGCTGCTCGAGTTGGGCGTTGAGCCGGCGAATCTCCTCCTCCGCCCGCTGACGCTCGGCGTTCTGTTCAGCGAGGATCGCGTTGGCTTTGGCCATCTCGAAGGCCTGCTCGGCGCGCCGCTTCAGGTGGCCCACCATCACCACGATCCCGGGCGTGGTCACCGCCCAAACAATGACCCGGAGGCGGTTCTCGGCCGTGTAATGGAAGGGCTGGCCCGGGATGGAGAAGAAATACGCGAAGTAGGTCCACGCGAGCGCAGCGCTGACGAGGCCCGGTCGTAGCCCCCCAGTGAAGGCGGAAAACACGAGGAGGAGGAGGAGGAGGGCAGGCGGGTTCGGGATCTTCAGCGATACCCGAGCGAGTAGCTCGATCCCGACGATCGCGCCCAACGTGAGCAGCGGGCCGCCGATCTCGGCCCACAGGGTCCTCTTGACGGAATCCGGTCTGTTCGCGTTCAGTGCGCGCCTGCTTCCAGTTCATCAGCGAGCCTGGGCACAGGAGATCCTAACCCGAGTTTCCAACCGTCGTGGGGGGGACACGAACCTTGCACTCCGCTCCCTACCGCTGGGTGCTCGGCTCCGCGGAGCGTGCGTGCTTGTTGCACGTCCCCCCTTCCGAGAGGCTGGTTTACCACCCCGCGGCCACCTGCCCCCCGGCCCTCTCCAAGGTGCCGGACGGGCACCGAGCGCTCCCTTGTTCGTTCCCGTTGAGGTGGTCGTTGACGCACGCTCAGCCGCGCCGCCGGCCCTGGTGCTCGTGTCTCCGCGTGGTCACCGCGTGGAGGGCCTCGACGCGGCGGTGATCGGCGCCCTCCTCGAGCGGCTCGGATGATTGGTTCGTCGCGCGCGGTACGTGTGTGGGCGTGCTCGGCACCGACGAACCTGCGCAAAGGGTTCGACAGTCGCGTTGTCGCTCTTCCTCGAAGGCGCGGATCTACGGGTCGGCTCCCCCTGTCGCCTGCTCCGATTTGTGTGGAGGGTCGGTGGGCACTCCCCGCACCCAAGCCACTTGTACCCCACCTGTACCCCAACCCAGCATAGGGGGCCTCGCGGCCCCCAGCAATTTCAACTACTTGACCACCCCTACGGGCCCCAGGTCAGAAGTAGAAGTTCAGCCCCATGTCCGCCTGCACCGCGCCGGGCACGGTGAGGTCGTCCGCCGGCTTGTTGAGGTAGCCGGTGTAGCGCACGTCGAAGTTGACGGAGGCCTTCTTGCCGACGCCGAGCTCCAGGCCGACGCCCGCGTGGGGGCCCCAGAGCGTGCTGTCCTGGGAGACGGTGGTGAAGCCGAGGTTGTCCTTCACGTCGCGGCCGGTGATGGTCACGCCGGCGAGCACGTAGGGGTTCACCTTGGTCCAGGGCATGCCGAAGAGCTGCACGGAGGCCTGGAGGGGCTGGTAGACGCGCTCGGAGCCGTCCTCCCACGTCTGGTCGTGGTGCATCCAGGAGACCTCGAGGCCCACGGCCTCGACGGGACGGTAGCGCGCCGCGACGCCCAGGCCGGCGTCCCCGAAGCCGCCGCCGTTCACGTTGTAGCCGCCCATGTAGGAGCCGCCGCGGATGCCGACCGCGAAGGTGCGCGCGCGCTCGACCTTGCGCTCCGGCGCGTCCTCGACCCGGTCGCGCCCGCCGTCGCCGCCGTCGCGCTCGATGACGACGGTGTGGTGGCGGTGGTGCCAGGGCGACGGGCCGTAGACGAAGACGCCGTGGTACCAGTAGGCGTAGCCGGGGCGGTACGGGCGGAACCAGCCGGTGGGGTGGTACCAGCGGTTCGCCCGGGTGTACCGCGACGACGCCCAGGCGTGGTGCCGCGAGGCCGCGGAGCGGTGGTAGGCGGCGGAGGATCGGTGGTAGGCGGCCGTCGAGCGGGCGTGACGCACGGCGTCGTGGTGACGGTCGGCGGAGGCGGCGCTCCCGTGGGTGGCGCGCACGGCGTCGGAGCCACCGCCGCCATGGCGCTCGGCCGAGGCGCTGTCGTGGCGATCGCGGCCGCTGTCGGCACCGCGGCTCACGGCCTCCCGGTCGGCGCCCTCGCCCCGGCCCGACGCCGCGCTGCGCGCGGCCGCGCTGCGGTCGGTGGAGACGCCGCGGAAGTTCGCGGGCCCCGCGGAGGAGCGCAGCGCGGCGCTGGACGCCGGGCGGCCCG
>JAUXTN010000221.1 GCA_030684355.1 Pseudomonadota bacterium
GTCCGGCGCGGCGTGCGGGTCCGGTGCGGCGTGCGGGTCCGGTGCGCCGTGCGCGGCGTGCGGGTCGGCCGCGGTGGCGTGCGCGGTGGAGTGAGCCGCGTCGCCGTGGCCGGTGGCGTGGAAGATGCCGAGGCCCACCCCGCCCGCGAACACGGCCGGGATCACGACGAGGTGCAGGGCCCAGAAGCCCCGGCGCGGGAACCGGAGGGCTTGGGGAAGGACGATGGACATGAGCTGCTCCTGTGTTTCAGAGGGTGCCGTGGACGTGCGCCAGGCGAGCGCGCCCCACGTCGAGCGCGAGGTGCGCGGAGAGGACCGCGACGCGCGCGCCAGCGAGGTCGGCCTCGCGGTCGAGGACGTCGTCGGTGGTGGCCGCGCCGACGTTGAAGGCCATCACGGTCGCATCGCGGGCAGCCTGCGCCGCGGTGAGCCGCCCATCGGCGGCCACGATCGAGGCCTCGGCGGTCCGGAGCGCGGCGTCCTGTTGCGCCGCCCGCCGGGACATGGTCTCGTCGAGCGCCCGGGCGGACGCCGCTGCGCTGGACGCGGACGCGCGGGCTGCGCCGGACTCGTTCCACGTCACCCCGGCGTCGAGCGTCCACGCCGCCACGACGGCAACGTCCCAGCTGTCGTTCCACTCGTCGGTGAGCGGGAAGTAACGTTGATTTGGGTTCTCGTACTGGTAGCCGCCACGGAGGTCGACGCGGGGCCAGAGCGCTGCCGTCATGGCCCGAGCGGTCGCGGACGCGGCGCGCGCGGAGGCGTCGGCCGCCACCACCGCGGGGGAGCGGCCGGGACGTACTTCAGAGGCGATCCCGCCGCCGTCCGTCACGATCCGGGCATCGAGCGGCAGCCCGACCACGCTGGCGAGGGCGATGCGGGCGGACGCGACGCGACCGGCGGCCGCCACCCGCCCGCCCTCCGCCTCGGCGAGCCCCGCCTTGGCTTCGGCGAGCTCGAGCACGGTGGCGCTGCCGACGCGCGCGCGGGCCGTCACCCGCTCCAGGTGCGCCGCGACGGCGGCATGCGCCGCTTCGCCGACCTCGAGCGCGGCCATCGCCGCGGAGAGTTCGAGCCAGCGCTCGGTCACCTCGAGCCGGAGGTCCTGGGTGACGCTCTCGCGCGCGGCAGCGAGGGCGGCGACGCTCTCCCGGCTGGCCCGGAGGTTGGCCAGGCCTCCGCCGCCGAGGAGCGGCTGCGCGATCGCGACGCGAAAGGACCAGCGGTCCTCGATCGGGTCCCCGAGCTCGATGGGGTCGACCTCCACGCCGGGGATGTCGATTGGGATCTCGAGGGTGGCGGGCTCGACGTAGCTCTGGCGGGTGTAGCCGACGCTCAGGTCCGCGCGCGGGCCGAGGCGCCCCGCCGCGGCGCTCGCCCGCCGGCGGGACGCGGTGAGGTCGGCCTCCGCGGCGTCGAGGCCGGGGCTGTGGGACTCGGCGAGGGCGAGGGCCTCGGCGAGGCCGAGCCGCCGCTCCGCGGAAACCTCGGGGGCGGCGTCCACCCGCGCGACGCGGGCCGCCTCGGGTTCGTTTGCGGCGTAAGTACTTGCTAGCATCGAGAGACAGACGAGTAACGACAGCGGTGTCATGGCGCTATCCCCCCAACAGCCGATGGATGACCGTCCAGGCGCGGTCGGCGCCTCCCGCGCCGGAGACGCGCTCCCCGAACTTGGCGAGCGCCATGAGGGTGCCGATCACCATCACGCCGACCTCCCGGGCGGGGAGCCCCCGGGGGATCCGCCCTTGCTCCGCGGCCTCCTCGACGCACGCGACCACGAAGTCGAGCGAGCGTGACTTCCAACTCTCCACCTGGCGCGCACCCCGCTCGCCCGCGGCATGCGGCAGCTCTTCGGAGAACGCGAGCCGCGCGATCACCGGGTTGGCCCCGACCAGCGCGGCGCGCTGGTGGAAGAAGCGCTCCAGGCGGCGCAGCGGATCGACGTCCTCGGGGGGGAAGCCCTCGAAGAGCCGCTCCTCGACCCGGTCGAGCGCGGCGAGGACGATCTCCTCCTTGCTCGCGAAGTGGCGGAAGAGGGTGCCGTCGGTGATCCCGACCTCGGCGGCGATGGCCTGGGTGGTGAACCGCCCGAGACCCTGCTCGGCGATGACCTTCAGGGCGGCGTCGGCGATCTGCCGGCGTCGCTCCTCGGTGGGCTGGCGGATAGTCATGGCGAGGCCTCCGGAGCGTGGCTGGTAGCAGGGTCGGGCCGGCGCGACAGCACGCCGTCCTCCATCTCGTGGACCGTGTCGAAGACGTCGAGGGTGCGGTGGTCGTGGGTGACGACGACCACGGCGGCGCCCTGCTCGCGGGCGATGCGGCGGAAGAGCTCCATGACGTCGCGGCCGCGGTGGCTGTCCAGCGCCGCGGTGGGCTCGTCCGCGAGGATGAGCGGCGGGTGGTTGGCGAGCGCGCGTGCGATCGCGACGCGCTGCTGCTGGCCGCCCGAGAGCTGCTCCGGGTGGTGGTCCGCCCGATCGGCGAGCCCGAGGTAGCCGAGCAGCTCGCGCGCACGGGCGTCGGCGGCGCGGCCGACGCGATCGTTGATCTGGAGCGCGAGCATCACGTTCTCGCGCGCCGTGAGGAAAGGGATGAGGTTCGCTTTCTGGAAGACGAAGCCGATCGAGGAGCGGCGGACGGCGCTGAGGTCCACGAGGGCGCGTCCGTCTTCCACCACGGTGCGCCCGGCGAACGAGATCCGGCCCCGCTCCGGCAGGTTCAGGAGGCCGAGCGCGGTGAGCAGGGTCGACTTGCCCGAGCCGCTCGGGCCGAGGAGGGCAGCGACCTCCCCCGCTTCGGTGGCGATCGACACGTCGCGCAGCGCGACGAGCTCGGTGTCGCCCTGCCCGTACACCTTCCGGAGCGCCTCGGCGCGGATGACAGTAGCCATGGTCAACCCGCCAGGACGAGGGTGGGAGGGATGCGGAGGGCGCGGACGATGCCGGCGATGCTCGAGACGACGCTGATCGCGACCACCAGCACCGCGAGCCCGCCGAGCTCGACCGGCGTGATGACGACGCGCCGGGGGAAGTGCTCGAACGCCACGCTCCCGATGGCGATGGCCATGCCGTAGCCGATGGCGCCGAGGAGCAGCGCCTGCTGGAGGATCATCCCGACCACGACGCGGGTGCGCCCGCCCATGAGCTTCACGAGGGCGATCTCGTGGCTCTTCGCGACGGTCATGTTGTACAGGATGAGCGCCACGATGATCGCGGACACGATGGAGAGCAGCACGCGGAAGAGGCCGATCTGCTGGCGCGCCTTGTCGATGACGCCGTGCAGCAGGAGCCCGCGCTGCTCGTCGGCGGTCCACACCGTCACGTCGGGCCACGCCCCGAGCCGGGCCTTCACGTCCTCCGCGTGCTCGCCGGGGAGGAGCGTCACGAGGACGGCGCTCGGCAGCACTTCCGCGCGTTGTCCCCCCGCGAGCCGCCGCGACTCGGGCGCCGTCCAGCCGAGGATCGCGTCCGCGTCGCGCTCGGTGACGAAGGCGAGCCCGTCGCCGCCGGAGGACACGAACCCCGTGGTGAGGCCGACCACCTCGTACACGTCGTCCCCGAGGGGCACGCGCTCGCCGAGGGCGAGACCGAGCGCGCGGTCCGCGATCAGCTCGCGGTGGGCCGCCTCGAGCGGGCGCCCGGCGACCAGGCCGAGGTGCTCGCCGCGGTTCATCGGCCACGACAGCCCGACCACGCCGAGCCGGACGGCGTTCGTCGCATCGCCGCGCTGGATCGTCGCGTACGTGAAGCTCTCCGCGGAGGCGACCCCGTCGACCACCCGCAGGCGGTCTTCGAGGGCGCGCGGGACGGTGGAGCGCTCCGCGAAGGGCCCGCGGGTGTCCCGCTGCACGACCCACAGGTCCGCGCCGGCCGCGTCCACGAGCATCGTCGCGTCGGCCACCATCCCCCGGTAGATGCCGCCCATCGCGAGCACGACCGAGAAGAGGAGGCCGAGCCCCAGCCCGGTGAGGACGAAGCGGAGGCCCTGGCGCCGGATGTCCTTCCACGCGAGGTTCATGGCGCCTCCACCACGCGCACGCGCGAGCCGGCGGGAACGTCCGGCGGGAGCACCAGGTCACCCGGGTCGAGCCCGCTCACCACCGCGACCCGATCGCGTCCCGCGAGGCCGAGCGTGACCGCGCGGGGCGCCGCCTTCCCGTCCTCGACCACGGCGCACTCCCCGTCGCACCAGCCGCGCGGCACGCTCGCCGCCTCGGCACGCCCGACCTCGATCCACGCGTCGGCGCGCTGGCCCACGGCAAAGTTGGTCGGCAGCTCCAGGACGGTGACGTCCACGAGCAGCTCGTGGGTCTGCCGGTCGACCTCGCGGCCGATCCGCTCGACCCGACCCGGGAAGCTCCGCGCCTCCTCCGAGCGGAACACGACGCGGGCCGGCTGGCCGACCGCGAGGCGGCCGAGCGCCGTCTCGTCCACCCAGGCGCGAACGCGCATCTCGTCCGTGGAGACCACGGTGAACGCGGGCGTGCCGGGCGTCACGAGCTGGCCCGCCTCCACGTCGCGCGTCACCACCAGCCCGGCGAGCGGGCTCACCAGCTGCCCGTCCTCCACCTGGGCGGCGCGGATGGCGCGGGTGCGTGCCGCGACCTCCCGCCCCTGCTCCGCCTGGAGGAGCGCGGACTCCATCGCCCGCACCTCGGCGAGCCCGCTCTGCTCGCGCTCCACCGCGGCCTCGTGGTCCGATGCGTGCATCACGCCGCCCGCCACGAGCGTGTCGGCCCGCGCGCGCTCGGCCGCCGCCCGCACCGCCGCGACGCGTGCCCGCTCCAGCTCCGCCCGGGCGCGCCCTACGGCAGCCTCGGCTCCCTCCTCGGCGGCGGCGGCGACCGCCAGCTCCCGCGACGCGTCCGACACGTCGATGGTCCCGAGCACGTCCCCCTCGGCGACGACCGCGCCCTCTTCGACCGCGAGCGACGTCACCCGGCCGGACGCCTCGAACGACACCCGGACCTCCCGCGCGCTCTCGAGCCCGCCGACGCCGAGCACCTCGGCCACGACGGCCTCGCGCTCGACGCGGTGCACGCGCGCCTCGACGGGCCAGGAACGCGCGGCGACGACGACGGTGACGAGACCGGCCACGGCCAGGGGGATGGAGACGAAGCGGGGAAGGGACACGGGCTGCTCCGTAGACGCAGCACATGTAAGCAAGCACTTGCTTGCAGTCAAGCCAGCCGGGCCCGGGATCCCGCGCGGCACGCCTTCACGGCACCGGCCCGCGCCACCCGGCCGAGCTACGCCGCCCCCCATGTCCCTCCCCAAGCAAGCGGACGCCTGGATGGAGGCCCTGCTCGGTGCGCCGCTACCCGACGAGCCGCGCTCCACCTGCGCCGACTGCGCCATGTGCCGCCCCGCGAACCCGGCCACGCCCGCGTTCTCGCCGAGCGTCAAGTGCTGCACGTTCCAGCCGAGCCTGCCGAACTTCCTCGTCGGGGCCGCCCTCTTGGACGAGCGCACGAGCGAACGCGCCCGCGCCGCCCTTCGGCGCCGCATCGCCGAGCGACGCGGGGCGACGCCGCTGTACCTGGAGCGGACCCCGCGGGAGGAGCGGGACCAGGAGCGCGGCAAGGCGGGGTACGGCCAGGATCCGTCGCTGCTCTGCGACTACCACGAGGACGGCCGGTGCGGCGTGTGGGCCAACCGCGAGGCCGTCTGCTCCACGTTCTGGTGCCTCTCGGACCGGCGTGCCGTCGGAATGCGCTTCCACGAGGCGACCAAGCGCCTGCTCGGACGCGTGGAGGAGATGCTCGCCATCTGGAACGTGCGCGCGCTCCTGCCGACGCGCGTCGCCGCCCTCGTCCACCTCGACGAGCGCCCACGGCGCTACGCGCTCGGCGAGCTCCCCGGCGCCCGGACCGGGGACTCGCTCGGCCTGCCCACCCAGCGCCGGATCTGGGGCCCTTGGGTGGGTCGCGAAGAGGCGTTCTACCGGGCCTGCGCGGCGCGCGTGGCCCCGCTCTCCTGGGCGGACGTGCGCACCATCGGCGGCGACGCCCTGACCGCGGCGATCGCGGAGCTGGAGGCCGCCCGTGCCCGCCTCGACGCGCCTCTCCCCACGGTGTTGTGCGCCGGCACCGCCGAGCGGATCGCCCTCGGCGCCGGCGCGGGGCTCCACACCGAGCGGGTGCCCGACGATCCGCTCGTGGTGCCGCACGACGTGGCCGACGCGCTCCCCCTGTTCGACGGCCGCCCGCTCGCGGAGGTGCTCGCGGCCGTCCCCGCGGTCGGGCCCTGGCTGCGTGCGCTCGTGGATCAGGAGGTGCTGGGCGTCCCCGGGGGCGGCGACGTACCCCGGCGCGACCGCCCGGCCGGCCCGCTGGGGCCGGATGACACGCTCGCCGTGTTCCGGAACTTCCGCGCCTCGCCGATCGACGAACGCCTCGAAGTGAGCCCGGAGGGCGAGGTCACCTGGGCGCTGGTGTGCGGGACGCGGGAGGTGCGCGTGCACGAGAGCGAGGAGATCCGGCTCCTCCAGCACATCGAGCGCGGCGCGCGGGGCTTCCGTGCGGGCGACACCGCCGTCCTGCTCAGCGGCGGTTGGCCCGCGGCGCGGGCCTTCCTCGAGACCCTGGTGGAGCAGGATTTCCTCCAGCGCGTCCCGGCGCCCCCGCCCATCGGAGGCGCGCCCGACACCAAGATGTAAGAGCGTCACCGCCAGCTCGGGGGACTACTCAATCTTCGGGGCCGAGATGTCCCGGTTGAAACCCGGCTGGCCCGCCGCAGCCATCGCTCCGAGGCAACGCCCTCGTTGGAGATGTCGCTCATGGTGCGAAGCCCGTTTGGTCGCTTCCTCGTCTCGGCGTCGAAGGGCGCCTCCTGCATGGCACCCGCGCTGCTCGTCCAAGGCTGCGTGGGCGGCGCATCCGATGCGGCACCTTCGGTCTCGGGCGACGATCCGGCTCCGCGGGTCGGCGAGTCGAACGCCTCCGAGAGTCGGCGCGTCCGCACCCCCACCCCCACCAACCCGCTGGCTCGTTCCACCCTGTACGTCGATCCCTCCACCAACGCGGCGGAAGAATCCGCGTTGTGGGCCTCGGTCGGCTACACCGAGGGCGCGCGGCTCATGGACAGCATCGCGTCCCAGCCGAGCACGCTCTGGCTCGGGGATTGGACGTGGGACGTCGAGAGCACGGTGAACAACCTGCTCAACGCCGCCTCGGGCAAGCTCGTCACCTTCGTGGTGTACAACATTCCGCACCGGGACTGCGACGCATGGTCTTCGGGCGGCGTCGCCGACGCCGCGGAATACGCGGCCTTCGTGGAGGCCATCGGGCGTGGGCTCGCCGGTCGAACGGCGCTGATCGTGCTCGAGCCCGACGGGCTGGCGTACACCGACTGCTTGTCCGCTACCGAGCAGAGCGAGCGGTTCGCGATGATGGCGGCCGCGGTGACCACGCTCACGGCGAACGGGGCCCGGGTGTACCTGGACGCGGGCGACTCCAACTGGATCCCCGCGACCGCCATGGCGTCGCGCCTCGCGTCCGCGAACGTGGCGGGCGCGGCCGGTTTCGCCCTGAACGTGGCGCACACCGAGTACACCAGCGACGAGATCGGCTACGCGAACGAGCTCCGCGCGATCCTGGGCACCAACGCCCATTACATCATCGACACGAGCCGGAACGGCCTCGGCCCCACCTCGGACAACCAGTGGTGCAATCCGCTGGAGCGCGCGCTCGGCTCGAACCCGACGGTGGCGACGACCGACCCCGGCCTCGACGCCCTGCTGTGGGTGAAGCCCCCGGGCGAGTCCGACGGCGAATGCAACGGAGGCCCCGCGGCGGGAGGGTGGTGGGCCGACTACGCGCGCGATCTCGCGGCGCTAAGCGGCCGCTGACGTCGCTCGCCGCGACGGCCCCCGCGGTCTCGGCGGGCGTCAGGGCGTGATCGCCACCTTCATCACGCCGTCGGCGCGGCCCCCGAACAGGCGGTACGCCGCCCCGATGTCGTCGAGGCGGAAGCGGTGTGTCACGAGCGGCGCGGGGTCGAAGTGGCCGTTGCGCACCATCTCGAGGAGACGGCGCATCCGCTCCTTCCCGCCGGGGCACAAGGTCGTGACCAGGCGGTAGTCGGCGACGCCCGCGCCGAACGCGTCGTAAGGGATGTCGAGCTTCCCGCTGTAGACGCCCAGGCTCGAGAGCGTCCCCGCGGGCCGGAGGCTGCGGAGGCTCCCCTCGAACGTGCGCTGCGTGCCGAGGGCCTCGATCGCCACGTCGGCCCCGCCGTCGGTGAGGCGGCGCACCTCGGCGGCGACGTCCCCGACCGCGGGGTCGAGGACTACGTCGGCGCCGAACCGCTTTGCCATCGCGCGGCGGTGGGGGTCCGGATCGACGCCGATGACCAGCCCGGCGCCGCGGAGCCGAGCGCCCGCCGTGGCGCAGAGGCCGATGGGGCCCTGCGCGAAGACGACCACGGCGTCCCCCACGCGGATGTTCGCGGACTCGGCACCCGAGAACCCCGTCGAGGTGATGTCGGCGAGCATCAGGGCCTGCTCGTCGGTGACCGAGTCGGGGATGGGCGCGAGGTTGGCGGCGGCGTGCGGGACGAGCAGGTACTCGGCCTGCGCCCCGTCGATCGTGTTGCCGAACCGCCAGCCTCCGAGCGCCAGGTACCCGGCCTCGCGGCCGCATTGCGAGGGGTGGCCGGACAGGCACGCCCGGCACTGCCCGCACGGCGTGACGGCCCCTACGAGCACGCGCTGGCCGATCTCGACGTGCCGCACCCCCTCGCCGAGGGCCTCGACCGAACCCACGGCTTCGTGCCCGATGACCAGCCCCGGGCGCACGGCGTACTCGCCGCTGGTGATGTGCAGGTCGGTGCCGCAGATGGTCGTCAGGGTGACCCGCAGGAGCGCCTCGCCGGCGCCGGGCGTCGGCTTCTGCACCTCCTCGATCCCGAACCGGCCGGCCCCGTGGAACACGTTGGCGCGCATCGTCGCCATGATTCCCCCCCCCCTCGCCCCGAGCATATGCACGGGAGAGTGGAGCCGCATCACGTTGTGCCGCTCACCCCGGCGCCGTGTACCTCAGCGGGTACTCGAACCGGTCCCCGTCGGGCAGCGCATGGGCGGGGAATTCCGCGGCCCGCAGCGCCTCCTGGATGCAGTCCTGCACCTCGGGGCTCGCGCCGCCGTCGTCCTCCACGTCCACCTTCGCGACGACGCCCGTGCACGCCACGAGGATGGAGAGCCGCAGGGTGACCGAGGGCGAGTCGCCGAAACACGCCAGCGAGGTCTGGGAGGCCGCGCGCATCACCGTGCGCACGTCGCCGGGATCGAGGCCCGCGGAGGCGACCATGTCCTCCGGGCCCACGTCGGACGGGGGTGGGAGGCACGCCTTCTCGGCTGCGGGGCGCAGGGCGGCCTTCCTGGCCTTCTTCCCTTTCTTCGGAGCCTCCGGCGCCGGGATGGCGGCCGTGGGTGCGTCCGCTGGCGCCAGCGTCGTGTAGCCGTACGCCAGGAGGGCGAGGATCCCGATGGCGGCGAGGTAGACGACGGTGCGGCGCCCGGGGCTCAGCACCAGGACGCCTCCATGGCCGGCCGCTTCAAGACCTCCCGGACGTTCGCCACGAGCACGCGATACCCGACGTTCCCGCTCATCCGCTGGCGGCCCTCGTTGAGGATCACCGTGGGGCTGACGCGGATGTCCTGCTCGCGCGTGAGGTCGGCATCGCGGGCGAGCTCGGCGTGCGCGCGCCCGGCCGCGAGGTGGGCGGCGATGGCCTCGACGTCCAGACCCAGCTCGCCTGCAATCTGCACGAGCACGGCCTGGTCGGAGATGTCACGCGCGTCACGAAAGCACGCCTGGCGCACGTGCCACGCCGCGTCCCGTTGGCTGCCCGGAGCCGCTCGTCCCTCGCGTTCGAGCAGCCGGACCGCGCAGAGGAGGAGGTGCGCGGGCATCGAGGAGATCGGCACCACGCGGCTCCACAGGTCGCGGTGGAAGGGGACGTGCTCGAACTGCCCGACGACGCCGGCGACATGCTCGCCGTACGCCGCGAGCCCGCCCTTGCCGCGCCAGCGCTCCTCGAGCTTGTCCCGCGCGAAGCCGAAGACGGAGACGTAGCGGTAGTCGATGGCCACCTCGCTCCCGAACTCCTCCACGAGCTTGTCCATGCGGACCTGGGTGACGTATGCCCAGACGCACAGCACGTCCGAGAAGTGGGTGATGCGCAGCGGTTCCATGCGCGGATGGGTAACGGGTCGCGCTCCACCCAGCGATGCGCGGCGTCGTCGCCCACCCTCGTGCCGAGGTGCGCGCGCGCATCGTCGCGTCGGGGACGAAGGGAGTAGAGTAGGGGCCGTGCCACGCTGGGTGCTCGCCCTCGCCGTCCTCGCCGTCGCCTACCTCGGCTACGTCCAGGTGCGTGACTACCCGCGTGGCGGCCGCTCTGCCGCGCCCCTCGCGCTCGGCGAGGAGCCGCTCCAGGAGGAGCTCGACCGCCGCATCCCGGTGACCGTGCACCGCGGCGACCGTACGTTCTTCGTCATCAAGACCCACCGCTACGCCTTGACCGCGCGGGTGCTGGCGGCGCACGCCTACGACTGGGTGTGGACGAGCCAGTTCTACGACGTCGACCTGGGCGTCGCCTGGGGGGACCAGGTGGCGCGGCTCACGGAGACGTACACGTTCTACCAGGACGCCCGCTTCCTGTTCTGGCGCGCGGACGGGCCCGTGGCGGACGCGGAGCGGGCCTACATCACCACCCACGTCGGCAACGTGCACGTGCTCCCCGCGGAGGGGAAGGAGCACGTCGGCCGGGCGCTGCGCTCCGCTCGGGAGGGAGACCTCGTCGCGTTGGAGGGCTACCTCGTCGTCATCCAGGACGCCGGCACCAACGAGCTCGCGCGCTCGTCCACCGTCCGGACCGACACCGGGGGCGGCGCGTGCGAGGTGATGTGGGTGGACCGGGTGCAGGTGAACGAGACGGTCTGGGAGTAGCGCGGGCGCCCGAGCCGAACCGGCGCGGTCAGGAGAGGAGGGTCTGGACGGGGCTCCAGCGGTGGCGATGGGCCAGCGCCTCGATGAGCCGGGGCTCGGAGGGGTCGCGGCCGGCGAGCGCCTCGGCCATGCGCTCCACGAGGCGCTCGTTGTAGGTGACGATGTTGTCGACCGACTCGTGCGAGGCCACGGCACCCGTGAACCAGAGGCCGCCCTTGCCCTGGATCCGCTCGAAGCGGGAGACGCCGCCGCCGCGGATGGCCGCGGACGAGAGTTGGGGTGCGTACTTCCAGCGCTTCTGTGCCACCACCGCGCGGAGCGTGCCGCCGTCCGCCGCGAGGTCCCGGCGGAGGATGTCGGTGAGCTCCGCGTTCGAGAGCGCCGGGTTCCCATATTGGTAGGCGACGTACAGGGCGCGCCGACGCCCCGCGCCGTTGGACTTGTCCGGCGTTCGCCGGGCGACGAGCAGGCGGCTGCCCGGGATGGCGGTGCCGTCCGCCGCGGGGGCCTCGTAGCCGAGGGTGTCACTGTCACGGAACCAACCGTCGACCTCCACGAGGGTGCTCACGTACTCGCGCCACGAGAGCGCCCCGTCGAGCCCGAGCGCGGCGCGCTGCTCGGCGTCGAACGGGAACCACGACGCGGCCTCGTCCACCGGGGAGGTGATGACGAGGTGGTCGAACAGGAGTTCTCCCTGGGAGGTCTCCACGCAGAACACCCCGCCGACGCGCGTCACGCCGGTGATGGTGCAGCTACGGCGCACATCGAGGCGCCCGGCGAGGTGCGTCCAGAGCTGCTGCCAACCCGGGATGGGCTCGGTGACCTGGTGGGTCAGGCCTGACCAGAGGAGCGCGGGCGAGATCCACCGGAGGCCGTAGATGGCGGGCACCGCGTCGAGCGCGCCGTAGCCCATGATCGTCATCGCGCGCAGGGCGAAGCGCCCCAGCACGTCGAAGCCGCGGACGGCGAGCCACTCGCCGTAGGGCCGGGCCAGCTCGGTGAGCATCGGCCGGCCGTCGAGGTCGACGCCGTCATCCGGCCCGCCGCGGAGGTCCCACGCGTGGAAGTGGCGCCAGCTCCGCACGTAGGCGAGCACCTGCGCGGCGCCCGCGTCGAGGCGCACGCCTCCGAGGACGAAGTCCCGGAAGGGCACCACGCGCCCGTCCTTCTTCCGGAACGCGTGGGTCTTGATGCGGTGGCCGTCGACCCGCGCCTCCCGCATCCAGCGCTTCACGGTGACGAAGCCGGCGGTCCGGTAGCACGTGCCCAGCTCGTGGCCGAGCCCGTCGACATCGACGGTCAGCGACTTTCCGCCCACGCGATCGCTCCGCTCGAGCACGGTGACCTCCGCGAGGCCGCGCTCCGTGAGCAGGCGCGCGAGGGACAGGCCGCCGGGCCCCGCGCCCACGATGCCGATCCGCACCGACCCGTATTCCGTGTCAGCCATCGTCCACCTCCGTTCGTTCGATTCAACGGCCATCCGCACCGCGCGTGGGCGCGTGCTGCTACAAAAACCGGGATTCTGATTCACATGGATTTACCTTGATAGTCCGTGTGTGCTATCCCCCGTTCGACGTATGCGCCGCGCCCGGTTCCAGGCCCGCGTCGACCGGGGGAGGGGATAGACAGCGGCTCCTCGGAGAACGGATGGAGACGTTGCGCTACGCCGTGCCGCCCAGGATCTCGCTCTGGACGAGCTTCACCAGGCGCGGGGCGTGGCGGGGGGAGATCCCGCGCATCGAGGCGTTCGCCGACACGATCCCGACGGACGCGGCCGCCTACGCGCGCGTCTGCGGCTTCCCGATGGCCGACCCCCTCCCGATCACGTGGCCCGGTGTCGCCGCCACGGGGCTCAAGCTCGCGGTGATGACCCACCCGGCGTTCCCCCTCGCGGTGACCGGCATCGTCCACACCCGGCAGCGGATCACGCGGCGCCGGGCCCTGCGCGCGGGGGAGGCGCTCTCGGCGCGGTGCGTGGTGGAGGGGCACCGGGTGGTGCGGGCCGGCGGCGAGTTCGACCTGGTGATCTCGGTGAGCTCCGGCGACGAGGTGGTGTGGGAGGGCGTCACGACGATCCTCTCGCGGGCCATCCCCGGCACGGGCGGCGAGCGCGCGGCTTCTTCGGCCCCCCCGCCGCTGCGGGTCACCCGATCGACGCGGTGGGTGCTCCCGGCCGACCAGGGGCGGCGCTACGCGGCCGTGAGCGGCGACTACAACCCCATCCACCTCTCCCCGTGGACGTCACGCCCCTTTGGTTTTCCCCGGCCGATCGCGCACGGCTGGTGGACGCTCGCGCGCGCGTTGGCCGAGCTCGACGGCGATGTGCCCGACGCGTGCACGGTGGACGCGCGCTTCGTCGATGCGGTGCCGCTCCCCGGGACCGTGACCTTCGAAGCCGGGCGCCGCGACGGGCGCGAGGGGCTGGCCTTCGAGGTGCGCGGGCGGAGGGCGTGCCTCGTGGGCGAGGTGCGGTAGACGGGCCGGCTGGCGTACGGCCTGTCTAGCGCTTTTGGCCGGCTGCTCGACGGGCACCGTCAAAAGACGTTGGGTGAAGCCCTACACTCCGGTGTGCCGGCGCGCCCCGCCCCTCGCCGCTCAGGCCGCGCCGAGGGGGAAGAGCTGGGTGTCCTCGCGCTCCGCGTGCACCGCGAGGTCGTCGAGCAGGGCGAGGAGCTCCGCCTCGTGCGGACCGGCGAGGCTCGAGACCCCGCGCAGCGCGCGCTCGAAGCCGCGGATCACGTCGTGTTCCGCCAGCATCGCCGCGATCACCGGCTGGAGATCCCCCGCCGGCCCGCCCTCGGCCTGCGCGAGCATCGCCGGGAAGAGCACCTCCTCCTCCCGCGCGAGGTGGTCCTCCAGCACCGCGACGAGGCCCGCCCAGGGGCGCGCGAGCGCCTCGGGGGCGTCGCGAAACGCCTCGTCCAGGCGGGGCATGTGCTCGTAGAGGTGGCGGTGGTGGGTGTCGAGGATGTCGGTGATCAGCGCGGCGACTTCGGGCATCGGCCCTCCGGACTGCCGTGATGATGCAACTCCCGCGCCGCCCGCGGTCTGCTGGACGAGCGGGCCCCCGCCGGACGGCTGGCACGGTCCATGCACCAGAGGCGGCCAACCGAGACGCCGGATGATCGTCCCCGACCTGCCCGCGACCCTCCACGGCTACGCGCTGCTCGACGCCGGCTCGCTGCCCCAGCCGGTCGACCGCCCGTTCGCGCCCCTCGAAGCCGGCACCGTGCGCGTGCGCGTTGCGGGCTGCGGGCTGTGTCACACCGACCTCGGCTTCGCGTTCGGGGGCGTGCGCACCCGCCACGCGCTGCCGCTCATCCTCGGGCACGAGATCAGCGGGTTCGTGGAGGAGGCCGGCGCGGGCGCGGAAGCCCTGGTGGGCCGCGCGGTGGTGGTGCCCGCGGTGATCCCCTGCGGCGCGTGCGCGGATTGTCGTGACGGGTTCTCGATGATCTGCAAGCGCCAGATCATGCCGGGAAACGATGCCGACGGCGGCTTTGCCACGCACGTGGTCGTCCCCGGCCACGCGCTGTGTGTCGTGCCGAGCGCGGGCGAGGATCCGGACGTGGTCCTCGGGCCCGGCGGGGTCACCCTGCGCCACCTCGCCGTCATCGCGGACGCGGTGTCCACCCCCTTCCAGGCCATCAAGCGCGCGGAGGTCACCTCCGGCGACCTCGTGGTGGTGGTGGGGCTCGGCGGCGTGGGGAGCTACGCCGCGCAGATCGCGGCCCTCCTCGGGGCGGCCGTGGTGGGGCTCGATGTCGATCCCGCGCGCCGCGCCGCGGGGGAGTCCAACGGGTGCGGGCTCACCCTCGACCCCTGCGCGCTGCCCCCGAAGGAGCTCCGCGCCGCCGTCTCCGTCTACGCCAAGGCCATGGGCGCGCGCGCCAACCGGTGGAAGATCCTCGAGTGCTCGGGGGCGGTCGCCGGCCAGGAGACGGCGTTCGGGCTCCTCGTGCACGGCGCCACCTTGATGATCGTGGGGTTCACCCCGCAGAGCCCGACGCTCCGCCTCTCCAACCTGATGGCCTTCGACGCCCGCGCCATCGGCAACTGGGGCTGCGCCCCGGAGCTCTACCCGGAGATCGTCGACCTCGCGCTGTCCGGCCGACTCGACCTGGTGGGAGGTGTCGACCTCCGCCCGTTGTCCGCCCTCCCCGCCACCTTCGCCGAGGCCCGCCACGGGCACTCCGGGCGCCGGGTGGTCTTCGCCCCCACTCGTTGATGGAGCCCGCCATGCGCCTCGAACCCCACGATCTGCTCGACACGCTGCCGCTCGACGGGGTGCGCGTGGAGCACCGGCCCGTCCGTACCCGAACGGGGCGCCCGGCCGAGGGCCTGCATGCCACCTGGATCCTGCTCGACAATCCGAGCCAGCTCAACTCCTACACCACCGCGATGGTCAAGTCGGTCATCCTCGCGTTCCGCGCGGCGTCCAACGACCGGCGCTGTGTCGCGGTCGTGTTCTCGGCGGTGGGCGACCGCGCCTTCTGCACCGGTGGAAACACCAAGGAGTACGCGGAGTACTACGCCGGGCGCCCTGAGGAGTACGCGCAGTACATGCGGCTCTTCAACGACATGGTGACCGGGATCCTCACGTGTGACAAGCCGGTCATCTGCCGTGTCAACGGCATGCGGGTGGGAGGCGGCCAGGAGATCGGCATGGCCTGCGACTACTCCATCGCCCAGGACAACGCCCGCTTCGGGCAGGCCGGGCCCCGGCACGGGAGCGCGCCCGACGGTGGAAGTACCGACTTCCTTCCGTTGTACGTCGGGATCGAGCACGCCATGTACTCCTGCACCGCCTGCGAGCTGTGGAGCGCACACAAGGCCCACCGGCTCGGCCTCCTCACCTCGACCGTGCCGGCGCTGCGGGACCCGGAGGGACGTTGGGTGCCAAACCCGTTGGTGTGGACGGACGGCTCGGTGGACGAGTACGGGCGCTCGCGTCACGGCGAGCCGAAGACGGGCGCCGACCTCGACGCGGGCAAGGCCGTGTTGAAGCGCTGCACCGTCGATCTCGCCCTGCTGGACGCCGAGGTGGACAGCCTGATCGGCAAGCTCCTGGACACCTTCCCCGGCTGCCTCACCAAGACCATCGGGTCGATCCGCGCCCACAAGCGCGCGCACTGGGACAAGAACCGCGAATCCAACCGCGCGTGGCTCGCGCTGAACATGATGACCGAGGCGAACGCCGGATTCCGGGCCTTCAACGAGGGAGACCGCGACGACCGCGAGATCGACTTCGCCGCGCTCCGGCTCCGCCTCGCCGAGGGCGAGAAGTGGAGCGAGGAGTTGATCCGCGCCGTGGGTCCTGCGGCGATGCGGCGGGCCCCGTGACCCCGCGCCCCGTGACCCCGCGCCTCGTGACGCCGCTGCGGGCCACGACCGAGCGGGACGGGCAGCTCGTGCGCCTGCTGCTCGATCGTCCGAAAGCAAACGTGCTGGACGCCGAGCTGGTCGGGGCGCTGCGGGACGCCATCCGGTCGCTCGACCGCGACGGGCCCATCAAGCTCCTGGTCTTCGAGGGCGCGGGGAGCCACTTCTCGTTCGGGGCGAGCGTGCCGGAGCACCTTCCCGGGCAGGTGCGCGGGATGTTGGCCGCGTTCCACGCGCTGTTCCGGGAGATCGAGGCCGTGGGCGTCCCCACCGCGGCGATCGTGCGGGGCCAGTGCCTCGGCGGCGGGTTCGAGCTCGCGACGGCGTGCGGACACGTGGTGTGCGATCCCACGGCCCGGTTCGCCCTCCCGGAGATCACCCTGGGCGTGTTCCCGCCCGTCGCGGCGGCCACGCTCTCCTGGCGCGTCCCGGGCGCCGTCGTGACCCGACTCGTGCTCTCCGGCGAGGTCGTGCCGGGCCCGGAGGCCGTTCGCATCGGCCTCGCGGACGCGTGCGCCGACGACGCGGAGGTGGCGATGCAGGCGTGGTTCGACCGCGTCCTCGCCCCCCGCTCGGCCGTGGCGCTCCGCTTCGCGTGGCGGGCCGCCCGCCGGCCGATGACCCGCCTGCTGACCGACGAGCTCGCTGCGGTCGAGGCCCTCTACCTCGACGAGCTGATGGCGTGCCGGGACCCGGTGATCGGCCTCGACGCGTTCCTCGCCAAGACCCCGCCCACCTGGGAGCACCGATGACCAGCCGTGCCGCCATCGTCGACCGGGCGCTCGCCCTCTACGAAGATCTCGACTTCGGGAGCGTGCGCGCCTGGTGCGCCGAGGAGGGGAGGAAGGCCGCGGGGTACCTCCCCGTCTACGCGCCGCGCGAGATCATCCACGCGGTCGGGATGCTGCCCGTGGGGATCCACGGCGGGCGCGATCGCCTCGAGATCATCCGCGGCGACGCCTTCTTCCAATCGTACATCTGTCACCTGCCGCGGTCGGTGATCGAGCTGCTCCAGAGCGGCCGGCTCGACATGCTCAGCGCGATGCTCTTCCCGAGCACCTGCGACGTCATCCGCAACCTCTCCGGGATGTGGCAGGTGCTCCGCCCGAACCTGTACACCCGCTACTGCGACGTGCCCCAGGTGCTCGAGGCGGGCACGGGCGGGCGGTTCTGGCGGCAGGAGCTCGAGACGCTCCTGCACGGCCTGGCGGAGGTGGCGGGGGTCACCCCGGACGTGGAGGCGCTTCGACGCTCCAACGCCGTCTACAACGAGGTGCGCCAGGTCATCCGCGCGCTCTACGCGGCGCGGCGGGACACGCCGTGGAGGCTGCCCACGGAGGAGTTGTACCTCGTGCTCCGCGCGGGGGAGGTGCTCCCGCCCGAGGCGTTCCTCCAGATGGCGCGGGACTACCTCGCGGCGACCGCCGCGGACGACGCCCGACCGCGCGACCGGGTGCGGGTGATCGTCGCCGGGGCCTTCTGCGAGCAGCCGCCGCTGGGCCTCATCAAGACCATCGAGCGCGCCGGCTGCTACATCGTGGACGACGACTTCCTGCTCGGCAACCGCCTCCTCACCGCGGACGTGCCGCTGGACGGCGACCCGCTCTCCGCGTTGGCGGACACCTTCCTCCGCCACGCCATGCCGAGCTCGATCCTCTACGAGCACGCCCCCGACGGCAAGAAGCGGCTGATGGCCCAGCGTGTCGCCGACGCCCGTGCGGACGGCATCATCTTCGCCGCGCCCTCGTTCTGCGACCCCGCGCTGCTCGATCGCCCCATGCTCCGGGCGGGCGCCGAGGCCGCGGACATCCCGTGCATCGCGTTCCAATACTCCGAGAACACCGGCCAGTTCCAGCAGTTCCGGGAACAGGCCGGCACGTTCTCCGACTCCATCAAGCTCTGGGGAGGGCAGGCATGACCCCGCACGAGAACGTTCCACCGGCCCCTGACCGCGCCCCCAAGGACCGGTCGATGCAGCTCCAGAAGGACATGATCGCCGAGCACTTCCGGCGGCTGGAGCAGGCGCCCGAGACCCACGAGCCCGTGGTCTACACCTTCGTCCCCGGCAACCTCACCGAGCTGGTCCGCTCCTTCGGCGCGCTCCCGCTCCTGCCGGAGATCAACGCGCTCCAATCGGGCATGCGCGGCATGAGCCGCAAGTACATCGCCGAGGCGGAGAAGGCGGGTCACTCCGAGGACGTGTGCACCTACGTCAAGTGTGACATCGGCATGATCAAGTCGGGCAACATCGGCCCCACCGGGACCCGGCTCCCGAAGCCCGATCTGCTCCTCTTGAGCTACACCGGCTGCTACACGTTCATGAAGTGGTTCGAGCTCCTCCGCGAGGAGTACGACTGCCCGGCGGTGTTCCTGCACGTGCCCTACCAGAGCGACGGGCGGCTCGCGCCGGAGCACCGGCAGTACATCGTCGATCAGATCCGGGACAAGGTCATCCCCGCGTTGGAGCAGGTCACCGGCCGCCCCTACGACGAGGAGAAGCTGCGCGAGCTCCTGGGTCACAGCCGCGACGCCGAGGACGACCTCGTGGCGGTGTTCGAGTCCGCGAAGCGGCGGCCGAGCCCCATCGACGCCTACTTCGGCGCCGTCTACTACGTCGGCCCGATCTTCTCGGCGTTCCGCGGCACGCCGGAGGGGGTGGCGTACTACCGCGCCCTGCGCGCGGAGGTGGAGGCCCGCATCGCGGCCGGGGCCGGGCCGATCACGCCGTCGGGGCAGCTCGATGACCAGAAATACCGGCTCGTGGTCGAGGGCCCTCCCAACTGGACCAGCTTCCACGAGTTCTGGCAGATGTTCTCGGACGAGGGCGCGGTGTGTGTCGCGTCCACCTACACCAAGGTGGGCGGCACCTACGACTTCGGCTTCCGCCACGATCCGTCGGATCCCTTGGGCACCCTCGCCGACTACTGCGGCGGTTGCTACACGAACCTGAGCCTCCCGCAGCGCATCGACATGCTCGCCGACTACGTGCGGGAGTACGCGGCGGACGGATTCCTCATCAACAGCGTGAAGTCCTGCAACAGCTTCTCGGCCGGGCAGCTGCTCATCCTCCGCGAAGTGGAGAAGCGCACCGGCATCCCCGGCGCGTTCGTCGAGTCCGACCTCGTCGATCCCCGCTACTTCTCGGCGGCCAACATCAAGAACCGCCTGGAGAGCTACATCCAGATGCTCGCGGCGCGCCGAATTGGATCCAGCGCGGGAGGTGCGGCGTGAACGGGTTCGTCGGCATCGATCTCGGCAGCACGACGACCAAGGCGGTGGTGCTCGCGGAGGACGGCTCCATCCTGGGGAAGGGGATCACCAACTCCCGATCCAACTACGACCTCGCGGCGGAGGTGGCCCGCACCGAGGCGTTCGTGACGGCCCGCTTCGGCTTGTTGCGGCGCGAGGTGGAGCGCGTGGCGGGCGCCCCGGTGCTCGACCGGCTCATGCGGGCGTTCCGGGTGCAGCAGAACCTCGTCCAGATGCGGCGGCTGCAGGCGCTCGTCGACGAGGAGGTGGATCGGGGCGTGATGCCCGGGCTCCAATCCCCCACGCGCGCCACGCTCGAGGCGATCTTCCAGCGCGTGGAGGCGGAGGAGGAGGCGTGGTTCGCCGAGGAGGACCCGCCCCGGCGCTCCGACTTCTTCCGCGACGTGGTGGGCTCGGCCTACACCCGCGCGGCCGAGGCGCTGGTGCCCGACACCGGGCTCTCGTTCGACCTGTTCCTCGGCCTCTGGGACAAGTGCATCATCCGCGTCGAGAACGAGCCGATCGGGCTCGGGTTCGCCGACCACATCCACACGGCCATCGCGCGCCTCGGCTCCCCACCGGCGGTCATCGAGGGCGTGCAACGGGCGCTCGCGGTCGAGCTCGTGGCCGCCACGACCGTCGGCACCGGCTACGGTCGCGCGCGCCTGCCCTTCCCCAAGGAGCAGATCCGGTCGGAGATTCTGTGTCACGGGCTCGGCGCCCACGCGATGTTCCCCAACACGCGCACGGTGCTCGACATCGGCGGACAGGACACCAAGGCCATCCAGGTGGACGCCGCCGGCATCGTCACCAGCTTCCAGATGAACGACCGGTGCGCCGCCGGCTGTGGGCGGTACCTCGGCTACATCGCCGACGAGATGAACATCGGGCTTCACGAGCTCGGTCCCATCGCGATGAAGTCGACCCGGAGCGTCAAGATCAACAGCACCTGCACGGTGTTCGCGGGGGCGGAGCTGCGCGAGCGCCTCTCCCTCGGCGAGCGCCGGGAGGACATCCTCGCGGGGCTGCACCGCGCCGTGATCCTCCGCGCGATGAGCCTGCTCGCCCGCTCGGGCGGCATCGAGGACGAGTTCACCTTCACCGGCGGCGTGGCCAACAACCCCGCCGCGGTGGCGGCGCTCACGCGGCTCGTCGAGGAGAACTACGGTCACCGAACGCTGAACATCTCGCCGTCGAGCATCTACACCGGGGCGCTGGGCGCCGCGATGTTCGCCGCCGGCATCACTCACGCCGGGAGCGGCCGGGCAGAGGGAGCGACATCATGACGATCACCGCGGGGCTCGACGTGGGGAGCGGCGCCATCAAGGCGGTGGTGATGGAGGTGGACGGCCCGACGGGGAGCGGGGCGCGCCTCCTCGGGCACGCGGTGGGGCGCATCCGGCGCCGCGACATCCTCGCGGTGGTGGACGAGGTGTTCAACCGGGCCGTCGCCGAGGCGGGGGTGTCGAGCATCGCGTACGTCGCCACCACGGGCGAGGGCGAGGACATCCCCTTTGCCACCGGGCACTTCTACGGCATGACCACGCACGCGCGCGGGGCGCAATTCCTCGAGCCGCGGGCGCGGGCCGTGCTGGACGCCGGCGCGCTCCACGCCCGCGCGGTGGCGATGGACCCCGCGGGGAGGGTCGTCAACTACAAGATGACCAGCCAGTGCGCGTCGGGATCGGGGCAGTTCATCGAGAACATCGCCCGCTACCTCGGGGTGTCGCTCGCGGAGGTGGGCCAGATCTCGCGCCAGGGGGTCAACCCCGAGAAGGTCAGCTCCATCTGCGCGGTGCTCGCCGAGACGGATGTCATCAACATGGTTTCTCGTGGCATCTCGACGCCCGACATCCTGCGCGGCATCCACGAGAGCATGGCGGGCCGGTTCGCGCGGCTCATCCGTTCGGTCAACGCCGTGGGCGTCGTGTTCGTGAGCGGCGGCCTCGCCGGGGACGAAGGGCTCCTCGCCGCGCTCGACGAGGCCCTCGCGCCCAGCGCGGCGCCGAAGCGGCCGAGCCTCCGCGGTGGCGTGGAGGAGCCGATCACGCTCGTCACCCACCCGCTCTCCATCCACGCGGGTGCCATCGGCGCGGCGTTGTGGGGCGCGTACCGCCACGACAAGCTCGACCTCGGCGACTTCGCATGGACCTCCGCGGCGCCGACCTCCGCGGCGCCGACCTCAGCGACGCCGGCGTAGCAGGAGCCCGGCGACGGCCAGGAGCAGGACCGACCCCGCACCCGCGGGCCCGCCAGCCGCGCACCCGCAGGACGGCGCGTCGTCCGTCGCACAATCGGTCGCGCGCGCCGCATCGCTGTCGTCGCAGTCGCCCGCGTCGGCGGTGGCCTCGCAGCCCTCCGCGATCGCCGTGGGGTCGCCGTAGCCGTCTCCGTCGGCGTCGAGGTGCCCGCTGATCTCGGTGGCGGGGTCGACGGAGGGGTCGGCGTCGTCGGAGGCGCCGTCGCAGTCCTCGTCGAGGTCGAGCGCGTCGCACACCTCCTGGCCCCCGGGGTTCACGAGGGTGCGGAGGGGGTCGCAGTCGGTGGCGTCCGCGATGTGCCCCCGCGGGGCCCGGCACGCGCGGACGGAGTCGGCCGGATCGCCGTAGTCGTCGTGGTCGGCGTCGGCGTACCAGGTCATACGCGTCGCGTCGTCCACCGAGTCGTCGTCGTCGTCGGCGAGGCCATCGCAGTCCTCGTCGGTCGGCAGCGGATCGCAGACCTCCGGAGCGGACGGGCTCCGCGCCGCGGTGGTGTCGTCGCAGTCGTCGCCCAGCAGGGACCAACCGTCCGCCGCGCACGCGATCCGGGCCTCTCCGGCCGCGCCGTGGCCGTCACCGTCGGCATCCCGGTACAGCGCGAGGAGGGTGGCGGGATCCACGGACTCGTCTGCGTCGTCGGCCGCGCCGTCGCAGTCCTCGTCCACGTCGTCCGGGTCGCAGACCTCCACGGCCGCGGGGGACACGTCGGCGCGCGTGTCGTCGCAGTCGGAGCCGTCCGCCACGAAGCTGCCCGTGTCGGCGCACACCACGCTCTCCGTGTCCGGATCGCCGAAGCCGTCGTCGTCGGCATCCGCGTAGCCCGGGGAGCCCGCGCCCACGCTCGCGTCGGTGTCGTCGCAGTCGACGTCGGCGGAGACGCCGTCCCGGTCGTCGTCGCGGTAGCCGAAGTAGACGTAGACCTGGCCGGAGTTGGTGCCGTAGTCATCGTTCAGGGGCGAGCCGACGGCGATGTCGTCGTAGCCGTCGCCGTCGAGGTCCCCGCCGCCCGCGGTGATGTCGCCGAAGCCGTCCTGCTCGATGGCGGGCGCCAGCGTCACGGACGCGGAGGCGAGCACCCCCGCCGCGCTCCCGAGGTGGACGTACAACACGCCGGCGTTCGTGCCGGTCGTGTCGTTGTTGGGGGCCCCGACCAGGATGTCACCGAAGCCGTCGCCGTCGAGGTCTCCGGCACCCCCCACGCCCTCGCCGAGGCTGTCGCTGGTGTTCTGGCCGACCACGATGGTGGTCGCGGTCGTGGTCAACCCCGCGGCGCTGCCGTGGAACACGTACGCGGCGCCCGCGCTGGTGTGGGCCCCGTCGTCGTAGCCGTAGGCCCCGATCACCACGTCCGCGTAGCCGTCACCGTCGACGTCCCCGGCGGCGCCCACCACGCCGAAGCCGTCGGACGAATTCGCCCCCCGGAGCGTCGTCCGGGCCGTCGTCTCCAGGCCGGACGGACCGCCGTGGAACAGGTACGCCGAGCCGGAGTTGGTCGACGCCACGTCGTCGAGGGAGTGGCCGACCAGGAGGTCGTCGTAGCCGTCCGCGTCGACGTCCCCGACCGCCGCCAGGGAGCTGCCGAGCTGGGCGGAGGGGGTCGTGCCGGTGATGAGCACGACGGTCGACGCGTCCACGCCACCCGCCGCGCCCAGGTACACGTACACGCGCCCCTCGTTACCGTCGGTCGTGTCCTCGTGCGGCGCGCCCACGTACACGTCGGCGAACCCGTCCCCGTTGATGTCCCCGGCCCCGCCGACGAGGTCCCCGTAGTCGTCCGTCGTGACCTCGCCTTCGAGCTCGGCGTCCGCGGCGCTGGCCACCCCGGTGGCGGAGCCGTGGTGCACGAACACCTTCCCGTCGCGCTGGCCCGACGCCAGGGTCGTGTTCGGGGCACCGGCGAGGAGGTCGTCGTAGCCGTCCCCGTTCACGTCCCCGCCCGAGGCGGCGGCATCCCCGAACTGGCTGCTCGTGGCCGGCCCCGTGAGGGTCGTGTCGGCCGTCGCCGGCAGGCCGGCGGCGTCCCCGAAGTAGATGTAGACCTCTCCCTCCGTGCTCGCGCCGGCGTTGTACGCGCCCGTGATCAGGTCGTCGAGGCCGTCCCCGTCGAGGTCGCCGTCGACCGACACCGTGCCCCCGAGGTACGAGGACGCCCGGGCGCCGCCGTACGTGTAGGTCGCCGTCTCGGGCACGCTCCGGACCGACATCTCGAGGTCGGTCGGCCAGAATGTCGTGGTGGGCGCGAGGTCGGCGAGCGCGCCGGTGGCCGCGTAGGCGGGGGCGGGCGTGGCCTCCGGATCGGGCGTCACGGGCGGCGGCGTGCGCGCGGCGGAGGGCGCCCACACCGGTTCAGGAGCCGCGACCGAGCACCCGATCGCCAGCGACAGGAGCAGCATCGCCCCCCTCACGCGCGCACCCGGCGCCGCAGCGGGAGGAGCAGCAACGTGAAGGGGAGGAGCCCGGCCGCGCCGCCGCCACACCCGCCGGCATCGTCGTCGTCGTCGTCATCCTCCAAGGGCGGCGGGCAGGTGTCCGCGCCGTCGCAGTCCTGGTCGACGCCGTCGCACGCATCGTCGGTCGCGCCCGGGGAGATCGTGGCGTCGAGGTCGTCGCAGTCGTCGCCGCCCGCGGCCTCGGCGTCCTGCCCGTCGCCGTCCACGTCGGTGAGGTCGGTCCCGTCGCAGTCCTGGTCGACGCCGTCGTACCAGACCTCCTCGGCGAGGTCGTAGATCGTCGCGTCGGCGTCGTCGCAGTCGTCCCCGCCCGCGGCCAGCGCGTCCTGGCCGTCCGCGTCGACATCGGTGAGGTCGGTCCCGTTGCAGTCCTGGTCGGTCCCGTCGTAGGGGGTCTCCGGAGCGCCGTCGTAGGCGGTCGCGTCGGCGTCGTCGCAGTCCGTGCCCCCCCCGCCGACCCCGTCCCGGCCGTCCCCGTCGGCGTCGGTGAGGTCGACGCCGTCGCAGTCCTGGTCGATGCCGTCGTACGGCACCTCGGTGGCGTCGGGGTGGATCGTGGCCTCGGTGTCATCGCAGTCGTCGCCGCCGAGCGCGGTGGGGTGGTGCCCGTCGCCGTCGCGGTCCTCCTCGCCGTCACAGTTCTGGTCGATCCCGTCCAGCGGGATCTCGACCTCGCACGGGTTCGCGCCGGCGTCGGTGTCGTCGCAATCGAGCGATCCCCACCCGTCGCCGTCCGCGTCCGTGCCGCCGGCGACCTCCCACGTCTCCTCGTCCACCACGCCCCAGAACACGTCGGAGACGTACGCCCACGGCTCCGCTTCGCCCGCGTCGCACGTCTCGTCGTACCGGCCCTTGTAGTACTGGGAGACCTCCACCTCCGGCTCGCCGCGCACCGCGACGATGGCGGTCCAGTCGGTGAACCCGTCCAGCCAGGTCACGGCCCAGTCGCAGCCGGTGGAGCTCCAGTTCCACGCGTGGCCGGTGCTCCCGAGGGCGTCGGCGTAGGTGTCCGACACGGTGAAGGCCCCGTCGACCGGCCAGGCGGCGTCCAGCGTGCCGGTCCAGCTCACCCGGTAGGTGTCGCTGGTGCCGTAGGAATACGACGACTCCATGTAGGACTCGTCCACCCACTCGATCTCCGCCGCGGTCCAGCCGAGCCCGGCCGACGCGGGCGGCTCCACACGGAGGGTGCGGGTCCGGGCGCTGTCCGAGAGGTAGCTGGTCGACCCCTCGATCGTCTCGTCCCGCCACTCGAGCGTCGCGCCGGCGGCCGTCACGCAGCTCGCCTCCTCGCAAGCGGTGGCGAGCGCGGAGGGCGAGGTGCACGTGGCGACGCAGCTCGCGTCGTACCACGCGTACACCTCGGCGTACGCGGCCGCGCCCACGCCGATGACGTCGTCGTCGTCGTAGTAGGGCCGGGCGTCCGCGGGCTCCACCACGGCGACGCAGTTGAACTCCATGTCCGCGGCGCGGACGAGGGAGAGGGCGGAGAGCAGCAGCATCCGCGGATCATCGCAGAGGATAGGCCGTTTGACGTCAAATATTTTCGGGCCAAGCGCCAGGAAGTCGCCGCAGGCGCGACTCCTCATCGGTGGACCGCCACTTTCACGGACGAACGGTTATGGCCGGGACGGGTGCGGCGAATCACGCCGCAGGTTCGGAGCTGGTCGGGCCGCCAGCCACGCGAGCCCGACGTGCGTCCACCCCCTGACAACCTGCCCGCCCCGCCCCACTCCTGGACCCCCGCCCGTCGCCTTGTGCGCGTGCTCGCCGCGCCGGTGGATCGGTTCCTCGAGGTCGAAGCCGCGAGCGGAATCGTCCTGCTGCTCGCCGCGGCCGCCGCCCTCGTCCTGGCGAACACGCCCGGCGCCGCCGTGTATGACGCCTTCTGGACGACCCCGTTGGGCCTCACCCTGGGCCCGCTCACGTTCGAGCGAGACCTCCGCTGGTGGGTCAACGACGGCCTGATGACCGTGTTCTTCTTCGTGGTCGGGCTGGAGATCCGCCGCGAGACCCACGCGGGGGAGCTGAGCGACCTGCGCCGGGCGGCCCTCCCGCTCGCCGCGGCGGTGGGCGGGATGCTCGTGCCCGCCGCGATCTACGCGGCCCTGAACGCCGGGCGGCCCACGTCGGTCGGCTGGGGCGTCCCCATGGCGACGGACATCGCGTTCGCCGTCGGGGTCCTCGCGCTCCTCGGCGACCGCGTCCCGCCCGCGCTGCGGATCCTGCTGCTCGCCCTCGCCGTGATCGACGATCTGGGCGCCATCCTCGTGATCGCGCTCTTCTACTCGGACGGCGTGAACTTCCTGGCCCTCGGTGCGGCCGGCACCGGGCTGGCCGGCCTCCTCGCGCTGCAGGTCTTCGGCGTCCGGGCCGTCGCCGCGTACGTGCCGCTGGCCCTCGTCGCCTGGGGGGCGACCTACGCCTCGGGCGTCCACCCCACCATCGCGGGCGTTCTCGTCGGCCTCCTGACGCCGGTGCGGGCCTGGCTCGGCCCCCATCGCTTCGCGGACACCGCGGAGGCGGCGGCCCGCGACGTGCGCGAGGCGGCCGGCACCGGGGTGGCGAACCTCCACGCGCACCTCGAGGCGGTGGCGCGCGCCACGCGGGAGGCGGTCTCCCCGGTGGAGCGCTTGGAGCACGCGCTCCACGGCTGGGTGGCGTGGTTCGTCATGCCCCTGTTCGCCTTCGCCAACGCGGGCGTTTCGCTGGGGAGCCTGAACCTCGCGGGCGACGGATGGCGCGTGTTCGTCGGGATCGTGGGCGGCCTCGTGGTCGGGAAGGCGGTCGGGGTGTTCGCCGCGGCGCGCGCCGCCACCGCGCTCGGGGTTGCCGCATTGCCGCGCGGCGTGCGTTGGGCCGACGTCTCCGTGGTCGGCGGGGTCGCCGGGATCGGGTTCACGATGGCGCTGTTCGTCGCGCAGCTCGCCTTTCCGCCCGGCGAAGCGCTCGAGACGGCGAAGCTCGCCATCCTGGCCGCTTCCGCCATCGCCGGGGTTGGCGGGTACGTGCTCGGGCGCCTGGTGCTCGGCACGGGGAAGCGGGCCGGGGGCGCGGCGACCGCCGCCGAGGCGGAGGCGTCGACCGAGGTGTGAGGCGCGTAGCCGGCTTCCGCGTGTTCCTACCGCAGGGAGAGGGCGGATGGGATCGGAGACCGTCGGCGGCACCGCGCCTGCAGACTGGCACACGGTGGCTCCGGACGAGGCGCTGCGCCGCCTCGGTACCGCGCGCGAGTCGGGGCTGGACGTGGCCGAGGTCGAGCGCCGGGGGGCTCGGTGGGGGCCGAACGCCCTCGCCGAGGGGCGCCGGCGTGGCCCGTTGCGCATGCTGCTGGACCAGTTCACCGACTTCATGGTGATCGTGCTGGTGGCCGCGGCGGTCCTCGCGGGGATCCTCGGCGAGCCCGAAGACACGGTCGCGATCGCCGTGATCGTGGTGCTCAACGCCGTGCTCGGGTTCGTCCAGGAGTACCGGGCGGAGCGGGCGATGTCGGCGCTGAAGGGCCTGGCCTCGCCCCACGCGCAGGTCCGCCGCGGCGGCCAGGTCGTGACCGTGGCCTCCGAGGCGCTCGTCCCCGGGGACGTGGTGATGCTCGAGGCCGGAAACATGCTCCCGGCGGACCTCCGCCTGGTGGAGTCCGCCCAGCTCCGGATCGAGGAGGCCGCGCTCACGGGCGAGTCGCTCCCCGTCGAGAAGATCGTGGACGCGCTGCCGGCGGGCGACCTCCCGCTCGGAGACCGTCGCAACATGGGGTTCAAGGGGACGCTCGTGAGCCACGGCCGCGGCGTCGGCGTGGTGGTGGCCACGGGCATGCGCACGGAGCTCGGTCGCATCGCGACGCTCCTGCACGAGGAGGACGCGGGGAAGACCCCGCTCCAGCACCGCCTCGCCCGATTCGGACAACGGCTCGCGCTCGCGGTCATCGGGCTCTGCGCCACCCTGTTCGTCGTGGGGCTCCTGCGCGGCGAAGAGCCACTCCTGATGTTCCTCACCGCGCTCTCGCTCGCCGTCGCGGCCATCCCCGAGGCGCTCCCCGCGGTGGTGACCGTCGCGCTCGCGCTGGGGGCGCGCAAGATGGTGGCGCACAGCGCGCTCATCCGGCGCCTGCCGGCGGTGGAGACCCTCGGCTCCGTCACCTACATCTGCTCCGACAAGACCGGCACGCTGACGGAGAACCGGATGCGGATGGAGCCGCTGCGCGCGGGGGAGGGGGATGCACCCGAGTCGGAGCCGCGGCGCTCGCTCTTCGAGGCGCTCGCGCACTGCAACGACGCGGCACGCGGCGCGGACGGCGCGATCCGGGGCGAGCCGACCGAGGTGGCGCTCCTCGAGGCCGCCGAGCGCGAGGGCGTCTCCGCCAGCCTCCCGCGGCTCGACGAGGTGCCGTTCTCGTCGGAGCGCGCGCGCATGTCGACGCTCCACCCGCGTGACGGGGCCGTCGTCGTGTTCACGAAGGGCGCGCCGGAGCGCGTCCTCGAGGTGTGTAGCGCCCGCCAGGGCCCCACGAGCACCGGACCGCTCGACCTGCCCGCCGTCCTCGCGGAGGCGGAGGACATGGCTCGCCAGGGCCTGCGGGTGCTCGCGGTGGCGACACGGACGTTGCAGGAGCGCCCCGGCGAGACGACCGCCGAGACGATCGAGACGGACCTGGTCTTCCTGGGGCTCGTCGGCCTGCTCGATCCGCCGCGCCCGGAGGCCGCCGAGGCCGTGCGCATGTGCCAGACCGCGGGGATCCGCGCCGTGATGATCACCGGCGACCACCCTGCCACCGCGGGCGCGATCGCGCGAAAGCTGGGGATCGCCCAGGACGGCGCCGTCGTGCTCACGGGGCCGGACCTCCAGCGGCTCTCGGACGAGCGGTTCCAGGAGGTCGTCGAGCACGTGCGGGTCTACGCGCGGGTGGCACCCGAGCAGAAGATCCGCATCGTGAAGGCGCTCCAGGCACGGGGCGAGTTCGTCGCCATGACCGGCGACGGCGTCAACGACGCGCCCGCGCTCCGGCGTGCGGACATCGGCGTCGCGATGGGGCGGGGCGGCACGGACGTGGCGCGCGAGGCCGCGCACATGGTGCTGCTGGACGACAACTTCGCGACCATCGTGAGCGCCGTGCGCGAGGGCCGCCGCATCTACGACAACATCCGCAAGTTCATCCGCTACGCGCTCACCGGAAACGCGGGGGAGATCTGGGCGCTCGTGCTGGCGCCGATGGTGATGCTCCCGATCCCGCTGCTCCCCATCCACATCCTGTGGGTCAACCTCGTCACCGATGGGCTCCCGGGGCTCGCCCTCTCGGTCGAACCAGCCGAGCGCGGCATCATGGAGCGCCCGCCGCGCCCGCCGGGCGAGAGCATCTTCGCGCACGGGTTGTGGCAGCACGCCGTCTGGGTGGGTCTCCTCATCGGCGGACTCACGCTCGGGGTCCAAGCCTGGGCGTGGCACACGGGCCACGCGCATTGGCAGAGCATGACATTCACCACGCTGACCCTCGCACAGATGGCGCATGTCCTCGCGATCCGGTCCGAGCGGGAGTCCTTCTTCGCGCAGGGGCCCTTCTCGAACCTCCCCCTGCTCGGCGCCGTCGGGCTCACCTTCGCGCTCCAGATGGCGACGCTCTACCTCCCCTTCCTGAACCCCATCTTCGAGACGGAGCCGCTCACCGCGGCGGAGCTGGCGATCTGCATCGCGGCGTCGACCGTCGTGTTCCTCGGCGTCGAGCTGGAGAAGTGGGCCATGCGGAAGGGGTGGAGCTATGGCGAGAACGGCGGGCGAAGCTGAACTGAGGGCGTGCTTCGCGGTGAGGTAGGGGGTGCCGGCGGAGAAGGAGGCGCCGACGCTACCCCAGCACCGTCGGCTCGAGGTCGGTCGGCTTCCCGGCGAGCTCCTCGTCAGTCAGGCGCGCATACACCTCGACGAGGTTCCCGTCGGGATCCTCCAGCCAGAGCTCGTGCAGCGGCGTACCCCGCCAGGTGGTCCGCGGCGGCTTCACCACCGTGACCCCGGCCTCTCGCGCGAGGGCGCCCGCCCGGATCACCGCGGCCTTGTCCGGCACCCCGACGCCGAGGTGGTAGAGCGTGTCGTGGTGCAGCTCCTTCCCGTCCGAGACGAGGATCACGAAGTTGGTCCGCAACCCGGGGTGGACGAAGGTGGCGTAGCGGTGGGTCCACTCCTTCGGCGGCACGCCGAGGAGCCACGCGTAGAACCGCGTGCTTCGCGCCAGCTCCTTCACGCGGACGCTGGCGTGGAACTCCTCCGGCGGCACCCCCGCGGGCACGTCCAGGAGCGCGACGAGGACCTCCATCCGGGCCCGGATCTGGTCCCGCGCCGCGCGGAAGCGCTCGAGCATCTGCTCCCGCGACAGCGTGGGGTCGTCGCTCGCCGGGTCCTGGATGGGCCAATGCAACCGGCGCGCGCGCCCAAGGAACACGGGACACACCTCCTCGGCGCAGAGGGTGATCACCGTGTCGACGGTGGCGGGGTCGATGGTGTCCACGGACTTCGAGTGCTGGGCGGCGAGGTCGACACCGGCCTCTCCCATGACCTCGAGGGCGTAGGGGTTCACGCGCGAGGGGCGTGTGCCCGCGCTCTGCACGCGTACGCGGTCGCCCAGGAGCGCGCGCGCCCAACCCTCGGCCATCTGGCTGCGGGCCGAGTTGGCTACACACATGAACAGGATTCCGGATGGCGTCGGGATCACGAGCGGCTCTCCTCCGTCGTGGGGCAGGGCGGCGCGACGACGGCGATGGGGGTGGTCGGGGAGGGAAGGGGCGCGGCCGCGCGGTGCGCTGCGCTCACAGGCCCGCCACGAGCGCGCGGAGGCGTCGCAACGCGCTCGGCTCGACGCAGTAGCAGACCCGCGGGCCGTCCACCTCGCCACGGATGAGCCCCGCCTCCTTCAGCACCTTCAAGTGCTGGGAGACGGTCGACTGGGCGAGCGGCAGCTCCTCGACGATGTCGCCGCAGACGCAGGAGGTCCTGCGGACGAGCAACCGGACGATCTGGACCCGCGCGGGGTGGCCCAGCGCCTTGGCGAGGGCCGCGAGCTCCTCGTCGCCCTCGGGCCCGTCGACGGGGCGGAGGTCCGGCTCGGCGCTCGGCGGGCAACAGGCGTCGGCGGGTTGTTCGTTCATCGTCGATATACGATAATGCAGGCGCGGGTGCGGGTCCAGCCCGGGGAGCGACGATTGCGCTCCGCCGTGCGCGCGCCCGGGGCGTTCGGGCGAGCCCCCTACGTGCGGCCGAGCGCCGGCCGCTGCTCGTGGACGACGTGCTCGATGCACGCCGGCACCAGCGCGGAGAACAGCACACGCATTGGCTCTCGGGTGCACGGTTGTGACCAACAATGAGCGGGAGTTTGACCGCGTGGCAGGGCTGAAGGTGGAGAACTGGGCGGAGTAGCGGCGCGGCTGTGGCCTCGCGGTGAGGATGCCAGGAGCCACGCATGCCCGCCTGCCTGGTCCGCGATTATAGGGGGGCACCATGACCAGGCATGCGGTGGTGATTGTGGGCGGAGGCCCGACCGGGCTGACGTTGGCGGCCGAGCTGGCGTTGGCCGGGGTCGACGTTGCCCTCGTCGAGCGGCGCGCCACCCAGGACCTCGCGGGCTCGCGCGCGGGCGGCCTGCACGCCCGCACGATCGAGGTCTTCGACCAGCGCGGGATCGCCGACCGGTTCCTCTCGCAGGGGCAGGTGGCGCAGATCGCGGGGTTCGCCTGGATCCCGCTGGATATCAGCGGCTTCCCCAGCCGGCACGCCTACGGGCTCGGGCTGTGGCAGAGTCACATCGAGCGCATCCTGGCCGGCTGGGTCGACGAGCTGGGGGTGCCGATCCTCCGCGGAGTCGACGTGACGGGCTTCGCGCAGGACGAAGCCGGCGTCGACGTCGCGCTGTCCGACGGCCGGACGCTCCGGGCCGACTACCTCGTCGGGTGCGACGGGGGACGCAGCCTGATCCGCAAGACAGCCGGCATCGCGTTCCCCGGGTGGGAGGCGACCACGAGCTGGCTTCTCGCCGAGGTCCGGATGGCCGAGGAGCCCGCCGCCTGGGGCCTCCGCCACGACGCCCTCGGCGTCCATTCCCTCAGCCGGTTCGGGGATGCGGGGCTGGTGCGGGTCCTTGTGACCGAGCCGCAGCTCGGTCCGTCCCGCGAGCCCAGCCTAAGCGATCTCAGCGCGGCGCTCGTCGCCGTCTACGGGACCGACTTCGGCGTCCACACTCCCACGTGGATCTCCAGGTTCACCGACGCGGCACGGCAGGCCGCGGCCTATCGCGACCGGCGGGTCCTGCTGGCGGGCGACGCCGCGCACGTGCATCACCCGGCGGGTGGGCAGGGCCTCAACATCGGCGTGCAGGATGCGGTGAACCTGGGATGGAAGCTGGCCCAGGTGGTCAAGCGGACCTCGCCGGAGAGCCTCCTGGACACCTACCAATCCGAGCGCCACCCCGTCGCCGCCCGCGTCCTGCGCAACACCCTGGCACAACTGCTCGCGCTCAGCCGCCTGGACGACCAGGTCAAGGCCCTGCGCGACATCCTCACCGAGCTCCTCGGCATGGACGAGCCGCGCAAGCGGTTCGGCGCGATGATGTCCGGCCTGGACATCCATTACGACCTCGGCGAGGGACACCCCCTGCTCGGGCGCCGCATGCCCGATTTGGATGTCGACCTCGCCGACGGCCCGGTGCGGGTCTACACCCTGCTGCACGAGGCTCGCCCGGTCCTACTCAACCTCGGTGCGCCCGGCGACCTCGACCTCGCTCCCTGGGCAGATCGGGTTCAGTTGGTGGACGCCAGCTACGTCGGTACGTGGGAGATGCCGGTGCTCGGAGCCGTCCCTGCTCCCACCGCGGTGTTGATTCGGCCCGACGGATATGTCGCTTGGGTGGGAGACCGAACCCTCGAGGGGCTCGCCGACGCGCTGACGACGTGGTTCGGACCGCCTGCCGCGGGGTGCATGTCCGGGAGTGCACGCGAGCGCGTTTGACCTACCCCGATCGCGTTGGGGCCGGGCATCTCCGCCGGCCCCGAGCGCAGGACCCTCACCAGGTACAGCCCGCCCCGGCATCGTAGATGAAGAATGCATCCGCGCCGAAGTCCTCTTCGCAGCCCTGTACGTCGAACGGGGTGTTGGCATCGGCGCCTTCCCCGAAGTTGACTCCCTCGACGACGAGGCTGGCGTCCCCCGGACGCACGGCTCCGGCCTCGTGCCTCGCGAAGCTTGTGTCCGTCAGCGTGATCGACGCGGCATCGGCGTCCACCTGGAGGTCGGACGTTTGCGCGCCGTTGCCCGTGAATGACGAATTGGTAAGGTCCACGGTTGCCTGTGGCGCGTAGATGCCGACCAGCGAGCCGGTGCGCGGTCCGTGCGTTGGTTCATGAGTGGAGGGTATCCCGGAGGAGCCGGTGTCCGCCATGGCGGCGATTCCGGCGGTCACCCCTGGTGAGCGGTACGCCGACTGCCACGACGACTGACGACGTACACTCCCAAGCTGGAGCGGCGATCCAAGTGTTCGTGGGAGCGTCCGGGCCGGGCACCGCGCGCCATCGTTACGCGCGTCCAGCCCTCGCCGCCCTACTCACACGTCATCGCGTAGTCCGTCGAGCAGCTCCACCGGTCCTCCCCGTACACGCAGAACTCCCCCGCACCGCACATCGTGTCACCCCGGCAGGTGTCCGCCGCCGTGGCGCAGTAGTAGCCCCATTCGCCAAGCTGGCTCGCGTCCTCGACGACGCCACACCCGACACGATCGGCCATGCACAGGCCGGAGGCGCAGTCCGCGTCCACCCGGCAATCGGCGGGTATGCACCGGCTCGTCGGCCACGCCTCTCGAGGGGGGACGCCCGCGCAGGCGCACACCGCGGTGGCGCCACAGTCGGCGTCCTGCGCGCACTCGTCGTAGCTGCACTTGCAGTCGGCCCCCTCGTCCCGAAAGAGGCAACGTCCGTTCGCGCCATCGGTGCAGTCGGCGTGGGTGGCGCAGGCGTCCCGCTCGCTGGTCCCGCACACCGCGTCCGCGGGCTCGGTGGCCGGGCGGTCGGTGGCACAGGCCTCGGCGGTGGCGCGGTGGTCGAGGCTCACGTCGAGGCCGGTGGCACACGCGAGGAGCAGGAGCAAGAACATGGACGGCCCTGGGGTAAGGCCCATATCCAGCCCCGCCCGCCCCGTCCGCGCTCGCGACGCAGCGATGGCGTGTGCACCTTCTCCGGGAGCGGACGGCAGATGCACGGGGCGCGGGAGGTGGCCAGGTGACGGTGCGTGAACGGAAGGTGGGCGTCGAGATCGGCGCTCGGGCGTGCCTCGAGCACATCTTCGATTGGTACCGGGGCATGGTCTCCCCGACAACGGGGAAGTTCGTGTACCTCTACGATCCCGTGCGTGACGAGGTCGTCGTCGACGGCGAGCCGATCCGGAACATCGCGACGCCCGCGGACGTCGCCCGGCTGTCCCGGTTCCTCGGCCGGTGGGAGCTCCGCACCGTGGTCGAGCGGACGATCGTGTACTGGGAGTCGATGTTGACGGCGAAGGGCGACGCCCTCGTGTTCGACGACGCCCTGGTCGGGAAGCCCACGGGCATCGCCCACTCGGCGTTCCTGATCCTGTCGATGCTGGAGGCCGAGCTGCCGCGCAAGGAGCACGACGTCCGGCGCCTCGCCGAGGGCATCCTCCGCCAGCAGCGGGCCGACGGCTCGCTGAAGGTCTGGTTCGGCGACCGCCCGGACGAGGGGCTCGAATTCTACCCGGGCGAGGCGCTGCTCGCGTTGCTGCGCGTCTACGAGGCGCTCGGCGACGCGCGTTGCCTGGTCGCGGCCGAGCGCGGGTTCGACTTCTACCGGGCTCGCTACGCCCGCATGGGCGTGTCGCCGACGCTGCTGGTGTTCTTCGCGAATTGGCAGTCGCAGTACGGGGCGCGCCTGTACCAGCACGCCGGATCGGAGGCCCTGCGTGGCCGCGTGGCCTCCTTCCTCTACGAGCTCCACGACCGCATCCTCGCGGAGGGGTTCTACGACCGCGTCGCCGCGGAGCCCGGATGGCAGGCGTGCGTCGAGGTGGCGTGCGGGCTCGAAGGGATCGCGGCGGCGCAGGCCCTGGCGTCGCAAGAGGGCGATCGGACCCGCGCCGAGCGCTACGCCGAGGCCGCCCGCGTGGCGTGCGCCTTCCTCGTCCACGCGCAGCGGCTGCACCACGCCAGCGCGCGGGAGCGCGGCGGGTTCGGCCAGACGCTGGCGGACCGCCTCCAGCGCATCGACGTCACCGGCCACGCCTCCAACGGCCTCCTCCGGGCGGTCGAGGCCGGGCTCGTACGGTAGGGGCCGCACGCCCGCGGGACGAGGCCCCGACCGCACGTCGCGATCGGGGCCCGACCCTCAGAGGTCCCAGTGCCCGGCGGCCTCGGGCTGGTAGTCCACCGCGGTGACCCGCACCGTGCGGACGCGGCCGTAGGGCAGCTCCCACGCGATCGCCTGCCCGACGGAGAGCCCGAGCAACGCGCTCCCGATGGGCGCGAACACGGAGAGCTTGCCGCCCGCCGGGTTGGCGTCCCGCGGGTAGACGAGGCGCACGCGGCTCTCGCGGCCCGTGTCCTCGTCGACGTACGCGACCTCGGAATTCATGGTCACGACGTTGGCGGGGATCTGCTCCGGCGGCACGATGGTGGCGCGCTCAAGCTCGCTGTCGAGGCCGGCGTCGACCTCGGTGGCCGTCGCCGCGCCGAGGAGCGCGGTCAGCCGCGCGTAGTCCTGCTCCGTGACGAGGATGGGCGTGTCGGCCCGCAAGCGCTTCCAATCCGTCATGACCTTGGCCTCCTTGATCTCGATGGCATCGGGGGTGCCCGGAAGGACCCGCGCCGAGGGGGGCGCGGCGTGGAACGAGTCGGCGCGCGCGGCGGCGTAGGCCGCGGCGTAGGGCTCGGGGATCCGCCCGACCGCGAAGCTCCCCGGCGCGACGGACGGGTAGAGCTGATCGCAGCTCCGCGCCTCCCCGGACGCGAGGCGCCGCTGGATGTGCTCCGGCAAGAGGGCCTCGTGCCCGGGCAGGCCCATCGCTTCGAGGATCGCCTTCGCGGCCAGGACGGTCTGCCGTTGGTAGCTGGCGACGCGCGCGGCCTTGTCCGGCACGTCGAGCCCACGCGCCAGCCTCGGGTTCTGCGTCGCGACGCCCGTGGGGCACTTGTTCGTGTTGCACTGGAGGGCCTGGATGCACCCGAGCGCGAGCATCATCGCGCGGGCCGATCCGCACGCGTCCGCCCCGAGCGCGAGCCGCTTCACGAGGTCGAAGCCGGTCACGTTGCGTCCGGTCGCGATGATCGCGATCTGGTCGCGGAGCCCGAAGCCGACGAGGCAGTTGCGCACGTGGACGAGCGCGTCCAAGAGTGGCATCCCGACGTGGTTGGTGAACTCCAGCGGTGCGGCGCCGGTGCCGCCCTCCGCGCCGTCCACGTTGATGAAGTCGGGCGCGAGCCCGGTGTTCACCATCGCCTTGCAGATCGCGACGAACTCGCTCAGGGAGCCGATGCAGAGCTTGATGCCGACGGGCTTGCCCCCGGAGAGCTGTCGCATCCGGTCGAGGAAGCGGAGCAGCCCGACGGGCGTGGAGAACTCGGTGTGGGCGGGCGGCGAGTGCACGTCGTGGCCGAGCGGCACGCCGCGGATCGCGGCGATCTCGGGCGTCAGCTTCGCGGCCGGGAGGATGCCCCCCAGCCCAGGCTTCGCGCCCTGGGAGAGCTTGAGCTCGATCATCTTGATCTGCGGCCGGGTGGCCATCGCGGCGAACGCCTCCGGACAGAAGCGCCCGTCCGGCGTCCGGCAGCCGAAGTAGCCCGTGCCGATCTGCCAGATCAGGCTGCCACCCGGCTCCAGGTGGTAGGGGCTCACGCCGCCCTCGCCGGTGTTGTGGGCGAACCCCCCGATGGCCGCGCCGCCGTTGAGGGCGAGCACCGCGTTCTTCGAGAGGGCGCCGAAGCTCATGGCGCTCACGTTGAAGATGCTGGCGTCGTAGGGTTGCGTGCACCGGGGGCCGCCGATGACGGTGCGCATCGTGCGCTCCTCGATCGTCGAGGGCGCGAGCGAATGACTCACCCACTCGTGACCCGGGCCGTAGGTGTCGTGTCGCGTGCCGAAGGGGACGCTGTCCGTCTCCTTCTTGGCGCGCTGGTACACGACGGAGCGGAGCTCGCGGCTGAACGGGGTGCCGTCCTGGTGGGACTCGACGAAGTACTGGTTGATCTCGGGCCGGACCGACTCGAGGAGGTAGCGCACGTGCCCGATGAGGGGGAAGTTGCGCAGGATTGCGTGGCGGGTCTGGCGGAAGTCGCGCGCGGCGACGCCGAGCGCGGCGCCGATCGACAGCACCAGCGCGCCCAGGCCGTAGCCGAGCGATTTTGCCGTGACGACCGAGACGAGGAGTGTGACAAAAGCCAGGATCCAGAGCGGGACCTTCCGCATGGTGCTCTCTTTGGGGCCGAAGCCCCGGCAACGGCGCGACGCGCCTTGGGGGAGGGGGGCCGCCGGCAGCTTCCCCACCGGGAGGAGTCCCGGGAGGAAGGCGCGTTCAGGGCCCGATCAGCTCAACAGAGGTGCGCGCTCTGACCCGGTACGGGGAGCAGCAAGGAGCCGGGGAGCGCGCTGTCGGCAGGCGGGGGAAACATGACACCCGTCGGGAGGGGGCCGTCAGAGTACACGCCCCCCTGCCGATGTCGTGTAACCGGGGTCACCACACCCGCTCACGATCGCGGCGGGCTCGGCTCCACCAGCGCCCCGAGCGCTTGCACGCCCACCGGCGGCTCGGGCAGCCAGGGCAGGACGTAGGTGCGTCGCGCGAGGCCATCGGCGATGCGGGCGGTCTGGCGAAGCTCGCCCACCAGGCGGGCCCGGAGCAGGGGGTCGGTGGTGCCGGTGGCGGCCACGCTCCGGTTGATGACCCAGGCCCAGGGTTCGATGCGGGCGCGGCGAAGGTCGTCCTGCAGCGCGGCCGCCTGGCTGACAGGGGTGACCTCCGGCAGCGTCACGAGGATCACGCGCGTCATCGTCGCGTCCTGCAGGCGCATCAGCGGGGTGACGATGTTCGCCACGTTGGCCGCGCCGCCGCGTGTCATCTGCCGGTGGTAGGCGCCCGTCGCGTCCATCAGGAGCAGCGAGTGGCCGGTCGGGGCGGTGTCCAGCACGACGAAGGCGCTCCGCGCCTCGTTCACGACCCGGCTGAAGGCATGGAACACGGCGACCTCCTCCGTGCAGGGCGATTGGAGGTCCTCCAGCAGGAGCGCGCGGCCGGCGGCGTCCAGGCTCTTGCCGCGCGTGGCCATGATCCGGTCGATGTAGGCCCGGGTCTCGGCCGCGGGGTCGATGCGCCCGACCCGGAGCCCCTCGAGGGTGCCGTCGAGCGTGCTGGCGACATGGGCGGCCGGGTCCGTCGTGGTCAGGTGCACGCTGTGCCCGCGCTGCACGAGGCCCACGGCGAGCGCGGCGGCGATCGTGGTCTTGCCGACGCCGCCCTTCCCCATGACCATGATGAGGCCGTGGCCCATCGCGGCGAGCTCGTCCGCCAGTCGTCCGAGCGGCTCGGCGGGCAGCGTGACCCGGGGCGCCGTGTCGGGCACGAGGGGAGGGATCGGCCCCCCGCCCAGCAACGCGCGCAGCGCCGGCAGGCCGACGGTGTCGAAGGGGCGGAGCGGCACCTCGTCCCGCGGGAGGCGCGCCAGCACGTCCGGCATCTTCGCGATCGCCTCGCGGCCGAGCGCCTCGATGGCCGCGGCCACGGGATCGTCGGGGTGGCTCGCGTGGAACACGCCGTTGATCGCGAGGCGCTGGTTTCTGAGGCCGAGCGCGCGGAGCTCGCCCGCCGTGCGTGCCGCCTCGTGCACGGCCGATGCGTCCGCCCGGGTGACGAGGACGACCGTGGTGAGCGCCGGATCGGCGAGCGCGGCGAGCGCGGCGTTGAACCGTGACTCCTGCATCTTCAGCCCGGAGTGGGGACCGAGGCACGACGCCCCGCGGTCATTCCCCGCGAGGAAGCCGCTCCAGGCCTTGGGCAAGCTGAGCAGGCGCAGCGTGTGGCCGGTGGGCGCGGTGTCGAAGATCACGTGGTCCCAGGCGGACGCGGCAGCGCCGCCCTGGTTCGCCAGCAGCGCGGCGAACTCGTCGAAGGCGGCGATCTCGGTCGTGCAGGCGCCCGAGAGCTGCTCGCGCACGTTCGCGCGCTCGTCGTCGGTGGCGTCGGCCTCGAGCTGCGCCAGCACGCGCTGGCGGTAGGTCTCGGCCGCGGCGTCGGGATCGATGTTGAGGACGCTCAAGCCGGGCACCCCGGGCACGGCGACGGGCTCGTTGGAGAGCGGCACGCCCAGCATCTCGTCGAGGTTGGACGCCGCGTCGGTGCTCACGAGCAGGACGCGGCGCCCGGCGTCCGCCAGCACGATCGCCGTGGCCGTGGAGAGGGAGGTCTTTCCCACCCCGCCCTTGCCCGTGAAGAAGAGGAACCGCGTGGGGGCGGCGAGGAAGCCGGGGGATGTGTCGGGGTCGGAAGGCACTTCGCTGCCTATCGCGCTTCCTCACGCCGCGTCCGCGGCGTCTGCCCCGCCCACGGGCCGGTTGTCCCGCCGCGGATCGGCGCCCCACGCTTCGAGCGGCGCCGGCCGGCCCATGAGGTACCCCTGCAGGAGGTCGCACCCGAGCGACACGAGCTCGTCCCGTTCGCCCGGGGTCTCGATCCCCTCCGCGACGACGCGCATCCCGAGGCGGTGGGAGAGGCGGATGAGCGACGAGACGATCTCCCGTCGCGCCGAGGAGGTGTCGACCCCCCGGACGAGGGACATGTCGAGCTTCACGACGTCCGGACGGATGGCGCCGAGCGCCGCGAGTCCCGAGGAGCCCGCGCCCAGATCGTCGAGCGCGATCCTCGCGCCGCGCGCGCGCAGGTGGGCGAGCACGCCGTCGAGACCCGCACCCTCGTGCACCATCGCGCGCTCCGTGACCTCGATGGTGAGGCGCGGGAACCACGCGGCGAGCGGCGAGCGCTCGTCCCACAGGGCCTCGACGGCGAGGCTCGAGGGGTGGGCGTTGACGAAGACCTCCAGGCCGGCGGGCAGGCGCGGGAGGATGCCCGCGATCTGCTGGAAGATCGCCCGCTCGAGGTCCGGCATGCGGCGCAACCGTTCGGCCGTCTCCAGCAGCGGGAGGATGGAGGGGAACGCGTCGTGATGGACCCGCGCGAGGACCTCGACCGCGGCGCGCTCCCAGGTCGTGCACCGGACGATGGGCTGCAGGGCGAGCGACAGCGCGCCCAAGGCGTCGTCGAAGGCGTCGTCGCGTACATCGCGGCGCACCGCCACCACGCCGCGCGCGCCCCGGGCATCGAGCGCGGCGTGGATGGTCGCCGCCATCTCCGGCGTGGCGCAGGGCTTCTGCAGGAAGCGGAACACCGCCGCGTCGTTGATCGCGCGGATCGTCGTGGCGAGGCTCGCGCGCCCCGTGAGCATGATCCGCTGGATCTCGGGGTAGCGCCGACGCACCTCGCAGAGGAGCTCCGACCCCGACACCAGCGGCATCTGCTCGTCCGACACGATGACGTCGACGTGCTCGCGCGCCAGGATTCGGAGCGCCTCCCGGGCCGAGCTCGCGGAGAGGATGCGGAACGGCTCCGCGAAGAGGGCCCGCTCGAGCCCCTCGGTGACGAGCGCTTCGTCATCCACAAGCAACACGACCGCCTCTTGCATGACGAGACCTCCGCCCGCCCACCCATCGAGCGGCGCGGGGGCCGACTTGAGGGGCGGGCGCACGAAGGAGGGCATCCGACCTTGACCGCGGGGCTACCGGGACGGGAGGAGAGCGCGCATTGTGCGCGGCGCAGGATAGGGATCGACCGATGGCCGAACACGACGTCCAGGTCCACGGCGCGGGGTGGGCCGGCCTCGCCATCGCGCGCGGGCTCGCGGACGCCGGGGTGAACGTGCGCCTCGTGGATCCCGCGGGCGCGCTCGGTGGCGCCTCCGGTCGCGCCCTCGGCGTGGCCCTGCCGACCCACCCGGAGCACCCGCATCGCCTCGAGGCCGGCATCGGAACCGCGGCGGCCGCCGCCTTGGTGGCGTTCATCCGTGCCGGCTTCGACCGCCTCCCGGGCCTCGCACGGGTCGGCGTCGACTGGCGGGCCTCGCCCCAGGAGGAGGGCGAGCTCGACCTCGCGCTCGCGGCGGCCGCCCGCGTCGGGCTCGGCGCCACGCGCACCGCCGGGGGCTACCACCTCCACGACGGCGGCGCGGTCGACCTCGTCGCCCTCCACGCCGCCTTGCGCGGCCCCTCGCCGCTGCCCGTCCACGCGACCGCGGCCTCCGCGGAGGTCGACGTATACACGACCGGCGCCGTCCCGCTCGACCCCTTCCTCGCCGACAAGATCACCCCCGTCCGCTGGACGTCCGTGCGGTTCGCGGGGCCGCCCCTCGCCGTTCCCGTCGTCTCGCAGCACGGCACGGTCCTGTGGTGCGGCGGCCTCGAAGCCGCCGGCGCCCGCTGGGCCACGCCGCACATGGAGGTCGGGGAGACCGACCCCGTGCCCGATCCCCGCGTCACGGCCATGCTCGAGCGCCTCACTCGGCAGGCCTTCCCGGACGCCGGCGCGCTCCTCTCCAGCCAGGCCGGCATCGTCGGCGAGAGCTGCGACGGCCTGCCCATCGTGGGCCCCATCCCCGGCCGCCCGCGTGCGGTGGTGTGCACGGGCTTCGGGGTCGCCGGGCTCGCCTACGCGTTGCCCTGCGCGCGGGCGGTCGTCGACGGGATCCTCGGGCGTCCGACCGAGGGGGTTCCGACGCCGCTGCGCGTTACACGCTTCTCCTGAAGAGCCCGTAGAGGAACCCGTGCCCGCCCCGCCTTCCTACCGGCTCGACACGTTGTCGGTCCACCTCGTGAGCCGCCTGGAGGCCACCCGCCGCGCCCACCTCGACGCGCCGGACGCCGCGCGCGCCGCGTTCGCGCGGGTGGTGGAGGAGGCCGCGGGCGCCCTCGCGCGGGAGTGCCGCGAGGTCATGGGGGACGAGGAGCAGGCCCGGCTCCTCGAGCGCGAGGCCCGGGAGACCTTCCTGCCCCGCTACACGCGGATGGCCCTCGCCCAGAACCAGGTCGAGGCGCGCGGCTTCGGCGGCCCCCTCGGGGACGGCCCGTTCGCGCGCATCGTCGCCACCGTGATCGCCGTGGCCATCGCCGCCACCCTCTCCCGCTACCTGCCCCCCCTCGCGGAGGGCCTGCTGTTCCTCCTCGCCGCCATCACGCCGGTCGCGCCCGAGCTGCGCGTGGCGTGGACCCGGCGCGCGTGGGCCGGCCAGCTCCAGGAGCTCGCGGACGACCTCGGGCGCCTCCAGGACGCCGCCGAGACCCTCCCGCGCACCGACCTCGAGCCGCTCCGCCCCGCCATCCCCGACCCCACCGTTCCCGACCCCGACGCCACCCCGCCCGCGCGCCCGCCCCGCACGAAGGAGATCCACTGATGGCCGACGGCCCCAAGCTCGTGTCCATCCCCAAGGTCCGCATCCCGTCTGGCCTCGGGGGCCCGCTCCGGTGGGTCGCGCTGGTCGCGGGCGCGCTCGTGGTCCTCCTCATCCTCGGGAGCACGTTCACGATCTACGTGCGCCCGTACGAGTTCGCGGTGCGGCAGGTGCTGTTCGGGCCGGACCAGGGCATCGAGAAGGCGGTCTACGGGCCGGGGCTCCACATCGTCGTGCCCGGCTACGAGAAGTACCACGTCTTTCCTCGCAACCTCCAGGTCCTGGAGTTCAACGACGAGACGATGCAGGCCAGCTCCGAGGCGACGCACGCCCCGAGCATCAACATCCAGACCTCCGAGGGCTACCGCGTCGTGGTCGACGTGACCGTGGCGTACCGCATCGTCGATCCGTACGAGGTCCTCACGCGCGTCGGCCCGGGCAAGCTCTACGAGACCTCGCTGGTGCGCCCGCGCGCCGACCCGGTGCTCCGGCAGAAGCTCGGCGAGCTCGGCGCGGAGCAGTTCTACGAGGGCGCGCTGCGCCGCCAGAAGGCGCTCGAGGCGCGGGATCAGCTCGGCGCGGAGCTCGCGGGCTCCGGCATCCAGGTCTGGAACGTGATGGTGCGCCACTACCGCTACGACGAGCGCTACCAGGAGGCCATCGAGCAGCGGAAGATCCAGGACCAGATGGTCTTCAAGAACCGCGCCGAGGCCGCCGCGGCGGTCGAGGAGGCCGAGAAGAACCGCGTGCTCGCGGAGGGCCGCGCCATCGTCGACGTGGAGACCGAGCGCGGCAAGGCGCAGGTCGCCATGCTCCGCTCCGACTACGAGCTCTACTCCCGCAAGCGCGGCGCCGAGGGCGATCTCCTCGTGGAGCTCGCGCGCGCCGAGGCCAAGCGCCTCGAGAACGACGCCCTCTCGGCGGCCGGCGCCTCCAACGTCGTCGGGCTCCGCATGGCGGACGCCATCGGCAACACCCAGGTCATCATCGTCCCGACGGACGGCCCCAGCGGCGTGAATCCGCTCGACCTCGATCGCCTCATCCAGGGATGGTGACCATGTTCTCCCCCACCATCCGGCACCTCCCCGTGCTCCTCCTCCTCGCCGCGGGCTGCCTCCCGCACGACACCGGCTCCACCGAGGTCGGAATCCGCACCGCCAAGGTGTCGCTCTTCGGCGACGCCGGCGTGGTCAAGGACATCTACCCCTCCGGCGGCACCTTCTTCTTCGCGCCCTTCGTCAACGACTGGCACGTCTACGACATCGGGCTCCAGAACCTCGCGATGACGCGCGGAGCCGGCGGCGCCCGCGAGGGCGACGACTCGCTCCACTTCAAGACGCACGACGGCAACGACATCTCCGTCGACGTGACCGTCGCCTGGCACATCGATCCCGCCAAGGTCGTCTACATCCTCCAGTTCGTCGGGGCGACCAACCAGTCGGTCGAGGAGCAGCTCGTGCGGCCGGTCACCCGCACCGTGCTCCGAGACCTGCTGAACGAGCTGCGCTCCGAGCAGTATTACGACGCGACGATCCGCTTCGCCAAGGCCGAGCTCGCGCGGCAGGCGTGCAACCACTACCTCGAGCCCGAGGGCGTCTCGATCGACCAGGTGCTCCTCGGGGAGCACAAGTTCAACCCGGCGTACGAGCAGGTGATCCGCGACAAGACCGTCGCCGAGCAGGAGGCCGCGCGGCTGCGGTCCGAGAGCGAGGCCGCGCGCGAGCAGCGCCGGCGCGAGCTCGAACAGGCCAAGGGCGAGGTCAACACGCTCATCGAGGAGGCCCGCGGCGAGGCCGCCAAGCGCCAGCTCTCGGCGGACGCCGCCTACTTCGGGCGCCAGCGCGAGTCCGAGGCCCTGCTCGCGGAGGCCCGCGCGAAGGCCGAGGGCCTCAAGGCCCAGGCCAAGGCCCTCTCCGGCACCGGCGGCCGCAACATGGTGAAGCTCCAGGTCGCCGAGGCGCTCCGGGGCAAGCCCATCGTGTTCATGCCTGCAGGGGGCGGGAGCGACCTGCGCACCACCAACATGAACCAGCTCCTGGAGCACTTCGGGGCCCTTGCGGTCGCGGGCAAGGACGTGCCCGTCCCGTGAGCGCGCTCTTCCACGATCGCGGCGCCGCCGTGCGCATCGGGGTGGCGCTCGCGCTGACCGCGGCGCTGGGCGGCTACTACGCGTGGTGGGCGCTCCAGGCCGAGAGCGGCTGGCGCTGGGCGATGGAGGCCCCCGCCGAGCGCGACGGCGCGCCGATGGTGTTCCCGCTCTGGACCGTCACGGGGGTCAAAGGCCCGGACCGCTACGAGATCTCCAAGGTCGTGAAGGGCGTGCCCGTCGTCGGCCCCGCGACCGACCTCGCCGTGGGGGACACCGTCTCCGTCCTCGGCCACTTCGACGCCTCGGTGCCCGCCGTGCGCGTCGAGGAGCGCGAGCTCCACGTGCTGCGCAAGTACAAGGAAGCCCTTGGGATCCTCGGGTTCGTGCTCGTCGTCGTCGCGGCGCCGTTCGCGTTCCGCATCCGCGGCGGGAGGCTCGTCGAGCGTGGCTGACCTCATCACGCACACCTGCGTGGCCATCCTCGCGAAGGTGATCCCCGGCCGCCCGCACGTCGCCACCTTCGTCCTCGGCACCTGCCTGCCCGATCTGCTCGGCCGCGTGCCCAGCATGGGGCTCACGTGGCTGCGGTGGACCCTCCCGGTCATCCCCGAGTGGCTCATCTACGTCTGGGTGCCGTTCCACATGCCGGTCGGCATCCTCTTGTCTTCGTTTTTCCTGGCATTCGCGTTCCCCGAGGCGGGCCGCCGCGTCGTGTTCCTGAACCTGCTCGGCGGCGGGCTCCTCCACATCGCCGTCGACCTCCTCCAGCGCCACTTCGGCGTCGGCTACCTGCTCTTCTTCCCGTTCTCGTGGTGGGACTTCGAGCTCGGGTGGATCGGCAGCGAGGATACCGTGCGCATCGTGCCGTTCCTCGTGCCGCTCACGGCGGCGGCGGTGGTGTGGCGTCGGCGGCGGGATCGTGCTCGGAAGGCCGCGGTCGGATCGGTTCATCCAGGGCTTCATGGGGCAGGGGCTCCGCGCCCGCAACGCCCCGAAGGCACGTAGGGAAGGGCACTCCCGCCGAAGGAAGGGCCCCGCCACCATCGGCGGGGCCCCGGCGCGTGATCAGAACGGGATCTGCTCCGACTCCGCCTCGGTCATCGCCGGGCTCCGTCCGCCGGCGGGCGGGACGTGCCGGGTGCCCTCGGCGCCGGACGCGCCCCGGTGCTTGCCGTTGAGCCAGAGCACGCGGTCCACCACGAGGTCGATCTCGTAGTGGACGACGTTGTCCTTGTCGGTCCACTTGCGGGGGCGGATGGCGCACTCGACCGCCAGAACGTCACCCTTGCGGGCGTTGGTGGCGATGAACTCGGCGGTCTTGTCCCAGCACGTGAGGCGGTGCCAGTCCGGGGTCTCCACCCACTCGTCGCCGACCTTCCGCGCGAACGGGGTGGCCAGGGAGAGCTTCACCAGCTGCTTTCCGGTGGCGGTCGTCCGCATCTCGGGATCCTGCCCGATGTTTCCAATCAGGTATGCCTTGTTCAAGCCTTTCATCTGTCGCTCCAAGTGCGCCCGGGTTGATGTGTTTCGGTGCGCATCGGGGCCCTGTGCAGACGTCATGCCAACGTGTTTTCAGCTAGTTGGCGGCCCCGGGGGTGGCGGTTGTCCGTCACTGCCGACGGACGTTCGTCAGGCGGGCACCGTCAAGGGGGCACTCGTTGTTTCGGTGCGGCGCGCGGGCAACGGATGCCCATGGCTCGCACGTGCTACCTTCCGGCGGCGGAGCGAAGCGTGTCGCGACTGGTCGTCATCGAAGGCCTCATCGGCGTCGGCAAGACCACGCTCTGCCGCATCCTGGAGCGCGAATGGGGCGCTCGGCTCGTGCTGGAGCCGGCGGACGACAACCCGTTCCTCGCCCAGTTCTACGGCGATCCCGAGCGCTTCGCGCTCCCCGCGCAGCTCTTCTACCTCGCGAGCCGCTACCAGCAGCAGCAGGGCATCCGGCAGGCCGACCTCTTCGCGCCCTTCACCGTGTGCGACTACCTCTACGCGAAGGACCGCCTCTTCGCGGAGATGACGCTCGAGGGCCACGAGCTCGCGCTCTACAACACCTTCGCGGGCATCCTGCCGGAGCCGCCGCCGCGCCCGGATCTCGTCGTCTTCCTCGACGCCGACACCGAGGTCATCCGCAGCCGCATCCTCCGCCGCGGCATCCCCGCGGAGCAGGTCATCCCCGCGCGCTACCTGGACGACCTGCGCGATCGCTACTACCGCCTGTGGGAGACCTACGACGAGGCGCCGATCCACGTGATCCGCACGGACACGGTCGACTACGTGTCCGACCTGGCCGCCCGCGAGCGCATCGTCCAGATGATCTGGGGCTGGCTCGCCGGCCAGCCGCTGCCCGATGCCCCGCCCCGCTACCGCGGCGCCCAGTCGGCGCAGGGCGGGCCCACGTTGTTCGGAGTCTGATTGGCCAGAATCACCGCGCCCGAGATCCTGAAGAAGAAGGTCAACGGCGAGAAGATCGCGATGGTCACCGCCTACGATGCCGCCCAGGCGCGCCTCGTGGACGCCGGCGGGGCCGACATGGTGCTCGTGGGCGATAGCCTCGGGATGGTCGTCCAGGGGCAGGCGGACACCCTCGGCGTGACGCTGCGGGACATGGCCTACCACGGCCGTTGCGTCGCGGCGGGGCTCACCCGCGCGCACCTCTCGGTGGACCTCCCGTTCATGAGCTACCAGGTGAGCGTCGCGCAGGCGATGCGCAGCGCCGGGCGGCTCGTGCGCGAAGGGAAGGCCCAGTCCGTGAAGCTCGAGGGCGGCGTGCGGTCCGCGCCCGCCATCCGCGCCATCGTGGACGCCGGGATCCCCGTCGTGGGCCACGTCGGCCTCACCCCGCAGTCCGTGCACGCGATGGGCGGCTTCAAGGTGCAGGGCCGGGAGTCCGACGCCGCGCTGCGCATCCTCGCGGACGCCCTCGCCGTCCAGGAGGCCGGCGCCTTCTGCATCGTCCTCGAGATGGTCCCCGCGGAGCTCGCCGCGCGCATCACCGCCGAGCTCTCCATCCCGACCATCGGCATCGGCGCGGGCGCCGGGTGCGACGGGCAGGTGCTCGTCTACAACGATCTCCTCGGGATGGACACGCGCTTCAAGCCGCGCTTCGTCAAGCGGTACGCGGACCTGGAGGGGGTCGTGCGCGACGCCGTCCAGGCCTACGTCACCGAGGTGAAGGCCGGAACGTTCCCCGGCCCCGAGCACTCGTTCGCGCAGGACACGACGCGGCTGTACGGCGGGTAGCTCCGGCACGGCCCCCCGAAGCTGGCGTTGCGCTCGGCAAGCCGGCGCGACCGTACCCGCGGACGAACGTTCGGCCTCGTACAAACGCCGCCACGCTCGGAGCGGTATTTCGCCGCCACGGAGCGATAGCCAAGGCGCGGCCTGCCCGTCCTGGCTAGGAGGGGCCGCATGCGAATCGTCCGTTCGGTCGACGAGATGCACGACCTGGCGCTCTCCTGGCGGCGCCAGGGGCGTGAAGTCGGCTTCGTCCCCACCATGGGCTACCTCCACGCCGGCCACACGACGCTCATCGAGCTCATGCGCGCCCGGAGCGAGGTGCTCGTCGTGAGCATCTACGTGAACCCGCTCCAGTTCGGCCCCACCGAGGACCTCACGCGCTACCCGCGCGACCCCGAGGGGGACGCCGCGAAGTGCGCCGCGGCCGGGTGCGACGTGTTGTTCATGCCGGACAACCTCTACCCACCGGACTTCCGCACCACGGTGAGCGTTCGCGACATCACGACGCGGTGGGAGGGCGCGCACCGGCCCACCCACTTCGACGGCGTCGCGACCGTCGTGTGCCGCCTCTTCGGGCTCGTGCAGCCGACGGCCGCGATGTTCGGCGAGAAGGACTTCCAGCAGTACACGGTGCTCCGCTCGATGGCGCGGGACCTCGCGATGGGCATCGAGATCGTGCCCGGGCCGCTCGTGCGCGACGACGACGGCCTCGCCCTGTCCTCGCGCAACGTCTACCTCTCGCCCGAGCAGCGCCGCCGCGCGCTCTCGCTCCACCGCGCCCTGTTCCACATGCGCGGGATGACCGAGCGCTCCGCCGAGGCGCGGATCGCCGCGGGGCTCGCCACCATCGACTCGGACGGCGTCGACTACCTCGCCGTGGTCGACCCCGACACGCTCGATCCCGTCGACACCGTCGACCGCCCCGTCCGCGCGATCCTCGTCGCCCGGTACGGCTCGGTCCGCCTCCTCGACAACGTCGCGCTGGGATGAGCAGCTTCCCCTGGGAGGTCCTGATCCTCGGGGTCGTCCTCGGGGTGAACCGGCTCGCCACGCCCGCAACCTACGAGCGGCCGATCGCGTTCTGGGCAATCCAGGTGATGAACGTGGCGGTCGCGTTGCCGGTGGCCCTGGTCGGGATCCCGGGCACGGAGGGCTTCCCCGCGCTCGGGTGGCTCATCGCGGGCCTCCTGCTCTTCCACGTGCTCCAGAACGTCTCGCTCCGGGGCACCGCGCTCGCCCGAAAGCGGCAGGCGCTCGCGGCCCGCGAGCAGGCCCGGAAGCTGCGCGCCCTCGAAGCGCCCGCGGCGCTGCCGCGCTCGGACACGCCGCTCCCGGGCACGCCGCCCTCGGACGCGCCGCTCCCGGGCACGCCGGCGGAAGCCCCGGCGGAGAAACCGCCGGCGGAGTGAGCGGCCCCTGGGCAGGCGCCGCAGGGGAGGGGAGTCGGCATGCGCGCGGGCGACGAGAGCGCCGCGCCGGCCTCGCTACTTGGCGGCCACCGCGTGCACGATCTCGAGGATCTCGCGCTCTTCGAGGACGCGGTTGCCGGACTTGGCCTTCGCGCGCACGGCACCGACGAGCTCGGGCGTGGCGACGTAGCCGCGGCTGCGCAGCCAGTAGAGGATGTTGCTGTCGCCGGCCATGTGGCCGATCTCGATCTCCTGGTGGCGCCCGAACCAGCTCGCCGGGACCCCGGAGTAGACGCGGTCCGCGAGCCAGTCGGCGCCCTTGTCCAGGGCCTTGATGACCGCGGCGGCGTGGACGCCCGTGCCGGTGCGGAAGGCGTCCTTGCCGAACACCGGGTAGCTCACGGGGATCGGCACGTTGCACGCGGCCGAGCACAGGTCGACGAGCTCGCCGAGCGCGGAGAGGTCACCCTCGTGGCGGCCGAGGAGCTTCATGTTGACGAGCAGGAGGTCCAGCGCCGTGTTGCCGACGCGCTCGCCGACGCCGAGGATGCAGCCGTGGACACGGTCCGCGCCGGCTTCGATGGCGGTGATCGCGTTCCCGAGCCCGAACCCACGGTCATTGTGGCCGTGCCAGTCGATCCGGGTGTCCGTGCCGAGCCCGCGGATCAGGTTCCGCGTGAAGTGGACGAGGTTGAACACGCCGTTGGGCGTGGCGTGGCCGACGGTGTCGCACACCGCGATGCCGTCCGCACCCTCCTCGATGGCCGCCGTGAACAGGCGGCGGAGCGTGGTCGGCCGCGAGCGGGTCGTGTCCTCGGTGACGAAGGTGCACGGCAGCCCCGCCTGCTTCGCCATGCGCACGGCGGTGCGGGTGCGCTTCTCGAGGAGGTCCTCGTCCCAGCCCTCGGCGTAGAGCCGGATGGGGGAGGCGCCGAGGAAGGCCATCACCTCGATGGGGATGCCGACCTTCTGCGAGATCGCGATGATCGGCGCGATGTCGTTCTCGTGGGTGCGCGCGGCGCAGGCGGCGAGGATGGGCAGCTTCTCGTCGCGGATCATCTCCGCGAGCACCGTGGAGTCCGCCACGGCGCGCGGGCCGGCACCCGGCAGGCCGATGTCCGTGTGGTGGACGCCGACCCGGGCCAGGAGGCGGATCATCTGGGCCTTGGCGTCGACCGGGGGGTCGGTCACCGAGGGGCACTGGATGCCGTCGCGAAAGGTCTCGTCGAAGTAGCGCACCGGGCGCAGCGGCGGGGAGACGGTGTCCCCCCGGACGTTCCAGTCGTGGATGACGTCGGACTCGTCGATCGTACCGCTCATGGGGCCTCCGTGCGTCGCCACCTTAACGTAGCCGCCGCACGCGTGGCTGCCGCCTGGGCTTGTGATCCCGTCGGCAGCGCGAACCGACTACATCAGCGTGCAGGGCACCGACGTGAAGACGAAGGCGATCGAGAGGGCGTCGTTGACGCCGTCCCCGTCGCTGTCGATGTCGGCGAGGCGCTCGACGATCTCGCGGGAGTAGCCGTTGTCCTCGGCGATGGGGACCATCGTCTCGACCGAGATGGCAAACCCCATGACGCCCGTGTTCGCGGACTCGGTGGCGGTTCCCTCGACGAACACGCCGGTGACGCTGTCGAGCGTGTAGCCGCCGACCTCGATGGAGGCCGAGGCGATGGTGAGGCTGTACTCGCCGCCCGCGATGACGGCAGCGGCGTTCATCGTGGCGTAGCCGGAGCTGTCCACGTCGGTGCCGGGGTCGAACGACTCGGTGCCGGAGGCGTTGTCCGTGAGGTCGCCGTCGGTGTCCGTGGGGGTGAGGAGGCCGCCGTAGATGTCGTCGTCACACCAATCGTCCACGTCCCAGAACTGGAGGACGATGACCGTCGTGGAGGTGGCGAGCGTGTCGGCCAGCGAGGTGTCGAGCGACGACTTGGCGAACGACATCACGTTGTCGATGGCGCCGTCCCCGTCGAGATCCACGCCCTCGGACGAGCTGCCGACGACGATGCTGTCGACGACCCAGGTGGCCTCGGTCGGCCCGGTCGGGTCGCAGACGGCCGAGGGGTCGGTGTCCGCGCCGGTATCCGTGTCCGTGTCCGTGTCGGTGTCCGTGTCGGTGTCCGTGTCGGAGTCCGCGTCGGTGTCGGTGTCGGTGTCCGTGTCCGCGTCCGTGTCGGAATCCGTGTCCGCGTCGGTGTCGGAGTCCGCGTCCGAGTCCGTGTCCGTGTCGGAGTCCGCGTCGGTGTCCGTGTCGGCGTCGGTGTCGGTGTCGGCGTCCGCCTCGGCGGTGTCGATCGCGGCGGTGTCGACCAGCGACGGATCCTTGTCGTCCCCCGCCCCATAGTTCGAGGAGCACCCCGCCAGCGCGAGGACCGACAGCACGGAGGCGAGCGCGAACCTGGACATGTGGACTCCTGTTGGGACGCCTCTACAGTACAGCACGCGCTCTTGTCAAGGGATTGTGTCGCGTCGCCTCGGCGCGGGCCTTGGCGCCCACGCCGAGACCGACGCTCACGCTGCCCGTGCCGCGACGGTCAGGCCGCGACGGTCAGGCCGCGACCGCCAGGCCGATCAGAGCGCCTCGACGATGACCGCGATGCCCTGTCCGCCGCCGATGCAGGCGCTGCCGAGGCCGTAGCGGGCGCCACGGCGACGGAGCTCGTGGATGAGCGTGCCGGTGATGCGCGCGCCCGACGCGCCGAGGGGGTGGCCGAGGGCGATGGCGCCGCCGTTTACGTTGGTCTTGGTGCGGTCGAGGCCGAGCTCGCGCTCGACGGCGAGGTACTGGGGAGCGAAGGCCTCGTTGACCTCGACGAGGTCCATGTCGGCGACGCCGAGGCCGGTGCGCTCGAAGGCGCGGCGGGCGGCGGGCACGGGGCCGATGCCCATGATCGTGGGGTCGCAGCCCGAGATGCCCCAGCCCACGAGCCGCGCGAGCGGGGTGAGGCCGCGGGCGCGCGCCCACTCGCCGTCCGCCACGACGAGGCTCGCCGCGCCGTCGCAGATGCCCGACGCGTTGCCGGGGGTGATGAGGCCGTCCTTCTTGAAGACGGTGGGGAGCTTCGCGAGGCTCTCCATCGTGCTGCGGCGGGGATGCTCGTCGACCGAGAAGGTGATGTCGCCCTTGCGGGTCTTGATGACGAAGGGCACGATCTCGTCGTTGAAGCGGCCGGCTTCCTGGGCCGCGAACCAGCGCTCCTGGCTCATGAGGGCGACCTCGTCGACCTCCGCGCGGGTGAGGCCGTACTGCTCGCCGAGCTTCTCGGCGGTCATCGCCATCGGCAGGCCGGTCTGCGTGTCGGTGAGGCACTCCCACAACAGGTCCTTCATGGCGGGCGGCTTGCCGAAGCGGGCCCCGTCACGGAGGCCGTGCATGACGTGGGGCGCCATGCTCATGGCCTCGGAGCCGCCCGCGAGCACGACGTTGGCCTGCCCGGTGAGGATCTGCTCGGCCGCGGTGATGACCGCCTGGAAGCCCGAGCCGCAGAGGCGCGCCACGCCGAGGGCCGGCACGTGCACCGGGATGCCGACGCGGAGGCCCACGTGGCGGGCGAGGTAGATCGCGTCGTTGCTGGTCTGGAGCACGTTTCCGTAGATGACGTGGTCGACCTGGTCGGGCGCGACGCCAGCGCGCTCGAGAGCGACCTTGGCAGACGGGACCGCGAGATCCTGCGCGTTCACGTCCTTCAGGGCGCCGCCCTGGGCGCCGAAGGCGGTGCGGACGGCGGAGAGGATGACGATCTCGCGGGACTGGACGTTGAGCATGCGGGCTCCGGTTGAGGGGGGCGAAACCTATCGCGACCGCGGGGGCGCCGCCCGTGCTCCGACGGGGTCGAGGTAACGCTGCCCTTACAGTCGGCCGCCTCCGGCTCGGGCGCTTGCTAGACTTGGACCATGCTGATTCTCCTCTCCCTCCTCCTCGGCGCCTCGGATGCCGAGGCCGCTCGGCTCGAGCGGCTGACGCTCGGCGTCGCCGGCAGCCTCCGGGCGGGCGACCCCTCCTACCTCTCCCATCCGATCGAGCTCTCGGTCACGAGCTTCGTGCTGCCGTGGCTCGCGTTCGAAGGGCGGATCGGCGTCGCCCCCACCTGGGACACCGGCTACTTCTTCTTCCCCGACGGGGAGCCCCGCGGCCTCCTCTCCACCGGCGTCCGCTTCGGCAAGGAGCAGGGCATCTACGGCGCGGTCAACGTCATCGCTTGGATGTACGAGCCGAGCGACAAGTGGGATCGCCACTACGGCCTGTTCGGCGTCTTCGACTGGTACAGCCTCGCGGCGCGCGGCGGGTGGCGCTTCCCGCTGGGGAAGGCCTCCTACGTGGCGCCCGAGGTGTACATCGGCACGTTTTTCGCGGGCGCGGGCGTCCACTTCGAGTGGGTGCTGGTCAAGAAGTAGCCGCCGGGCACGGTCTTCGGGGCGTTGCGGGGGTGGAACCCCCGCCCCAAGATCCTGAACGCCCGACGCTACCGCAACGCGTCCAGCACCGCGCTCCCGGCTTCGCGCGTCGTCAGCGTGCCGCCGAGCTCGCGGGTGACCCGCCCCTCCAGGAGGCAGGCCTGGACGGCGTTCTGGATGCGCCGCTCGTCGTCCGCGCGGCCGAGGTGCGCGAGCATCATCCCCGCGGTGAGGATGGCCGCGAGCGGGTTGGCGATGCCCTTGCCGGCGATGTCCGGCGCGGAGCCGTGCACGGGCTCGAAGAGCGCCGCGACGCCGGGGTTGATGTTCCCGCTCGACGCGAGGCCGATGCCGCCCTGGAGCGCCGCGCCGAGGTCGGTCACGATGTCGCCGAACAGGTTGTTGGTGACGATGACCTCGAAGGACTCGGGGGCCTGGACCATGCGCATCGTGAGCACGTCGACGTAGAGGTGGCTCGTCGTGATGCCGGGGTACTCCGCCGCGACCTCCTTGAAGACGCGCTGCCAGAGCTCGTGGCCGTGGCGCATGGCGTTCGCCTTGTCGCTCATGCACACCTTGGTCTTGCCGTTCTCGCGCGCCCACTGGAACGCGGCGCGGATGATGCGCTCGACGCCCTTGCGGGTGTTGATCTCCTGCTCGATGGCGATCTCGTCGGGCGTGCCGGGCTTGAACTGCCCGCCGACACCCGTGTAGAGCCCCTCGGTGTTCTCGCGGAACACGACGAAGTCGACATCCTCGGGGCGCTTGTCCTTCAACGGGCAATACCGCGCGTCGAGCAGGCGGATGGGCCGGAAGTTGATGTAGAGGTCGAGCTTGAAGCGGCTGCCCAGGAGGATGTCCTTGGCGTGCACGTTCGAGGGGACGCGCGGATCGCCCAGGGCGCCGAGGTACACGACGTCGAACTCGTCGCGGAAGCGCGCCAGCACGCTGTCCGGCATGGTCGTGCCGTCCCGCAGGTAGCGCTCGGCGCCGAGGTCGAAGTGCTCGTAGGTGAGGTCGGGCGCGACGGCTTCGAGGACGCGGAGGCCCTCGGCGAGGACCTCGTGGCCGATGCCATCTCCGGGGAGGACGGCGACGCTGGGCATGGGGGGCTCCGGGGGGCCCGCGGGCCTTAACCGGAGCGGGGGGCGCAAGGCCCCCCGTTTACACCCAAGAACGCGACGTGCGCGTCGCGACTACTTGGCCGAGAGGAGCTCCTCGGACTGCAGAGGCGTCGCCTCGGCTTCCTCGAAGCTGACCATGCGGCCCTTCGCGGGATCCCACACGGCGAGGCGGAGGCAGGCCATCACGTCCGACGGGCGCCACGAGGTGCGGCCCGGATCCTGGAGCTCGGGGAGCTCGGCCATCGCCTCGGGGAGGCGGTAGAACGGGATCCGGTGGTTCAGGTGGTGCACGTGGTGGTAGCCGATGTTCCCCGTGAACCAGTGCATCACCGGGCCCATGTCGAACATGCTCGACGAGCGCAGGGCTGCGAAGCTGTACTCCCAGTCACGACGACCGCGGAGCTGCATGCTCGGGAAGTTGTGCTGGGCGTAGAAGAGGTACGAGCCGGCGCCGCTGGCGATGAACTGGGGGAGGAGGACGCTGAACGCCGCGACATCCCACCCGGCGTAGACGCCCACGAGGGCCATGATGCCGAAGTGGATGACCAGGGAGAGGAGGCCGTGCCAGTGCACCTTCGGCGCGCGCAGGAACGCGGAGCCGCACATCCCGAGGATGAAGACGGTGACGTACCCGAACGCCATGTTCACCGGGTGGCGCACGAGCCGGTACTCGCGCCGCTGGCCCGGGGTCATGAGGCGCCAGATGTCGAGGGTGACGATCGGGTAGGAGCCGATGGCCGCGCCGACCATCTTGGCGGTGTTCTTGTGGTGGTAGTCGTGGGTCTGGCGCCACACGGACGGGGCGGAGAGGGTCCAGTACCCGATGAGCGGCATGACGGTCTTGCCGGCGCGGGACTGGAGGATCGCGCCGTGGGCGTAGTCGTGGAAGAAGATGAAGAGCCGCACGATCGTCAGGCCGGCGAACACCGAGCCGACGAGGCGGAGCGGCCAGACCGGGGCGGCGGCGGCGAGCGCCACGAACCCGGCGTAGACCGCCAGGGCGATCCCGAGGAGACGCCAGCTACGCGCTGCATCTTCGCGCGCGTAGGGAGAGCTTGCTCGCACGAGCTCAGGTCCGGTGCGCATGTCTCAACCTCCAGGGTGCCCTTCCTACATGAAGCACAGGCTCCGCACAAGCCCGGATAGTCGCCTTTTTTCGAGATCTTACCGACGTTTCTGACTGACCGGTCGGTCTTTCGTGCGTTGACACGACAAGAGGGGGGGTGGTTGACGCATCCCTCGCTGCGAAGCATCCTGCCTGGATGGACGGATACCGCATCCGCCGGGGGCGCGAGGGCCAGGGTGGGTTCGAGCGGAGCGTGCCCGACGAGGCCGCGTTGAAGGCCCTTGTCGCCACGGGCGAGGTGCGCCCGTCGGACGAGGTCTCCACGGGGACCGGCTGGCTCCGCGTCGATCAGCACCCCGTGTTCCGCGGCTCGCTCCCGGGCGCGGACCCGTGGTCGGCCTGGAGCGACGTCGACAGCGTGGACGCCGCGTCGCTCTACCGGAAGATGGTCGACACGCCGCCGCCGCCGGACGAGGACGCCGGGCTCGTGGAGCTCCCCGTCGACGCCCTCTCGCCCGTCTGGGAGATCGACGGCCGCCCGGAGCCCGCCGCGCCGCCAACGCGCCCCCCCGCCCTGCTCGTACCTCCCCCGCCCCCTCCGGAGGCCCCGCAGGGCGCCGCGCGCGGCCCACGCGCCCTCCACGAGGTCGACCGGGCGCCGAGGCCCGTGCCGGTGCCCCCCGTGTCGCCGCAGCCCCTCCCGGAGGACGGCGCCGAGGTCATCGCGTTCCCCCGCGCCCGCCCGCCCGCCCGGGACCTCGTGCTCCCCCCCGAGCCGCGGCGCCGCCCCCCGCCGCCTCCGCTCGTGCGCTCCTCGCGCGTGGCCACGCTGGTGTTCGTGGGCCTCGCGGTGGTCGCCCTCGGCTACGCGTGGATCCGCCTCAACTCCTACACCGGGGTCGGGGCCGGGACCCGCCCGCGGCCGTCCTCGTCGGCGTCCACGAAGGGCGTGGTCGTGCCCCCCTCGCCGCTGGTCGCCCTCGACGTGGAGCTCCGCGCGGCGCTGTCCCCCCACCCGCGCGACGTGAAGGAGGCCGGCGACCTCTCCGACGCGCTCCTGGTCGAGCTCCTCCAGCAACGGCTGGACGTCATCGACGCGAACGGCGTGGTGACGAAGTGGGTCGGCCGGAAGGGCGACGAGCCGAAGAGCGCGGAGGTGCGGATCTCGTACCGGAGCGCGGGCGACCTCTCCCGCGAGCTCGGCGGCATCGCGCTCGTCGTGGGGCGCTACAAGCGCTTCTATCGCCTCGACATCCCGCTGTTCGAGGTGACCGAGGTGGGCACGCGTGGCGTCACGCGCATCGACGCGGCGAACGCCGAGTCGTACTACCAGGCGCGGATCACGCTCGAGGACCTGCTGCTGTCGCTGACGAAGCCGTAGCGACGGCGCTCTCTGGAACGCGGTCCGGAGCGCCGGCCGGAGCTACATCCCGCTCTTGGTGACCTGCTGGAGGGCCTCGATGGACCGGACGATCGCGGCGACGCTCGGCGTTCCGCGGTTGCCGAGGCGGATCTTCCGCTCGGGGTTCACGAGGTAGACCGTGCGCAGGTACATCGGCGAGGTCGGGATCTGGAGGCACGACCGGAACTGGCGCGCGACGGAGCCGCCGCGGTCGGTGAGCAGCGGGAAGGTGAGGCCGAGGTCCTTCGAGAAGGCCTCGTGGCTCGGGGCCTCGGCCGGGTTGAAGGCGTAGACCTTCACGCCCAGCCGGGCGAAGTCGGCGGCGTGCTCCTGGAACGACAGGAGCTGGGTGCGATCCTCGGCCCCCCCGTCGAGCGGGTAGAAGACCATGACCGACCAGTGCTTCCCGTGGCGGTGCCAGGTGTTGTCCCAGCTCTGGAGGTGCCACTCGGGGGCGGTCTCGCCCTCGGGGAGGAGCGTCGGGTAGACGCGCTCCTGGATGCCGCGCTTGATCGGGGCGGGGAGGCGGGAAAGCGTCTGGCGGATGGACATCGGGCCCTCGAGGCCCCTTCGTTATGGCGCGGAGCCCGATCTGTCACCGCGCTCTACAGCGCGACTCGCAGCCCGAGATGGCCGGCGTACGTGTCGTCGAACCCCACGTTCAGGTGCCCGTAGATCTTGACCCACAGCGCGTTGATCTGGACGCCGCCGAACAGGCGGGGGGTGTAGACGGCGTCCGCGGTGCCGACGGTGCCGAGCGACGCGTTCACCGTGCCGATCTGGGTCTCCTTGCCCTGGGCGGTCACGGTCAGGGGCCCGCCGAGGGAGACCTCGCCCGTCGCGACGGCCTCCCGACGGACGTCGACCGCGGCGCCGACGTAGCCGCTGAAGATCAGCACGCGGAGGTTCGTGGAGACCTCGACCGGGATGGTGTGGCTCTTCGCCTGGATATCGAAGGTGCCGGTGGCGTCCCAGCGGAGGCCGCCGGTCTCGAGGGGGAGCGCGTTCGAGAGGACGAGGCGGTAGGTCGAGACCTCGTAGCCGCCGGTCACGTCGAGCCCGCCCCACTCCACGATCCCCTTGTGCTCGGGGCGGATAAGCTTGACCTGAGCGTGGGCGCCGTAGTTCGAGAGCTCGGCGTCGAACGGCCCGGAGTCGCCCTTCGCGTACATCCCGTTCGCGGAGATGACGATCCGCCGCAGGAAGCTCTCGTCGTTCGAGAGGAACCCGAGGTTCAGACCCGCGTTGCCCGCGGCCTGGAACGCGAAGCCGGCGGTCGGCATGGTGTCCGACCCGCGCACGAACGTGAAGCCGGCGCCGTTGACCGCGGTGCCGACCGCCCCGCCCGCGAAGAAGCGCTGGGGGTTGGTGGCGTAGTCGACGCCCATGCCCTTCGTGGCGAACGCGTTGGCGGTGGCCATCTGGCCGAGGAACGCTTGCGGAGCGTCCATCTTCAGCGCGCCCTCGGTGGCGCTCCGGATCTCGGCCTCGACCTGCGCGGGGTCGACGCCCGCCTGCCGCGCGAGGGCGGGATCGACGACGACGTCGATCTGCTGGGCCCACGCGGGGCCGGCGAGGGCGAGGGCGAGGCCGAACAACGAGGCGATCCGCTTCATCCTCTGGTCCCGTTTCCCGGATCATGCCCCGTCGGGCCCCGGCGGGCGAGGGCTCGGCAAGGACGGAGCAAGTCAGCCCACGTGGGCGCCACGCCATGCCGCGAGCGCGACGAGCGCCCAGCGCCGACGGGGCGGTTGCCCCGGCGCCAGCATCGCGCGGACCTCGTCGCGCGGGACCAGGCCCTCGAGGGCACCCTCGACGCCGGCCGTGAGCTGTCCGTCCGCAAGCCAGGCGTCCACGGGCGGGGCCATGTCGCGGTGGAGCGGGGCGGGGCCGTGGAGCCGCTCGGCGAGGCCGTCCTCGAAGAGGCCGCGCGGGCGCCGCACCTGCACGAGGTGGCCGACGGGGATCGAGGCGACGAGCTTCGCGAGCGCGGCGTCGGCGTAGGGGCTCTGCGCGCGCACGCCGTGGGCGGCGGTCACGCGGTCGAGGGTGGCGAGGGCACCCTCGGCGTCCAGGCGCCGTTCGAGCCACAGGGCGGCGCCCGTCGCATCGTCGCCGGGGGCCTCGGCCGCGAGGGCATCGAGGGCGTGCCGCCGGGTGTCGTCCCGCTGCACGAGGAGGCGCCGGCGCAGGTGTCGGCTCGCCCAGGTCTCCGTGCCGCCGAAGCGATCCGCGCCCGCGCGGGCCACGCGGCCGAGCAGCCCGACGCCGGGGAGGGCCGCGGCGCGGTCGACCAGCGGGATGGCGGGACCGCCGAAGAGCGAGGCGCCGCCGACCCCGGTGAGGAGCACCTCCGCGCCGCGCTCCCAGGCCGTGCGCGCGAGGAGCCAGTAGCCGAGGGCCGCTGGGTCGAAGAGGGGCTCGCCGAGGGCGGCGATCTCGGCGAGGAGGCCGGGCACGTCCGCGGCGGAGAGCGGCAGGACGACGTGCTCCGCGCCGTGGCGAGCGGCGATCTCGGCGGCGCGCTCGCGCTCGTTGTCGGCGCCCTCGATGGCGACCGTGAGCGCGAGCACCTCTCCACGGCGCCGCGCGGCGGTGGAGCCGAGGAGGGCCTCCGCGTAGAGGCCCCCGGACAGGGCGACCGCGATCGGCGCATCGACCGCGACGCGCTGCTGGATCGCGAGCTCGGTGGAGAACCGCAGGCTCCGCGCCCAGCGGTAGCGCGCGCCGTCGGCGCCGGACGGGTTGGCGGACTCCGCCCACCAACGCGTCACGACGGGCGCGCCGCCCGCCCACTCGAGGCGCTCGCCGGGGCCGAGCTTGTGGATGCCGCGCCACGGCGTGCGCGGGGGGAGGGGAGCGCCGAGGGCGAGGGCGTCCTGGAGCGCGTCGGGGTCGGGCGTGGCGTCGACGCCGGGGTGGGCGAGGAGCGCGCCCGGCTCGCTCGCGACGAGCAGGGTGCCGTCGGCGAGGAGAGCCCAGTGGAGCGGCCGGTGGCCGGCGCGGTCACGGACGAGGTGGAGGCGGCGCGCGTGGCTGTCCCACGCGATCAGCGACACGTCGCCCGCGAGCCGCTCCAAGGCGGGCGGGAGCCCGCGGGCCGCGAAGAGGCAGGCCGCTACGCCGGCCGAGCCCGAGCTCTCGGGGCTCTCGCCCCATGCGTGCAGCTCGGCGAGGAGGGAGCGCGCGTTGAGCAGCTCGCCATCCGTCGCGACGCACCAGCGCCCGGAGGGGTCCGTCGCGGGGTTCGCGCCGGTCTCTCCGGGGGCGCGCACCGTCGCGGCGAGCACGCCGTCGGGGAGGGGCACGTCGACGCGCGCGTCGGGCCCTCTCGGGTCGAGCGCGCGCAGCATGCGGGTCAGGCCGGCCCGGTCAGGGGGCCCTTCGACACGGAAGAGCCCCGCCAGGCCGCTCATGGACTACTTGACTGCGGGGACGTCGCCCGGCTTCGGAGGCGCGCCCATCGAGCCCGGGGGGCCGCCCGCCGGGGGAGCCATGCCGGCGCCGCCCGGAGCCGCGCCAGGGACCGCGCCACCCGGCGCGCCACCGGGGGCCCCGCCGGGAACCGCGCCCGGCGTCATGCCCGGACCGGCCTCGCCATCCTTCCCGCCCGGCTTCAGGTCGCCGAGCTCGGGGTTGTCGGAGAGCGTCAGGTCGAGGCCGGTCAGCGGCGCCGAGCCGACCTTCACGATCTCCTTGATGCGGGCGGCGGGCTCGCCGGGGTCGGGGCCGTTCCCGTTCGCGTCGAGGAAGGACACGATCCAGAACTCGCCGGCGTCCTTGGGGGCCTCGACCTCCCAGGGGCCCGGCGCCGTCATCTCGATGGAGTGGACGAGGTCGGGGAAGTTGGCCTGCTGCGACTGCTGGAGGAAGTCGATGCGGTAGGTGCCGGTCTTCTCGCCGGCGTAGATGAGCTGGCCCGAGAGCTTCACGCCCTGGCCGGCCGTGACCTGGAAGCCGGGAGCCGTGGGACGCCCACCCTGGGGCCCGCCCGCGCCGCCCGCGCCGCCTT
>JAUXTN010000225.1 GCA_030684355.1 Pseudomonadota bacterium
GCCCGCGCGCCCGCCGGGCCCCTCGCGCGCGCGGCGCGGGGCGCCCCTCCAATGTATCGGATGTATCACCCGTCTCGGATGTATCACCCACCTCGGATGTATCACCCGTCCCGGATGTACCACCCGATCACGGGCAGTACACGTCGGTCCACCGGTCGCTGTCGTCGTCCTCGACACACTCGTCCCAGTCCCCGGCCGAGGTGTCCCCGCCGTCCACCCGCGCCTGCAGGGCCACGAGCGTGGCGGTGTCGACCCCGACCACGTCGAAGAGCAGGGCGTCCACGCTGGTGCCCCACGCGACGGCGCCCACCGTCTCCTCGGCGAGCCACACCACGCCCGCGGCGGTCTCGCCCCAGAGCTCGACGGTGACCGGCCCGTCGACATCCGCGAACCCGTCGTTGCCGACCTGCACCCACGCGAGGATCCGCCCGCCGTCGCAGTACGACAGGCACACGTCCTCGATGTCCACGACCAGGTTCGGCAGGAGCCCGCCGCTGGCCGCGGCGAGGTCCCCCGAGCGGAAGTTGTTGTAGGAGTCCCAGTTCAGGGCCGCCGCGGCCGGCACCGTGCCGTCGTCGTCGATGTTGGTGATGTGGTAGGCGTGCTGGTTCCAGATGCGACGGCCCGCCCGCCACGAGCCCGCGGCATCGCCGATGACGGAGATGCCGTGCCGCGCCCCGCTGTAGGAGGGGTGCAGGCCGTTGGGGACCACGATCTCGGCCTCGCCGTCGGCATCCACGTCCGCGATGGGCGCGTACTCGATGACCGTCCAGTTGGTGTGGTCGGCGGACTCCAGCTTGGTCGCCCCGTCGGGCCCGTTGAACGCCCACAGCCGCGTCTCGTCGGGGTAGATCGCCTCGGCGATGCCGTCGCCCTCGAAGTCGAACACCGCGGACCCGGTCACCCCCGACGACCCGTCCTGCGTCGTGACCTGCCAGAGCACGCTCCCGTCCGTCTCGAACACCGTGTAGGTCGAGTTCGCCGCGACCCCCACCTCGGGCTCCCCGTCGCCGTCGAAGTCCGCCACCGTCGGCGGGCCCCCGTAGCTGCCGGAGGCGCGCGGGATCGCGGTGTCCCAGAGCACCGTGCCATCCACGTCCTGGAGGCGTACCTGCGCGTTCGCGGTGACGACGATCTCCCCGATGCCGTCCCCGTCGAAGTCGGCGGCGGCCACGTACCCGTCGGGCTGCGCGTTGTACCAGAGCGCGGTGCCGTCGATGTCGTAGAGGGCGTTGCCGGTCACGAGCTCCTGCGCGCCGTCGCCGTCGAGGTCCACCGCGAACGACGTCGTGCCGTACACCCCGTTCGCGCCCACGCCGTGGTCCCCCGCGCCGCGCAGCGAGCCGTCGTTGTTGAGGATCAGGCTCCCGACGATGACCTCGGGCGAGCCGTCGCCGTCCATGTCCGAGATCGCGGGGGTCGACGAGTAGGCCCCGAAGTTCGCGGCGTACTGCCCCGAGGTCCACACCAGCGCGCCGTCCGCGTCGAACGCCTTGACCTTCTTGTCGTAGGTCACCGCCACGATCTCGACCTGCCCGTCTCCGTCGAGGTCCGCGCCGGCGAGCCCGGAGCAGCCGTCGATGTTCTCGCCCGCGACGCTCCACAGCTCGGCGCTGCCGTCGCCGCTGACCGCGCGGATGACCCCGATGTCGCTCCAGTCGGTGTCGGTGTAGGTCACGAACACGATGTCGGGGATGTCGTCGCCGTCGGCGTCGCCGTCCCCGTCGTCGTCGGTCAGCGACACGACGATGGGGGTCATCATCACGTTGTTGAAGCTCGCGGAGGTGGAGAAGGTCTCCCACTTCCACTCCTCCACCGGCTCGAACGTGCCGACCGTGGGCGACGATCCGCACTCGTCCCGCGTCGCGACCGGGCCGCCTGGGAACGCCTGGTCGGGGCACGACGCGGTGTCCTCCACCGGCGCCGTGTCGGTGTCGACGGCCGTGTCGGTGTCGGTGTCGGGCACGTCCGCGGTGTCGCCCGGGTCGAACACGCCGCCCTCGTCCTTGCCGTTCACGTCGTAGTCGCTGCACGCCGCGACGAGGAGGAGGAGCATGGGGCCGCCGGGAGGACCCGCACTGTAGCCGCGTTTGGAAGCCGCACGGCTCGTGGCTCGTTCGCCAGCTCACTCGTCCGACCGGCGGAGCCGGGTCGAACGGAGCATCCCGGCCGCGGAGCCGGGTCCAACTCCGCGGCCCACCCGCCGCCCCACCCGCCGCTCCCCGACCTACGGGATCGTCAACCCGATCTCCCCCGGCGGCTCCTGCCGCCCGAAGTCGAGCTCGTAGTACGCGGTGACCTGCACGCTCGCCGAGCCGGCCCGCGCCGCGAGCGTCACGGGCAGCAGCACGACACAGCTCCCGTCGCTCCCGGAGAGCGCCTCGGGGCCCTCCGCGTCGGGCTCGGAGCAGCGGCGCAGCGGGTCGTCGACCAGGAGCGGCAGGTACTCGATCGTCGTCACCGGCATCTCCACGCTGTCGCCGCCCGCGGCCGCGCTCACGACCGGGGCGCCGGTCACGCGCACCGAGAACACCGTGATGTCCACCCAGCTGGTCGGGTTCGCCGCGAGCGCCTCGGCGTCGGCGGAGAGGCGCAGGACGACCTCGGCGGTGCCGCCCTCGGCGAGGGTCAGCTCGGCGCTCTCGGCGTCGGCGGAGAGCTCGGAGCGGGCCACCGTGTAGTCGGAGCAGCCGGCGGCCAGGAGCACGACGACGCCGCGGAGGACGGCGGACGCGCCGCGCGGGGGGCCGCGCCGCGGAGGGGAAGCAGTCATGCGGGTCCGTAGTCCGGCCGCGCTACGCCCGCCCGTGGCGCCGCTCAACCGGGTTCTCCCCCGGACTCGGCCTCCCCCGTCGGTTAGACTCCCGGCCCATGACCATCGGCATCGGCTTTCCCCGCTTGGACGGCGCCGCCAAGGTGACCGGCCGCGCGCTCTACGTGGACGACCTCCGGCCCGACGGCTGCCTCTACGGCGCCACCGTCCGGTCCGAGCGTGCGCACGCGAAGATCCTCGCGATCACGCTCGACCCCGCCTACGACTGGGACGGCGTCACGCTCGTCACCGCGCGGGACATCCCCGGGCGCAACCTCGTCGCGCTCATCACGGACGACCAGCCCGCCTTGGCGGACGGCGTCGTCCACCACGTGATGGAGGCCATCGCGCTCGTCGCCGCCGACTCGCGGGACCGCGCGCTCGAGGCCGCGAAGCACGTGCAGGTGACCTACGAGGACCTCCCCTACAACCTCGATCTCGAGGCTGCCGAGGGGCACGCCGTCCCGCTGTACGGCACGGACAACGTCTACAAGCGCATCGTCATCGACAAGGGCGCCGCGGCGGGCACGATCGAGGGCATCGTCCACGAGGGCACCTACCGGGTGGGCCTCCAGGAGCAGCTCTACATCGAGCCCCAGGGCATGATCGCCCTGCCCCGCGAGGACGGCGGTATCACCATCATCGGGTCGATGCAGTGCCCGTACTACATCCACAAGGCGCTCCGGGCCCTGCTCGGGCACGACCGGGTCAACGCGGTCCAGGCCGCCACCGGCGGCGGCTTCGGCGGCAAGGAGGAGTACCCCTCGATGGTCGCGGCCCACGCGACCCTCCTCGCGCTGAAGACCGGCAAGCCCGTCAAGCTCATCTATCGGCGCGACGAGGACCTCCGCGCCACCACCAAGCGCCACCCCGCGCTCTTCCGCATCCGGTCGGTCGTCGCCGCCGACGGCCGCCTGTTGGAGTGGACCGCCTCGACCATCTTCGACGGCGGCGCCTACAACACGCTCACGCCGGTCGTCCTCTCGCGCGGGATCCTGCACCTCACCGGGCCCTATCGTTGCGACAACGTGCACCTCTCCGGGGTGGCCGTCGCGACGCACACGCCGCCGAACGGCGCCTTCCGCGGCTTCGGCGCGCCCCAGGCGATGTGGGCCGCCGAGCGCCACATGGACCGCATCGCGCGCGACCTCGGCCTCGATCCCCTCGCCCTCCGCCGGTTGAACCTGCTTCGCGACGGTGACACCACCGCCTCCGGCGGCCGCCTCGCCGACACCGGCGCGTTCGCGGTGCTCGACGCCGCGCTCGCCGCCGCCGAGGCCCCCGTCCCGCCCGTCACGCGCCACCCCGGCGCCGGCACCAACCACGCGCGCGGCCGCGGCCTCGCCATGGTGTTCCACGGCTGCGGCTTCACCGGCAACGGCGAGGCCGCCATCAAGGGCAAGGTCGCGTTGGAGCTCTACGGCGACCGCGTCCGCGTCCTCACCGCGTCGACCGACATCGGCCAGGGCACCGACACCATCTTCCCGCAGATCGTGGCGGGCGAGCTCGGGATCCCGCTCGGCCACGTCGAGATGGCCCCCCATGACACGGGCCTCGTGCCCGACTCGGGCCCCACCGTGGCCTCCCGCACCACCATGGTCGTCGGCGGCGTCACCCAGATCGCGGCGAAGAAGCTGCGCTCCGCGCTCCAGGCGGAGACCGGCCTCGCCACGGACGACTTCGCGGCCCTGCTCCAAGCGCGCCCCTCCTCCGTCCCGCTGCGCGTCGAGCACCAGTACCTCGACGACGGCTCGGTCCAATGGAACCCGGACACCTACCAGGGGGACGCCTACCCCACCTACGGTTGGGCCTGCTCCATCGTCGACGTCGACGTCGACCGCGACACCGGCGAGGTCCTCTACCGCCGCTTCATCTCCGCCACCGACGTGGGCCGCGCCATCAACCCCGTGCTCGCGGCGGGGCAGCTCGAGGGCGGCGCGCTCCAGGCGCTCGGCTGGGCCACCTCCGAGGAGGTCGTGCTCGACGCCCGCGGCTGCATGCGCAACGATCGGCTCACCAACTACATCATCCCCACGGCAGCCGACGCCCCGGAGATGGTCACGATCCTGGTCGAGATCCCGTTCGCGGGCGGCCCCTTCGGCGCCAAGGGCATCGGCGAGATCCCGATGGACGGCCCCGCCGCCGCGGTCGCCCAGGCCATCGAAGTCGCGACCGGCGCGGTGTTGGACAACCTGCCGATGACGCCGGAGCGGGTGCTCGGGGCGATGGGGTAGGTAGGCAGCTTCGGCCTCTTGGGGCGGGGGGCAAGCCCCCGCAACGCCCCCGCACCTCCGCGATGATCAAGCCTCGGGTGTCCCCTCCGGCACCCCGACTACTTCACCGCCCCCGCCGTCTCCCCAGCCGCCGGCGCCCCGCCCTCGGCCGCCACCGCGAGCGACGCCGCGGTGTTCGCCGCGGCCTCGGCAGCCACCCGCTCGGCCTCCACGCGCTCCATGGCGGTGGTCTCGGCGAGCGGCTTGAGCTTGTCGAGGCCGCGCTGGAAGTCCGCGCCGAGCATGGCGTCCATGTCCATGACCATGCCGAACGCCTTGCCCTTGAAGTCCTGCTCGTTGTCGAACCCCCAGGTGACCTTGGTCTTGTCGCCCTCGGCGGCCAACGTGAAGGTCACGACGGGCTTGGACTCGAAGGGCTCGATGAAGTGGAGGTCCTCGACGACCTTCTGGTCCTGCACGGACTCCCGGATCGTCATGCGGCCCTTCCCGACCTCGTCGTTGCCCTCCCAGGTGTACCAGGCGCCGACGCCCACCTTGTTCTCGGAGAAGGTCTCCTTCTGGCTCGGGTCCATGTCGCGCCAGGGGTTCCACCGCTGCCACTGCTCGAAGTCGTTGGCGTACGGGAACACGTCCGCGGGCGTGGCGGCGATCAGCACGCTCCGCTCCACGTGCAGCGCGCTGGGTTGCATCGCCGCCGCGCCGAGGAAGACCAACGCACCGACCGCCACCACACCGACAATGCCGAGAATTACGTTCTTCATTGGCTCTCCCGCCCGCGGTATCGCACACCCGAGCGTACGCCGCAACGAACACGCCACCGCCGGCGGACGAGCGCCCGCGCCGTCCCATGCCGGGGCGTTCTCCGATAGACTGCCGCGCATGATCCGCTTCACCGTGAACAACCAGGACGTGTCGGTCGACACGCCCCCCATGGCCCGTCTCCTCGACGTGCTGCGCGAAGGCGTGCGCCTCACCGGCACGAAGGAGGGCTGCGGCGAGGGCGAGTGCGGCGCCTGCACCGTGCTCATCGACGGCGTGGCCGTGAACAGCTGCCTCGTGCCCGCCATCCAGGCGGACGGGTGCCGCATCACCACGGTCGAGGGCCTCGAGGCCGACGGCCGGCTCCACCCCGTGCAGGAGGCCTTCCTGAAGTTCGGCGGCGCCCAGTGCGGCATCTGCACGCCGGGCTTCCTGGTCACGGCGAAGGCGCTGCTCGACCGGAACCCGCACCCCACGCGCGCGGAGGCCCGCGAGGCGCTGGCGGGCAACCTCTGCCGCTGCACCGGCTACCAGAAGATCATCGACGCCGTGACGGAGGCCCTCGCGGCGCCGCCTCCCGCCGCCGGTACGACGGGGGAGCCCGCATGTTGACCTGCACGGCCCCCGTCCACCGGGTGAGCACCCTCGCCGAGGCGCTCGCCCAGCGGGCCGCCCACCCGGACGCCACGGTGCTCGCGGGCGGCACCGACCTCATGGTGTTCCTGGAGCTCGGCTCCGTGAACCCCCCGGCGATCCTCGATCTCTGGGGCTGCACCGAGCTGCGCGGCATCTCCGAGGACGGCCACACCCTCGGCGCGCTCTCCACGTGGACCGACGTGGCGCGCCACCCCGCCCTCCCCGCCGCGCTGCGCGACTGCGCCCGCACCGTCGGCGCGCCCCAGATCCAGAACCGCGGCACGATCGGCGGCAACATCGTCAACGCCTCGCCCGCCGGGGACTCGCTGCCGATGTGGCTCGCGATGGACGCCCAGTTCGAGCTCGCCTCCGTCCGCGGGGTGCGCCAGGTGCCGGCCAGCGCGTTCTGGCTCGGCTACCGGAAGACCGCCCTCGCGGCGGACGAGCTCCTGACCCGCGTGCACCTCCGTCCGCACGCGGACGATCGCCTCCACTACCGCAAGGTCGGGACCCGGCTGGCCCAGGCCATCTCGAAGGTCGTGCTCGGCGCCCGCCTCCGCGTCGTCGACGGCGTGGTGACCGAGGCGCGGGTGGCCCTCGGCTCCGTCGCCCCGACCCCGATCCGCGCCCACCACGTCGAGGCCGCCCTCGTCGGCCGCCCGCTCGATGCCGCGGCCGCCGACGCCGTGGCCCACGACATCGCGCCCATCGACGACATCCGCTCCACCGCCGACTACCGGCGCACCGTCGCCGCCAACGTCATCCGCGCGTGGCTACGGGACGAGGCCGCGCGCTCGCCGGATCGGTAACCGACGTGTAAGGACATGTCGCGGCGAGGCCGGTAGCCTCTGCCCTGAGGTTCACATGTCCTTTGCTCTGCTCCTGCTTGCCCTGCCCTCGGCTCTCGCGGCCACGTGGCCGTCGTCCTCCGATTGGGAGGCGGTAGAGCGGGACGGCGCGCCGCTGGAGGACGTGTGTGGGGACGTCTCCGGGAGCGACTGGTGGGACGTCGTCGGGGACGCCTCGAACCCCCTCGCGTACATGTACGACGACGGTACGAACCTGTGGTTCCGGCTCCGCCTCGCGGCGGAGCCGTACTCCAGCCGCGGCGGCGCCGCCCACCAGTGGCGCAGCTTCGGCTGGGGCATCATGTTCGAGACCGACTTCGACACGACGAACCAGAAGTACGACTACATCCTCTACGTCGACGGCAACAGCGACGAGGTCGGGTTCTGGGAGAACACCACCGGGAGCGACCCCTTCTCCACCGACGCCCCTGAGCTCGAGCTCTACACCTACACCGCGCCGCTCGCCGCCTCGGGCGACGCGAGCGCCGGGAACGCCGGGTACGAAGCGGCGGGCTCCGACATCTGCGGCGGCACCGCGTCCTCGGTCGACGTGTTCGTCGACTGGTACATGCCCTGGGCCGACTTCACCGCCGCGACCGGGCTCACCAGCCTCGACGACGTCGCGATCGCCTTCGGCACCTCCGCCTCGACCCAGACCTTCTCGAAGGACATCGGCGGCTGTGACGGCACCTCGTGCGCGTGGAGCGACGTCTTCAGCGACAACGACTCCGACGACGACGGCCTCACCAACTCCGACGAGATCGACGTCTACGGCACGGACCCCCTCGACGCCGACACGGACGACGACGGCCTGACCGACGGCGAGGAGGTGCTCACCTACGGCACCGACCCCCTCGACACCGACTCCGACAACGACGCGCTCTCCGACTACGACGAGGTGGTCGTCGAGGGTACCGACCCGCTCGTAGCCGACAGCGACGGCGACGGCCTCGATGACGGCGCCGAGGTCAACACCTACGGCACCGACCCGCTCGACACCGACTCCGATGGCGACGCCCTCACCGACGGCGACGAGATCCTGACCTACGGGACCGACGCCCTCGACAGCGACACCGACGACGACGACCTCCTCGACGGCGCCGAGGTGACCACCCACGGCACCGACCCCACCGACGACGACACCGATGGCGACGGCCTCGAGGACGGCGCCGAGATCAACAGCTACGGCACCGACCCCCTCGACACGGACTCGGACGACGGCGGCGTGGCCGACGGCGTGGAGGTGCTCGCGAACGGCACCGACCCGCTCGACCCCTCCGACGACATCCCCACCGTCGTCACCGACACCGACAGCGACGGCCTCACCGACACGGAAGAGACCGCCGTGTACGGCACCGATCCGAACGACTCCGACACGGACGACGACGGCCTGCTCGACGGGGAGGAGGTGCTCACCTACGGCACCGACCCCCTCGACGACGACAGCGACGGCGACGCCCTCACCGACGGCACCGAGGTGAACACCACCTCCACCGATCCGAACGTGGCCGACACCGACGGGGATGGCCTGGCGGACGGCGCCGAGGTGGACACCTACGGGTCCGACCCGAACCGGACCGACACCGACGGCGACGGCCTCTCGGATGGCGACGAGGTGAACACCTACGGCACCACCCCGACGGACGCCGACACCGACAGCGGCGGCGTGAGCGACGGCGTGGAGGTGCTCGCGAACGGCACCGACCCGCTCGACGGCTCCGACGACATCCCGACCACCACCACCGACACCGACGGCGACGGCCTGACCGACACCGAGGAAGTATCGGTCTACGGCACCGATCCGAACGTGGCCGACACCGACGGGGACGGCCTGGGTGACGGCGGCGAGGTGTACACCTACGGCACCGACCCCCTCGACACCGACACCGACGGCGACGCCCTCACCGACGGCGAGGAGGTCCTCACCCACGGCTCGGACCCCAACGTCGCGGACACCGATGGCGACGGCCTGGACGACGGCGCCGAGGTCAACACCTACACCACCGACCCGCTCGACGCCGACACCGACAGCGGCGGCGTCTCCGACGGCGTCGAGGTCCTCGTCTCGGGCACCGACCCGCTCGACGGCTCCGACGACATCCCGACGACCACCACGGACACCGACGGCGACGGCCTCACCGACGCCGAAGAGATCGTCTACGGCACCGACCCAACCAACACCGACACCGACGGCGACGGCCTCACCGACGGCGACGAGGTCATCTCGATCGGCACCGATCCCCTCGACACGGACACCGACGGCGACGGCCTCACCGACGGCGACGAGGTCACCACGATCGGCACGGACCCGACCGACTCCGACACGGACGACGACGGCCTCACCGACGGCGACGAGGTGACCGCCGGCACCGATCCCACCCTGGACGACACCGACGGCGACGGCCTCACCGACGGCGACGAGGTGAACAGCTACGGGACCGACCCGCTCGACTCCGACACCGACAACGACGGCCTCACCGACGGTGACGAGGTCAACACCCACGGGACCGACCCGCTCGCCTCCGACACCGACAGCGACGGGCTCACCGACGGCGACGAGGTCACCTCCGTCGGCTCCGACCCGACCGACGCGGACACCGACAACGACGGCCTCGGCGACGGCACGGAGGTCGGGATCGGCACCGACCCGACCAACGCCGACACCGACGGCGGCGGCGTGGACGACGGCACGGAGGTCACCGACGGGACCGACCCGCTCGACCCCACCGACGACGTGACCGCGCCCGCGGACACCGACGGCGACGGCCTCACCGACGACGAGGAAGCCGTGGCCGGCACCGACCCGGCGGACGAGGACACGGACGACGACGGGCTCCTGGACGGCCGCGAGGTGAACGACACCGCGACGGACCCGAACGACTCCGACTCGGACGACGACGGGCTCTCCGACGGCGACGAGGTCGACACCTACGAGACCGACCCGAACGTGGCCGACACGGACGGCGGCGGCGCCTGGGACGGCGTCGAAGTGCTCGTGGACGGCACGAACCCGCTCGACCCCGCGGACGACGTGTTCCCCGTGGCCGACAGCGACTCCGACGGCCTGAACGACAGCGAGGAGGACGTGCTCGGCACCGATCCGTTCGACAGCGACACGGACGACGACGGCCTCACCGACGGCGACGAGGTGCTCACCTACGGCACCGACCCGAACGACGCCGACACCGACGACGGCACGGTGGACGACGGCACCGAGGTGGCGGACGGCACGGATCCCCTGGATCCCACCGACGACATCCCCGGCGGCCCCGACACGGGCGACACGGGCACGTCGGACACGGGCGACACGGGTCCGACCGACACGGGTCCGACCGACACTGGCGACACCGCGGACACGGGCGAGACCGGCGACACGAGCGAGACCGGCGACACCGGGGAGACGGGCGAGACCGGCGAGACCGGCGAGACGGGCGAGACCGGTGAGACGGGCGAGACCGGCGAGACCGGCGACACCGACGAGACCGGCGACACCGACACGGACATCTCCGGGACGGACAGCGGCGACAGCGTGCAGGACTTCGTCTACCAGGGCGGCGGCGGCTGCGGCTGCGACACGCCGGCCGGCTCTCCGGTCGGTGGCGCCGCGGCGGCGCTCGTGCTCGGCGCGGCGCTCGTTCGGCGGCGTCGCTCCTAGCCAGTCGTCAGGCTCCCGCGCAGGTACGGCGGGACGCGAGGAGATAGGGGGCGGCGTGACCACCGCACCCCTCACCGCGTCCCCCTTCGACGGGGCCCTCGTCCCGCCCGCGCTCCTGCAAGTCGTCCAGGAGCTCGGCTTCACGGCGATGACGCCGATCCAGGCCGAGAGCCTGCCCGTGCTGTTCGCCGGCGGCGACCTCGTCGGGCAGTCCCGGACCGGCAGCGGCAAGACGGTGGCCTTCGGGTTGCCGCTCCTCGCGCAGATCGACCTCAGCTATCGCCGCCCGCAGGCGCTGGTCGTGTGCCCGACGCGCGAGCTCTCCACCCAGGTCGCGCTCGCGCTCCGCACGCTCGGGCGGCGCCTTCCCGGGCTCCGCATCCTCGTGGCGTCGGGTGGCCAACCGGGCGGGCCGCAGCGCCGCGCGCTCGAGGAGGGCGTGCACCTCATCGTCGGCACCCCCGGCCGGCTGGTCGACCACCTGGAGCGCGACACCATCGACGTCCGCGCCATCAGCTACGTCGTGCTCGACGAGGCCGACCGCATGCTCGACATGGGCTTCCAGGAGGACATGGAGCGCATCCTCTCGACGCTCCCCACCGACCGGCAGACCCTGTTCTTCTCCGCCACGTTCCCGCGCTCGATCGCGGACATGAGCGCGCGGTGGCAGCGCCACCCGGCGCACGTCACCATCCCGGACGAGCCCGACGCCATCCCCGACATCGAGCAGCGCGCCTACACCGTCGAGCCCGAGGCCAAGACCGCCGCGCTCGTGGACCTGCTCCGGCGCCACCCCGACGCCTCCGCGATCGTGTTCTGCAACTTCAAGGTCACGGCGCACGCCCTCGCCGCGGACCTCACGCGGGCGGGGTTCTCGACCGGCGCGCTCCACGGGGACCTCGACCAGCGCGACCGCGACCACGTGATGGCGCGGCTGCGCAACCGGAGCACCCGGGTGCTCGTCGCCACCGACGTGGCGGCGCGCGGCCTCGACATCGAGGGGCTCGACCTCATCGTGAACTACGAGCTGCCGTCCCAGCCCGAGGTGTACGTGCACCGCATCGGGCGCACCGGCCGCGCGGGCAAGCGGGGCATCGCGCTCTCGTTCGCCACGCCCAAGGAGGGGTCGAAGCTCGCGCGCATCGAGGGGTTCACCGGGATGGGGATCGAGCGCGCGTCGCTCGAGGACCTCGCCGCCACGCCCGCGCCCGAGGTGGTCGAGGCGCCGATGGACACGCTCATCATCAGCGGGGGCCGCAAGGACAAGCTCCGCGCCGGTGACATCCTCGGCGCGCTCACCGGCGAGGCGGGGCTCCTCGCCACGGACATCGGCAAGATCGAGATCCACGACCGCTTCGCCTACGTGGCGGTGGCGAAGCCGGTGGCCCAGGAGGCCCTCCGCCAGCTCTCGGAGGGCCGCATCAAGGGCCGCAAGTTCAAGGTCGAGCGGGCGCGGTAGGCAACCTGTCGATCGTGATTGGGTCGGGCTAAGGAGCGGGCTCCATGAAGATCATCTGGCTCCTCGTCCTCGTCGCGCTGGTGGTGCTGACCGTGGTCCGCATGCGCGCACGCATCGTGGTGCAGATCGCGGAGGGGCGCGCCCAGGTGGTCCGCGGCTCGCTGCCGGGCGGCCTCCTCGGAGATCTGCACGCTGTCGCCGAGCTCAGCCCCAAGGTGGCCGGTCGGGTCGAGATCCGCGGCAAGGGCACGTCGCTCTCCGTGCGCACGCCCGGCCTCCCGGAGGGCCCCGCCCAACGCGCGCGGAACGTGGTCTACCTGCGCCGGCACGACGTCTAACGGCCCGCACCGCCGCCGCCGGCACGACGTCCAAGCGCCCGCGCCGCGGCCTACGCCAACACGTCCAAGGGCCGCCGCCTCCTCCGCCGTCAGTCCCCCCGGCCCGTCCACTCCGCCGCCTTCCCGTCGCGCCCGAGCGCCGCGTCGAGGTGCACCGCCACGGGCTGCCCGAGGATCGCCGCGAGCCCAGCGCCGAGCGCCGCCCCGTCGAGCGGCTCGCCCTCGACCGGCCGCACGCGGAGCACGAACCCGTCCGCCTCCTCCCGGAACGCGAACGCCGCGAACACGTGCGGATGCAGGGCCCGGGCGAGGTCCACCGGCGTGATCACCGCGCCGTCCGTTGCCCGCCACGACACCGGGCGCCGCGCCTGGAGATCCCGCAGGTACTCCCCCTCCTTCCGCGCGTGGTCGCCGGTGGCGTAGCGCAGGAGCGGCAGGTAGGGGTTGCGCCCGCCGCTCACGACGATCTCGCCGCGCTCGCCGTCGGGGAGCGGCCGCCCGTCGGGGCCCACGACCTCTACGTAGAGGTCGGGGCAGAGGAGCCGCAGGCCCCCGGGGCCGGAGGCCGCGATGGGGCCGATCTCGGTGGTCGAGTACACGTCGACCACGGGGCAGCCGAAGCGGGCGGTCAGCGCCTCCGCGAGGGCCGGGGCGAGCGTGGCGGCGCCGGAGAGGAGCGCGCGCGGCCGGAGCGGGATGTCCCACGCGAGGAGCTCCGCGAACGACACCGGATCCCCGGTGAGGAGCTGGGCGTCGAGGTCGACGAGGAAGCGCCGCGCCCGGTCGCGGGCCCACTCGGCGGGCTGCAGGTTCACCTTCACCAGCGCGCCGCCGCCCCAGTACGAGAGGATCGCCGGGAAGGTCCACGTGCGGACCTGCGCGCACACGTGCGCCACGAGCACGCTCGGCCCGTGGTCGAGCCGCACCCCGATGCGCGCGAGGGCCTCCTCCACGAGCAGGTGGTTCATCGCGGTGGCGCGGGCGTGCGAGGGGATGGAGAGCGGGTGGCCGGTCGTGCCGGAGGTCTCGTAGTGGAAGAGCCGGCGGAGGTCGGCGTCGAGCGGCACGAGGTCGACGAGGCGGTACGCGATGTCGGCGCGGCCCTGGAGCGGGATGTCGGCCCACGCGACGGTGTCGGGCGCGCGGGTCCGCACCCACGGGACGGTCTCGCGCCACCGGGCGAGCGGGAGCGCGGCCGGGTCGGCGAGGACGGGGCCCAGCGTGCGGCGGAAGGTGTCGAGCGCCGGCACGTCCTCGGCATGGAGGCGATCGCCGAGCGTGTGGCTCCACGGCGGGGCGTCGGCGTGCTCCTGGAGGCGGCGCAAGAGCGCGGCCCCGGCGGCGGTCGCCAGGGGCGTGCGGCACGACACGGCCTCGGGAACCCCGGCCTCCGGGACAGCGACCGGCGGCACGTCGACAGGCCTCATCCGTCCACCCTCCGCGTCGCACCCTACCACCGGGATACGAGACCTTGTGCCGGAGCAGCCGTGGGGATCCTGACCGACTTCTTCGTCGCCACCCGCGAAGAGGTGGAGAACTTCGACTTCACCGAGATGCCGCGGGAGCGCTTCCCCACGCTCCAGACGAAGGGGCTCGACCCCGTCAAGATGGCCACGCTCCACACGATCCTCGTCGGTGCCGACCTTGATGACGTGGAGTCCGTCGTCGCGCGCATCCCCGAGCCCATCCACGAGGAGGAGGACGGCGAGCTCGTCGTCTTCGCGCTCCCCGAGGCGATCGTGCACGGCCTGGCCGACCTCGACGACAACGAGGCCTCGCGCCTCGCCGAGCGCTGGGTGGCCACCGAGGAGTTCAAGATGGAGGGGTGGACCCGCGCCGACATCGACCCTGTCCTCTCCGAGCTCCGCACCTTCATGGAAGAGGCCGTGCGCTCCGAGAAGGACGTGTTCCTCTGGGTGTGCGTCTGATCGCGCAGCTCATCGCTCGCTTTCAGGGCTACAGCGTGCAGCTCGGCACGGTGAGCGTGGTGCCGCGCACGAGGTTGGATGCGTCGGCGTACTCTCGCTCCCAGTAGCAGAGCTCGTTCGCCCACCGCAGGTAGCCGTACTGGTAGAGCGTGGGGTTCTCGCCGGGGACGGTGAGCCGCCCGTCCACGTCGTCGTGGAGCGCCGCGTGCCGCCGGGTCACGACGGTGCGGGCGTCCTCCAGCGTGGCGGCGGCGTCATCGAGGAGGGTGTCGGCGCGGGTGCCGTCCGCGGCCGCGCTGTAGAGCGTGGCGATGAACCGCGCGCGCAGCGCCGTCACCGCGAGCCCGTCCGCCATCTCGGCGCTCCAGGGGTCCGTGCCGGTCGGCGGGGCGATCGCGGCGAGGTCGGCCGCCATCGCGTCGAGGTTCGCCACGAGCCCGGCGCTCGCCTCGGGCGCCATGGCGCGCACCTCGTCGAAGTCGGGGCGGTCGGGCTGGGCGATGACCCCGAGGCGGTCCCCGAGGTCGATGAAGTCGTCGCGCCCGGCGAGGTACGGGGCGAGCCGGCCCTCGATGAGCCACGTGTGCTCCACCTCGGCGAGGGCCACGGCCACGTCCGCCAGGGTGGAATCGACCGGCGCGAACATCTCCGCGTAGGTGTCGCGCCAGTCGGAGGGCGTCGCCCAGCTCATCCGCAGCGCCGCCCAGTCGTTCTGCCAGTAGCCCCACTCCCATCCCGACGAGAACAGCACGTGGTCATCGAGCGCGGGGAACGCGGCGAGGTCCGTCCACCGCGAGCGCACGTAGAGCGGCAGGTACGTCGGCACCGAGTTGTCGAACGCCACCCAGTACGCGGTCTCCGGGAAGTACCCGACCGGCGCGCCCGCATCGAGCTTCGCCTGGAGAAACGCCCGGTGCTCGTCGAATGTATCGTGGCCGTAGGCGCCCCCGGCGTCCTCGACGAGGTCGTAATACATCACCGTGTGGACCCACGGCACGATCGTCGGGTCCGCGTAGTTCACGAGGAAGTAGTAGAGCATCTCCTCGCCCTCCCAGGTGACGCGCAGGTCCTCCTGGTTGCCGACGTGGATGGTGGCGGTCATCTCCACGTTGGGGTCCGCCACGCGCACGACCTCCCGCGCAAGGTTCGTCGCGGCGATGAACTCCGCGGGCGCCACCCCCGAGAACTCCCCGAAGGAGAGGTTGAGCACGTCCCACTCGGCCGCCCCGACGAGCCCGTCGACCCGGGCCTCCATCGTCGCCCGCATCGCCGCCTCGTCGCCCGGCGCATCGACGAGGTCGAACGCCTGCTGGAGGTTGCTCGTCCCGAAGAGCTGGATGCCGAGCCCCACCGTCAGCCCCTGCGCGTGCGCGTGGTCGACGACGACGCGTGTGTCAGTCTGCCACGCCGCGAGCCGTGGTGCCGAGTCCGTGATGTCGTCGAGGCCGACCCACTGGAGGTGGTTCGCCCGGTTCCGGACCGCCCAGTCGGAGATCGCGGCCGCGCGCTCCGGAGACTCGCCGGTCCAGAAGGCGTACAGCCCGTCGATGGGGTGGAGCGTGTGGAGGTGCAGGCCGCGGCGGGCCACCTGGGGCGCCTGGTCCACGCCGAAGTCGGCGCGATCGGGCTCCCCAACCGTCTCGGGTGCGAACGTGTCGGTCGGGTGGAAGAACCGCCACCCGAACGCCTCGAGCACCGCGCTCACGCCGTACCGGATCCCGAGCGGCGCGCCGCCGGTGACGGTGTAGACGCCATCGGCCTCGTCGACGCGGAAGCACTCGTCGCAGGCGTCGGGGTCGACCGTCACCGCCACGGCGACCGGCGCCCGGGACCGCGCGGCTTCGGCGGCGGGATCGCCTTCCTCCACGACGACGATGCGCGCGTCCCCGACGGTCGACAGGAACGTGGCGAGCCCGGCGTCCGCGGGGGCGTAGACGGTCACCTCGCCGACTTGAGGCGGGGTGCAGGCGAGGAGCGCGAGGAGCGTCATGGGCGGAGGATAGCGGAAACCCCGGGCCGGTGACGACGGCGCAGCAGCGCGAGGCCGACGAGTGCGAGCCAGCCCGGGGCGGGCGGCCCCGAGGCGCAGCCTCCACCGCCACCGCCCCCACACCCCTCCGGGCCCGCGGACACGGCAGCGGTGTCGGCGGTGTCTGATACCCGAGCTGTATCGGATGTGTCACTCGTGTCGGTCGAAGCCGAGGAGTCGGATGTGTCGCGAGATGTGTCGCCACCCGTCTCGCCCGATGTATCGCGGCCTGTATCAGCGGCCGTGTCGCCCGTCTCCGTCCCGCCCGTGTCGCTCCCAGCGACCGGCCAGCCGTACACGCGCACGCTCCCCGCCGCGGCACCGGGCACCCCCACCAGGAGCTCCCGCCACCCGTCGCCGTCCACGTCGGCGCCGCCCACCGCGGACCCGAAGGCCTCCGCCCCCGTGCCGGCGAAGGTGACACACGCCGTGAGGTTCGCCGCGCACACCGATACCTCCCCCGCGCCGCCCGCCGCCCCGGGGATGCCGATCGCCACGTCGTCCGCGAGGTCACCGTCGAGGTCCCCGAGGTTCGCGAGGGAGCGGCCGTAGTGGTCAGCGGCAGTGCTGCCCGTGAGCGTCAGGCTCGCCGTGGACGCGAGGCCGGCGGCCGAGCCCGGGTACACGTAGACGGCGCCCGGCTCGAGGGTCGTCCCCTCGTCGGACGCGCCCACGACGAGGTCGTCGAAGCCGTCGCCGTCGAGGTCCGCGAGCGTGACGCCGGTGCCCCAGTCCACGTGGGAGCGGGGCCCGGAGAGCCAGTCCGCCCAGTCCGAGACCCCGGTCGCCTGGCCCCGGAAGAGCCACATGACCCCGTAGCGATCGGTCATCCCCGCCACGAGGTCGTCGTAGCCGTCGCCGTCCACGTCGCCGCTGCCCGCCGCGGTGTCACCGAAGCCGTCGTCCGCGTCGGCGTGGTCGTAGGGCTTCTCGATCCAGTGCTCCTCGCGCACGCCCGCGGGATCGCCGAAGAGCACGACCACGGACTCGCCGTGGGGGTAGCACCCCCACGCGGCGCTGAAGAAGGCGTCTCCGAAGCCGTCCCCGTCGAGGTCTCCGGCGGAGCCCACGCGGTCGCCCACGCTGCCGCGGCAGTCCGTGACGGCGTAGTCCGCCACGACATCGAGCCCCGTCGCCCGCCCCAGGTGGATCCACGCCGGCGGCCCGCCCCCCTGCGCCGGCGCGCCGACGCCCACGTCATCCAGGCCGTCCCCGTCGAGGTCCCCGACGCCCGCGGCGTGGCCGTACTCGCCCTCCGGGACGCTCCCCGAGAGGAGGACCACCGGCGTCGTCACCACGCCGGACGCCGACCCCGCGTAGACATAGACCCCGCCTGCGTCAGGCCCCCCGTCGTCGCTCCAGGGCGCGTAGACGAGCACGTCCTCGTAGCCATCTCCGTCCACGTCGCCCGCGCCCGCCACGTCGGCGCCGAAGCCGCCGTCGTACACCGCGCCGGGGAGCGCCACCGCGAGCGCGAGGTCGGGGCCCCCCGCACCGCCGGGCACCCATGCTCCTGGGCCGTCGTCGCCGGTGAGGTAGACGAGGTCGTCGTAGCCGTCGGCGTCGAGGTCCCCCACCGCGCTCGCCACGCCGAGGCCCGCGCCCGCCGCGCCGGTGTACGCGGCCTCTTCGGTCGGGAGCGCGCCGTCGTACCCGACCAGCACGAGCGCGCCGCCGTCGTCGCCGCCCGTCTCGTCGTCGGGCGCGCCCGCCGGGACCTCCTGTGCGCCGTCGCCGTCGAGGTCCCCCGCCTGCCCCAGCGTCGCGCCGAGCAGGCCCGCGCCCTCGAGCGCCACCCCGACGGTCGCGATCCCGCCCGCGTTCTCGTAGAGCATGACACGGCTCACCCCCGCGCGCGGGGCGCCCGCGAGCACGTCGATGTCCCCATCGCCGTCGACGTCCGCGAGCGCCACGGACAGCCCGAGCGCCTCGTGGTCGACCTCGTGCGTCATCGCCCACGTCGGCGTCGCCACCACCCCCGTCGGGTCACCGTTGTACACGTAGACCGCGCCGGCCCAGTCTTCCGACCCGCCGTCCTGCGGGGCGCCGACCACCACCTCGTCGTAGCCGTCCCCATCCACGTCGGCCCCGGAAGCCACGGCCCACCCGTGGTAGTAGAACGCCGCGCGGCCGAGGATCGTGGCGTCCGGCACGCTCGAAACGCCGGCGGCGCCGCCGAGGTGAACGAACACCGCGCCACACGCGGCGCCCCCGGTGGAGTCGAACGCGCTGCCGACGACGAGGTCCGCGTAGCCGTCGCCGTTCACGTCCCCCGCCGCGGCCGAAACGCCCTGGCTCACGAACCCTGCGATCACGACGGTGGGGCTCGCCGAGAGCCCGACTGCCGAGCCCGCGTATACCCACACCGAGCCGCCGAACACGACGGCCACCTCGCCGTAACCATCGCCGTCGGTGTCCCCGAGGCCGACGGCGGCCACGGTGTCGGTGACGGCTCCCGTCGGGCCGTCGACCACGTACGGCGTGGTGGAGGGGCCGGTGGGGGTGCCACTGTAGACATGGACCGCCGCGGCGCAGCCATCGCAGTCGGGCGCGCCCGCGGTCACCACGACCACGTCGGAGAGCCCGTCCCCATCGACATCCACGGACGCCACGGCCCGCCCGCGGCTCGCCAGGTTCGCGGGCTCGGCGCCGCTCAGCTCCGTCTGGAGCGCGAGCGTGGCGAGACCGCGGCCGGCGAAGGCGGTCCCGGTGAGGAGGAGGAGCATGGGTGCCTCGGCGGGGACTCCAGCGTACCACCGGGCCCGCACGAATCCGGACCCAAGGCAGATGGGGCCCGGCCGCGGGCCTGACGTGGTCGTGGACACCGACGTGCCGGTCCGGCGGCGTGACGACGGGCCCGCTCCTGCTCGTCAGCCGCGCTTCTTCTTGGCACGCCGGGGAGCGGGCGGCCGCGCGAGGCCTTCGGGCCACAACACCTGGAGCATGTCGCGCGCGGGGATCGCGATCTCCGGGGCGAACCGTCCCAAGAGGGCCACGTCCTGGCCCTTCACGGCCACCATCGCGGCGTGGAGGGGTTCGGCGCGATCGCGGAGGCCGACCGCGATCTGCAAGGCGTCGTCGGTGTGGTCGGCGCGGATGAGGGCGGCGAGGAAGGCGAGGAGGGACCTGGTGTCCTCGAGGGGGTCGCGGATCCTGGCGAAGTGGTGCCAGAGGCGGAGGGAGGCCGTCGGGAGATGCGCTGCCAGCGAGTGAAGCACGAACTGAACAAACCACGCTGCTCCCGTGTCGGCTACCCCCAACAACCGCTCGGTTGGCACTTCAGCGTCCGGTTCCCGCACGATGGAGGCCAGCGCGGCAACCAGGACCGGGACGTCGGCACTCCCCAGCGCCACGGCTCGCATCGAGCTTTGACGTGCGAGAGCGAGCTGCTCGGCGAAGGGTGTCATCGTGGAGACGGTCTTGTAGACCTGCTCCCAGCCTTCCCGGGTTTCGTGGTCCGAGCGCCCGTGCTGGCTGCCAGAGCCGGGCAGGATGCGCCAGAGCGCCACGTCGGCCTCCGTCAGGAGTGAACCGACCACGCCGCCGTCGACGAGCATCGCCGCGAGGTGCCGCCGGAACACCAACTGCCAGCATCCTGCCCGGAACCCCGCAGCCTCGACGTCCGACGGTTCGCAGCTTTCGAGCATCGGAGTGGGAAGTACCCCCTCACAGACGCTCGCTCGCACGCACGCCCAGGTTCCTTCCCCGGCCGTCACGCGGGCGAGGGAAACCGCCCATAGCCCCGTCCGGAGCTCCTTGTGCCCCGCCACCCCGCGGGCCAATTCGTCCACAGGTACGCCCCCCATCGCGAGCGACGCCATCAGCACTTCCCCCAACTCCCGCTCCACCCCCATCCCCTCGAAGTCGATCCCCTTCGCGATCTCCACCGCCTCCTTCGCGAGCTTTTTCCGCTCGGCCAGCTTCTTGACCGGCTCCCCGCTCGCGCCCATCTGTACCAAGAGCTCGCGCAAGCCCTTCTCGTCGCCCCCAACCTGGTCGATCGCGCGGCTCCACAACGCGCGCTGCATCCCCCCCTCCGGCAGCGCCCGCGCCAGCGCCAACGAGAGGTCCGCCTCCCCCGGAGAAGCGAGCAGTTGCGCCCCGAGCGCCTGCAGGTCATCGATGTCGTAGAGGGTCTCCAGGCACCGCGCGAGGGAGAGCACCCGGCCGCGATGGCGGCGACTGGCGCGCATCAGGTACCAGAGGTTGAAGAAGCGCTCGGACACCTGGAAGCCCTGGCGGGCCTCTCCCGGGAGGTCGACCTTGTCGACCAGCCCCTCGTTGTGGAGCCGGTGGAGCTGGGTGGAGACGGTGTTCACCTCCATGCGCGTGCGCTCGGCGATCGTGGCGGCCGTGGCGGGGTCCCAGTGGTGGGCCAGCGCGTCGAGCACGAGCTGCGCCTGCTCCGCGAGCTCCTCGAAGCGCGCCTTGTAGAGCGGCGTGCACTGATCGAGGAGCCCCTCGAGCTGCCCCCGGATCTCGGCGCCCGGGCTTGTCGAGACCACCTGGAAGAGCTGGACCACCGTGCGCGGGTTTCCGCCCGTGAGCACATGAAGCGCGCGCAGCCGTCCGCTCTTCTCCGCGAACGACGCGGCAAGATCGGGCTTGCCGGCGTGGATGGCCAGGTTGGCGAGCACCTCGCGGGTCTCCTCAAGCGTCAATCCGCGAAGCGCGTGGGCCTGGAAGAAGTCGTAGAACGCCTCGCCGTACTCGGTGGTCTCCGCGGGGGGCGCCGGGCTCGCCGCATACACGACGAGCCGCTGCTCCTCACCGAGCACCTTGCGCAGGGCCCAGCGCTCGTCCTTGTCGAGCCGGCCCAGCAGCTGCTGGAGGTTGTCGATGCACAGCACCATGCCGCGGTGGGCTCGGGTCCACAGGAGCAACCGCTCCAGCGCCATCGGGGCGCGGACCACCTCGTCGGTGGGTAGCCCCTGGACGAACTGGTCCAGCGCCTCCACCTGGCTGATGTCTCCCTCCTGTTCGAGGGCGTCCGCGAGCGCATCGAGGCAGTTGAGCCAGAGGTCGGACAGCCGGGCGACGTTGTATTGCTCCTCGGGAAACGTGAGCGCGATCCACCGCGCGGCGAGCCCCGGGTCACGGGCCACCTCGGCCGCGGCCCGGCGCAGCAGCGTGGTCTTGCCCATGCCGCGCTGGCCGATAAAGAGCTGGTGCTGGGGCTGGGTCGCGCGGAGGTCCTCCACCACCCGGCTGAGGAGCTGGGTCCGCGCCACGAAGCGCTGCACGAGCTCGTCGCTGCCCTGGAGCCCGGGGTTGTAGGCGAGGCCGGTCATCGGGCGGTCCGGGCGAGCCAGGCCGCGCGCAGGAGCGGGGATCGGAAGCGCCACCGTGCCTCGTCGTTCGCCAGGTAGCCGTCGTGCTCCAACGTCTCCAGCAGCGCGCTCCGGTGCTCCTCCCGGTCGGCGTCGGTCCAGTGATTCGCAACGGCCGCCGCGAGGGTCGCCACGGGCGCGCCGTTCGCGTCCGCGGCGCACGCCGACAGGATCGCCCTCGCCGCCGCGGCGTCCGTGGGACCAAGCTCGTCGTGCAGCCGCTCCCACCAGGGCGCGAAGTCCTTGCTCGACGAGACGCTCAGGAGCCGCTGGAACGCGGCCTCGACGCCGTCCACCTCGATGGGGCCCGGCGGCAGGTCCCGGAGCTTGCCGACCAGCAACTGCAGGAAGTACGGGATCGGCCAACCGACGCGCTCGAGCGCAGCCGCCTTCCCTTCGGGCGTGAGCTGGAGGTCGTACCGCTCCGCGAGGCCGCTGAGGAGCCCGTCCGCGGCCTCCGGTGCCAGGGCGTCGATCGTGAGGGGCTGGAGGTCGTTGATGAGCTTGCTCCAGTGTTGGCGGCGCGCGAGCGGGGCCAGCCCAATCGACCCGGCGAGCAGCCAGCGCACGTCGTCACTCCGCTCGGGGCGGCCTTGCCGGAACGCACGGAACCAACCGAGGAAGTCCTGGGCACGGGCGGGCGCGATGGCGAGGAGGCGCAGGAGAAACACCGGGAGTTCGTCCACCATCACGAGCAGGCGCCCGTGCGGCGGCAGGCTTTGCACCGCGTCCTCGAGGTCCGCGGCGAGCACCGTCCAGGTGGTGGGGGCCGCCTGCCGGAGCTCCAGGGCGAGCCCGGCCGCGGTGACCTTGGCGATCTCGCCGAGCGTGGACGCCCACGCACGGCCCTTCAGCGCGGAGGCGACATGCTCGCAGCCGGGCGACGCCGCGATCTCGGCGTAGAGCTTCGAGACGAAGTCGAGCTCGTCCACCGCGTTCTCGGCGCTGAAGTAGACGGCGCCAAACCAGCCCTCTCTCGCGGCGCCCCCGGCGTGGAGCGCGTACATCAGGGATGTCTTCCCCACGCGGCGCGGCGCCGTGAGGAGGACGTGGTCCGTCTCCAACCGGGCCCAGAGACGCGCCACATCCCGCGTTCGCCCGTAGAAGTTCCCGCCGACCACCGGCCGGCCACACACGTTTTCGGGGAGGACCTCGCTCATACTACACGCCTGTTGTACAACAGCAATGTAGTACAACATCCGTGTAGTGTCCACACCGCCACCCCCTGCGCGAGGGGCCTGGAGGGCGACCGCGCGGGCGCGGGCGGCTCGGCGCCGTGGGCCGCCGGGAGGCGGCGCACCCGCGCCAGCGGAGCGGCTCTGCCGCGACCCCGGAAGGGCCCGGCCCCGCCGTCCTCGGCGGGGACGCGCCCGGATGTATCACCGTGTATCAGCGGGCCCGAAGCGCCGTTCAGGCCCGCCAGCAAACGCAGCGCGCGCAGACGGGGTTGGCGGCGACGTCGATGCCACGACGTTCGCGTCGGGCCGCGCGCATGGCGTGCCCCAGTCCCGCCTGCACGTCCGCGGACGACTCCAGGAAGAAGCAGTGGCGCCAGTGTCCGGTCGGATCGACCACCCCTGAAGTCCACGGAGCGGAGCACCGCGGCGCCTGCTGCCGACCGCTCGCCAGGAGCAAGAGGCGTGCCCGCGAATACTCCGACATGACGACGAAGGGGTCGCCCCGGACGCTCTCCAGGAACGCCTGTATCAGCGGCAATTGATCGGCGCGGGGGGGAGTTCCTCGCTGCTCCTCGCGCTCCCCGAACCCCGCGCTGCTCGTGTCCGCGGCGAGGAGGCTCATCTCGGTGCACCCCGCTCCTCGGGCGGCCTCCCGGATCGACGCCAACTCCGCGGCGTTCTCCGCCCACACCGTGACCCGCGCGTGAGCGTGATGTCCGGCCAGGGCTCGAACGCCGTCGCGCACCGCGGTCAATCCCCGTACGCCGCGAATGCGCTCGTACACATCGTCGGAAGCGGCGTCCCACGAGACGAACACCCGTGTCGTGTGCTCCCGGACGAGCGCTGCGTGCTTGCGCAGTGCCAGCCCGTTCGTCATCAACGACACCGGGAGCTCGCGTGCGAGATCCGGGAGGATGGTGGCAATGTCCGGGTGGGCCAGCGGCTCCCCGCCCGTCAACACGATCTCGCGAAAGCCCACTTTGCGTGCTTCACGTGCGAGAGCCGCCCATCGCGCGGCGGGCAACTCGCCGTCCTCGGCGTCTCGGAAGGCGCACCCCGCGCAACGACTGGTGCACCGATGCGTCACGTCGAAGACCACCACCTCGGGGTGCATCAGGCCCGTCGCTCGCAGCAGGTGGGATCGGATGGCGCGCGCACCAAGCATCGGGAGGCCCTAACCTACAGGTTGTGCGATGCTCGGCCTCCGCGGCCGCTCCCCCACCGCGTGTATCAAGATGTATCGGTGAGCCGGGACAGGCGTGCGAGCAGCGCGTCCTCCTCGGCGGGGTCGTGCTTCGTCCACGGGAGGACGTGCTCGGGCGCCACCGCCCGGTCGAACCAGAACGCCGGTGGAGAGGGGCGGGTGGCCGCGAGCCACACGATGGTGTCGGCGCCCTCGTCGGGGGTGCGGAGGATGCCGCGGGTGAGCCGGTGGAAGCGCGGGAGGCTCGATGCGACGCCGGGGGAGTCGGCCCAGCCGGGGTGCATCGCGTGGTGGCCGAGGCGGCGCGCGAGCACGACCTGGGCGCGCTTGCAGCGAGCGTAGGCGACGACGCCGTCGAAGGGCTCGGGCGGGGCAAACATGCCGGCGACGTCGAGCCGCTGGGTGTACATGCCACCGCTCGTCACCCAGATGGTGGTGGCGGCGCGCAGGCGGCGCGAGAGGCGCCAGGGGCCGACGACGTGCGTGGCGACGGTGCGCTCGAGGCCGTCGACCTCCTCGCGGCGGCTCGCAAGCTGGCCGGCGTTGTGGACGAGCACGTCGGGCGTGGGGATGTCGAGGGCACGGATGGACGCGAGGCTCGATACATCGAGCCGGGCGAGACGTGTATCACCCGCCAGGGTCGCGCGTGCCACCTCGGCTTTCTGGAGGTCCCGGCACAACATCCAGACGGTGGCGCCGCGGGCCGCGAGCGCCCGGGTGGCGGCGAGGCCGAGGCCGGAGTTGGCGCCGGTGATGGCGACGACGAGCCCGCGGAGGTCTCGGTCGAGGTCCGCGGGGTCGAACCGGCGCGCGTGCTTGCGGAAGCCGGGCTGGCCGAAGCCAAAGGGGTCGAGGGGGTGCATCGGGCTCCCGGGAGAGGATTACGGCGCGACACCGATGGCGCCGGGGAGGGCGTCGAGGCCGTCACCGAGGGAGTAGACACCGAGGTCGGTCACGCCGCCCGCGCCGAGCTGGAGCTGACGGAGGCCGCCGACCTCGCTGCCCAGCACGTGCCCGTCGAGCGGGCCGCGCGTGACCGGGACGAGCGCGTTGGGGAGCTGCACCCGACTGGCCGACACCGACGTGGTGGTGCCGGCGTCGGCGTCGAGGACGAAGTAGGCGTCGCCGTAGCCGCTCGCGACGAGCACGCGGGCGCTGCCGTCGGGGAACGGCACGAGCGACATGGGGTCCTCGATCTCGACGGAGCTCTCGACGGCGAGGCCGTCCCCGAGGCGCACGCGGGCCACGCGCGTGGGCACGCCGGAGAACTCGCTGATGTCGCTGATGAGCAGCCAGTCGCCCACGATCGCGGCGTCGGAGACGACGGCGTCGTTGTCGCCGAAGGCGTCGGCGCCCCCCACGAACGCGGGCGTGTCGCCCCAGGAGAGGCGGGCGACGTCGTCGTCGGGGTCGGCGCCGGCGACCTCCCGCCCCACCAGCAGCGCGCCGTCGTCGAACCAGAGGAGCTCGCTCGGGAGCTTGGCCTCGAGGACGCGGGTGGCGCCGGAGAGCGCGCCGGTCTCGCAGTCGATGTCGACGCGGTAGAGACCGCCGCCGTTGTTGGCCCAGTTGCCGTCGACGATCCAGGCGACCTCGCCCGAGGGGTCCACGACGACGCGGTTCGCGTAGAAGCCGCCGTCGTAGGCCTCGTGGACGACCACGCCCTGCGTCACGTCGTAGACGCCGAGGGTGCCGTCCTCGGTGACCGCGAACGCCAGCGAGCCGTCGGGCGTGAAGGCGACCTCGCCCGACGAGGCGCGGCCCATCGTGACGCGGGTGCCGGGGTCGGAGAGGGTGCCGCCGGCGGAGAGGGTGAGCACGGCCCAGACGTCGGAGCGGTCGGCGGCCGCGGTGTAGGGGAGCGAGACGAGGACGGCGCGGTCGCGATCCGCGGCGGCGGGGGTGGCGCGGCAGCCGTCGACCGGGACGGTGTCACCCGTATCGGTGTCGCCCGTATCGGTGTCCCCCGTGTCGTCGGGGCCGGGATCCGCGGTGCGGTCGGTGGGGTCGCGGCCGGTGTCGGGCGTGCAGGCGAGGGCGAGGAGCAGCAACATCGCACGCCGCTAACGCGACGGTAACGGGGCCGTCTCCGCGCGGCCCGGGTCAGACCGCGACGAGGACCTCCCAATCGACGAGGCGCTGGACGAGGCCGGCGTCGACCGGCGTGCCGAGCCGCGCCAGCTCTTCGCGCACGAGCTCGGTGGGGCGCCCATCGAAGCGAGCGAGGTGGGGCAGGAGGCGGCTGGGGACCTCGATGGGGTCGTAGGTGCGGTGGGTGACGATGGCGGCGGTCTCGCGGCCGATCTCGACGGTGCCGAGCCGGGCGAGCCGGAGCCGCTCGGGGGTGGTCGCCCACACGAGGGCCTCCCACGCCGCCAGGACCACCTGCCCGTGGGCTTCGCCCTCGGGGCCGGCGACGCGGCGCACCTCGTCCCACCGCATGCGCTCCACGCGGCCGGCGGTCGCGACGTAGAGCTCGCGCTCGCGCTCGTACCAGACGCCCCAGTTGCGGCGCCGGATCTCGGGCGCCTGGTGTCCGTCGAGGGCGGGGCCGTCGGGGGGCAGCGGCCCGTCGACGAGGCGGCGGAGGGCGGCGCCGTCGAGGCCGTAGGCCAGCACGGCATCGTAGGAGAGCGCGCGCTCGAGCATCGAGAGGAACCCGCCGAGCGCCTCCCAGAAGGCGAACCCCACGGCGCCGCGATCGTGGCGGCAGAACCAGGTGGTGCACACGCCCTCGCGGTGCTTCCAGATGCCGCACCGGCCATCCACGAGGAAGTGCGGGCAACGCAGCGACCGGACGCGCCCGAACGCGGCATCCGAGCGGACGACACCATGGCGATACACGAGGTCCCACGCGGGGGGCCGGGCGAGGCCGAGCGGGGTGACACCCACGCCCGCGAGCATCCGGGCCTCGACTGTGGCACGTCCGGCCGCGGCCTCGGGGTCCTCGTCGGCGAGCACGGCGCCCACGAGGAAGTTCGGGAGGCGCGGGACGTAGGTGCAACACTTCGTGTTGGGGTCGAACTGGCCGGGGCCCATCGGCTCTCCGGCCGGGGGGGCCATGGCGCAATTCGAGCAGGTCGCGCGGGTCTCCTCGGGGATGCGGCCGCCAAGGTGGGCGTCCATCCAACGGGCGTAGAGCGGGGGGAGGTGCGCGTCCGACATGGGGGAACCCTAGACACCGGGAGGGTTCGAGGTGGGTTTTCGGGGCGAGGGGGCGGGGCCCCGACCGCAGCGCGGGAAGCGCTCGCGCGTCCAGGACGTAGCCACTGCGCTAAGCTCGCCGCCCACCGGAGCGCCCCCTGTCCCTCGACGATGCCCGTGTCCGCGACATCATCCGTGTGTTGTGCCGGATCCCCGTGCCGCGCGGGCAGCTCCTACTCTTGCGGCTGCTCGCGTCGCACCCGGACGGCCTGTCCAGCACGACCTACCGCGAGGCCCTCGGCGCTTCGCTCCATGACCAGATGGGCGTACTCGGCGCGTTCGGCCGGCGGATCAACTCGACCCTCCGCGAGACCCAGGCTGACGCGAAGCCCGGGGTGAACCTGCTCCTCCTCCAGAAGTGGGACGGGCAGGTCAACACCTACCGCCCCCGTCCCGAGCTGGTCGAGGCCTTGAAGGCGCTCCCGGGGCTGGAGGCGGCGCTCGAGCGCCCGCTCGCCGAGCTGTTGAGCTGGGGCGAGGTGCCGGTGGAGTGGCCGGCGGGGTTCGCGCGGATGCCCCCCAAGGTCGTGCAGGTGGTGCACACGGAGGAGACTCCCCCGGTCACCGCACCCGGCGCGCCACCCTTCCACGCCTTGCTCGACGCCCTCGATACCGCCGGGCTCGTGTTCCCCGCGGAGCTCGTCGCCAACGTGCTGCTCGCGCTCCAAGTGAAGCGGTTCGTGGTGCTCACGGGCATCTCGGGGACGGGCAAGACCCGGATCGGGCAGACCCTCGCCCGGCGCTACGCCACCACCCGGCGCGTCGCCGCCCCGGCGCCGACCCCCGACGAGCGGACGGCGATCGTCCTGTGCAAGCCCTACATGCGCGACCACCACCGGATCACGCTGCCCGCCGCGCTGGCGGCGCAGCTGCCGTCGGTGCCCGAGGAGGGCATCGGCGCGGTGAAGGCGCGATGGCCGGGGGGCGCCATCACGCTCTCCGCGAGCCGGGGCAAGCCGCTCATGGTGTTCTTCAAGGGAGCCCTGCGCGTGTGGTTCGATGCGACGTTTCCCCTGGGCACGCCCGTTCGCCTGCGGTTGGACGGCCCCGCCGACGCCCCTCCGGACACGCTCGTCTTCGACGCGCCCCCCACCTCGTTGAAGGACGAGCCCCTCGCGAACAGCGAGGTGATCGCGGTGCGCCCGGACTGGACCGACCGGCGGGGCCTGCTCGGGTACACCAACCCGCTCACCCGCACCTACGTGCCGACGCCGTTCCTGCACCTCCTGCTCCGCGCGGCGGAGGAGATGACGCGCAACCCCACCGCGCCCGCGCCGTTCTTCGCCCTGCTCGACGAGATGAACCTCGCGCGGGTCGAGCACTACTTCAGCGACTTCCTCTCCGCGCTCGAGTCGGGCGAGCCGCTACACCTCCACGACATGCCGGAGATCGCGGAGGGCGATGACGAGGGACCGACCGTGCCGCAACGCCTCGCGATCCCGGGGAACCTGTTCTTCGTCGGGACCGTGAACGTGGACGAGAGCACCTACCTCTTCAGCCCGAAGGTGCTCGACCGCGCCTTCGCGATCGAGCTCGACCTGGTGGATCTCCGCGGGCTCGGCGGGGGGCTCACGCGCGGCGGCGACCTGGATCTGACGCGCTGGTCGGGGCGCCTGGATCCGCCCGGGCTCCCCTCCCGCGCCGATTGGCGCTGGCTGGAGACCTGGCAGGGCGGAGAGCTGAAGGACGCGCTGGTGACCATCCACGACGCGCTCGCGCTGACCCACCGCCACTTCGGCTACCGCGTCGCGACCGAGATCGCGCGGTTCGTGCGGCTGGCCGTCACCAGCGCCGCGGATCCCGAGGCGGCCTCGTGGGCGGCGCTCGACCTCGGCATCCTCCAGAAGGTGCTGGTGAAGCTCAACGGTACCCAGGCGGAGCTGCAGGACACCCTGGACGCGCTGCTCGGGCTGATGCTCGCGGGCACCGCGCCGGAGCCGGAGCGGCGGGATCGCGACCGATGGCGCCTCGAGCCAGACGGCGTGGTGGTGTGGGGGGTCGCGGCCACCGACATCGAGCCCGTGTTCCCGCGCTCGGCGGCCAAGCTCTGGCGGATGCGCGAGCGCCTCACCCGGCAGGGCTTCGCGTCGTGGATCGAGTAGCGCTCACCCCACGGCGCTCCGACGGGCGTGCCGCCACGCCGCACGGAGCGGGGTGGCGGCTGGAGGCAGAGGGGGACTGGCTCGTGGAGGGAGCCGCCGCCGAGCTGGAGCGGATCGTCACGACGCTGCCTCGCGGGATGGGGGAGCGCTGGGGCACGGTCGCGCGGCTGCGCTTCGGCAACGCCGTGGGCCACATCCCGGCGGGGCCGCTCGGCACCCTCTACGTGCGCAGCGCGAAGTGGGCCGAGGACGACTACGACGGCATGCTCGCGGAGGTCGCGGCCGAGGCGAGCGCGCTGCCGTTCGCGGCGGGCGCGGGATCCGCCCTCCCCTACGCCCGCGATTCGCGGCTCTCGACGCCGGACCTGCCCTATCACGCCTTCGTGTGGCTCCGGCACGTGGTCCTGGAGGCCCCCAACCGGCCGCTTTTGGGCGCCCTGCGGGCCATCGTCGCCGATCCGCACCGCCGCCTGTTGCGCGAGGTGCGCGAGGTCCCGGTCGAGCTCGCCAGCGTGCTCTCCGCCGGCACGCTCGACGACGTGATGGCCGGGCGCTGGCCGCTCCAGCGTGCACCGCGCGGCATGGGGATCGCGGGGCACCTGCCCACGCGGGTGACGGACGAGCATGTCCGCTTCAGCGTGGACACGCCCGAGAACCGGTTCGTGAAGGACTTCCTGCAGGCGTGCGCCGGGTGCGTGGCGGCGATGCGCCGCCACGTGTCCACGGGCGCGTTCGCCGCCCGCGTGGCCATGGACAGCCTTGCCATCGAAGAGGCGCTCGCCCCGATCCGCCGGGCGCCGTTGTGGACGGAGGTGGGACGGATGGGGATGGTGCCCAGCGCGTCGACCGTGCTCCAGCGCCGTGCCCCCTACCGGGTGATCCTCGGCGCGAGCCAGATGCTCCACGCGCCGTCACGGGCCCTGCCGCTCGGCTCCGTGGCGGTGCAGGCGCTCCTCGAGGTGAAGGACGTGGCCCGGCTCTACGAGCTCTGGTGCGCGTTCCAGGTCATCGGCTGCGTGCGGGCCCGGCTCGGTGCTCCCGCTGACGCCGAGGCCGTCGTGAACAGCCCGTTGAGCGCGCGGGTGCCCTACGGGCTCCGCGCCCGGTGGCGGAACGGGGTGGAGGTCGCCTACAACCCGGAGTACACCACGGACCACGGGTGGCACGGGCGCTCGCGGTCCCTCCGGGTCCGTCCGGACGTAGCGGTGTTCGTGCCCGGCGGGAATTGGCCCGGTCTGCACCTCTTCGACGCCAAGTTCCGCGTCAGCGAGGGCGAGCCCCTCGTCGACGACCTGCACAAGATGCACGCCTACCGGGACGCGGTGCCCGCCGCGCGCGGTGCCTGGGTCCTGTTCCCGGGGGAGACGGCCCGGCAATTCCGCGATGCCCCGGAAGCGCCCCTGGGCATCGGCGCGTTGCCCCTGGTGCCGGGGCGGGAGCCCACGGCGCTCGGCGCGCTCCTCGGGGAGCTGCTCGCGGAGGCCTGAGCGCGGCGCTGGCGTCTCGCCCGACGGGCCCGACAAAACTGCGGTACCCTCCGACCGTGCTGCTCCTCTCCCTGCTCTTCGCCTGCGCCGACCCGGACGATCCCGCTTGGAGCGCGCCCCTCGATCGGGCGACCATCGCGGACAGCGGGTCGGGCGACACCGCGGCCGATTCGGGTCGGGAGACGGGCGAACCATCTCCGGACACCGGCGACACATCCGGCGATACATCCGGCGATACATCTGTGGATGACACCGGTGTGTCCGGGGAAACCGGTGCGTTGGACACCGGGGCCTCCGTCGATACGGGGGACGACGACACCGGCGCTCCGGTCGACACTGCCTTCGTCGACACTGCCTTCGTCGACACCGCGGTGGTCGACACCGCCGTCGTCGACACCGCCGTTGTCGACACCGGCACGTCCATCGACACCGGCGCTTCGGTGGACACCGCCGTCGTGGACAGCGGTTCGGACACCGGCGCCGGGGACACCGCCGACCTGAGCGACACGCACGACGACACCGCGGACACCAGCCTCGCGGACACGGGCGACACCGCCGGCGCGGACGGCGGGGACACCGCCGCAGCAGACACGGACACCGCCTCGGTAGACACGGACACCGCCGTCGCGGACACCGACACCGCCGTCGCCGATACCGACACCGCCGATACGGCCCTCGCGGACACCGGCGACACCGGCGACACCGGCGACACCGGCACGAGCCCCCTCTCCGACTTCGCCCTCGCCGACCTCAACCCCGGCTCGGCCCGGTACGGCGAGACCGTCTCTCCGCGTGACTACCTCGAGCGCGTCTCGGGTTGGTACTTCATCCACGCCACGTGAAGCTACTGCCGTAGCCAGGCTGGCTACCTCAGCACCCTGCAGGACGAGCTGACGGCGGATCACCCCGAGATCGCCGTGCAGATCCTGCACGTCAACGCCATCGGCCACGACAGCGGGCTGGTGACGTTGGAGGCGAGCACCGACCTGCCGATCCTCCAGGACGACACCACGGCGGACGTCTGGAACCAGTGGGGCGCCACGTGGCGGGACGTGTACGTCCTCGACAACGACAACGAGGTCTACGCGGTCTACAACCTCACGTCGAACTCGCTGGCGGACCCCGCCAACTACGCCGCGTTGTACGACCTGTTCGTGGAAGCGTCGGTCGCGCCGTAGCGGAGGCGGAGCGGCGTAGCGGAGGCGGAGCGGCATGGACGGCCTCGCCGGCGACGGCCGCTGTGCCGCACGGCCGGGAGATCGATCACCCTTTTTGTAGCAATCCAACGAGACGGTTGCGATGCCTACCTTGCCCGCGGGTGTGGTTCGGCCGGGGCCGACCGATCACGGAATTCCGGGTTTCCGTGGATCGCGTAGCGGACCCCGTTTTGCTCCGATCTTATCGTTATTCCTCAGCTTCTGCGCCATTCCACGCCGAGGCGAGTCATGCCTATACTCACGACGGCGCCCACCCACCGTGACGCGTCTCTCCCAACCTGACGGACCGCCCTATCCGTTGGGTCGCCACCAACCAATCCAGGGCCAGAGGTGTGTCCATGTCTCGTCTCCCAATCCTCGTGCTCGGCCTCGCGTTCGCCACCCCCACCCTCGCCGACACCACCAGCCTCACGACGCGCGGCGACTACGTGTCGGCGTCGTACTACTCCTACGGCGGCGGCTGCGCGGCCACGTACGTGACCGTGAGCGCGTACGAGAACGTCGACCACTCCAGCGGCTCCGGCGCCCCCACGGCCGCGGCGACGGCCTACGCCTACGTCGGCAACTACGACTACTGCACCGGCACGTTCTCGTACTACTACGGCACCCTCGACAACGTGAGCCTCAGCGCGGGCGGCGCCACCGGGAGCTTGTCCGGCAGCGGCACCCTCTACGACTACTACAGCGGCGCGGCGCTCGCCGTGACGGTCTCCGCCACCTCGGGCTCCGAGGACGGCGCGTACTCGGGCACCAGCAACAGCCACAGCAGCACGCCCGGGGTGACCTACCACTTCCGGTCGCACGGCTCCTGGAGCTACGGCACCGCCACGATCGTCCTCAACGGCACCACCTACACCCAGGCGGGCGGCGGGTCGTTCGGGCGGAGCAGCTCGGGGCAGCTCACGATCACCGAGAACTAGAAACCGATACACGGTGATGACCGCGCGGCACGGCCACGAGCGCGACGAGCAAGGCTAGCCCGCACAGCCCCGGGAAGGCGGGCCCGCCGAACCGGGCGTACACCGTGGAGACCGCGACGGTGGGAACCGGAACGACCCGGGCCACCTCCTCGAACAATCGGGTCGGGGAGGTGGTCCGGCTGGGCGGATCCGTGACCCGGAGCGTGAGCAGGCCTGCGCCCTCGAAGCGCGCGCACCGGGCCGCAGGGAGCGGCGCGCGGCGCCACCCAGGACGCCGCTCACCGAGCGGCATCGGCGTCACCTTGTCGTAGCGCGGGATCGGGCACCGTCCGGACTACCGCCCCGGCAAAGCGCTCGGTGCGGGCGCCGCATCGTGGCGCGCCCTCACTCGCGCGGGCAGTCATCCGGGCAGTTGCAGAAGTGCTCGGCCTCGCCGCAAACGCCATCTCCGCATTCGATGCACACCATGATGTCGTCCGGCACCGCCTCGACCCCGCACCCCTCCGGAAGGTCGTCGCCCTCGTACGTATCGGCGGGGACCACCATCAAATTGTAGTTGGTCAGGTCGTCGCAGCACGCCGCGCTCCGGTCGTGGGCACTGTACTCGCCGCCCAGCGTGGTGCAGGCCGTGGTCTGGCACCCGGCACCGAGACCCGGCGCGAGCACGGCCACCACGAGCGCCAGGCAGCGCCGTGCGCTCATGGGCCGCCCGGTGCTCACGGGCAAGTGGTCACGTCCAAGCCTTCGCCGCCAAAGTACATGTGCACGTCCCAATTGGTCGAGGTGTGGTCCTCGACACTGTAGCAGCCGGGCTCTGTACCCGCCGTCCGCGGGCCCCTTTCGGCCGGTGTCGCGCGGCCCGGGGCGGCACCGGACATCGCGCCCCGCTTCGGCGTCGACGCGGCCCCGGGATAGGCGCCCGCATGGTGTACGCGCTCATCCTCGCGCTGGTCGGCTGCGACGGCCCGAACAAGGACGCCGCGCCGGAGACCGGGGGCGGGGACGCCGACACGGATACCGACGCGGACAGCGATACCGACACCGACGCCGACACCGACACCGACACCGACACCGACCCGCCCGAGCCCCAGACCCTCGCGGGGGTGGTCACGATCCCGGCGGGCGCGGCCCGCTCGGGCGGCGAGACCGTCGCGGTCGTGCGGATCGTGTTCGGGGACGGCCCGCTCGTGGGCGCCACCCTGGCGTCCGCGGTCGTCGGCGGCGACGGCGCCTTTGCGCTGGAGATCCCCGGCGCCCCGGCCGACACCGACCTGACCGCGCTGGAGCGCGACGCCCCCGACCTGCGTGGCGCGCTCTACGCGATCGTGGCGTTCGCCGACACCGACGGCGACGGCGCCTGGGCGGAGGGCGAGAACCTGCTCGGCCTCGCGATGGACACCTGGCTTGCCTACACCGTCGGGGACGCCGCGTGGCCGGCCGGGTGGTGGCTCGCGGACCTCGGTCTGGCCGGTCAACACGCGCCGAACCGCTGCCTGCTCGACACCACCGCGCCGCTCGCCTGGCGGGACGGCTACCCGCTTGCCTCCGACCTCTCGGACGGCGTCGTCGTGCCCCTGCGCGGCCTCTCCGCGCCGCTCGATCTGGCCGGGACGGTAGGCACGCTTCCGGCCGGGGTGGCCCACCTCGCCGCGCTGCCCTACGAGGGTGTGTTCGACGTGACGCAGGTGTACCCGGCGGCGGCGGACATCCCGGTCGCGACGGGCCCCTTCGCGCTCACCCTGGTCGACCCGCCGCCCGCGGACACCGACTACAACAGCGACCCGGACTGGCGCTACACGGTGCACCTCAACGTGCTCTACACCGACCGCGACGGCACCGGCGGGTGGACGGTCGACGATCCCCTCGACGGCGGCACCACGTGCCTCGACGGCGCGCTCGTCTACGCCCGTTACACCCGCCCCCTCAGCACCTACCGCGGGTATCGGTTCCTCGACTGCTACGACGGAACCGTGGGCTGGCGCGCCGTCCGCACCGACGCGGCGTCCGGCGCGGCGGTGTACCTGACGGCCGCGGAGGCCGCGAGCCTGGTGATGGAGCCGGAGGATTGTCGGGTGTTCTGAAGGGGTTGGCGCGCTGCACACCCCGCCGCATGGCCGGCCGATGTGACACCGGCGCCAGGCGTGGTCGCCGTCACGGACCCACCTTCGTCCGCCACGCGGCGTCGAGCGCCCCGAGGTCCCGCCCCGCCACGGTGTAGCCGTCGAGCGGCGTGGCCAGCCACGCGGCGCGCACCCCCGCGAGGCTCTGTGTCTCCAGGAGCCACGCCGCGAACGAGGTCGCCGCGGCCACCTCCGCGGGGGTATCGCCCCACGTCGACGCGAGCGCCCCGATGCGCGGCACGCCGTCGAGGCCCGGCCGCGTCGCGGCGTCGAGGTCGGCCCCGCTCCCGGCCAGCGCGCGGGGGAGCCCTACGCCCAGGACGGGGTTGCCCGCGGGCCCCCACGCCCGGGTCAACATCACCGCCACCGGGCACGCCCCCGACCACGTGGAGCCCGCGACGATCCAACACTCCCCCGCCGCCACGTCGTCGCGCCCCCCGGGGACAGCGCCACGATGGGCCTCATCGGCGTAGACGTAGACCGTCGCCCTGCCGATGGGCGAGATGGAGAGGTTCCCGAGGCCCGCCAGCAGGGCCCACTCGAGCTGGCCGGCGACGGCGCCGGGATCGCGCACCCGCGCGAGGTCCGCCCTCACCTCGATCGCGCCGCGGGTGGTGGGTTGCCACGCCGAGACGGGGCTCGGCTCGCCGGTGTCCACGGCCAGGACGAGGTCGTCGACGTTGGCCGCGCCGGGGCGGGAGAGCTCGAACCAGGCCCACGCCCGCGTGGCCCCCTGCGGCACCACCGCCGACACCGTGAGCCGCTCCCAATCCCCCGAGGCCTGCTCCTTCGTCCACACGTCGGCCACGGTGACCCCGAGGCCGGGCACCTCGAACGCGAGGTTCGCCACGAGCACCGCATCCCCGTCGCGGGCGGCTTCCGCGCTCAACACCAGCCGATCGCCGGGCGCCACGTCGAGGCGCTGCGACACGCGCGGCGACACCCGGGCCCCCTTGTCCCGCTCCAACCGCATCGAGACGGTGCCGGCCTTCGCGCGCGCGGTGTCGCGGAGGACGCGCGTGCCCGCGGGTTGGTCCACGACCCAGGCGACGCCGAGGGCGTGCTCGTCCTCGAAGGAGGCGTCGACCAGCGCCACGGGCGCGCGGGGCAGGGTCACCCCCAGCTCCTCGCGGAGGGTCTCGACCACCTCCGCGCGCCGCCACCCGAGGGGCCACGCGAGGCCCACGCCCGTGGTGGCGCGCTTGCCGGCGAGCTCCACGCGCACGAGCTCGCCGCCCATCACGGTGGCGCGGACCTGTGTCACCTTTCGTGGGTTGGTCCCGAGGTGGTCGGCCAGCCGGAGCATCGCGTACCACTCGGCATCGCTCCACTCCCGCGAAGTGCGGATCACCGCCTGCCCGTCCCGCACGCGGCGGATCTCCGACGGGGGCAGGGCAAGCAGCAGGTCCAGCGCCGCGCGCGACTCCTGGTCGAGCACCTGGAAGGTGGTGGCCGGGTCGGTCAGGGCGAGGGCGGCGAGCGCCGCCCGGTCGAGCTGCGAGGCCGCGATCAGGCGGTCGAGCCGCGCGTCGGGGCCCTCGGACGCGGCCGCGACGGCGGGGAGCAGGCAGGCGAGCGCGAAGGGGGCGAGCGGCACGCGGATCTCCGGGGGGCGACGTTGTACGCGCGTCGGCAGCGGATCTTCGAGCGGCTGCAAAAAGAGCTTGCTCCGCCCGTTGCGCGCGGGCCAGTTCGACGACGTCCCCGTACGGATCTTTGCACAGCCCCAGCGCGCGGTACTCGCCCCGCGCGGGCGCAGCCCGCCCGCGAGCCCTCAGAGCCCCCGCATCCACTCCGCGTTGATTGTCACGGTGGCCTCGCCGCATGCGACCGTCGCCGTGCCCCCGCCGTCAAGGATCTCGCGAAGCGTCACACGGCAACTTCCCACCGCGTCGTTCGAGGCGAGGTCCACGTCCTCGAAGAGCAGCCCCACGGTAGGCGCGTTGCCCTCGATGGGTACGGTGGCGACCCACCCCCATGACGGACTCAGTGAGTCAAACACCTCCGGCAATGGCCAGATCTGCTGGCCGATGGTGATTCGGCCCGCCATGTCGGGGTCGGTGGGCATGCTGGCCCCGAGTTCGGCGCCGAGGTCGCCGGCGGCGTTGACGTCGATGCCAGTCCCGGACGCGGCGGCACTTGTGGCAACGAGTTTACCCGTCGCCCTTCCGACCTCGGTGAACGAGGCGTCCCACGTTCGCCCGCCCGCCCGAGTCGGGTTCGGGACCACCGACATCAGCCGCAGCCGGTACCACCCCGAAGCCGCGGCTTGATCAGCGATCCGTTGCCGCTCGCTGTCCTCCTTCTCGAGCTGGGCAGCCGTGCGTAGCGGCGGAATGGGGGGAGGTTCGGACAGCCCCTTCTGCGCCAGGGCAGGCATCGGTCGGGTCGCAGCTGGGAATTCGAAGTAGTCACTTGCGGCGACCAGGATGTCACGGCGCAATTTCTCCAGCGGGCGGGGGTCCACCACGTCGGCGGGCGCCCACGCGCCCTCGCCTTCCTGGGTAATGAACCTGTTCTCTTCGGTTACGCGGAACGTCACGCCGTGGGGCGGCTTCGGGCCGAGCGGCGTCACGGTCACGCGAGCGCGCCGTTCCCACGTGGCGCTGAGCTTCTTTCGCTCGTTTTCATCCGAGACCCTCGCGGTGGTCTCGATGGCCACCCCGCCGGCCACATCCGATACGGTCCATCCGGGGGGAAGCGCGGCGTCCACGTACTGCCGGAGGTCCGCTGGTCCGAGGTTCATCCGCACGTGTCCGAGCCAGTCCGATTCAAGCGCTGCGAGCCGCTGCGCCAGGCGCTCCTTTACCGCCTGCGTGACGGACTTGGGGGGCGCGACCGATGCCCAGGCCGGCTCCGGCTTGCCGGCGTGAAAGGTACGCTCCTCGGCAGTGGCCCGCATCGTGACAAGTATCTCTGGCTTCCCCGCCAGTTCAATCGTGATGCGAGACCGGGTCTGCTTCACCCACTCGCCGTCCTCTTCCGTGCCCGCCTCCACCTCAAGGCGCCAGTCCGTGCCGACCCCATGTCCGGTCACTTCGGCAACGATGAACGATTCGCTCAGGACGTCGGAGGCAACCGCGAGTGCATCCTCCAGCGCCACGAAGTACCGATCATCCGCTTCGAGATGGTCAACCTGCCGGGCCAACTGGCGATCGTGCTGCGTGGCCTTCCGCTGGACGAATGCCTCCGGGTTGGGCGCGGCGACAACAGCGTGGGCGTACGCCAACAGTACGATAGCAAACCCAACTTTCGACCGCATGACTGCTCCAAGCGCCGGCGAGGGTAGCACAGAAGCCATCGGCAGGTCCATGGTGGCCCGTCGACGCCACTTCCGCGCGAGGCGACCGGACGGCGGCGCGGGCCGCCCGGATGGTCGGGCCGAAGGCCACGCCACGATCCACCGCCCGCGCCGGTCGGCCCGCGCGCAGCGGGCCGACGGAGGCCGACCGGCCGACCCGGGAGGGCACCGACCCCGGCCGTCCTCGGACGGGGACGCGCCCAACCCAACTGCCAGACGAGTGCGCTACGCCCGGCGCTGACGCGCGCGGCCTGGCCGGCGCCGTCCCGGATTCAAGCGGGGGAAAGCGCGTAGAGCGGCACGGGCGCGCCGTCCTCGGCGTAGTACCCGCCGAGCAGGTACGGTGCGTCGCCCACGTCGGCCCATCGCCCGCCGAAGGCCCCCGTGCCGCACGGGTCGGACGCCAGGTGCCACGACCGTGCTTCCAGGTCGAGCACGACGGTCCCGCGCAGATCGCCGTGCGCGTACGCGAACACCCGCTCGTGCTCGGAGAGCCGTGCGAAGCCCCCGATGCCGTAGGGCGCGGGGAGGATGTCCCACGTGCCGACGATGCGCTCGTAGCGGGCAAAGCCGGCGTCGGTGTGCGCCTCGATCCCGCCGACGGCGGGACGCACGGACCAGACGCGGCCGGGCGACGGGAGGTCGATCGGCGCGGCGGAGTCGAGGTCATAGGCAAGGAGCACGGGCTCGGTGCACCACCCCGTGACGCATGCGCGGTGCGCATAGCCATGCACGTACAGGGCCCCTTCGGAGACGGCGGCCCCCTCTACGTAGTCGGGCAGCCCCGAGAGCGGGATGGGCTCGGCGGCCCCCGTGTCGAGATCGACCCGGTACGCCGCCAGGGTTTCTCCCTGTACGAACGCCACGACGTCGCCGTCCGACGCGGCGACGACGACCTGGCCGGGGTGCTCGACGTCCCGCGGGAGCTCGATCCGCGCGGAGAGTGCGCCCGTCGTCGTGTCAACGCGTACCAGGCCCGTGACGTAGCGATCGAGCTCCAGGACGAACCAATTCACGCCGAGCACGAGCGCGCCGTCGAGGCCCGCCACGCCGTCGACGTAGAGGTCGGGGTCGAGTGTCACGTCCGTGGCGATGATGCCGATGTCGCGCGGCGTGTCCGAGATCGGCGTCGGCTCGACCCCGGTCCAGACCGTTTCGTGGAGGTACCGCGTGGGCGCGGGTACGAGGTCGCGGCTGCACCGCTCCCCGAGCACTTGCGCAAGCACGATGTCAGTTGGCTCGGCCTCGCAGGCGTCGGCGAATGTCTCCCGCGAACGGGCCTCGTCGGTCGGGTAGAGGTCAGACTTGGGCGTGGCCTCCGTGGGGAAGAGGTCCTCGTTGGGGGCCGAGTGGTCCTCCTGCGTGTCGAGGGCGTGACAGAGCTCGTGGCGGACGACACGCGCCACCTCGGTTGCCTCGGGCTCGACGAGGATGGGCTCGCCGGATCCCTGGTAGCGCCCGATCACCGAGGGGTACTCGGGCCACACGTCGGCCCGGACCTGCACCTCCGGGACACACACCCCCGCGCGGCCCGTCCAGGCCGCGAAGTCCGCGATGCCCTGCGCGATGCCCTCGTACACGGCTGCGTCGCCGACGCCGTCAGGGTCGGTCGTCACGGTCTCGGCGAAGGTCGGGCACGGCGTGCATGCCGCCAGCAGGGAGAGGAGCATTCGGGCACCTACGCGCCTGAATGCCGCATATTCAACTGCGGCGCAGAGGGGGAGGCGGCAGAGGTGGTCGTTGGGTGGCGGCCGGGGACGCCACCGCGCCGTGGTGCGTGGCGACGCCGGTGGGTGGCGCCCGGCGGTGCGTGTCGCGAGCCCGCGCCGCCGCCTCGACACCCCAGCGCGACACATGTAGAACAGCGCCATGTCGCTCCTCCTCCTCCTCCTCGCGTGCGGCGCCCAACACACTCCCGACGCTCCGGCGCCCGAGGCCCCTCCCGCGGCGGCCCCTCCCGCGGCGGCCCCCGCGGCGGCCACCGCGCCTGCGGCGTCTTCCGAGGCCCGCGAGCTCACGATCACGCTCGACCCCTCCGAGATGGCCTACGACGACGACGCCGGAACGGTGAGGTTCTCCCCCGACTCCCGGGTGAAGGCGGCGAGCTACACCCACTACGTGCTCGACCTGAAGAGCCTCGAAGCGGCGCTCGGCGGGCGTCCGTCCGCGCGCGTCGCGGTCGTGGTGAGCGTCACCGGCGGCACGCCGGAGAAGTGGGTCCCGGCCGACCCGAACGCGCCTCAGCCCCTCGGCGGCTTCGAGGACATCACCTGGAAGGGGCGCGTGGTGGCGAGGGCGCCCAAAGGCCCCTGACGCATCGCAAGCGCAGTCCACTCGAAAGACCGGTCCCTGGGGCGGAGCCCTATCGAAAGACCGAGCCGGCCCTGATCCTGCACCCCGCAGGACTGCGACCCGCGCGCCACCCGCGAGAAACGCGGCTCGTTCACGCTTGGCCGCTGAGGTAGGGGTCGCGAGATGCATGTGCGCGCGAAGCCCAGTCCGCCGCTGCTCCAAGCGGACGGATTTCCGTCTGAACTCCCGGGGTAACCGACCATCCTCCGAGTTCGGACGCTATATCCGTCCGAACTCGGAGGGTAACCGACCATCCTCCGAGTTCGGACGCTATATCCGTCCGAACTCGGAGGGTAACCGACCATCCTCCGAGTTCGGACGCTCTACCGTCTGAACTCGCAGGGTAACTGAACTCCTCGCGGACTCGCTCGCTCGGCGACGCACCGCCGAATGACCTGGGCCGTGAGCTCGCCATGCGCCGCGGAAGCGGGCGGCGGACGGGCCCGGGGTTGAGAGTCGGGTGGGTGGCGACGCGCAACCCGACTGCCTGAAGGCTCACTTCTCGGAGTGCGTGCGAGAAGCCGAGGACGGGACACCCGTGCTCGTCACGCGGCACGGGCGGGCTGTGGTCGCCATCGTGCCGGTCGAGGACCTGGAGACCCTGGAACGGCTCCGCGCCTCCGGCCCGGCCGGGGGGCTGGCGTCGGTCGCGGGCCGGTTCGAGGACGTGCCCGAGTTCGCGGACGCGCTCGACGAGATCGCGCATCGTCGCAACCGGAGGCCCCGGCCCGAGTTGGAGGAGTAGCGACGTGGCGTACCTCTTTGACACAGACGCGCTCTCGGAGGTGATGCGGCGGCAGCCGAACGCGCTCTACCTTGAGTGGCTACGCGGGATCCCCCGCGAGGAGCAATTCACCAGCGCCGTGAGCATTGGGGAGCTGTTCCAGGGAGCGTACCGGTCGGAGAAGCGGGCGGTGCTGATTGGGCGCATCGAAGAGTGGGTGCTACCGGCGGTGACGGTGCTGCCGTTCGACCTTGGGTCCGCCCGAGTGTTCGGCGAACTCCAGGCGGACCTGGAGTCGCGGGGCCTCTCACCCGGGGACGCCGACGTCCAGATCGCGGCCACGGCGATTCGGCACGGGCTGGCGTTGGTGACGGGCAAGCTGCGCCACCACCAGCGGGTGCCAGGGCTTCGCATCGCTACGATGCTGGCGGACGCCCGGCGGGCGAGTCTCGGCAGCGTCTGATCGTCCCCTTGCGACGCGACTTCCGCGCGAGGCGACCGGACGGCGGCGCGGGCGCCTCGCTCCCCCGGGCCGAAGGCCACACCACGATCCACCGCCCGCGTCGGTCGGCCCGCGCGCAGCGGGCCGACGGAGGCCGACCGGCCGACCCGGGAGGGCACCGACCCCGGCCGTCCTCGGACGGGGACGCGCCCAACCGAACGAACGCACTACGCTCGCGGGCCGGGAGGCGCGCATCACGAACCTCGACGCCCAGCTCGCGGTGGCAATCGACCCGTGGTGGGGGTGCTGACCGGGGCCCGCTGCGAGCCCCGGCCCTGTGTCAACCGGCCGAGCTAGCCGCCTGGCTAGCCGACGACGAAGCCGCCGTCCGCGACCAGGGCCGTGCCGGTGCAGTAGCTCGCCTCGGGGGAGGCCAGGAAGGTGATGGCGGCGGCGATCTCCTCGTTGGTGCCGTAGCGGCCGAGCGGGACCATGTGGGTGAACCCGTCGTGCACGGCGGCGGCGGCGCCGGGGGCCGCCTGCTCTTCGATGGACCGCATCATGCGGTTCTCGATGGGGCCGGGGCAGACCGCGTTGACACGCACGCCCGCGGGGCCGTTCTCGACGGCGGCCGCCTTCACGAGGCCGAGCACCGCGTGCTTGGAGGCGACGTAGGGGCCGAGGCCCGCGGAGCCGACGAGGCCGGCGACGGAGGAGGTGGCGACGAAGTTGCCGCGGGTCGCCACGAGGTGAGGCATGGCGTGCTTGATCCCAAGCCAGGTGCTGCGGACGTTCACCGCGATCACGCGGTCGAAGTCGGCCTGCTCGACCTCGACGAGGGGGTGGACGTGGCCCTCGGTCCCGGCGTTCGCGACGTAGATGTCGAGGCCCCCGAGGGTGGTCACGGCGGCGTCGATGAACGCGCGGGTGGCGGCCTCGCCGCTGACATCGGCGACGGCGTAGCCGGCCCCGAGCGCCTCGGCGACGGCGGCGACGGCGGGGTCACGGTCGACCAGGAAGACGCGGGCGCCCTCCTCGACGAACCGGCGGGCGGTGGCGGCGCCGATGCCGCCGGCGGCTCCGGTGATGAGAGCGCGCTTGTCTTGAAGTCGGTTCACGGGGGGCTCCTGGGTGAGCGGGGGTTGAGCAAGGGCCGTGCCATCCTATCCGACGTGGATCGACGGAGATCCGTGCGAACCCGCACAGGGCGCGGTGTCGGATGGCCCCCATCGGGCGGAACCGCGGGTGCTACCATGGCCGGATGCTCCCCCTGCTCCTCGTGTCGTCGTTCGCCGCATGTGTGCTGGAAGAACCCGTGGTCCCAGAGGTCCTGACGGAGGAGGAGCCGCCCTGCGTGGACGAGACCTGGTACCCGGACGCCGACGGGGACGGGTTCGGCGATGCGGCCGGCGCGGTGCTCGCGTGCGCGGCGCCCGGCGGGTTCCTGGCCGATGCCACGGATTGCGACGACACCCAGGCGGCGGTGAACCCCGCGGCGACCGAGGTGTGCAACGCGACGGACGACGATTGCGACGGAGTGGTGGACGAGGACGACGCCGCCGACGCGTCGACCTGGTACGCGGACGCCGACGCGGACGGGTTCGGGGATGCGGCCGCAAGCGTGCTCGCGTGCGCGGCGCCCGGCGGGTAGCTGGCCGATGCCACGGATTGCGACGACACACGGGTGCAGGACTACCCGGGGGCAGCCGAGCTGTGTGACGGCCTGCAGAACGATTGCGACACGGTCGGCTGGACGGCCACCGACGAGGAGGGGACCGCCTCGTTCGAGTTCACGGACGGAACCTGGATCGACGTGACGGTGCCCCTGACAGGAACGAGCACCTCGCCGGCGACGTACGCGGTCGTGGCAGACGGCACCCTCGCGTTCTGCCCGGGGGACTGGTACGTCTCCGTCGATGCGAGCGCGACAGCGTCGTTCACGATGACAGGCCCGTACGGCGGCGCGTCGACGACGCTCCGCTCGACCGGTCGCATGCTGACGGCGACCGGCGGCGGTGACATCGCCATCGACGGGCTCACCTTCGACGGGGCGCGGGAGTCCAGCGCCTCCGGCGGCGCCGTCTACCTGAGCGGCGGCACGCTCACCGTGCGCGACACGACGTTCAACGACAACTACGCAAGTGAGGGTGGTGCCATCTATGGCGCGAACGTGACCGCGGACATCGCCGACACGGTCTTCACCGACAACGGCGCGGAGGACGGGGGCGGGCTCTACCTGCTCAACGGAGCCGCCGTCCTCGACAACGTCACCTTCGAGGACAACTACGGGTACGGCGTGGGATCGCGCGGCGGCGCCGCGGCGTTCTCGGGTGGCGACGCCACGGTGCGGGACAGCTTGTTCCAGGACAACACGGCCTGGTACGCCGGTGCGCTCTACACCACCGCGACCGTCGACTTCGTGGACACCCTGGTGATCAGCAACGCGGCGCTCTCCTACGCGGCCGTGATGGCTTCCACGCTCAACTGCACCGCCACGCCGACGATGGTGGCCGGTTTTGTCGAGAACGAGTCGACCTACGAGTACCCGGCCGTCCACGCGAGCGTCGTGGTGTCCGACGGGTGTGACTGGGGCGACGGGGCGACCGACAACGCGCCCTTCGACCTGTGGCGGCCCCCCACCACCTACAGCTACGGGGACGACGCCACCTTCACCTGCGATGTGACCGCCTGCTACTGATCCGCGGAGCACGCTCCGGCGACACATCGGCACGTCTCCGGCGCGGGCCAGGCGTACTCCGCCACTCGGTCGCACCCGATCTGGACGACCGCGATCGGCGCGTCCTCGTGGGCACAGTAGACGGTCTCCGTGCACGCGTTGCCGGTGTAGACGCACTCGTCATCGGTGCTGCACGCGAGGCAGAGGGAGGGGTCCAGATCGCACGCGTTGACGACCGTGGCGGTGCGGCAGGCGAGGAGCAACCAGAGGAGGGTCATCCCACCACCTCCCACGTCATGCGGCCGAGCAGGACCAACACGACGGCGAGGAAGAGGCGGCGCACGAACGGGGCGCCCTTCTTCAGCGCGAGGCGGCTCCCGACCTGGGAGCCCGCGATGTTGCAGATCGCCATCGGGAGCGCGGTGGCCCACCAGATCTGGCCCGCCCACGCGAACGCGAGGATGGCCGCGAGGTTCGTGGCGACGTTGACCACCTTCGACGAGGCCGACGCGCCGAGGAAGTCGAGCCCCAGGAGCGCGATGAAGCCGAAGAGCAGGAAGCTCCCGGTGCCGGGGCCGAAGAAGCCGTCGTAGGCGCCGAGCGCGGCGCCCATGAGGAGCACGCCGGGGACGGAGGCGGGGTGGGCCTCGCCCGCGACGGCGCCGAACTCCTTGCGCAGGAACGTGAACGCGGCGACGCCGGCGAGGAGCACGACCACGACGGGGCGCATCCACTCGGCGGGCAGGTGCGAGGCGAGGCGGGCGCCCGCGAAGCTGCCGATGAACGCGGCGACGGCGGCGGGGCCGACGGCGCGCCACGGGATGCGGACGCCGTTGCGGACGTACCGGGACAGCGCCGCGGCGGTGCCCATGACGCTCGCGACCTTGTTGGTGCCGAGGAGCGCCGGCACCGGGGCGTCCGGGAACAGAACGAGCAACGCCGGGAGCTGGATGAGGCCGCCGCCGCCCGCCACGGCGTCGACGAGGCCCGCCAGGAAGGCGGCCGAGCAGGCGAGCGCTAGCAGCATGGGGACGACAGGACCGGGCTCCGGGCGGCGGGAGTGTAGCGTGGGACGGGATGCCGCCGCGCGCCGCGGGCCGGCACGCGCACGCACCGGTTGTGTGGAGCGTGTAGGGCCTGGGGTGCCCGCCGTAGCCCCGCCCACACACCGCGGCCGCGTGGCCGACCGGTGGCGCGGCCGTGCGGTACCATGCCGACCCCATGTCCCTCTTCTTCGACGCGCTCGACTCCTTGAAGTCCGTCGAGACGCCGCTCCGGCGCTGGGTGCTCCCCGATCGCTTCCACCGCGTCGAGATCGAGACGAACAGCCGCTGCAACCGCGGCTGCCATTATTGCCCGGTCGCGGTCGATCCCCGCCCCGGCCACCAGATGTCCGAGGCGCTGTTCCTCTCCATCGTCGACCAGCTCGCCGCCATGGGCTTCCGCGGGCGCCTCTCGCCCCACTTCTTCGGCGAGCCCCTGCTCGATCCGCGCCTGCCGCACCTCATGGCGGAAGCGCGCAAGCGGCTCCCGAAGGCGCGCATCGTCATCTACACCAACGGGGACGCCCTGACGCCGCAGAAGGCCCACGCCCTGCTCGACGCCGGCGTGAGCCTGTTCGTGGTCACCTTCGAGTCCGCCGAGTCCGAGGCCTTCCAGAAGACGCGCGCGAGCCTGCCGTGGTGGACCTTCCGGCGGCACTTCCTGGTGCGGCACTTCCAGGACGACGTGAAGGCGCCGTTCAACCGGGGTGGCACCGTGCTGTTCGGGGCGAAGGAGCTGCACATGTCGAGCTGCCACGCCCCGTCGAGCACGCTCGTGGTGGACGCGTGGGGGAAGCTGAAGCTCTGCCCGAACGACTACTACGGCGTCGAGGACTGGGGCGACCTCGGCACGACGAAGCTGGTCGACCTGTGGGATCAGCCGGCGTTCCGGGCGACGCGGCGCGAGCTGTTGCGCGGCGAGTTCAAGAAGGAGATCTGCCGGACCTGCGTGGGGAAGGTGCCCGTCACGCGGCCGCTCGCCGACCATGGCTAGCCTGCTCAAGCGGCTGGTGCTGCGGCACTACCGTCGCTTCGCTCCCGCGCTCGACCTGGCCGGCGAGGCGTACGCCCACGCGGTCGTCGGCTACGAGGCGTTCGACCGCCACAACGCCGCGGTCAAGGACGAGCTCTCCGGGGAGCTCTCCCGCGTGCTCGCCGCGCGCTCGACCTTCGAGCTCTGGCGCCTCGGGAAGCGCTGGGAGACGACGTTCTCGGGCTGGTGCGGGCGGCGGCACGGCATCGGCACGGCGTCGGGCACCGCGGCGCTCCAGATCGCGCTCGCGGCGGCGGGGGTCGGCCCCGGGGACGAGGTCGTCACCTCCGCGCACACCTTCGTGGCGACCCTCCTCGCGATCCGCAACCTCGGCGCCCGCCCCGTGCTCGTGGATCCCGACCCCTCGGACCTGTGCGTGCGCGCGGACGCCGTGCGCGCGGCGATCACCGGCCGGACCCGCGCCATCGTGCCGGTCCACATGCACGGCCACCTCGCGGAGGTCGCGCCGCTCCTCGGCCTCGGGATCCCCGTGATCGAGGACTGCGCCCAGGCCCACGGCGCCTCGCTCGCCGGGCGCCGTGCCCCGCTCGGGCCCACGGGCTGCTTCTCGTTCTTCGCGTCCAAGCCGCTCGGCGGGGCCGGGAACGGCGGGATGATCGTCACCGATGACGAGGCGCTCGCCGCCCGCGCCGAGACCGCGCGCGACCCCGAGGGCGCCGATGCCATCGTGCTCCGCGCGGCCCGCACCCCGTCGTATGCCGACCCGCTGGAGGCGGCCGTGCTCACCGCGCGGCTGCCGCACCTCGAGGCGTGGCGGCAGGCGCGCGCCGCCAACGCGGCGGCCTACCGGGAGGCGTTCGCGGACCGGGAACCCGTGCTCCCCGCCCCCGGCGTGGAGAGCGCCTGGTACAGCTTCGTCGTGCGCATCCCCGATCGTGACGCCGTGAAGGCGAGGCTCCTGCGCGCTGGCGTCGAGACGAAGATCGAGTACGCCACGCCGGTGCACCTCGCGCCGGTGTTCGCCGACGCGGGATGGCGCCACGGCCAGTTCCCGGTGGCGGAGGACGCCGCGGCGCGCGGGCTCTCGTTGCCCGTGCACCCGTTCCTGACCGCGACGGAGCGTGCACGGGTGATCCGCGCGCTGCGAGGCTGACCTCGGGGCGCGGACGGGCTACTTATTGGCGATCTTCCCGGACTTGATGAGGCAGGCGTCGCCGTCCTTCACCGTGCAGGAGGTGTCCTTCAGCTTGATCGTGCAGGACGTGGCGCCCGCCGGGATCGAGAGCTTCTTGGTGGTCCCGCCGGCGATGGACCAGTCCTCGGTCTTGGAGCCGCACGCCTTGATGAGCGAGTAGCTGTTCGCGTCGCTGTTGGTGATGGACCACTCGGCGAGGGCGACGCCCGGGAGGGCGACGGTCGAGACGAAGAACGCGACGAGGACACGCTTCATGAGGGCTTCCGGGGCTCGCCCGAGTGTAGCGCGAGCCCCACGCGGACGTGCGATCTATCGACGGTAGACGGCGCGCAACCCCGGGCGGCGACGGGTCCGGTCCACCCGCCGCCACGCGGGACGCGATGCAGGTCGCACCTGCGTTTCAGGGCGTGGCACGCCGGATGCAATCGTTGGCGGGGCGAGGTCCACATGCTCCCTCTCCTCCTCGTCTCCTTCGCCGCCGCGGCCGACTGGCATCACCTCGGCCACTACGAGGAGCTGCCCCCGGGCGTCGCGGTCTACACCGCCGCCACCCTGGTGAACCTCCGCGGCGACTTCGCCACCGACGCCCCGGTGGTCCGCCGCCTCCCGGTGGGCACGCGGCTCACCGTGGTCGAGCAGGTCGGCGAGCGCGTCGAGGTGCGTATGGGGGCCATCCGCGGGTGGGTGGCGCGCGAGCTGCTCTCCACCATGGGCCGCGACGCGGATCTCGACGGCGACGGCATCCCCGAGCGCATCGTGGTGGCGCTCGACGCCCAGGGCAACAACGTCGCGTGGCTGCGCGAGGCGGGTCACGTCCAGCAGCTCACGCTCTACCCCGAGGACGGGACCTACCTCGGCGACTGGGCGCTCGTCTCCGCCGACGAGGCCGGCGTCCCGCTCCTGCGCGTGGCGCTCTCGCGCGAGAGCTGCGGCGCCGAGCCCACGTCCTGGTTGTCGTACCAGGACGGCGTGCTGCGCGAGGCCATCGGGGTGCTGGAGTGGGCGGACGGCGCGATGGGCGTGAGCGCCGAGGTGACGTTCGGCGCGCCCGGGCAGGCGACCGTTCACCAGGAGGACCGCGACGAGGACGGCGATGTCGTCGCCATCCGGGAGCGCACGTGCACCCTCGCGGGAGGCGCCTATTCCTGCACCTGAGGCGGCGGCGCGCGGGGTTTCGGATAGTCTCCCGCCGCGATGAAGACCTGGTTCATCTACATCCTCGTCTCGCAAGTCACGGGCAGCCCGCTGCTCGGCATCGCCGTGATCGCCGCGCTCTACTTCGGCGGCGGCACCGTCTGGCTCGGGCGCGTCCCCGATCCGCGCGCGCCGTTCCGCACGTGGTCCCGGATCCGGCAGCTCCGGGCCGAGCTGCACATGAATCCGCACCACACGGACCACCGCACCGAGCTCGGCGGGCTCCTCGCGACGCGGCGGCCGGCCGAGGCGAAGACCCTGCTCGAAGAGGTCACGCGGCGGCATCCCGACGTGGCGCTGGCCCACCTCTACCTGGGGCTCGCCCACCTTCGCCTCGGCGAGACCGAGCCGGGCCGCGCCTCCATCGAGCGCGCGCTCGCGCTCCGGAAGGACCTCCGCTTCGGCGAGCCCCTCGTGCGCCTGGGCGACCACTACCTCGCGAACGGCCAGCCGGGCCCCGCGCTCGCGGCGTTCGAGCGGGCCACGGCGATCCACAGCTCCTACGCGGAGGGGTGGTTCAAGGCCGGCCGGGCGGCGGCGGCCGCGGGGGACAAGGTCGCGGCGCGGCAGCATTGGGAGGAGGCGCTGGCCTCGACGGCGCACACCCCGGGCTTCAAGGCGCGCATCGATCGCCCCTGGCGGATCCGGTCGTGGCTGGCGCTGCGGGGGCTCTGACCCGACTCCCGCGCCGCGAACGGGCGCTCACGACGCGAGGTGGTCGATCTTCGACGGCACCGTGCCGCGCTCGAACACGCGGACCAGCAGCATGGGCGCCTGGATGAAGAACCCGGGCCTCAAAAGGAAGTGGCCGAAGGCGGTGACCTCGGCGTCCCGCCGGGCGATCGCGGCGGGGTGCTGGGCGATGGGCGTGGCGGCGAGCTCCTCCGCGAAGGCCCAGGCGGCGCCGCGCGCCTTCCGCATCGAGAAGTTCGCGATGACGTCCTCGGTGCTGCCGATCGCGTGGTCGAACCGGCCCAACAGGGGCCAGATGGCCTCGAGGTCGGCCTTCACGCTGTCGAGGAGCGAGGCCAGGATCGTGTTGATGTGGTTGAAGTCCTTCTGGAACGACGGCAGCGCCTGCCCCGGGGCGGTCTCCGCCGCGGCGACACCGAGGTCGAGGTTGATGTGGGCGTTCATCCCGAGGAGGAGGTGCTGGAGCACCAGCGGCGGCCACATGCGCCCGGCCTCGAACGAGAGCTGCCACGCGGCGGTGGACCGCGCGCCGGCGTCGTGCGCCGCGCAGGCATCGAGGTAGCGGTTGGCGAACACCACGTCCATCCGCTCCATCCGCTCGTCGTCCTCGAACTCCCCGTCCCGGACGCCTTGTTGGATCCGCGCCGTGACCCGGCGGTAGAGCGCCGGGAAATAGCCGAGGGACGAGCTCGTGCTCCGGGCGTGGGCGATGCGACGGTCGAGCTCGGTCAGCACGCCGTCGATGGTGGTGGGACGCACAGGAGGCTCCGCTTGGCCGCCCGCCTATCCGCACGTCGGCAGGCTCCGCAATAAGGGCGCAGCGGAGGGTCCATGTTGCTCGTCGTGCTCTTTGCCTGCGCTCCGTCCGCCGAGGACACCGGCGCGGGTGAGTTGACCTTCTACCCGCCCGATGCGCCGGGCCCCTACCTCGCGGGCACCGAGGCGGACGCGTTCACGGCCCCCCCGTCCGTCGGGAGCCCCGATGGCGTCGAGCTCCCCGTGCAGGTGTGGTTCCCCTCGCTCGAGGCCGACGACGACCTCTACCGTTACGACGACCTCCTCTCCGGCACCGCCCGGGAGCGCGCCGTACCCGATTGTTCCGCTCCGCGGCCCGTGCTCCTGTTCTCCCACGGGAACAGCGGCCTCCGCTACCAATCCATCTTCCTGACCGAGTACCTTGCCACCCACGGGTGGGTGGTGGTCGCCCCGGAGCACACCGGGAACACCGCCTTCGACAACTCCACCGCGCTCGGCACCCTCGCCTTGCGCCGGCCCGCGGATGTCGCGGCCACGTTCGATTGGCTCGTGGACGTGGCGGCGGCCCCCGGCGGCCTCCTCGAGGGGTGTGTGGACCCCGATGCCGGCTACGCGATCTCCGGGCACTCCTTCGGCGGCTACACGACCTTCGCGGTGGCGGGCGCCACGCTCGACGCGGCGGCCTCCGCCGAGTGGTGCGCCACCCACGACGAGTGGTTGTGCGCGGACTTCGCCGCCTCGATGGCCGCGGCGGGGGAGACCACGCTCGACTTCGGCGACCCGCGCGTGTGGGCCGCGGTGCCGATGGCGCCCGCCGGCTACGAGGTGCTCGTCGGCGGCCTCGCCAACATCGCAGTGCCGACGATGGTGCTCGGCGGGAGCCTCGACACCCTCACGCCGATGGCCAGCCAGGTGACCCCGCTCTACGCCGGCCTGACGGTGGAGACGCGGTTCCTCGGCGAGGTCGAGGGCGCCGGCCACTTCACCTTCTCGGACGCGTGCGCGATCCTCCCGACCTTCGACGACTGCGGCCCGCCCTACCTCTCAGACGACGTGGCCCACCCGATCATCGCGACCGCCACCACCGCGTTCTTCCAGTGGGTGCAGGGCCAGGAGCAGGCCGCGGCGTGGCTCCCCGACCCGGAGGTCGCCGAATTGGTGTGGACGGCGCCCTGATGGAGGAGGTCGTCGGGGCGTACCACGCGGACGTGGCGCCGGAGGTGCAAGCGTTGACCGACGCGACGCGGCCGCTGCCGGCGGGGGCGGTGTTCTGGCCGACGCTGGCCGTGGACGACGGGGAGGCCGGCTTCGACTGGCACGGGACGATCGGGGTCGTGGGGTGGGTGGGGATCTACGTCGTCTCGATGTACCGATGGATTGGCGCGCTGTGGGCGGGCACGTTCGAGGGCGACGCCGTGGAGACCTTCCTCGCCCTGCACGTCGTGATGGTGTTCCCAGCCGCGTGGATCGTGTACCCCCGCTGGCAGCGCGCCCAGCGCGACCGCCCCCAGCCCGCCGGCCGCCGCCGTGGCGTGTTCCTGCTGCCGGAGCACGTGGTCGTCTACAACGGGGATCGGTACGCGGTCCTGCGGCGCGCTCCCGGTCGCTTCGAGGTGCGCCGGCGGTGGCGCCCGATCCGCCGCTCGTGGGACTTCCGGGTGACCCCCGGCTTCACCGAGGCGTTCACCGTGGAGATGGACGCACGCCACGTGGCTCCCGAGGTGTCGACCACCGTGATCGCGGCCTACACGCGGTAGCGATGCGCAGCGCGCGGCCGGTGACCGGCGGGCGGACGGCTGGGCCGGCCGGCTCCGCGCCGCCGCGGGAGCGGCCGCGCGAGCGGAGCGCGAAGCGCGACCCCG
>JAUXTN010000231.1 GCA_030684355.1 Pseudomonadota bacterium
CTTCGCCCGCGCCCGTAGCGGTCGCCCCTTCGGCCGCGGCCTTGCCGGTCGCTCCTTCGCCGGCAGCGTCCCCGCGGGCCCGTGTCGCGGTCGTCGGCGCGGGCGCCTCGGGGCTCACCCTCGCCCGGGCGCTCGAGCGGCGCGGGTACGCGGTCACCGTGTTCGAGCGGGATCCGCAGGTGGGCGGCATGTGCCAGACCCGCACCTTCGAGGGGGTCACCTGCGACCTCGGCGGCCACATGATCTTCCCGGCCGCGTACCCCACGATCGTGGGCCTGGCGCGGGAGCACGGACAGCCGCTCGTCCCCGACTTCCCCGACGTGACGATCGATCTCGGCGGCCGGATCCTGCCGAAGGTGGAGACCCCGGCGCTCCGCGCGGCCCGGCAGCGGGTGGCCGAGATCCTCCGCCGGACCGGCGCCGCGTCTCCGGGCCTGCCCACCGACCCGTCCCTGGCCGTGCCGGTGGCGGAGTGGATCGATCGGGAGGGGCTGGCGGCGATATGGGGCTGGATGGGCCCGATCTTCGTGGCGGCCGGCTACGGCCACCTCGAGGACCAGATCCCAGCCGTCTACCTCGCGAAGTCCTTCGCCCACACTCAGGACCAGGCGGGCCGGTACCAGCTCGCCCACGGGTTCGGGGCGCTCTGGGAGCGCGTCGCGGCGGGCCTCCACGACGTGCGCGTCGGCACCGAGGTGGTGTCCGCCACCCGTGACGACGCGGGGGTGACCCTCACCAGCCGGTCGCCCGAGGGCCTCCGGACCGAGCGCTTCGACCGGCTCGTCATCGCCCACACGCCCGCGGCCGCGCTCGGCTGGCTCGACAGCACGGCGGAGGAGCGCCGGCTCTTCGGACGGGTGCGGCACCTGCCGTACGCGAGCGCCTACGCCGTGGTGGAGGACCTGCCCGAGGCGCTGCGCGGGCGCTGGTGCTTCCTGCTCGAGAACACGCAGCGGGCGGTCCGACGCGGGCATGTCGCCTCGTTCGTCCAGCCCGATCCGTCGCGGCCGGTGGTGGCGATCGTCGCGTACGGAGCGCCGGAGGGGGTGGATCCGGCCGCGCGCTTCGCCGAGGACTTCGCGCGACTCGGCGGGCGCCTCGTCCGGATGTTGCACCACCAGCAATGGCGCTACTTCCCTCACTTCAGCGCGGACGACGTGGCCCAGGGCGCGCTGGCCCGCGCCGAGGAGCTCCAGGGCCAACGGCGGACCTGGCACGCCTCGACCCTGTTTTCCTTCGAGCTCACCGAATGCGCGGCGGCCTACGCCGAGACCGTGGCCGCGCGTCTGGACGCGGAGCTGCGCGGCGTGACCGCGGGGCCCGTCGACGGGGACGCGCGGGCGTTCGCGGCGTTCCGCGAGGCGGTCCGGGCGGAGACGGAGCGGGTGGTCGGGTACCTCCAGCGGGTGGCCGCGGAGGAGCTGGATCGGCCGGTCCGCGACCCCGACGCTTCGTTGGCCGAGCTCGGCCTCGACTCGCTCCGCGCGGTGAGCCTGCATCAGCGGATTCGCCAGGACGCGGGGCTGGATCTCCCCGTCAACCTGCTCGGCGAGGCGAGGAGCCTGCGCGCCGTGGCCGAGGCGGTCGTCCGACAGGCCGTGGCGCCGGCCGCCCCGGAGGCGCCGCCCGACGACGACGACGTCACCCGTTCGCTGCTCGACGAGCTCAACGAGCTGGGAGGTTGACCGTGTCGCGAAGCCGAGAAACAACGTTGCAGGCGTCACAGGTCACGGTCGACGGCGTCCGTCTCCACCTCGTGAGCGGCGGGGAGGGGCCGGTCGTGCTGTTCCTGCACGGGCTCCCCGAGTTCTGGTACGCGTGGAAGGCGCAGCTCGTGGCGTTCGCCCGGACCCACCGGGTGATCGCCGTGGACCTGCCCGGGGTGAACCTCTCGGCGCCGCTCGGCGGCGAGCCGCGGCTCGGGGTGGTCGGGGAGCTGATCGCGGGCCTGATCCGCACGATCGCTCCGGGGCAACGGGTCTCGCTCGTCGGGCACGACGTCGGCGCCATGATCGCCTGGGAGGTCGCCGCGCGGCGCCCGGAGCTCGTGGACCGCCTCGTCGTGATCAACGCGCCGCCCGCCGCGCACCTGGCCCACCGGATCGCGGTGGATCCGGCCCAGGAGGAGGCGAGCCGGTACATCTCGCGGCTCAGGCGCCCCGGCGTCGAGGAGTGGCTGGGCGCCAACGGCTGCGCGACGTTGGCCACGCAGGTGTTCGGCTCCGCGCGGGCACCGGACGTGTTCTCGGCGGCCGACCGCAAGGCCTACCTGGGCGTCTGGTCCCGGCCCGGGGGGCTCACCGGGATCCTGGCGTACTACCGGAGCTGGGGTCTCGACGTCGAGCCGGCCCCGCCCGTCGTCGCGCCGACGCTGGTGTTGTGGGGGATGGACGACCCGTTCCTCCTGCCCGGCTGCCTCGAGGGCATCGAGGCCCACGGCCGGGACGTGCGGGTGGTGCGGATCCCCGGCGCGACCCACTGGGTGGCCCGCGAGGAGGCTGGCCGGGTGAACGCCGAGATCGCCGCGCTCCTGGCCTCTCGCCCCTCGCCCGGTCCGGCGCCGGAGGTGCTTCGGCCGAGCCCGCCTCCCGCCGAGCCGCCTCCGCCCCGGGCCTTCGTGGCCCCGGTGATCGACGTGCACCGCGCCCGCGAGGCCTGGCGGAAGGACCCGGAGTACAGCTGCTTCTGGTCGGGTCCGGACAACCCGCGCGGGCTGCGGCTCACGCCGTCGGTCGAGCCCGGCCGGGTATGGGTACGGATGCGCGTGGAGCGCGACCACTCCGGGATCGTCGGCATCGCCCACGGCGGCATCGCCTTCACCATCCTCGACGGGCTGATGGGGTGGCTCGTGATGTCCCACCTCGGGCGGGTGGGCGTGACCAGCTCGGCGACAATCCGCTACCAGGCCCCGCTGCGGGTCGGCGAGGAATACGAGTTCGAGGCGGTCCCCGAGCGCGCGGTCGTGGAGGTGGACGACGCCGTGCAGGTCACGGCGCGGGTGTTCCCCGTCGGCCGGCGCGACCGCCCCTGCGCGGACATGCACGCCACGTTCTTCCTGCCGAACCGCGCCCATGCGGAGCACATCCTCGGTCGGCCGGTCGGCGCGCTGGGGGACGGGATCTACTTCCCGCCGGGGTGACTTCTCGGTCGGGTCACCCTGCCTCTCGGGTCTCGCTGCCTCTCGGGGCCCGCGTGGGGGGCAGGGGGACAGTGGGCGACCGGCGCTGACGTCGCCCCTGCAGGGCCGCTCCGCTCAGGTCATGAAGCCGGTGAACATCTACGACGCCAAGACCCATCTCTCCCAAGGGTGATTCACCTGACGAAACGCCAGGTTTGTCACCAGGACCCTTCGGCCCCGCCTGAGGGGTCACGCCTGATAAACCGGGGGTGGGCCCGGGCGGAGGTCGCGTCGCCGCGGAAGCGCCAGGTGACCGGTAGGTAGACCCTCGATCATCGCCAGCCTTCCCCCGGAGTCCACGCGACCTCGCGCGCGTTGGCGAGCACCGGGTCGACGAACGCGCGGGCGGCGGCGGTCACAGCTTCGAGGTCCGGCCACGCCATCCCTCCGGGCAAGGTCGGCGTAAGGTGCGGCCCACGCGAGTGGGCCGCAGGGAGTCCGTCAGGAACGGGATGGGTGCCCCGATGTCGGAAGGTCGAGTCGATCGCCGCGCGTAGCTCGGCGCCCGTGAGCGCCCGGATCGTCCCGAGGATTGCGCTGTCCGGGAGTGTCCTTGACACGAGAATTCGGAGTGGGCCTTGGCAGCGTGTACGCGTGCACCTTCTCCGCGACATGGGTCGCGACTGGGTAGGCGCGGACGACCGTCGCCGCGATACCGGCGAACTCCAGCCAAGGCGCGCCGTGAAGGGTGTCGGGCTCCCCGACGATTGGTTCGGCGAAGGCGACGTCCACCCCGAACGGTCGCGCGTAGACCTTTCCGGCGAGACGGGCCTCGACGCGGTACCGCCGGCCTTCGTAGTGGAGACCATCGGCCTCGATCGTTGGGTGGCGCAGGTCAGCGCCGACCTCGAAGGTGCCAAAGTCTCCGAGGTCCGCGCGTCCGGCCTCAAGGAGCCGCGGCAGCGCTTCGTCGGGTCGGCCCATCAACCCAGGCGTTGGAGGTCCGCACGGTCCCGTGCGGCCTGATTTCGTAGGCGGTCTTCGAGCGGGCGCTCCGATCCCACGCGGGCTGGACCTCCGTCCACGCGCCCAGCACGCTCGTGTCGAGCTCCGCCTCCGCCCGTCGTTCCGCTGTCCACGGGCGCAGGTGTGCGCCGACCTGCGCCGCGACCGGGCAGGTGACGGGCACCCCCACGTGCCCGCCCGAGGCGTCTGCCCAATCCCCGAAGCCCCCCCGGCCGGGTCGGCAGGCGGGCCCGCCGTCGAGCACCAGCGCTTCGGTGAGGAGTTCCTCCCCATTCGGCGGATTGTGCGGGATCCGCGTGGCGGCCACGTGGACGCCGTCCGCGGGCCAGCGGGCGGACGCCGCGGCCCACAGCGTCTCACCCGTCCATCCGCCGGGCGGCGGGCGGCCTTCGACGACGAGGGTGTCGCCGACGCGCAGAACGGACGCCCAGAGCCCGGCGGGGTCCAGCGCGGTCACGTGCAGGCCGGCGGCGTCGCGCGTGAAGGTCGCGCCCGGGCCGACGGCGATCGCGGCGGCGCGGCGTTCGGCGAGGGAGCGGACGGTGACGCGTCCATCCACGAGGGGGGCTGGGAGATCGAGACCGCTGGCCTCCGGAGGAGGCGGGTAGCCCACGACCAGCGGCTCCCCCGGGTAGGCGCGCACCAGGCCCCGTCCCAGCACGTCCGTCCGCATCCTCCAACCGACCTCGAGCCCTGCGAGCGGGACGCCGGCGGCGTCCATCACCGTCACCGGCACGTCCGGCTTCATCTTGTTGGTGCCGTTCCAGTCGTCCACGAGCGGGAGCGCCTCGGGCCAGGCAGGCTCGGCGCCCCCGGCTGCGAGCTCGACCACCACCACCTCGGAGACGTCGGCCCACGACGTGCCGAGGAGGAGCCGCCGACCGTCGGGCGAGGCCTGGAGTCCCTCCCCGGGCTCGGAGAGCCCCACGCGCCCCACCTCGGCGCCCTTCGCGTCCACGACCTGCAGCTGCCTGCCGTTCAGGAGCGCGGCGCGCCCACCGGCGACGACCGCGAGCTCCTCCGCCTCACCGACGGACACCGGGGCGCCGTTCCCCCAGCGGACACACCGCCCCGACGACATGCGCAGCCAGACGGCCCCGTCGGTCGCGACGAACAGGTCGGCCACGTCGAGCTCCTCGCCTCCCTCCCCGAGCGTCACGAGGTCGAGATCCTTCGGCTTCCCGATCCGCACCGCCCCCTTGCCGTGCACGGTCAGCGACGCACGAGTGACGTGCCCGCCGCCCGACCACGCGACCAGGCCCTCCCCCACCGCGAGCAGGTGCACGGCCTGGTGCTCCGGGCGCGGCACCTCCGCGAGCACCGTCGCCTCGCCGGTCGCGGGGTCGAGGAGCGCGAGCACCTGCGCGGACGAGGCCGGGTCCTCCTCCGCCTCGAGGATCGCGAGCAGGCGGCCGTCGGCGAGGCTTCCCCACGTCCGCAGCTTCGGCGTCCCGGCCGGCAGGCGCAGCGGATGCACGCTCCACGCGCCGTCGCGGAGACGGAGCAGGGCCGTCGTGGGGTGCGGGGCGTCCGGGCTGTCCAGGACGACGGCGAGGCCGCCAGGGATCTCGCCCACGAGGCCGCGCAGGTGCTCATGCACCTCCGGCGGAAGCTCGAGGCGCCGGGGTCCTGCCGCGGACGCCACCTCGAACGCGGGGCCGGTCGACAGCGTCTCCACGCGCGCACCGTCGCCGCCGAAGCGCCAAGAACCCCGTCCGCGGAACGCGGAGACGTGCGTCACGATGCCGCCCACCCATCCGTTCTCGGCGAGTCGGGCGCACGCCGTGCCTCCCGGACGTGCCCCACACGCCTCGTTCAACACCGGGAGCAGCAGCACCATCGGCGCGCTCGCGTTCGTGCACGCGGCGGCTTCACCGGCGCGGCACGCCCCCAGGTCGTCGCCGAGGTCTCGGCAGCTCGACGCATCCCCGGCCGCACAAGCGGCCGCCACGAGCGCGGTGGTCTGGGCGAAGCGCCAGTCGGCCACCTCGGCGTTGCCCCAGGCGTTGTCGACGACGGATGCGGCCCAGGCCTGAAGCGACGAGGCGGCGAGGGTCCGGCAGGCATCGGCGTCGCGCGCGTCGCAGGCGGTGGAGAGCGCGATCGCGACCTCCGGCGCGAGGTCGAGGGGGGCGCCGAGGGAGGGGGGGACGGAGAGGAGGAGCGCGAGCATGGACCTCCGGGGTAAGCTGAACCGCAGGCGGTATCCACTTTCGCGGCCGCCTGGAGCGCCGAGTGACGTCTCGACCCGCCGCAGCACTCGCCGTCGTCCTCTTCGCCCTGCGGGCTGCGCTGGCGCTCGCCGCGGCACCCGCCCCGCCTCAGTCGGCGACGATGAGCCCCGCCGGCTGCGATCCCACAAGCGCGACCGAGGTCGCCTCCCTGCGCGCGGGTCCCCGGTGGACGAGCTCCGGCCCGTGTGTGCTCGAGGCGCCCGCGATCGGCACCGCCTTCGAGGACTTCGTCTCCCTCGCCGACGGCCGCGTCCTCAGCGCCGGCACGAAGCACCAGAGCCGCGCCGTCGTCGTCGTGGCGTTCCGCCCTTCCGGCGTCCTCGACCCTACCGTGCTCGGCGAGCTCCCGCTCGCGGAGGACTCCGCGTCCCGCACGTTCGGCGCCCTGTTCCACTTCCCGGGATCGCCGAACGCGCTCGTGCAGGCGGTCCATGTCGACGCCCACGGGACACGCGAGACCGAGGTCTGGTCCGTCCCGACCAAGGGCGCGAAGAAGCCGCGCCGCGTCTACGTCACCACGGCCCGGACCATGCAGGTCTGGCCGACGCTGGACGGGGGCGCCGTTCTCGTCCTGCTCCCCGCCGAGGGGCCGGGCGAGGCCGTGCGGATGTCCGCCGCGTCGAGCTCGTCGATGGGTTCGGGCGTCAGAGGAGCCGAGGACCTCGACCGTGGCCTCGTGCGCCTCCGGCGCGAAGAGGGGGACGCCGTCCTCGACCTCCGCACGGCCGCGATCACCGCGGCACCCTCGCTGCCGGCCGACGCGGAGCACGTCCACGTCTCCCCCGCCGGCACCCTGCGGTATACTCTCCCCCGGGCGACCGATCGCGAAGACCGCTGCGCCGCCCCCCTCTCGGATCTCTGGCACCTTCCCGCCCCCTACACAGGCGCGCCGGAGCGGTTGTTCGAGGGGGCCGCTTCCATCGCCCGCGCCGAGCACGGCGACACGCTCGTCGCCGCCGGCGTGCGCGTCTCGCCTTTCGCGGCGCTCCTCACGGACCTCGATGGCGAGCCCTGGGAACCCTGCGGCGAGCTCGACCGGGCACCCGCGCGGTGGCTCGAGGCGGACCTGTACCGGGTTCCGGCTTCAGGGGGCCCCCTGGTCGCGCTGGGTTGCGGCACGAACCTGGGTGGCACGTTCTTCGGGCCCGGATGCGACGACATGGCCACGACCCGCGCCGCAGTCGAACGCCTCGCCGTTCCCGCGCCCGTCGCCTGCCCGACCCTCGAGCAGGCCGCGGACCTCTGCCTGGCCGCCATCTCCCACGGCGACCTCGACGCCTACGCCCGCTGCCAGGGCTCCTCCCGCCCCTTCCCGGACCTCGGCAGCAACACGATCCTGGGCCTCGTCGCCTTCTACGAGCTGCGCGCCTGGACCCTTCTCGCGGCCACCCGCGACCTGCATCGCACCGCCACCACGGAAGGCGACGAAGCCACGGTCACCCTCACGGTTCCCGAGCTCCCGCCACTCTCCATGAGCTTCGAGCGCGACGGATGCGCGTGGACCCTGGCGGGGATCGGCGGCCGATAGGCCGACGGGCATCGGCGACCGGACCTCGGGCTACCAATCCCCACCCGGCCCGCCTTGGGGTTCATGGGGACAATGGAGCATCGAGATCAGGGATGAGGGGGTGCGGAGGCCGAAGTGCAGGTGGGGGGTGGCGTTGTAGGCGGCGAGTCCACGGGCGGCCATCAGGCTCTCCCCTTCGGCAACCACGGGGCCCTGCGGGCGTGAGCCGCCTGCTTGATCACCGTGACCGACAGGAAGTTCCGCTCGATGTAGTCGAGCGCCTCGCGGATGAGGCGGTGAACCGCACCGCGAAATTCCTTCTCCGTGAAGGGGCTGGCGCTGGGCTCATCGTCACGACAGTGCGGCCTCGTCCAGCGCCCCTCCACGGCGACGCACGGGCACATCGGATCGACTCAGTCGGCCACGTCGAAGGGGTCCGACACGTGCACGACGTGGACGCCGGCCGCCTTCGTCCTCGTACCGTCCACGGCGTAGAGGGGCTCGACGTCGGCGACCAGGTGAAAACGACCGGGCACTGGGATCTCGACTGCGAAGCGCACCGCGCCGGTGCCCACTGCCTGGCCCCGGGAGTGGAGGTCGACCGCGGTGCCGGCGACGGGGTCCACCAGGAACAGGTCCCCGCCCTGAGGGCTCGAAATGGTCCACACGCAGCGCCGACCTTCGCACGTCACCGGACTGCCCACGTCGGCGCGGGGCGGCTGGAACTGCACGTGCACCGTCGCGTCCCACTCCGTCGGCCCACCGAGCAGCCCGAAGCGAGGTTCGAAGGGGAACTGCGCCCCCGCCCCGCCGACCCACAACCCGTATCCGGGGTGGGAGGCGACCAGTACGGTGGCCGGGTCGCCGAGAAACTGCCCGCCCTCGAACTGCGCCCGGCCGGACGCGCCGGTCTGGGCGCGGGACGAGTCCCCTTGACCTCCGAGCGGCTCTGCGGGGAAGGCGACAAGGGTGACACCCTCGACCGGCACGCCAGCCGCGGTGACCTCCACGTCGAAGTGCGTGATGAAGTGTGGGTCACAGCCGGCGATCAGGCCGACGCAGAGGGCCCTCGGAGCCCAGGCGGTTGGGAACATGGCAGACCGCATACCCTCGTGAGCGAGGTCCGGCCGCGCGCGTCGGCGGTCGGAGGCCTCCGTGGGCGCACCGGTTGGCCCGATCCGCCCCCCGGGCCGTGGAGCGGGGGCGGCGGGAGGGGGCGGGGCGTTCGGTCGGAGGGCCAGCACGTCGCTCGCGCGGCACGCCGCTTGCTTCAGGATGCGGCATGCCTCTCCGACTCGTGTTCGGCCTGTTTCTCCTCCCCTTCGTCCCGCTTCTGGAGCGTGGCGCCAGTCGCCCTTCCGACGAGGACTGGGCGTGGTGGGCGGCACTCGTGGGCCTGGGGCTCTCCACGCTCCTGCGCGCCACCCTGCGCACTCACCCCCCGCCCAGGTTCGCACGGCGACTATTCGGGGTGGGCGTCGCCGCCGGCTGGGGTGCGTTCCTCGTGGCGGACCTACACGAGGCCCGCTTCGCGTGGACGCTCCTCCTCGTGCCTGTCGGCGTGCTGCTCGGCGGCCGTCGGCATGGCCTGCCGGGAGCGTTCGTCGCGCTCACCGCCATCTGGGCGCTGATGATCCGGCGCGCGGACAACGGGTGCACGGGTGTCAGCGGGTGGTACGCGTCCGTGCTCCTGTTGCACCCGGTGATCGCCGTGTGGCCCGCGCCGTTCCTCTTCTCGCGCGGGTCGCGCGATGTACGAGAATCGTAGACGGTGGACGAGCGGGGATGCCCGAGCCGAGTCCCGCTGGCCGAGCTGGCGCCGCGGCGGGCGCGCGGACGGCCTCCCTCGCGGCGCGGGCGCGCCTGCTGCGAGCGGGATGCCATCGGCGAGCAGCGCGACCCCGCGCCGAGGAGCGTTTCGAACGTGGGTACCCGCATCTTCGTTCGACGCAAGTCGTGCCGCAGCTCCCTCGGCGCGCCCAATGCCTCATTATCAGCTGCGCGATCCGAGAGCGCCACCAGAGTCCGGAGGCCCGCCGTCCAGCGTCGAAGCAGGCCCGCGCCTCCATCTGGAGCCGCTCGAAGCGCGTCCGCGTGGCGGCCAGCCTTTCGTCGCGTGCACGGCCCCGCCCGGCGAAGGCATCGCGCATGAGCCGGGCGAACCCCACGCTCGCGCGAACGGCCACGACCGGCTCCCGCGGGCACCGGGACCCTCGAATTGTCGCCATGCACCCGGCTGCTCGTGCATCACCGGGGCAAATCACCACGACCAAGGAAACAGGTGGATTTCAGCCTACCAGCCCCCACCGGGCCCGCCGTGGGGTTCATGGGGACAATGGACGGAGGTGGTGGCCGACGGGGCGGTGAGGCGGCCGAATGTCCGGCTTCAACACGGTCGAACTCCCGCCGGGGCGTCGTCGGAAGCGACGCAGCACGGCCGGTAGCCCGGCCCGCCTCCCATCGTCGCTGGGGACCGCGGCGCGACACCGCCGCCTGTCGAGGATTCGGTCACCGAATGTTAGCCAGCCTCCATCCTAGGTATTCGCCCACCTCGACGGATGCTCCATTCTGGCACTCGATTGTCCCCTCTCGCTCGTTTTTCCCCAGCTCAACTTACTGCGCAGTAACGGACACCGGGGGGTGTTCGCGGACGGGCCGCGCTCGACCGCTGCGCCCTCTAGCAGGTGGGGAGAGCGGCCTCGTGGGGACGAGCGTGGGTTATCCCTGTGCGGATGTCACGTCGGTACCTCCTCGGTGCGCTCGGGATGCTCGCGGCCCCCGCCGCCGGGAGCTCCGACTCCGACGCCGCGGGGGCGGCGGCGACGCTCATCGGCCGCGCCGGCGCGGGCGCGAACGCCGCCGAGTGGCTGGACACGGACGCCTGGATCGTCCTCCAGGAGCGAGCCGGTATCGCGCGGCTACTCGAGTCCTACGGGGACGACGCGGAGATCCTGCGCCTCCGCACCCTCGCCCGCGATGCGGGGGAGCGGAGTCGGCGCGCCGCTGCGGCGGTCCCCACCGTCGCGATCCGGGCCGCGTCCTGCACCCCGACCGGCCCCGGCGAACGGTGGGCCGCCGCAGCACCAGCGCCCGAGCTCCTCGCCTGGTGGCCCGGCCGTCCGGCCTTGCGAGCGGTGGCGCTCGTGCCGCTGCGCTGTCCGGCGGAGGTCGACGTCGTCGCCGCGGGCCTCACCCTCGGGCCGGAAGCGGGCTGGCGCCTCGTCGGCTTTGCCACGACGGAGACGCTCGCCCAGTGGCGCGCGTTCGGCGAGTGGGTCACCCACGACGTCCCCGCGGAGCGGGCCCGCGCCCGGGCCAAACTGCTCACCACTCCCGCTCCCGTGGTGGAGCAGTGGGCGCCTCCCGCCTTCGCCTCGCGCCCTGCTGGTCCGCCCGGCGACCTCGATGGTGACGGGCTCCCCGACCTCCTGGTGGAGACGAACGAGGTCTACTGGAGCGGGCGCGGCGTCGTGAGCCCGACCGTGGGCGGTGCCATCGTCCGCGCGGGGGGTGACATCGACGGCGATGGCCGCGCGGACCTCCTCGCCAAGGAGCGCGCGGGGGCGTGGGTATGGCCGGCCGGTGATGCGGCCTCGGCGCGCCCGCTCACCAACCCGCTAGGTCACGCCAGCGACTGGAGCCTCGCGGACGTAGACGGCGATGGCCGCACGGACGTCGTCGCGTTGTCCGTCGGCGTGCTGTGCGTGTGGTTCGCGGGGGCGGCGGAGCCGACCGCCCGCTTGACGGTCACACCCGAGGCCCGGAGCATCGGGGTGGCGGGTGACCTCGACGGGGACGGCACGGACGACCTCGTCTTCACCCCGGCCCCTCACGGGGTGCACACGGGGCTCGTTCAGATCGTGTTTGGCGCGCGCCAGGGCGCTCGGCCGCGCACGGGCGCGTTCGCCGAGGACCCGGGACGCGCGATGACTTGGCACCTGCTCCCGGGGGACGTAGACGGGGATGGCACAGCGGAGCTCTACGCGGGCCACACCGATCCGGTGGGCGGCGGGTACATGCTCGATGTCTACCGGGGGGACGGGGAGGTCGTCGTCCGGGACCTCGCGGCCGAGGTGCGCGGACCCGACTGTCGCGTCCGGGGTGTAGCGGACCTCGCCGGCGACCGCCGCTCGGAGGTCGTCGCGGTCTGCGGCAACGAGTTGGGCGTCTGGTCTCCGGAGACCGCGCAGGTCACGCGCACGACCCTCCCCCTCAGGGCGCAGGTGCAGCTGGCCGTCGTGGGCGGCGCGGGCGAGCGCGCCGTCACCGTCTCGACGGCCGAGGAGTTGCGCGTACTGCACGCCCCGGCCTGGCGCTGGGAGGAGGCCGTGAGCGTCGCCAAGCCGTCGACCGCGGCTCAGTTCTCGCGGCTCCCGCCCGCTCCGGCCCCGCTGCGGGCGCTGGAGGTCGCGCTCCCCCCATCGTCCACCTGCGAGGGCCGGCTCACCCTCGACGCCGCAGGCAGAGCGACCGCGCTCACGTACAGCGCCTGCCCCGGAGCCGTCCAGCAGCGGGTGCTGGAGGCCGTGATGGCAGCGCAGTGGCCGAACCAGGGCGCGCGCGGTGCCCTGTACCGGCTGAGCCTCCAGGGCGGATGAACGGTCCGATCGGCATCCCACCTCAACCTCAGCCAGATTTCCGCCATCGAGGCAGGCGCTCGCCGAGAACTCGGCGCGGTGAAGCGCCCACTGTCGCCGGGGGGAATCACCCCAACCTCCAACTCGCGGCGCTGCCAGCCAAGCGTTAGGAACCCGCCGACGAGGAGATCGACGTCGAAGAGTTCCGGCAGGCCGTGCTCGAAGCGTGGTCCGACCAGCCGATCGAGGAGCGCCGCTCGGCGCTCGCTCTCACGCTACGGCAGGTGACCCGGACGCTCGGCTTCGCGAAGGGTGACCTACGGCTATTGTCACCATGATCCGTTCGGCCCCCCAAACACCCCAATATCACTCCCCGTCCCATCCACATCGCTCAACGCCGGATCCCCAACGTCCACCATGCTGCTACGCGAGGTGAGGGAGAGGTCGTCGAGGTCGGCGTCGGTGTCATCCGTGTAGGAGACGAAGCCCGGCGTGACCTGGATGTTCCCGTCGGTGCCCGTGGGGTCCGTGACGGAGGAGAAGTTCAGGTCGTTGCCGTAGATGTTGTTGTACGTCAGGTACCAGTAGCCGGTGCCCCCGCCCAGGTCTTCCAACCCGGTGGTGACACCCGTGATGACGGTGTTGTTCATCGTGACGCTCGACCCGTAGGCGCGCACGCCGTAGTCCAAGCTCACGAGCGCGGAGTTCTGCAGGTTGAGCGTGCCGTACTCCGAGTAGAGGCCGGCGTAGCCGTTGTCGCTGTAGTCCGCGTTGACCTCGAGGTTCTCCCAGGTCTGGGTGCCGCCGGACAGGTAGTGTGTGTAGTACTCGGCGACGTTCTCCCGCATCCGGACCCGCGTGCCGACGGTGGTGCCGTAGGAGTCGTAGATCGCGGCGCCCATGTAGGCGCTGTTGCCGATGAAGTCGACGTCGGTGAGGGTGGGGCTGCCGCTGTTGTTGTAGAGCCCGCCGCCGTAGCCGTAGCCGTAGGCGTAGCTCGTGGCGCTGTAGTAGGTGTAGTAGTAGTCGGTGACCGCGTTGGCGGTGATCACGAGCTCCTCCAACGTCGGGGAGGAGCCGGAGATGTAGATGCCACCGCCGTACTCGAACGTGTACGTGTAGTACACGTACTGGCTGCCGTCGTAGTAGGAGTCGCTGCCGGACGACGCGTAGCCGCCGCCGCCGGTGAGCGTGAAGCCGCGGAGCACGGCGTCTGAGGTCTCGCCGTAGGTGAAGGACACGACCGGGGCGCGGCCCGAGCCCTGGATTGTCGTGGCAGCGGCGCCGTCGAGGCTCTCGACGGTGATGTTGCGGCCCTGGAAGTCGAGGTCCTCGTAGTAGTAGCCGGCGGCCACCTTCACGCAGGTGTTCGACCGCTCGATGCCGCTCTGCACGGAGGCGAGGGGGCTGTCGACGAGCCCCGTGCCACGGGAGCTGCCGCCGTACACGTCCACGAAGATGGGCTCGCGGGCATCGCGGTCGTCGCAGTCCCAGTCGTTGGTGGCGCCGCCGGCCGACTCGGCGTCACAGCCGTAGACGATGGTGTCGGTGCCCGCGCCGTCGCCGTCCCCGTCGAGGTAGTAGGCCGTCCACTCGGCCTCGTTCTCGTCGACGTTGCCATCGCAATTGTTGTCGAGGCTGTCGCAGACCTCGTAGCCCACGGGCGAGATGACGCTCTGCTCGTCGTCGCAGTCGTCGTCGTTCGACGCGAAGGAGCCGGCGCCGGGGTCACACGTCGCGGTACCGGCGGCGCTCTTGTCGCCGTAGCCGTCGCCGTCCCGATCGGGGAAGTAGACGGTCCAGGTGGACTCGTCGTCGTCGATGCCGCCGTTGCAGTCGTTGTCGAGGCCGTCGCACACATCGTCCGCCCCGGGGAAGGCGGCGGCGGAGGTGTCGTCGCAGTCGGCGTCGTTGGTGGCGAAGGTGCTCGCGCCGGGCTCGCAGGACACGAACGAGCTCGACCCGGCCTCGCCGAAGCCGTCGGAGTCGGCGTCGAGGTACCAGGTGAGGTCGGGGTCCTCGTCGATGTCCCCGTTGCAGTTGTCGTCCCGCCCGTTGCACACGTCGGCGGCGACCGCGGGGTTCACGTCCGCGCGGGTGTCGTCGCAGTCGGTGCTGTCCGGGAAGGTGTCGCCGTCGCGATCCAGATCCGGGGTGGTGTCGGTGTCGGTGTCCGCATCGGTGTCGGTGTCGGCGTCCGCCGTGTCCTTCACGGAGTCATCCGACGAGCCAGCACAGCCGACGAGGAACAGGATGGCGAGCAACGAGCGCATGGGGGCCTCCGACGGGGCGAACGGTAGCCGTTCGCGGGCTTCGTCGCCAGCCCCCCAGGTCCGCTTGCCCGCTACTCCTCGAACCTGTAGCCCGTGCCGTGCACGGTGAGGATGTGCCGCGGGTCGGCGGGAGTCTCCTCGACCTTCTTGCGCAGCTTCAGGATCTGGTTGTCGACGGTGCGCGTGGCCATGCTCGGGGAGTAGCCCCACACGTGCTGCAGGAGCTCCTCCCGGCTCACGTCGCGCCCGCGGTGCGCGATGAGGTAGGCGAGCACGCCGGCCTCGTGCGTGGTCATGCGGTGCTCCTCGCCCTCGCGCATGAGGATGCGGCGGCGGAGGTCGACCTCGTTCTTTCCGAACCGGTAGACCTCGGGGGCGCGCGGGGCCGCGGGGCGCGCGCGGAGGCGGGCCTTCACGCGGGCGATGAGCTCGCGCAGGGAGAACGGCTTCACCACGTAGTCGTCCGCGCCTAGCTCGAGGCCGAGCACGCGGTCGACCTCCGCGCTCCGGGCGGTCAACAGGATGATGGGGAGCTCCGGGTGCTCGGACTTCACCCGCTTCAGGACCGAGAGCCCGTCCATCCCGGGGAGCATCACGTCCAACACGAGCACGTCCGGAACGTCGTCCTCGATGGCCTCGAGGGCGGCTTCGCCGCTGTCGCAGTGCGTCACCGAGAACCGCTCGTGTTCCAAGGCGCTCGTCAAGCCCATCGCGAGCGTCTCGTCGTCCTCGACGACCAGGATGCTGGCCCCAAGCGTCTCCATCTATGACCTCCGTCGCACTCGCATGATGAATCGGGCGCCGCCTTCGACGCCTTCACGGCACTCTACTTTCCCGCCGTGTATGAGCACGGCTTCCGCGACAAATGCTAACCCGAGGCCGTGCCCGCCGGATCGTCCGCGGCCCGGACCCTCCACGCGACGGAAGCGCTCGAAGATGGCCTTTCGCATGTTCGGGGGCACGCCGATGCCGTTGTCCTCGACCTCGAACTGTACCCACCGTCGGTCGACGTGCACACGGATCCACACCTCGCCCCGACGCTCGGGGTTCCGGTACTTCAAGGCGTTGTCCACGAGGTTCGTGAGGGCGTCGCGAAGGTAGGTCGGCCGGCCGATCATGCGGCCCTGGTTCGGCCTCGCGTCGACACGGAGCGTGACCCCCTGCTGCTCGCAGAGCGGCCGCCACCGCTCGGCGACCTCCTGGGCGAGATCGACGGGATCGAGCGTGTCCCGGCCCTCCTCGATGGGGCGGCTCGCGGCGCGGATGACCTCGTCGAGGCGCTGGCCGAGGCGCTCGGCCTCCTTCACGATCTGGCGCGCGAACTTCTCGCGCTGTGCGCCGTCGCGGAAGCTCCCCATCTCCAGGTTCTCCGCCATGAGGCGGATGCCGGCGAGGGGGGTCTTCAGCTCGTGCGTCACGCGCGTCATGAACTCGCGCTGGCGCTCCAGCAGCAGCGTCTGCTTGCGGTCGCTGCGGACGAGCCCGAAGAGCGAGAAGATGCCGATGAGCATGCCGATCCCGATGGGGATGAGCTGCACGAACGCGGTGCGGAGGCCCGTGTCCGGGGCGAAGGCGCCCGCCGTGACGCCGACGCGGAGGTGCGGGAGGATGCGGGTGAACGCGGCCTCGGCGGCGAGCGGCTCCTCGCTGCCGCCCAGCACGCGCCCGGTGGGATCGCGCACGGACAGGAACGGGCGCAGATCGTCGGGAGCGGAGGCGAGGAAGTCCTGGATCAACGCGGGCTGATCGAGCTGGATGCCCGCGAGCAGCGCGCCCATCTCGAGCCGCGCGAAGAAGAGCAGGTACGGGGGATCGCCGTACTGATCGACGAGGAGGCGCGGGCCCTGGCCGATGGTGGGGACGTCGCGGAGGTCCCACGTGCGCGTCTTGACCTCGCGGTACACGTCGAGCCGCCGCTGCGCGCGGAGGTAGAGCTCGTCCTCCTCGCCGCCGATGAGCGGCCCGCCGTACTCCCGGAGGTCGCGGGCGATGGGGTAGGCCCAGAGGTCGAGCAGCGACTCGAGCGAGCCGCCGTCGAGGAACGCGATCTCGGAGGCGAGGACGCCCACGATGCGCTCGGCGACGTCGGGGCGGCCGAGGGTGTCCATGGCGCGCGCGAGCTGGAGGCGGAGGTACACCAGGCGCCGGGCGCTCACGCCGTAGTTGGCGGCCTCGTGCAGCGGGATGAGGAAGGTGGGCCCGAGCTCGCGGATGACCCGCTCGGCGGCGAGCGGCTGGTCGGCGTTGAGGAAGAGCTCGGCGGACTCGGAGGCGGCCAGGAGCTCGACGGCGGGGCTGCGGCCGATGCAGGCGCGGTAGAGCAGGGCGGCCTGCACGGCATCCACGGCGCCGGCCTGGCGCCCGGCGGCGGCGAGGCAGGCGTCGGAGCGGAGCAGCGCGAGGTCCTCGTCGAGCTGGGGCGTCGGGTACGTGACCTCGTCGGGCTCCCAGACGTAGAAGGCGTCGAACCAGGGGCGGTTGGCGCGCAGGAACTGCTCGCGCTCCCGCACCTTGTCGGTGGACGAGAGCTCGGTGAGCCAGAGGTCCACCCGCTCCGCGATGGCGTCCTCCCAGCGGTCGACGACCAGCACCAGGCGGTCGCGCACGATGCGCAGCTCCCGCTCCTCGCTCGCCCGGCGAAAGCTCGCGGCCTCGCGCACCCCGACGATGCCGAGCATCGCGAGCAGGATGGAGAGGGTGGCGTAGATGATCGGCCGCATTCAGCGCGCACATGCCGGGAGGGAGGGGGAGGCGGAGGCCTGGGACAGGGCGTCCCAGGGATGGTCGGGGTCGGCGCCGCGGTCACGCAGCTCGACGCTGTGGGCGAGGTCCCAGCACCCCCGCGCGGCATGGCCGAGCGCGAGGCACCACGGTTGCCCCTTCACCTGCCAGTCACCCCTCCGCTTGTCTACATCTGTGCTTTCACAGCCGGGACCGCCCCCGGCATAGACATGTTTTAGCGTGATTTCTCGGAGGGCGCCGTCGGCGAGGTCGGCGCGCACGAGCAGATCGGCCCAGTGCAGGTACTGCGGCACGTCCGCGGCGCTGCCCGCGAGGCGGAGGCAGTCCTCGAACAGCTCCGGCCCGTTGACCGGCGCGTACGCGAACCACGCCTCGGCGCGCGCGCAGGCCGCTCGGCCGGCGTCGAGCTCCACCTTGTTGGGGGGGAGGCCCGCGGTCTGGGCCTGCGCGACGAGCTCGCTGCGGACGAGCACCTCGGTCCACGTGGCCTCGACGCGCAGCCAGTGGTGCTCGGCGTCCTCGGGCAGGCGATCGTGCACCTCGACGAGGGCCTCGACGGCGTCGCCGCAGTGGACGGCGGCCGTGGCATCGAGGCGGTTGAGCCGGCAGACGGCGGCGTCGAGCGTGCCGCGGGCGAGCAGGGCGACGGGGTCGCGGCTGTCCTCGACCGGCGCCACCGCGCTGCGAGCGGCCTCGTAGCGGTCCGGGTGCCACCCCTCGTTCGAGTCCTGGAAACCCTGCGCCCACACCGTGGCGAGCGCGTGGACGGCCTCGGCGCGGGGCGTCGCGCGGATGCCGACGGCGTCGGCCGCCAGCGCGCGGAGCTTCTCCCGCTGCGACTTGTCGCGGTTGAGCTCGGCCCGGGTCTTGTTCGCCTTCATGGCGGACAGGGCGTCCTCGGCGGCGTCGTTCGCCGCGGACACCTGCGCCTGGTTCCACGCGAGGCCGAGCCCGCCGCAGGTGAGCACCCCGACCGCCAGCACGCCGAACGCGGTCAGGAGGCAGCCGGTCTGGACCGGGCGAGGGGCGGAGCTCGTCGTGATCGTGGACGGGTTCGTCCCCTCGCGGAGGGGGGCACTGTCGAGGTCGCCGGTGCGCTCGGGGACGCGCTCGGTCTCGAACGGCGGGCGGGCGCCGGGGCCGGAGAGGCTCGGGTGGGACGGGCCGGCGGGCGTGGCCTCGGGGACGCGCTCCGTGGAGGTGCCGGGGGGCGGCGGCGTGGGGCGGTCGAGCCAGTCGACGAGCGGGGCGCCGAGCTCCAGGTGGGCGAGCAGGCCCTCGGTGCGGGGCCGCCGGAGCGGATCGTGGAGCCGGCAGGCGTCGAGCGCGCTCCGCCACTCCGGGGGCGCGCCCGCGGGGAACAGGTGCTCGACGAGCTGGGCCCACGACCAGAGGTCGCTCGCGAGGTAGGTCCGCTGCTCGCGCTCCTGCTCCGGCGCGGCCCACGAGCGCGTGAGGTCGCGGGTCGGGGCATACGCGGTGGGGTTGGCGACCTCGCGCAGGGTGTCCAGGTCGATGAGCGCGATGCTGCCGTCGGGCCGGAGCACCAGGTTCTCTGGCTTGAAGTCGCCGTAGGTGACGAGGCACGCGTGGAGCGCGACGAGGATGCGGAGGGCGTCGAGCGCGCGGGCCCGGGCGTCCTCGACCGAGGGGGTCGCGACGTGGTGGAGGGGCGTGCCCTCGACCCAGCCCGTCGAGATGGAGACGTACCCGTCGGCGTCCACGCCGGCCGCGACCGCGTGGGTCCAGGGGAGGGGAGGGCCGAGGTCGCGGGGGAGGCGCGCGGCGACGCGGTAGCCCTCGAGCGTGAGCTGCAGGTCCTCCGGGATGAGCCCGAGCATCGTGCCGTGCCCGTGGAGGACGATCTTCTCCACCAGCGGCCCCAGGTCCGTCGGCAACTGGGTGGAGAGGAGCACGCGCGTGACGCACTCCTGGCCGGCCACCCACGTGCGCGACACGCGCCGGTGCCCGGGGACCTCGCGGAGGACCTGGGGCTCGCCCGATCCCCGGCTCGCCGAGGGGCTCACGGCGACGTGGTCGCGGCGGCGGCGGCCGGCAGGTAGCCGAGGGTGCGCAGCTCCTTGATCGCCGCGATGACGAGCGGCCCGGCCGCGGACGCGCCGAAGCCGCCGTGGGGCACGACCGCGGTGACGACGTAGCGGCCGTCGGTGCCCGCGCCGCACGCGGGCGCGGTGTCGGGCTCGGCGATGGCGACGAACCACGAGTGGGGGAGGGTGGTCTGGGCGGGCTCGATCTTCCAGGCCGCCTCGTCGCGCGTGCCCGGGGCGTCCGCGGTGCCGGTCTTGCCGTAGATGCGGACGCCCGGCACCTTCGCGAGCCGCGCGCCCGTGCCGGACTTCATCACGCCCTGCATGCCGGAGAGGACGGCGGCGAGCCCGGTGGGGTCCGGCAAGAGCGGCGACGCCGTGCAGGACGCGCCCAGCAGCAGGTCGGGGGGGCAGCGGCGGTAGGTGCCGCCATCGGCGATGGCGCCCACGAGCCGCGCGGCCTGGGTGACGTTCCACGAGCCCGCGCCCTGGCCGAACCCGGTCTGGGCGAGGCGGCGGCTGCCGGCGGACCCGAGGCCGGTGAAGTCGCCGTCGGCCTCCTGGTCGAGGCCCGGGTTGCCGAACTCGACGCCCGCGGCGCGGAGCGCGCGGTAGGCCCCGGGGCCGAGGTCGAGCGCGAGCTGCCCGAACCACACGTTGGAGCTCTTCGTGATGGCGGCGACGAGATCGAGGTCTCCCCGCGCGCCGCCGTCGGCGTGATCGTGGATGGGCCGGGTCCACCCCGGGAGCGTGAAGGACGGGCGGCCGTCGTGCACCTCGGTGCAGGGGTACTCGGGGAGGGCGTCGTCGGGGCAGGACGAGCCGGGGTCGCCCCGCGGGTCGAGCACCTTGCCCTCGCGCACCGCCGCGACCGCCGAGAGGAGCTTGAAGACGGAGCCGGCCTGCCACACGCCGTGCGCGCCGGTCTTGTCCGACCACGCGCCGTAGATGCCCATGAACTTCGGGTCGGCGGCGAGCCGCTCCTTGCGCCAGGTGGCGCCGCCCGGGTCGTAGTCGGGCCACTGGGCGCGCGCGAGGACGTGGCCGGTCGCGGGATCGAGCACCACGAGGGCCGCGGCGCCCACGCTGCTCTTCGCGGCGGCGGCCTTCACGAGCGGCGCGAGGGCTGCCTGCAGGCGCGCGTCCAGCGTGAGGGAGACGGTGCGGGCGGCGACATCGTCGGAGAGGGCGCGGACGGCGGCTTCGCGGTCGGCCAGGGGCATGCGCGCGAGGGGCAGCAGCGACGCGAGATCGGGGGTGGCGAGGGCGACCCGGCGGACCGTGGTCGGCGCGGCGCCGCCGAGGCGGGTGTAGCGGGCGAGGGCGCGGGACCGTTCGGATGCGGCCTCGTTCGCGGCGGCGGGGGCGGCGTGGAGGAGGGCGTCCTTCCCGTTCACGGTCCCGAGCCAGATCGCGGGGCCGTCGGCGCGGTCCGGATAGCCGCGGAGGACCCGATCCTGCTGGCGCTCGACGCTCCACTTCGCGCGGAGGAGGCCGCCGCCCGAGGGGCCGAGGACGGTGCCGAGGGCGTCTCCGAGGGGGTGCTCGCGGGTGCCGGCGACGGGGGAGGTCGCGAGCGGCGCGCCGGTGCGGTCGAGGATGTCGCCGCGGCGGAGGGCGGCGGCGATGGACGAGAGCCGGCGGTCCTGGAGGAGCACGGGCGTGCCGTCCGCGAGGGTGGTGACGACCCCGCGGAGGCTCGTCTCGTCCCGGCCGACGACCGCGATGCTGACCGTCGCGACCACTCCGAGCACGGTGAGGGCGCCGACGGCGAGCTGGACGTGCCGCACCCCGCCCGCGATCTCCTGGAGCTCGTCCGTCGCGACGCGGGCCTGGCCGTCCTCCCCGAGCCGCGCGATCAGCGCCGCGACGGCCCAGAACGCGACCATGCTCGTCTTCCCGAACGAGAGGAACGGGACGACGACGCCCGTGAGCGGGATGACCCCGAAGGTGCCGCCGAGGATGGTGGCCGCCTGCGCCACGACGAGCATGCCGAGGCCCGCAGCCATCAGCGCGCGCTCGGGCGTGCGGTTGTGCACGGCGACGCGGAGGCCGTCCGCGACGGCGACGCCCACGAGGAGGAGCCAGGTGAGCGCCCCGGTGACGCCGAGCTCCTCGACGAGGTGGGCGTAGACGAGGTCGGTGTGGCCGGCGGGGATGCCGCCGGGGAAGGCGGTGCCGAGGCCGCTCCCGGTCCAGCCGCCCGCGGCCATGGCCCAGAAGCCGAGCGCGAGCTGGTCGCCGTTCGGGAGGCCGTTGAGCCAGGGGTCGGCCCACATGTGGAGGCGCGTCTGGACGGTGCCGGAGGGCGCGAGCTCCGGCGCGAAGGCGAAGACGGCGAGGGTGGCGGCGAGGCTCCCGACCGCGAGGAGGACCCAGCCCGGGCTGCGCGTCGCGAGGTAGAAGAGCCCGAGGAAGACCCCGCCGACGATCAGCGTGGGGCCGAGGTCCTTGACCAGGAAGAGGCCCGCCCAGGTCGCCAGGAGCGCCGCCAGCGCGGGGACGAGGAGCGTCGGCCGGGGGAGGCGCAGGAAGCCGGCCCGGGTGCGCTGGAAGCGGATCTTTGCGGCACGGCGGCCGAGGGCGTCCGCGGCGAAGAGCACGGCCCCGATCTTCACGAGCTCGATGGGCTGCGTGCCGAAGAGGTTGATGCGCTGGCTCGAGCGCCCGGGGGCTTCGCCGAACAGCGCGAGCGCCACGAGCAGGGCCACGACCGTGCCGCCGAGGACCCACCGGCCCCGCGAGATCCAGGCCCCCACGTCACCGGGGACGGCGAGCAGCGCCGCGGCAGCCAGGCACCCGTAGAACACGCCCTGCGCGAACCCAGGGCCCGGCCAGTCGCCGCGGAAGGGGTTGCCGTAGCCGAGCTGCACCACGAGGCCCAGGGCCGCCGCGGCGCCCACGGCGGGGAGGAGCAGCGGCGTACGGATGTGCTGCCCGCGACGGAGCGCCGTCGCGCCGCGGACCAGGGCGAGCAGCACCAGCCCGCCCGCGAACCAGGCTGCGGCCTCGCTGCCCGCGGCCTGCACGAGCAGGACGTCGCCGGTCTCCCCGCGAGCCGCCGCGGCGGCGAGCGTGCCTTCGATGGCCCAGCCCGCGCCGAGCCAGCCGGCGACCGCCACCGCCACGAGCAGGGCGAGCTCGACGAGGAGCTGGATCACGGCTTGGGGGCCCCCCCGGAGGGGGTGTCGCCGGCGGGCAAGGCGGGGGCGTCACCCGTCGGCGCCGGGGTGTCCCCCGCGGGCGCACCCGGGGTGTCCTCGGCGGGAACGTCACCGCCGGGCGCCGGAGCGTCCCCGGCGGGCGCCTGAGCGTCACCGGCGGGCGCCGGGGCGCCGAGCAGCACCACGTTCGTCTGCTCCGCGACCACGGGGCCCTCGAACGCGGGCGGGGTTCCCCCCGGCGTGTCGATCCAGACGTTCGCCAGCACGACGCGGCCTCCGCCGGTGCTTACGACGCGCACCGACCCGGCCTTCACGCGGCTGTCGCGGATCTCGAGCGTCGCGCCCTCCGCGAGCAGCACGGTGAGCGCGCCGTCGAGCTCGATGGTGGCGAGGTGCACGGCGAAGGTGGCGCCCTCGCTGACCTCCACGCGCCAGTCGATCCCGCGGACCTCGGTGCCGCGCACCTCCAGGCGGGCGCCGGCCGTCACGGTCGTCGTCTTGCCGGCCTCCACCTGCACGTTCGGCGTGGTGCCGAAGAGGGTGTCGACCGTGACGCGGTCGGGGAGCTGGACCACCGCCGGGATGCGGCGCCCGAAGAGCGTGACGCCCGCGAGCCCGGCCATCGCCACGAACAGCGCGATCGTCACCGCGAGGCCGAGCCGCCGCTGGATCCGGCCGCGGCGGAAGCGCCCGATCCGCACGGCGATGACCGTCACGTTGTCGGGGCCGCCCCGCGCGAGCGCCAGGGCGATGAGGCGCGCGCTCACGGCATCGGCCTCGCCACCCTCGCGCCAGAGGCGCTGCAGCTCCGCGGCGAGCTCGTCGGCGGGGACGGCGTCGTGGAGGCCGTCGCTCGCGAGCACCAGGAGATCGCCCCGGGCGATGGGGTAGCGGCCGGTCTCGACCCACTCCCCCTCCATCACCTTGCGGCCCAGGTCCCGCGCGACGGGCCGCTTGTTGGCCCCGCCGGCCTCGCGCTCGGCGACGTGGTCGTGCGTGAGCTGCCGCACGCCCTTCGCGTTGACGATCCACGCGCGGGTGTCGCCCACGTGCGCGACGGCGAGCGTGCGGCCGTTGTCGTCGAGGCGCACGGCGGTCGCGACGGCGCCCATGTCCTTCTGGCCGGGCTCGGCCTCGGCCTGCCGCAGGATGCGCGCGCGCGCCTCCTTCATCGCGGCGGCGAGCACGGTCTCGCTGGCGAGGCGCGGCAGGTTCGGCACCTCGGCGAGGGCCGCGGCGGCGATGGCGGCGGCGACCTCTCCGGCTTCTTGTCCACCCATGCCGTCGATGACGGCGAAGAGGCCGTGCTCCGGACGGCAGACCGCAGCATCCTCGTTGTGGGGACGAACGCGGCCGGCGTGGGTGCGGGCGGAGGCGGTCATCATGCGCGCACCACGGTGAGCTTCATCTCGCCTCCAGAGAGCATTATTTCGACGGGGAGCTTCTCCCGGACCGACTGACCGGGCGCGAGCGCGGCGCCCCCGACCGACACCGGGTTGCTGTCGCCCGGCTCGCGCGACACCTCGACGTGCTCGCCGTCCACCCGCACGCCGGCCTGCCGACGGTTGATGCGTGGGCCCGCGCCGGGAATCGCGACGTGGTCGGCCCCCGCGTCCGGGTGGGCCCGCCCGAGCACGTGGCGCACGCCGCTCCGGAGGACGACCTCCCCCGACGGGGCCCGCAAGAGCGCGGCGCCCACCGGGACGGTCCCGGGGCCGCCCGCGGAGAGGCCGGGGGCCGGCCGGAGCTTGTCGAGCCGGACCGTGATCTCGCCGGCGCCGGGCGCCGCGGCCTCCGCGTCGGGCACGTGGCGCGCGTGGACCACGCCGCGGCCGGGCTCGAGCTCGTCGGCGTCGTCGACGAGCAGCCGCACCGTGAGCGCACCCACCGTGACGGCCTCGATGCGGACGAGCTCCTCGTAGAGCATCGGGCCGAGATCCTTCTGGAGGCTCGCCTCCACGGGGCGCAGGCGGTCATGGTCGGCGCGCGCGAGGAACACGCGGTACTCGTTCCACACCTGCGGCTGGCCGGTGGCGCTCTTGAACGGGCAGGTGACCATCGCGGTGGTGACGGCCTGGCCGATCGCCCAGGCGTCCACGACCACGGCGCCGCGCGGCTCGAACACGTTCCACCAGCCGCCCTTCCAGAGGGCGCCCTTCCGCTTGACCTTCGAGAAGTCGGCCCGGAAGCGGTCGGGAGACTCGGCCTTCAACATCTGCGCCTCCGCATCTATACGTCTACCGGATCGAGGCGCAGGGACACGCAGCCGTCGAGCCCGTCGTGCAGCTCCAGCCGGTCCCCGACGCGGAGGGGGGCCCGACCCGATGCGGTCATCGCGGGGCGGAGCTGGGTGCCGTCGCGCCGCACCACGAGGAGGAACTCACCCTGCTGGCGAGCCTCTACCTCCAGCAGCGCACCGCTGCGGCGCAGGATCGCGGCCGCGCGGCTGACCCAGGCGAGCGACTCGGTCAACACGATGTCGTTGGGGAGGCGCTGGTCCCCCGGGTGCTCCTGGTGCCAGCGCCCGCGGCCGATGCGCCACTCCTTGCGCGCGAGGTCGACCGGGAAGCGCTGCCCGTCGAGGTCCCCGCCGACCACCACCAGGACGCCGCCCAGCGCGTGCTCGTCCTCGTGCACGGTCACGCCGCCGGGCTCGCCGCGCTCGACGACGTAGCGGCGTGCGGGCAACGTCTCGCTCGCGACGAGGCGGTTCTGGAGGCGCGCCTCGAGGTCCCGCTCGAACGACGCGTCCGCCACGAAGCCGCGGAGCGTCACGAGGCTGCCCTCCGCCGCCCGGATCTCCACGCGGACGCCCGCCGGAAACACCTCGCGCCCGCGCGCCGCGTGGCGCTTGAGCGCGAGGATGCCGGCTTCGACCTCGCGGAGAAGGTCGTCCCGCCCCAGCTCGTCGTCGCCGCCCTGCAGGGAGCGTCGGATCGTGTCGAACAAGCCCATCGGAACCGCCTCGCGCGCGGAACGTATCCGCGAACGCGGCCTCACGCGGGGAGGGAGGGCCGTGCGGCAGGGAAGGGCCCGCCTGGTCGCTACGGCAGGGCCGCTAAGCCGAGGTCGTCACGACAGGGTCGAGGCGCGCGCGGCGCGGTTGCGACCCGCGGCCTTCGCGGCGTAGAGCGCCCGGTCCGCCCGGTTGATCTGCTCCTTCACGGCTTCCCCCCCGATGGGGCCGGCCACGCCGAACGAGGCGGTGACCTGCAGCCCGGGGTTGGTCCGGGACCAGTCGTGGTTCTCGATCGCCCGCCGCACGCGCTCGGCGACCTCGAAGGCAGCGCTCTCGTCGCTGCCGTGGAGGAGCATGAGGAGCTCCTCGCCGCCGTAGCGCACGCACGCGTCGGTCTCGCGGACGCCCACCATCAGGAGGCGCGCGACGCCGACCAGCACGTCGTCTCCGACCTGGTGGCCGAAGCGGTCGTTCACCGACTTGAAGTTGTCGATGTCGACGAAGAGGCAGGCGTAGTCGACCCCGATCAGCGCGGCCTGGGCTTGGAGGGTGGGGAAGTCGTCGTCCAGCCACGCGCGGTTCAGGAGGCCGGTGAGCGGGTCGCGATTGTTGGCCTCCAGCCGCTCGAGGACACGGTGGAGGTGGTCCACCTCTTCGAGGCTCAAGAGGTCGAGCCGCAGCGAGACGGTGCCGATCTCGAGGTGGTCCCCGGGGTGCAGCGCGGCCGTGTCGACGGGGTGGCCGTTGACCGCAGTGCCGTTGGTGGAATGGAGGTCCTCGACGGTCACCGCGCCGTCGGCCGTGCACGTGATCCGCGCGTGCCGACGGGAGACCGAGGCATCCGAGAGCACGAGCCCGCCGTTCTCGTCGCGGCCGATGGTCACGGAGTCCACGTTGTTGAGCGTGACGTACCGGAGCATGTCGCGGCCCGCGACGACCCGGAGCGTGAGGACCACGATCTTGCGGGTCGGCAGGTCGCGACGCACGGTGAAGCTCGCGGTGCTGTCCTGATCCGGCAGGAGCACGTTCGGCCGCGATCCGAGCGGGTTGGTGTGGCCGTCGCGCTTCGAGCCCATGCCGCTCCGATACCCCCTCGCTCGGTGACTATCAAGTCTACAGGCAGGTAGCGACGCGGTCGTCGGCACGAGCGCCTCGGACCGCGTCGCGTACGCCTAGCGGGGCTTGGGGCGCTCCTCGGGGCGGGGCGGCTTGCTCTGCCCCTGGCCGCGCGGGCGGTCGGACGGCCCCGGCGCGTCGGAGGGGCGCACGGCGGCGCCGCTTCCGCCCTTCAGGATCTGGAACACCACGCGGCGGTTGGCCTCGCGGGCCTCCTCGCTGATGCCCGGCTGGAGCGGGTCGGACTCGCCGTACCCCTTGGCCTGGAGGCGGGCGGGCTCGACGCCCGCGGTGACGAGGTACTGGCGCACGGCGGCGGCGCGGCGATCGGAGAGGCCGAGGTTGTACTCGTCGGTGCCCTGGTCGTCGGTGTGGCCCTGGACCTCCAGGAGGGTGATCTCCGGGTGGTTCATGAGGATGGCCGTCACCTCGTCGAGGATCCGGAAGCTCTCCGCCTTGATCGTGGCGCTGTCGAACTCGAAGAACACCTTGTCGAGGATCTCGACGCGGTCGTCCTTCACCACCGCGCGCGCCTTCTTCAGCACCACCGTCACCTTCGACGGCTGGTCCTTCACGATCTCGGCCTTCACGCGCTCGGCCTGGTAGCCCTCGGCCCACACCGAGACCTCGACGCCGCCGAGCGGGAGCTTCTCCTCGCCCACGCCGTCGTTGCCGGTGGTGAACTTCTTGCCGCCGCCCAGCACGGTCACGAGCGCGGCCACGGGGGCGCCCTGCTCGTTCTCCGCGAGCACGATGAGGCGGCCGCCGACGATGACGGGCTTCAAGGTGAAGGTGTGCTCGAAGCGATCGCTGTCGGGCACCTCCATCAGGGCGCTCTCCTCCTCGAAGTTGTCCGCGGCCGCCACGGCCTTGTACTTGCCGGGGGGCAACGACCGCGTCATCTCGCCGCTGCCGAGCACGTAGCGGCCGGACTCGGGGCCCGACACGAGCTCCACGGAGGCGTTCGCGACGCGCTGGCCGCGGGGGTCGATGACCTGGATGCGCGTGGGGGTGAGCCCGGCGTCGGGGCAGCCGTCGTCGTCGTTGCGGCCGTTGCGATCCTCGGGCTGGCCGGGGCAGAGGTCCTTGGTGTCCTCGATGCCGTCGCCGTCACGGTCGAGGCCCTTGTTGACCGTCACCACGTCGGCCTCGCGCTTGACCACGGGGACCCACGAGAGGCCCGCGATGGCGCGGTAGTCGGGGGCGCCGACGCCGGTGGTCAGGCCGGTGCCGAACGCGCCGGTGAGGACGATCTCGGGCCGGGGGTAGTACTTCACGCCGGCCCGCCACTCGACGGGCGCCGCGCCGAGCGCGTCGAGCGCGGTGAGCGAGAGCTCCCCGTCGATCTCGGCGAAGGCATCGAGCTCCTCGATGATCGGGACCCCGCCGCCGAGGCCCCACGTGAGGCGGGTGCCCCAGTCGAGGTCCGGAAGGAGCTCCGCGACCGTGCCGCCGTGGACGCCCACGTTCGCGGAGAGGATGCCGCGCTTCCGGCCCGCCGTGGCGATGAGCCGCCCTCCGAACGTCACGCCGGTGTCTCCGAGCCACCCATCTGGATTTCCGGTCGGGAAGCCGACGTCGACCGCCGCGCCGAGGCCGAAGCCGGTCTTCGCGCGGTCGAGCAGGGTGGCCTTCAGGTCGAGCCGGAGGTCGCCGGGGCTGAAGCCGCCCGCGCCGAGATCGCTCCCCGCCGCGAGGTGCAGCGGCATGTCGAGGGCGAGCCGGAAGCGGGAGATCGTGAAGAACGCCGCGACGTTGGCGGTGGCGACATCGCCGGTGAGGCGGGTCTCCTCCAGGGCCTCGTCGTCGTAGCGGTAGACCAGCGGATCCGCGGCGTAGTTGAACCAGAACCCGCCGCCGAGGCCGGGGCCGGGCACGGAGGCGTCCTCGACCGTGAGCAGCGAGCGGCCGTCCGCGACCGGGCGGAAGCGCTGGGCGTTGAACTCGTCCTGCGCGTGCGCGGTGCCGAGGCTCCCGAGCATGGTGGCGCCGAGGGCCGTGCCACCGAGGGCGGCGTTGACGACGGTGCGGCGGCGGCGCCGCATCACCCCGGCGAGGGCGAGGAGCGCGGGGAGGAGCGCCGTGCGCGGATCGACGACGGAGCAGGCCCCGCCGGTGTAGTTGCCGCAGTCCAGGAACGGGTCCTTCGTGTTGCAGGCGACCGCGCCGGTGTCGTCGCCCGAGGCGCTGTCGCAGCCGTCGGGATCGACCTCGCCGTCGAGGATGTCGGGGAGGCCGTCGCAGTCGCCGTCGTCGTCGCAGCTCTCGTCGCCGTCGGGGATGCCGTCGCCGTCGGTGTCCGGGTTGTTCGGATCCGAGGCGCAGTCGTCCTCGGTCCCGTTGTCGAGGCCGTCGCCGTCGTCGTCGATGCAGGGGCCGTCGGTGTCGTCGGGATCCAGGTAGTTCGGGATGCCGTCGCAGTCGTCGTCCTCGGTCCCCTCGTCGAGGTCGGGCACGCCGTCGCCGTCGGCGTCGGGGTCCTGGTTGTCGGGGAGGCCGTCGCCGTCACTGTCACCGCCGCCCTCGGTCTCGGTCGGGATGCCGTCGTCGTCGTCGTCGGCGTCGCAGAAGTCGGGCATGCCGTCGCCGTCGGTGTCGCCGAGGCCCTCGTCCGCGTCGAGGATGCCGTCGGCGTCCTGGTCGTCGGCGGGGCCATCCAGCGGGCAGTCGGTCTCGACGATGTCGGGGATGCCGTCGCCGTCGAGGTCGACGTCGTCGGAGGGATCGTTGGGGTCGGTCTCCCAGGGGTCGATGAAGCCGTCGCTGTCGCGATCTTCGAGCCCGTCGGCGAGGCTGCCGCCGTCGGTGTCGCCGTTGAGCGGGTCCGTCGTGGTGGTGACGTCGGTGTCCGGCATGAAGCAGCCGGCCGCCACGATCGTGTCCGCCCCGGCGGCGTCCACGCCGCTCTCCAGGCCGTCGGAGAGGCCGTCGCCGTCGGAGTCGCAGGCGAGGGGATCGGTGGTGAGGTCCACCTCGACGCCGTCGCCGAGGCCGTCGTCGTCGGAGTCCGCGTCGGTCGGATCCGTGCCGATCACGCTCTCCTCGGGGTCGGTCAGGCCGTCGCCGTCCTGGTCGATGCCGATGGGATCGGTCGTGTCGTCGGGCATGGCGCCGGGGCCGGCGCTGTCGTCGTTGCCGGCGATGTCGTTGTCGATGGAGAGGAGGCCCGGCGAGTGCTGGGTGCCGATGACGACGCCGAAGGTGCTGTCGAGCGCGTTGCCGGTGATCGCGTCGAGCGTCAGCCGGTCGAACTGCATGTCGATGAACCAGTCGGTCGCGCTGTCGATGTCGGTGCCGGCGTCGGAGACGCGGGCGAGGTCGCTCGAGAGGGGGTCGTACCAGGCGGTGGTGAAGCTCTCGACCGGATCGTAGATGCCGAAGCCCTGGTCGATCGTGTTCTCGTTGAGCTCGAGCGTGCCGATGGGCCCGGTGATGCCGAGCTGGTACTCGTAGGTCGCCGGATCCGCGTCCGTGTCGAGCAGCACCGCCCACGAGCTGGCCCGGAAGCTGGTGGCCGACAGGAGGGGGTCCTCGTTGACCCGCATCCGGACGTAGAACGTCGTGTCGTCCGCGTACCAGTAGGCGACCGGGGCCAGGAGCACGGCGTCGCCGACGAGATCGATGCTGCCGTGGGTGCCGAGGTCGTCCCCGGTGCCGCTGGCGTCGAGATCGGGGTTCTCGTCGAAGCTCACATCGTAGAGGTCGACCCCGGCTTTCTGGAACGGCACCCACGCCGTGTCGGCGGGCCATGCAGCCAGGGCGTCGAAGGGAATGAACAAGCCGAGGGCGAGCGGCAGGAGGCGTGCGTGTCTCATCCCTTTCTCCAGCGAAAGTGTTGACGGGGCAAGCCTACCGGGCAGGCACCCCCGTGTCCACTCGCGTTTCCCGGGACGCCAGGCGGCCCGGCGGTGCTCGTTGAAGGCCACATCTACCGGCTGGCCTCGGGGAATGGCGGGTCGTCCGCGCCGGCGTCCGGGCAACCGTCGGCGTCGTTCCCGCCATTGAAGTCCTCGCGCTCGCCGGGGCAGGCGTCCACGTTGTCGGCCACGCGGTCGCGATCGCGGTCCGGGCCGTCCGTCCGGGGCGAGCGCGGGCGTGGCGTGGGGATCCAACCTGCCCCGAGTGAAAGCGTGGGGAAAGCCGATCCGAAGGTCGCGCCGAGGGCCGCGGTGAGGACGAGGGGACGGATCGGCGCGAGGTGCAGGCCCAGGCGGACGTGCCCGAGCTTCGGGAGGCCGAACTCGACGACGTGCGGCCCGCCGAGCTGGATGGGCGCCCACCCGTCGAGCTCCGCGAACGCGCCGAGCGGGCCGACGACGGGCATCGCGCCCCCGATCGACCACGTGTAGACCCGCAGCGGCGGGCCGATCCGGGCGCCGAGGTTCACCGCGACCACGGTGTCCTTCTTGCCGACCCCGAGGGCGAGGTGGCCGTGGCTCGCCCGGTCGGAGCCGGGGAGGAAGGGCAGGGGCGCATCGAAGCCGGCGGCGACACCGAGCCCGCCACGTTGGCGGTCGGAGAGCACGAACAGGGCGTCGATGCGCGGGGGCTCGCCGAGGACCCGGTCGGCGCCGACCTCCGCGGGGAGGACGAGCGAGAGCCGGAGCGGACGCGCGGTCCACGCGAGGACGGCGGTGGTGTCGAGCGACGCCGCGACCGCCCCGAGACCCTGTCCGTCCACGAACAGGCCGCCCCCCGGGCCATTTCCTTCGAGCGCCGGATCGACGACCCGATAGAGTGCGCGCCCGTCGGGCACCGAGGGGATCTCGGCCGCCGCGGCGTGGAGGACGCCGGCGAGCCAGACCGGAAACATGGAGGGGGATCCTTCGATTTCTGGAAGAGCTTTGTCACGTTCCCGCGGAGGTCCAGCCCCGTTCCGCGCGACGGCACCCTCCCCATCGCGACGCCCGCGCGGTACACCGGAGGGATGCCCGCCGAGCTCCGTCCCGCCGCCACGGTCCTCCTCCTCCGCGACACCCCCGAGGGCCCGGAGGTGTGGCTCATGGAGCGCAACCGCGCGGTCGGCTTCATGGGCGCGGCGTGGGTGTTCCCGGGCGGCCGGGTCGACCCCGGGGACGAGCTCCTCCCGGCCCGCCACGCGTGGGACGACGGCATCCCGCGCGCCTTCCGGGCCGCCGCCGCCCGGGAGCTCCACGAGGAGGCCGGGGTGCGCCTCGGCGGGGAGGAGGAGGCCTACGATCTCGACGGGCTCGTGCCCTGGTCGCACTGGGTCACCCCCGAGATCGAGCCCCGGCGCTACGACACGTGGTTCTTCGTCGCGGCGCTGCCCGCCGGCCAGGACGCCCGCATCGACGGCCAGGAGGCCGTGGCCGGCGCCTGGCTCCGCCCCGCCGACGCCTTGGAGCGCCACGCCGCGGGGGCCCTCCCGCTCGCGCCCCCCACGCTCCGCACCCTCACCGAGCTGCTCGCCTACGCCGACGTGGCGGCCGCGGTGGGCGCCCGGCGCGCGTGCCCGCCCATCTGCCCGCGCTTCACCAAGGTAGAGGATGACACCGTCTGGGTGCTCCTCCCCGGGGACCCCGACTACCCCTCCGACGCCCCGGTCGAGCCGCCCACGCGGTTCCCCTTCGCGGTGGGCCGCTGGTGGGCGCGTTGATCCTGGCCACCCTCGCGCTCGGAGTCGCGCTCGGGGTCGCGCCCGCCGCCGCGCGCCCGGCCGCGGTCTACTGGGAGGAGGGGCGCCGCACGGACGTGCTCTACGTCGAGCTCCACGAGCCGGCGCCGCGGGAGCGCGCGCGGTGGGCCCGGGAGCGGGACTGGCGCCAGCTCGACGCCCTCATCGGCCCCGCCCGCGTACGGAACATCTCGCCCTCCCTGCCGCGCTTCCTGCGGGTCGACGCCCCGGACGCCGAGCTCCTCGGCACCGAGCTCCTCGCCGATCCGCGCGTGGCCGATGTCTGGCTCGGCTACGCCGCGGTGCCGCCGCCGGCGGACCTCGCGCCGGCCACGCCCGACTTCGCCGGCGATCAGGGCTGGCTCGACGCCTACCCCGGCCTCGGCTTCGCGGAGGCCGCCCGGTGGCCCGGCGGGGGCGGCGAGAACGTCACCATCGTCGACATCGAGTACGGCTGGGACGAGGGCCACGAGGATCTCGACGCCGCCATCGGCGCCGCCGCGTGGGGCGACAACCAACACCTGTACCTCTACCACGGCAATTCCGTGCTCGGGCAGCTCGTGGGGGGCGTGAACGGGTACGGGATCGACGGCGCCGCGCCGATGGCGTTGCCGCTCGTCGTCTCGCCGTTCCGCGAGGATGGCGGCTACGACATCGCCGCGGCCATCGCCGGCGCCACCGAGCTCCTCCGCCCGGGAGACGTGATCCTCATCGAGCAGCAGTCCTACGCCAACGGGGACTACTGCCCGGTCAGCATCGATCCCGCCGTGTTCGCCGCGATCCAGGCGGCCGTCGCCGCGGGCATCGTGGTCGTCGAGCCCGGGGGCAACGGCGGCCAGGATCTCGACCACGAGAAGTGGGAGGGGTGGTTCGACCGCGCGAACGACTCCGGCTCCATCCTGGTCGGCGGCGGCGCCTCGCCCGAGAGCGGCTGGGAGCCGCGCTCCTGGTACCCGAACGGGTCCTCCTACGGCGCCCGGATCGACCTCCAGGGCTGGTACGACGGCATCGTGACCGCCACCTCCGGCGAGTACGGCACGTCCCTGGCGGACCTCTACTACCCCGAGGATGACGGGCGGCAGGCCTATACGCGCTCGTTCGGCGGCACCTCGGGGGCGTCGCCGATGATCGCCGCGATGGCCGCCATCGCCCAGTCCATCGCCATCGAGCTCACCGGCGAGCCGTGGTCCCCCGAGGAGCTGCGCGCGGCCCTCGTCGCGACCGGCACCCCGCAGTCGGAGGGGCCGAACATCGGGCCCCAGCCGGACCTGCGCCGCCTGCTCCGGACCTACTTCCTGCCGTAGTCGATGGTCCACTGCTCGAGGCGCTCGATCTGGAGGGCGTCGAACATCAGGCGGTAGGTCGTGACCTGCGTGCTCTGGGCCTTGATCCGGGCCTCGCAGTCGAGCTGGAGATCGCCGTGGCGCACCACGATGCGCAGGGGCTCGCGGTCGGGGAGGGGCTCCGCGCCGCGCTGGAGCACCAGGATGTAGTTGCAGAGCTGCAAACGACAGTCCCGGTCGAAGTCGGCCGGGTTGTGCCAGCGCACCTCCATCCAGTGGGCCGTGCGGGTCTGGGTGGTGGCGTAGGTCGGATCGGTGCCCGGGCGCGTGCCCTGGGGCGCGGGGAACCCGGGGTTCGTACCGCCGATGGCGACGACGCGGCCGGGGCCGCCGCGGTCGGTGTAGAGGTCGTTGGACCGGGGCGAGCCGGGGGTCGACGCCGTGGAGGGGGTCGACCGCGCCGGCGGTCCGGGCCAGCCCGAGGACGACCCGGAGCCGCCTGAACGGAGGGTGCTCGGCGGGGGCGTGCTCGGCGTGCGCGTTCCCGGCGTGGGTGCGCTCGGCGTGGGCGCGCTCGGCGTGGGCGTGCCGGGCGTGGGCGTGCCGCGCCCCACGGTGCCGCGGGCGATGGCGCTGCGGAGGGCGTCCCGCACCGCGCCACGGCCCGCGCCGTTCGAGCTGCCGGTCTGGATGTCGGAGCGCGCGCCGAAGGGGTCGGTCTGGGGGCCGAGCGAGCCCGGGCCGCCCGGGCGGCGGGACATGCGCTCGAGTGCGAGGCGAACGTCTGCGTTGGACTGCCCGCGCTCGCCGGAGGGGTTCCCGTGGGTGGAGATCACGGTGTCGAACCTGGAGAAGGTCCCCTTGTTCCTGACGTTGCGGGTCCACTCGTCGAGGAGATGGCGCTCGGCGGGGGCGATGCCCGTGATGTCGAGCACATAGCGGGGGGACTCCCCGCGCGCGATCACGAGCGCGCGCGCCACGACGGCGCGCAGCAGCGCGGTGGCCGGGGTGGGGGTCAGGGTGACGCGGACATCGAGCTCGTCCCCGCCCTCGAGCTCTGCGTCAACCTCGACAAGGAGGCGGTTGGGCTCGATCCAGCGCAGGGTTCCGAAAAAGAACCCGGTGTCGCCACGGACCGCCACCGCGGTCCGCACGTCCACCCGCTCCTCATTCGTTGCCATCGGCCGCCTCCGAGGCCGGCGCTTATCCCTGCTTCGGCGCCACGGCCGCCGATAACGGGACCTCCGCACGGGTTTCTGACGACCCGTTCAGTCCTCGAGGCCGGGGAGGACGCTCGGTGCGGCGCGACCGCCGGGAGGCTTGTAGGGCGCGAGGAGGAGGTCCAGCGGCTCGTCCTCGGGGCGACCCAACGAGCGCGCGAGCGACTCGTGGCGGCCGGCCCGGCGGAAGGGGAGGCGGGTGATGCCGGGGTCGTCGAGGTAGAACCGCAGGACCTCGGGGTGCTCGGCCTCGCCGCGCAGGTGCGCGAGGAGCTCGCCGTAGGCGGGCAGGAAGTGGACCCCCTCGACCTCGTCGTAGATGGCGCCGGGGCGCCCCGGCCCGGTCAGCGTGGGGCCGAGCTGGAGCTGCATGATCGTCGGGTCCGCGCCCTTGTTGGCCCGGAAGGCCTCGGCACGGGTGCGCCCGCCGAGCGAGGGGAACGCGTGCTCGTTGTTGAGGTAGCTCACGAACGGCGCGAGCCGCCGCTCCATGTCCTTCGCGTCGAGGAAGACCAGCTCGTCCTGCCCGAAGTGCGCGATCCACGCCGCGCGCTCCTCCCGTTGGCGGAGGAACCCGGCGCGCAACGCCGCGAGGTGATCCAGGAGCGTCGGCTCGGGGCCCTCCATCCATTGGCGGAGGAGGTCCATCCGCGCGATGACGCTCATCGGGTCCCACACGTCGGGCTCGCCGGAGAAGCGGAGGGACGCTGCGCCGGTGGCGTGGGGATCGGGGAGGACCCGGGCCCGGAGGACGCCGCGGCGCACGAGATCCGCCTGGGCGCCCGGCGCGAGCACGGCCACCTCGGCCTCGGTGCGCACGTCGCGGAGGAGCACGAGGTCACCCTCCCAGCCGTCGACCACCCAGAGGGCGGTCCGTGCCTCGCGCGGCCAGCGCAGGGCCGCTTCGGGGAGCTCTCCGGCGCGGACGGCGTGCTCGACCTCCGTCCACCCGTCGGCGTCTACCCACTCGACGACGAAGAAGTCGAGGAAGTCGGTCTGGCGCTCGGCGTCCGGCGGGCCGCCGTAGAGGGCGTGCGCGGCGAGGGCGAGCTCGTCCGGACGGCGCCCGGCGCGAGCGTAGAGGTGGTGCTTCCAGGCGGCAACGGGATCGGTAGGCACGGGGCGTCCTATCCCGTGGCGGACCGCCCCGCGACGGCGCCCGGTGGCCGGTCGCACGGGGATCCTTTATAGGGAGGGGTTCATGCTCCTCCTCCTCCTTGCGTGCACCGACGGCCCGGCCCTGAACGCCGGCAAGCCGGAGATGGTGGTCACCCCGGCGCGGGCGGACTTCGGCGAAGTCGTGCTCGGCAACCAGAGCGCGCTCGGGATGCGCGTGCGGAACGACGGGTACGGCGATCTCCAGTTCGAGAGCGTCGCGCTGGGCGACGGCACCTCGCTCGACTTCGCGGTCGTCGCCTTCCCGGAGGCCCTCGGTCACGACGAAGAGGGCGTGCTGGAGCTGCGCTACACGCCGGATGTCGAGGGCCAGGACTTCGGCACGGTCGTGCTCACGAGCAACGACATCGCCGCGCCCGTGCTCACCGTCGAGCTCGAGGGCATGGGCGTCCTTCCCCGCATCGACGTCGACCCCGAGGTGCTCTACTTCGGCACCGTGCCGCCGGGCGAGTCCGTGACGCTCTCCACGCGCGTGACCGCCGCCGGCTCGGGGGACCTCCGCATCACCGGCGTCGGCTTCCCCGGGGACGAGGGGCTGGCCTACACCGTCGGGCTCCCCGACGACTACGCCGAGCCCTACGTCGTGACGCACGGGTTCTCGTTCCCCATCGAGATCACGTTCACGCCGCCGGACGAGTCCGAGTACGTGGGCGACCTCTACATCGAGTCGAACGACCCCGAGGAGCCCGTCGCCGCCGTGCACCTCTACGGCAACACGATCGACGACCCCACCGAGAACGAGCCGCCGCTCGTCGAGATCCTGGATCCCGACAACGGCGAGTACTTCATGGACGACGTGGCCGTGCAGATGGGCGGCTACGTGTTCGACCCCGACGAGCCCGCCACCAACCTCCTCTGCGGCTGGTTCGCGGACGGCACGCGGGTGGACGTGGGGGACGTCGACCCGTCCGGCATCGTCACCGGCCTGGGGCTCCTGCCCGTGGGCGAGGTCGAGGTCACCCTGCGCTGCTACGACTCCGAGGGGCTCGTCGGCGAGGACAGCGCCGAGGTGACCGTGTGGCCCCACGACGAGCCCGTGGTCTACACGCTCAGCGGCGGGGACTCCGTCTTCGACTGGTTTCACATCGACGACGACGTGGCGATCACCGTCAACGGCGTCGAGGTCTACAGCGACTCGAACCACACGAGCGACACGCTCCCGCCCGTCGAGATCGAGGCCGAGCGGGGCGACGTGATCGGCATCGTGGCGACGGACCAGAACTACTGCGACATGGGGATCGACGCCCTGGTGCTCCACTGGGGCACCGGCGAGTCCCAGGCGCTCAACGAGGCGGTGTGTGACTCCGCGTGCGCCGACCACGCCTGCTACAGCGGCAGCTACAACGGGCCGTGGCCGGGCGTCTACTTCGACGAGGAGTACACGATCGCGATCCCGTAGCCAGGCCGGCTAGCGCATGGCCTGTCGCCTCCGGAGCGCCGGTCGGCGGGCATCAGGTGGCGACGGCGATCAGGCCTTCTTCACCGTCCGCACCGTGATCGCCGGGCCGGCCATGCCGATCCCGAAGCCGTCGTCCGACTCGCCCTCGACCTCGACCTTGTGCCCGTCCAGGTGCTTCGGCACGTCCCCGTAGAGCGTGTGCTCGCCCTTCGGGGTGTGCAGCACCCAGATGCCGCCCTCGAGGTCCCGCCTCTCCAGCTTCCCCGTGACGCGCATCACGCCTCCCGCCGACGCATCTTCTGCATGCCCGCGACCGCCATCCCCGCGAGGAGGCAGGCGCTACCGTTGAGGGTCAGCCAGGTCTTGTCGAAGCCGAGGGGCATCCACCAGAGGTCCGTCGCGCTGGTGGCCGCCCCGTAGAGCAGGTAGCCGGCGATGCCGCCGCAGAAGCCCAGGATCAGCGGCCCGATGGACTTGCTCGGCCCCAGGAGGAAGGCGAAGCCGAGCGGCAGGAGACAGGACTGCCAGAGCGGGAAGCCCGACCAGAAGGGGCCCGGCCACGTGAGGAAGGGCCGGCCGAGGAGGCCGAGCCACGTGCTCGGGGGCAGGGGCAGGAGCGGGAGGAGGAAGAGCCCGCCGGCGACCGTGGCCCCGAAGAGGAGCGACACCATGCGGACGCGCCCCGGGAGCCCGCCGAGGAGCCCCAGGCCGAGGGTCAGGAGCCCGCCGACCGCGAAGAGCAGGCCCTGCTTGACGATGAGGAGCTTCCGGACCGCCGCGCCGATGTCCAGGCGCCCGGCGCCGAACTTCAGGGGGTCCTCCCGGCCGTCCGCCGTCTGCTTCAGGATGCGCTCGACCTCGTCCGCGCTCTGGGCGCCCGCGCCGAAGAGCACCGCCGCCGCGCCGGCGACGTGGGGGCTGGCCATCGACGTGCCCTGGAACTCCGCGAACTGCTGGGTGCCGCCCTTCTGGATGGTGGCCTGCACGATGCCGCCGCCGGGCACGGTCTTGTCGCCGCCCGGCGCCGCGATCTCGACGCCCTTGCCCCACGAGGAGTACGGCGCCAACGTGTCGTTCGGGCCCACGGCGGTCACTGCGATGGCCGCGGGTGCGTCCGCCGGGGAGCCGATGCCCTTGCGCCCGGTGTTGCCCGCCGCCGCGACGACGACCACGCCGGCCTTCCGGGCCTTCTCGACCGCGTTGACGATGACCGCCGAGTGGCCGCCGCCGAGGGAGAGGTTGATGACCTGGGCGCCCTGGTCGACGGCCTCGTCGATGGCGGAGGCGATCCAGGTCGACATGCCGCCGCCGGAGGCGCCGAGGACCTTCATCGGGAGGATCGTGACGTTGGGCGCGATGCCGGCGGTCCCCATGCCGTTGTGCGTGGCCTGGCCGATCGTGCCGGCGACGTGCGTGCCGTGGCCGTTGTCGTCCCGCGTGGTGGCCGCGCCGGGCACGAACGAGCGGCCGGGCAGGATGCGCTCCTGCGGCAGGTCCGGCAGGGGCGACACGCCGGTGTCGATGACCGCGACGATGACGCCCTGGCCGCCACCCACGCGCCAGCCGACCGGGGCGCCGATGAGCGGGAAGTTCCACTGGAGGTCGTACATCGGGTCGTTCGGGTAGCCGAACATGCGGGGGGCGGGGTCGGGGCGGTCACCCGTCGCCAGCTCGGCGGGTTGCTCCGCGGCGTCCCATTCGACCGGCACGGCGCTCTCGAGCTCCGGCGGGATGTCGAACGCCTGCATCTCGAGCACGGGCTCGGCGGCCTCGACGTTGGGATCGGCCAGGAACACCGCGAGCGCGGCGGCCGGATTATCGGCGTCCGCCACGAACAGGGCCTCGTCCTCGGAGACGGGCGTGGCGAAGGTGAGCTTCACGCCGGCGCGGTCTGCGGCGGCGCGCACGTCGGCGAGGTCGACGTCATCGACGAAGTCGACGGCGATCGACGCGGGGGTGGTGCCGGGCTCGGCGGAGGGCTGGTCCCCCGACTCGGGGGCCGGGCCCTCGGAGGGCGCGACGAGCAGGAGCGCCACGGCGCTCGACAGGACGGCGAGGGGCAACAAGCGGGAACGCGACATGCGGGCTCAACGCCTCACTTGCTCAACCTATTACACCCCGCGCGCGGAGTTGGCCGATTTCGACGGCGGAGAGGCCGGTTTCACCGAGCACCTCGTCGGTGTGCTGGCCCAGCCGCGGCGGAGGCCGCAACGAGACGGCCGGCAGGGGAGGGGCGGGGAAGGCCCACGATCCGGTGGTGATCCGCGCCGCGAGCGGGTGGTCGAGCGAGTCCTGCACGGAGAGTGCGGGGCCGCAGGGCACGCCGGCGGCGGCGAGGCGAGCCTCCCACGCGACGGTGGTGTCGTGGGCGAGCACGGCGTCGATCGCGGCGTCGAGCCGGTCCCGACTCCCGACCCGGCCCTGGATCGTGGCCCAGGCGGGATCCGCGGGGAGGGCGAGCACCGCGCGGAGCTTCTCCCACAAGCCGTCGTTCGCGCAGCAGATGGCGAGCCAGCCGTCGGCGCAGCGGTAGAGGTTGTAGGGCGCGATCGAGGGGTGCCGGTTCGACGGCGGGGGCGGCGCCTGGCCCGCGTTGAGCCACGCCGAGGCGTAGAAGGCGAGCAGGTGGTGCGCCACGTCGATCATCCGGATGTCGACGCGCTTGCCGCGCCCGGTCTTGCCGCGTTCGAGCAGCGCGAAGAGCACGCCCTGCACCGCGACCTGGGCACTCGCGAGGTCCGCGATGCTCGGCCCCGCCTTCCGCGGCGGCTCCCCGGTCAGCGCGGCGATGCCGCCGACGCTCTGGACCACGAGGTCGTAGCCGGCCCGATCGGCCCACGCGCCGCCACCGAACGCGCTGATGCCGACGTAGATGAGCCCGGGGTTGTCCGCGGCGAGGGCCTCGTAGGAGAGGCCGAGGCGATCCATCACGCCGGGGCGGAAGTTCTCGATCACGACGTCGGCGGTCGCCGCGAGACGGCGGGCGAGCGCGACGCCGTCCGGCTGCTTCAGGTCGAGGACGACGCTGCGCTTGTTCCGGTTGGTGCAGGCGAAGTAGACGCTCTCCCCCTCGACGAGCGGGAGGAACGCGCGGGTCTCGTCGCCGCCCGGGGCCTCGATCTTCACGACATCGAAGCCCTGGTCGCCGAGCACCTGTGTAGCCCACGGGCCGGCGAGCACGCGGGTGAAGTCGAGGACGCGGTACATCCGACCCTACGGGCAGGTGACCTGGGCGTCCGCCGGGAGCTCCCGGTTGATCGCCTTCAGCTTGTCCTCGAGGTCGACCACGTTCTCGCACGTGGCGAGGGTCGCCGGATCGGCGAAGAAGTCCTTCGCCTTCTTGGCCGCGAAGGTGGGGTGCCCGCCGCGGCCGAGCTCGAGGCACTTGTCCTCGATCCGCGCGCGGTCGATCTCGCCCACGGCCCCGCCGAGGACGCCTCCGCGGGTGCCCTCCGCGGCCGGGCTCCCGCCGTAGCGGGCGTACAGGGCGTCGAGCGCGGCCCGCCGGTCGCGGCAGACGTTCGTGGCCTGGTTGCCGGGATCGCACGCGAGGACGGTGAGGAGGAGGAGCATCCCGGTGAGCTAACCGTTTCGCCGACGCGGATGCGCGCGGGATTCGGTGGCTGCGGGGCCAGAATCTGTCCGCCCGGATCGGCCGCGCTGAATTAGAGGGGCGGCCGGAGATCACCACCGTGGAAGAGCACGAGAGGGGCCGCGAGGCCTTCGCCAGCGAGGAAGCCTACCGTCTGCACTGCCTGCGCCACTCGACGGCGCACATCATGGCCGAGGGCATCCGCACGGTGTTCCCCGAGGCGGACTTCGCCATCGGCCCCGCCATCGAGGACGGCTTCTACTACGACGTCGACGTGCCGCGCCCGATCACCGAGGCCGACCTCGAGAAGATCGAGGAGGCCATGAAGGCCGTCGTGAAGCGGAACAGCCAGTTCGTCCGGAAGGAGCTCACCAAGGAAGAGGCGGTCGAGTTCTTCAAGGACCAGAAGTACAAGCTCGAGCTCATCGCCGGCTTCGGCGATCCGGTCGTCGGGACCTACGATCAAGGCGGCTTCGTCGACATGTGCCGCGGCCCGCACGTCCTGCGCACCGGCCAGTGCAAGCACTTCAAGCTGATGAAGGTGTCGAGCGCCTATTGGCGTGGGGACACCACTCGGCCCCAGCTCCAGCGGGTGTACGGCACCGTGTGGCCGACCCGCGAGGCCCTCGACCAGTACCTGTACCGGTTGGAGGAGGCGAAGAAGCGCGACCACCGCAAGGTCGGCACCGCGATGGGCCTGTTCATGTTCCACGAGTACGCCCCGGGCGCGCCGTTCTGGCTGCCGAAGGGTGAGGTGCTGTACCACACCCTCTCCGAAGCCATGCGCAGCGCGCTCCTCGGCGAGGGCTACGTCGCCGTGCGCACCCCCATGCTCTTCGAGAAGAAGCTGTTCGAGACCAGCGGGCACTGGGCGCACTACCGCGAAAACATGTACCAGTTCCACAAGCACGAAGAGGGCGACGAAGAGGGGGAGGGCCGCATCTACGGCCTGAAGCCGATGAACTGCCCCTCGCACATGCTCATTTTCGGGTCGACCAAGCGGAGCTACCGCGAGCTCCCGATGCGCATCCACGACCAGGGTGTGCTCCACCGCGATGAGGTTCGCGGCGCGCTCGGCGGCCTGACGCGCGTGCGCCAGTTCTGCCAGGACGACGCCCATCTCTTCGTGATGGAGGAGCAGATCGAGGCCGAGGTGACCAAGCTCATCGGGCTGGTGAACCTCGTGTACACCTCCCTCGGCCTCGGCTACCGCCCCAAGCTCTCGACCCGCCCGGTCGACAAGATGGGGGACGACTCGTTGTGGGATCGTGCCGAGGGCGCGCTCAAGGCGTCGCTCGAGGCCAACTCGCTCGAGTACACCGTCAACGCGGGGGACGGCGCCTTCTACGGCCCGAAGATCGACTTCGACGTGGTCGACGCCCTGGGCCGCTCCTGGCAGTGCGCCACCATCCAGGTCGACTACCAGATGCCGCTCCGCTTCGAGCTGGCCTACGTGGGGGCGGACAACACCGAGCACACCCCGGTGGTCATCCACCGCGCGATCTTCGGCTCCTTCGAGCGCTTCATCGGCATCCTCATCGAGCACTTCGCGGGCGCCTTCCCGATGTGGCTCGCGCCCGAGCAGGTGCGCGTGCTGACGGTGTCGGAGAAGTCCGCGGCGTGGGGCGCCCAGGTGCACGACGCTCTCGCGGCGGCCGGCATCCGGGTCCACTTCGACGACAGCGCGGACAAGATCGGCGCCAAGATCCGCGAGGCGCACGGGGCCAAGCCGGTCTACATGTGTGTCATCGGCGAGAAGGAGCAGGACTCCGGAACCGTCTCGGTGCGCGGCCGCGAAGCCGATCTCGGATCGATGTCCCTGGCGGACTTCGTGGAGCGCTGCCGCGCGGAGGCCGTGCCGCCGTTCGGCAAGTAGCGCCCGGCGGCGTCGCCGCGCGCCGACGTGCCAAACATCCCTGCGCGACGACGTGCCAGCACCGCCGCGCGACGACGTCGTTACCGGCTGCAATGACTTGAAATGGATTCCCCGCCGCGTGGTGCCTACGCTGTGCCACGCGCGGGGGTTCAGCTGCGAGGCAGCCCCCCCGCTTGACCTGCGTCCGGGGGGATGTTGATGCGGTTGCCTGGGGATGTCGCGTGCTTCGTGGAGCTGATCCACGTGACGGTGTTGTCCGTGGTGGACGGGGCGATGCCCGAGCGGCTCGCCTACATCCGCGGCGGAGACGGCACGGTCGCCTGTACGTCGTCCCCCACGCCGGGATCCGCCTGGATGGTGTCCATCTCCGGCGGCGTGCGGCCGCACCCGCTCGAAGTCGGGGTCCCCGTGATCGTCCAGGGCGTCCACCGCGTCACCGGAGACCCCTTTTCCGTGCCAACGCGGCTCCTGTGCACCGGCGCGGGGGACGTCGCGCGCTTCGCCGTCCCGTTCGCCCGCCCGGTCCGCGCGATCCGGGCCTCGGTACCGATGCGCTGGTAGCCCCGCAGGGAAGAACGGCGGGCCCCTCGGGGGGTACCGACCCGCTGAACTCGCGGGTTAACTTCCCCCGATGCAGGTTCTCCCCACCGAGGTCGATCCGTCCGCGCCCGAATTCGGCGCCAACCGCGCCCACCAGGAGGCCCTCCTCGCGCGCCTCGCCGAGGAGCTGCGCGTCGCCCGGGACGACCGCTCCAAGAAGGCCCTCGCCCGGCACCGCGAGCAGGGGAAGCTCACCGCCGTGGAGCGGCTGGAACGCCTGCTCGACCCCGACACGCCGTTCCTGGAGATCGGCGCCCTCGCCGCCCGCGGCCTCTACGACGGCGGCGTGCACAAGGCCGGAAGCCTCGCGGGCATCGGTGTCATCAACGGGCGCGAGTGTGTCATCAACGCGAACGACGCGATGGTTAAGGGCGGCACGATCTACCCGATGGGGGTGAAGAAGGCGCTGCGGCTCCAGGCCATCGCGCTGGAGAACCACCTCCCGTTCGTATCGCTCATCGACTCCGGCGGCGCGTTCCTGCCGCTCCAGAGCGAGGTCTTCCCCGATCTCGACGACGGCGGCCGCATCTTCTACAACCAGGCCGTCATGTCGAAGCTCGGCATCCCGCAGATCACCGCGGTGATGGGGCTCTGCACCGCGGGCGCGGCCTACATCCCCGCGATGAGCGACGAGGTCGTGCACGTCGCCGGCACCGGGGCCATCTTCCTCGGCGGGCCCCCGCTGGTGAAGGCCGCCACGGGCGAAGAGGTCACCGCGGAGGACCTCGGCGGTGCCGATGTGCACTGCGCGGTCTCGGGGGTGAGCGACCACTGGGCGAAGGACGACGCCGACGCCATCGCCCACGTCCGCGCCATCGTGGCGCGCCTCCCGCCGCCGGATCGTGTCCTCGTGGCGACCCGCTCGCCGCGCCCCCCGCTCTACGACCCCGCCGAATTGCTCGGCATCGTGCCGCCCGACCTCTCCACCCCCTGGGATATCCGCGAGCTCATCGCGCGCATCGCGGACGGGAGCGAGTTCGAGCCGTTCAAGGAGCGCTACGGCCCGACGTTGGTCTGCGGGTGGGCGTACGTCCACGGCTACCTCGTCGGCATCCTGGCCAACAATGGCGTGTTGTTCTCCGAGTGCGCGCTCAAGGCCACCCAATTCATCCAGCTCTGCGACAAGCGTGGCATCCCGCTGTTGTTCCTCCAGAACATCGCGGGGTTCATCATCGGGCGCGACTACGAGCGGGGGGGCATCACCAAGCACGGCCACCAGATGGTCAACGCGGTCTCCACGTGCTCCGTGCCCAAGCTCACGGTGGTGGTCGGCGGCAGCTTCGGGGCGGGCAACTACGCGATGTGCGGGCGCGCCTATTCGCCGCGCTTCTTGTGGATGTGGCCGGGCGCGCAGATCGGGGTCATGGGCGGCGCCCAGGCGGCGTCGGTGCTCGTGACCGTGCAGAACGCGCAGCGGGCGCGCGAGGGGCTGCCCCTCATCACGCCGGAGGAGACGGAGATGATCCGCGGCCCGATGGAGGAGGCCGCCCGGAAGGAGGGCGATGCGTGGTACTCCACCGCGAACCTCTGGGACGACGGCGTCATCGACCCCACCAAGACCCGCGACGTGATCGGCCTCTCCCTCGCCGCCACGCGCAACACGCCGTGGAAGAACCCGGTCGGGTACGGCACGTTCCGGATGTGAGCGCACACCTGGAGGAAGATCGGGGGGGCGGTCGGGCCCCCTCCCGATCCGCCTACTCCGTCTTCGGCCCGTAGATGTGGCACGTTTCGGCGGTCGCCAACGCCACCTCCGCGGCCTGGCTCTCCACCTGGGTGAAGCGGTCGAGGTCGGTGGGGAGCGCCTCGGAGAGCGCCCAGACGCGCCAGCGGTACACGTGCGGCTCCGGCGGACACGAGCCGAGGTAGCCTTCGAACCCGAAACCGTTCTCCAGTTGGTAGGCGTCGCCGGGGAGGTCCGCGACGATGCCCTGGCCGGAGATGCCCGCGCCGAGGCTCCCCACTTCGGCCGGGAGGTTGACGACCGCCCAGTGGTCGAACTCGGCGGCGTCCGGATCGTCGAGCACGAGCGCGAACGCCACGGTGCCCGCGGGCGCGTTCTCCCAGCGGACCTCCGGGCTGGGGTTCTCGCACTCGTAGGCCACCGAGAGCTCCCACGCGCACCGATCCGCGAGGGCGTGGTCGGCGGAGGAGGTGGCGGCAGGAAGCGACATCGCGAAGTCACCGGGGGCGACGTCGGTGTCCTTGGGGACGTCGGTGTCCTTGGAGGCGGCGGTGTCGTCCGCGGTGGAGGTGCAGGCGGCGAGGAGGGGGAGGAGGACCATGCCGACGCTCTAATCGGGCGCGCGGGCGGCGCCGCCTCCGAGGTGCTCGGAGGCGCACCGGGACCTTGTGGCGCTCACGACCGCGCGTTCCCGGTCGGGGGCGCGCCCCGGGGTTAGCTTCGCCCGATGCCGATCCAGCGCCTGCTCATCGCCAACCGGGGCGAGATCGCGGTCCGCGTGGCCCGCACCGCCCGCGAGATGGGCATCGCCACGGTCGCCGTGTACTCGGACGCCGACGCCGACGCCCCCCACGTCCGCGCGTGCGACACCGCCGTGCGCATCGGGCCCGCCCCGCCCGCCGAGAGCTACCTCGCGATCGACCGCCTGATCGACGCCGCCCGGGCCGCCGGGGCGGACGCCGTGCATCCGGGGTACGGGTTCCTTGCGGAGAACGCCGCGTTCGCGCGGGCCGTGGTCGACGCCGGCTTCGTGTGGGTGGGGCCGGCGCCGGAGGTCATCGCCGTCATGGGCGACAAGGTGGGCGCCCGGCTGCGCATGCGCGCCGCGGGCGTTCCCGTGGTGCCCGGCGTCGAGACGGACGACGCCGCGGACATCGCCGCGCTGGGGTTCCCCGTGCTCGTGAAGGCCGCGGGCGGCGGCGGCGGGAAGGGGATGCGCCGGGTCGACTCGCTCGACGCGCTCGCCGAGGCCATCGTCGAGGCCCGGTCGGAGGCGGGGACGGCGTTCGGGGACGAGCGGGTGTACGCCGAGAAGCTCGTGGAGCGGCCCCGGCACGTCGAGGTCCAGGTGCTCGGGGACATCTTCGGCACGATCGCGCACCTCGGCGAGCGGGAGTGCTCGATCCAGCGGCGTCACCAGAAGCTCGTGGAGGAGGCGCCGTCCCCCGCGCTCGACGCGCCGACCCGCGCCCGGCTCTGCGCCGCCGCGGTCGAGGCCGCGCGCGCGGTGGCCTACACCGGCGCCGGCACGGTCGAATTCCTCCTGGACTCGGACGGCCGGTTCTACTTCCTCGAGATGAACACGCGCATCCAGGTCGAGCACCCGATCACCGAGCTGGTGACGGGCGTGGACCTCGTGCGGGAGCAGCTCCGCATCGCGATGGGCGAGCCGCTCGGGTACACCTCTGTCGAGGCGCGCGGGCACGCGATCGAGTGCCGCATCGTCGCGGAGGACCCCGCGCGGGGCTTCCTGCCCTCGCCGGGCCGCATCGCGCGGTGGCGGGCGCCGGTCGGCCCGGGCGTGCGGGTGGACGCCGGCGTGGAGGAGGGCTCCGAGGTGGGCCTCTACTACGATCCGCTGCTGGCCAAGGTCATCGTGCACGGGCCCGACCGCGCGGCGGCCTCGGCGCGCATGGCACGGGCGCTGGCGGAGCTCGTGGTGCTCGGCATCGACACCACCGCGGAGCTCTTGCGCGACGTCGTGAGCTCCGAGATGTTCGCCGCCGGCGACACGACGACGGACTTCCTCGACCGGTTCGGCTGGGTACCGCCCGACGTGGACGCCGCGGCCTACGCCGCGGCGTGGCAGGCGGCTCCGGTGCCTCCGGTGGCCACGAGCGCGGGTGGACGCGTCGCGGAGGCCACGCCGTGGGCCACGCTCGGGAGGTGGCGGTGAGGGTTCAGGTGGGCATCCAGGTGTACGACACGGCGTCCGGGGGGCCGTCGGTGGCGTCGCGCCGGGCGGACGGGAGCGTGGCCGTGCGCCACGGGGAAACGGTCCGGACCGCGTTCGTAGCGGGGGACCAGGTGTGGATCGACGGGCGGGTGCGTCGGGTGCGGCCCATCGCGGGCGGCGTGGATCCGGCGGCGCTCCCCACCAAGGTGACACCCCCCATGCCGGCCACGGTGGTGAAGGTGCTTGTGGGCGTCGGGGAGAGCGTGACCGTGGGCCAGAAGCTGGTCACCGTCGCGGCGATGAAGATGGAGACGGCGCTGCGCTCCCCGCGCGCGGGCGTGGTGAAAGCGGTCAACGTGGTGCCGGGCCAGCAGGTGCGCCCGGGTGAAGAATTGGTCGTGGTGGAGGCGGCATGATCCAAGTCGAGGCGGGCCCGGTCACCACCCTCACGATCGATCGCCCGGCGGTGCGCAACGCCATCGATCTCGCCACGATCGACGCCCTCCATCGCGCGCTCGACGCCGCGGTGGACGCCCGCGTGGTCGTACTCACCGGCGCCGGCGACCGCGTGTTCTGCGCCGGGGCCGACCTCGCGCAAGTGGCCGGGAACCCCCAGGGGCGGCGGGAGGCCGGGCGGGCCTACGCGCGGTTGTTGGCACGTCTCTCCAGCTTCGAGCGGCCGGTCATCGCGCGGCTCAACGGCCATTGCATCGCGGGTGGCGTGGGGCTCCTGCTCGCGTGTGACCTCGCGGTCATGGTGGACGACGCCACGCTCGCGCTGCCCGAGACCGCCGTGGGGATGTGGCCCGCGATGATCGGGGCCTTCCTCCTCCGCGACCTGCCACGCAAACAAGCGATGGAGCTCGCGCTCACCGGGCGGAAGCTGACCGCCGCCGAGGCCGTCGGCCTGGGGCTGGTCAACCGGGCCGTGCCCCGCGCGGAGCTCGACGCCGCCGTCACGATCTACACCGACGCCATCCTCGCCCGCAGCCCCGCCGCCGCCCGGATTGGCCGCCGCGCGTGGCGGGAAGCCGCCGACCTCCCCATCGACGACGCCCTCGCGCTCCTCGCCGAGCGCCTCGGCGATGTCATGGACACCGAAGACGCCACCGAGGGCTTCGTGTCGTTCCTCGAGAAGCGCACACCCACCTGGAAGGATCGCTGATGGACCTCTACGCCCGCCCAAATCAGGACCCCTCCCGCCCGTGCATGGTCACCGCCGCGCTCTCCGGCGTGGTGGCCAACCGCGCCCAATGCCCGGCGATCCCGTACACCCCCGAGGAGTACGCCGCCGAGGCAAAACGTGCCTACGAGGCGGGCGCCGCCGCGGTGCACCTCCACGCGCGCTCCCCCGAAGGGGCGCCGAGCTTCGAGGTGGTCGACTACCAGGCCATCCGCGACGCCATCGTGGCCGAGTGCCCGGTCATCATCAACTTCTCGACCGGTGCCTTGGACGTGTCGATCGAGAAGCGCCTCGCGTACCTCACCGCGGTGAAGCCGGCGGTGGCGGCCCTGAACATGGGGTCGATGAACTACGCCAAGTACAACCAGAAGAAGAAGGGCTTCGTCTTCGACTTCGTGTTCCCGAACCCGTTCTCCGAGATCCGGGCGCTGCTCGAGGGCATGAACGCCGCCGGCATCAAGCCCGAGTGCGAGTGCTTCGACGCCGGGCACGTCGGGAGCCTGTACCCGCTCATCGACATGGGTCTGTTGGCCCCGCCCTTCCAGGTGTCGCTCATCATGGGCGTGATCGGGGGCGTGCCGGGCACGGTCTCCCAGCTCATGCGCCAGGTGGAGCTCCTGCCCCCCGACAGCGATTGGGAGGTCATCGCCCTCTCGCTCGATCAGTGGCGGTTGCTCGCCGCGGGGGCCGCCATGGGTGGCAACGTGCGCGTCGGGTTGGAAGACAACTTCTACCTCTCGCCGGGGCAGATGGCGTCGTCCAACGGGGACCTCGTGGCGAAGGCCGTGCGCATGGTGCGAGACCAGGGGCGGGAAGTGGCGACGGTCGAGCAGTGCCGGGAGCGGCTGGGGTTGGTTCACGCGTAGACGGGCGGGAGGCGCGTGATGCAATTCGATGTGCTGGTGGTCGGTGGGGGGCTCAACGGGCTCTGCACGGCGTGGTGGCTCCTGCGGCGCGGGGTGCGGCGTGTCGGGCTCGTGGAGCAATTCGCCCTCGGCCACGACCGGGGCTCGTCGCACGGGGCGTCGCGGATCACGCGGTCGGCCTACGCGGACGCCGTGTACGTGCGGCTCATGCAGGTCGCGCACGCGGAGGCGTGGCCCGCGCTCGAAGCGGACGCCGCCGCCCGGCTCATCCATCGTCGGGACGCCTGTCTGTTCGGGCCGAACGGCGGGCCGTTCCAGGGCTACGTCGACGCGCTCGCGGGCATCGACGTCGACGTGGAGGCCCTCGACCCCGCGGAGGCGCGGCGCCGGTTCCCGGTGTTCCGGTTCCCGGGGGACCTGGGCGTGCTCCACGATCGCACGGCGGGGATCGTCGCGGCCGCGGACACCCTCGCCGCGTTGACGCGGATCGTCCGGGCGGGCGCCACCGTGCTCGAGGGCACGTCCGTGCACGCGATCGACCCCGCGGGGCCGACCGTCGAGACCGACCGGGGCACGCTCCGGGCCGAGCGCATCGTCGTGACCGCCGGCGCGTGGGCCGGGCGCCTCCTGCCGGGCCTGGCGCCCCACCTCACGCCCGTCCGCCAGACGGTCGCGCACCTCGCCATCGACGGCGACGCCGCCGCGTTCCCCCTCTGGGCGTGGCGCGGCCTCGGCGACTTCTACTACGGGCTCCCCGCATTCCAACGTCCCGGCATCAAGGCGGCGAAGCACGTGCTCGACGGCCCCGCGGTGGACCCCGACGCCCCCGCCGACGCTCCCGACGTCCGCCCGGTCGTCGAGTTCCTGAACGAGCACCTCGTGTCCCCGCCGCGCGAGGTGCTCGCCACGGAGCGGTGCCTCTACACCGTGGCGCCCGACGAGGACTTCGTGCTCGACCACCACCCCGAGAGCCCCGCGGTCACGGTCGGCGCCGGGTTCTCGGGGCACGGCTTCAAGTTCGGCCCGTTGACCGGGCGGATCCTGGCCGAGCTCGCGCTCGACGGGCGGACGACCGTGGCGCCGTTCGAGGCCAACCGGGCCCGGTTCCGGTGGGCGCGTTGACCTCCGGGATGACCTCCGGCATGACCCCGGGCCTGGCCGCGGCCCTGAACGCGCCGCTCTCGACCGCGCGGCTGACGTTGGCGCCGCTCCTGGGCGCGCACGCCGCGGCGCTGTTTCCCATCCTCGCGGACCCGGGCACCCAACGTTGGATCTCCGCACCCAAGGCGAAGAGCGAGGAGTCGATGCGCCAACGGTGGGCCGGCCTGGAGGGCCGCTGCTCGCCCGATGGGGTTGAGGCGTGGGTCGCGTGGGCGGTCCAGCGCAGGGACGACGGCGCGTGGCTCGGGAAGATCGACGCCAACGTGGATGGCGCCCTGGTCGTGACCAACCTCGGCTACGTGTTTTCGCCCGCCCATTGGGGGCATGGCTACGCCACGGAGGCGGTCGGGGCGGTCGTCGACCACCTGATCCGCGTGGGTGTCACCGAATTGCGGGCGACTGTCACCGTGGGGAACGAGGCCTCGTGCCACGTGTTGGAGCGGCTCGGGTTCGAGCGGCGAGGCGTGTTGGTCGGGAACGATGTCATCCGGGGCATCCCCCACGACGACCATCTGTACGTGCGCCCGGGACGCCCCGGGATCGCCTGACGACCAGGCGATCCCGGGGGCGTTGCGGGGGCGGAGCCCCTGCACGAGGCCCCGGGCGCAACGCGCCCGGGGCCGCCCGTCCGCGCTAAAGCCCCGACCACTTCCCGATGATCTCTTCCCGCACGTTCGGCGCGTCAAAGCCGGGATCCGCGTAGGTCCTGCTTTTCCAGTGGGCCCGAGTCGGCCGGAGCGGGCCCGAGATCGCCCGTGTGCACACGCCGTGTGTCCTCGGTGTGTCCCGGTTCACGGGACGCGGCGGCCGAGGACACCGTGGCCCGGTCGCCCGGGCGCGGCCCCGTTGCCGACCGGCGCCGTCTAAGTTTCGTCGCCAGGAGGCGGCACCTCAACCAGGGGTGGTGCTGGCGCGTGATCTCCGCGCCTGAAACTCGGGCACAGACGGCATCTGCTCGCGCAAGAACTGCATCATCACCTCGGCGGCCGCGCGCGCCGCGAAAGTGCGGAACCCGTACTGCCGTTCCGGGTCCGCGTAGTCCATCACGCCTTTCATCACGATCGCGCGGGGCACGTTCTCCAGCGCGGCGACGACACCAATGGCGGACGCCTCCATGTCGAGCCCGCGTATCGTACCCTGAACTGTCTCCAGCTCCTCCCAGATGCCGGACTCCGCGACGAGGTCGTCTCCCGTGCCGAGTGGACCGACCCGGACCTGCGGAGTGGGCTCGGCCGGAAGACCGTCTGGAAATAGGAGATGCAGGCCCTGAGCGCGACGGGCACCTTCTGCGGACAGCTCGAGGGTGTTTTCGACGACCAACTTGCGCCTCCACAGCTCTCGGAGCACCTCCCGCCAATCGCGGCAACGCTCGTGTCTATCACTCGCCCTGCTAGGATTCCGCCCCGCCCCGAGCTCGAGGAGGACCCAATTCTCCTGTGTGTCTCGCTCTACCGGCCGGGCCCGAAGCCAATCCGCAGCCTCGGGTCTCAGCTCCTCCGCGGCCTGTTTCCACGTGTGGTGCAGGTTAAACGTGGTCGTATCCGCGAGGTAGGTCTTGCGGCCGCTCTCCTTGTCTTCGGTTCGTCGCCCAGCGCCGTAGCGGTAGAGACGATCGGCCACGATGACGTCCCCGAGCGTGGCCCAACCGGGTCGACCGGCACACACGCCGGACATAGCGAGGCAGAGCGGGCGGAGCGCCCCCACGAGCCGTGTCGCGGCGGCAGTGGTCGCCTCACTGCGTTGGGATGCCGCCCGCGTGAGCGCGACAGAAAACAGTCCGCCGTCTAAAGCTCGGTAGGTACGACGCCTAATAGGAAGGTCGTACCCCGTGCCCGACAAAGGCTCCCAGGCCCCTGCGGCACCTCGATCGACGTTCGCAAAGGGTGTGTCCTCGCCGTCTGCCGCCACCACGATAAGGACGTCCGCCATTGGCGCCGCGGCCGCGGCCGTACGCGTTCGGATGCCTCGTGCGCGTTTCATGGGGACCTCGGGTTTCACGGCGGAATCACGGACGAAGGCAGAAATGGCCGGGTTCTGGAACTTGAGGTGCCCGTCGCCTAACGCCAAGAACCCCTGCCAGAACGCCTCACGCATGGGAGCAGGAGCGTCCGCCGGAATTTCCGGGCAGTAATGGTGTGGCTCACATCGCACCTGGGGCGGGCTGAGACCCGCGAGTTCGACGAGGACGCGCTGCACGGTTCGGTCGAGCCCGGCCCATCGCTCGCGGAGCTGCGCGAATGCTCCATCCTCCGTGCCCGGGTGGAAAACAGGTTCCGCGATGTTGAACGGCGAATCGTTCGGGGTCGGCATCGCGCAGAGGTCCCACGTCCGTTCGTGCCCGGCGATCAGGAACCGAAGCTTCTCCCCGGCCGTCCCCTTTACCCGTCGCTGCGGATGGTAGTCGCGAAGCGCCAGTAGCAGGCTCTTCACGGATTCGCGAGGGACCTGTTCGAGCGGGTGCAGGACGACAACGGTCGCTCGAGCCGGTGAGAGTCGGCCGATTTGCTCGAAGCAGTGGCGGAGGCGCGTGTCTGCGGAGAAACCTTCGTAGGAGCGGAGCTTGGCCTGGACGGCCCGCTTGATGGCGCCATCCGCGTCGAGAATCTCCGTGGCCGCCACAAGCCTCTCCACGAGCAGCTCCTTTAGCTCCCTCTCGTGCTTGACTCCGGCGGGAACAAACGCTGGGAGAAAGAGCATCGTCGGAGTCGACGCCGCCATCAGCGCGTTCACGGTCTTGTCGATGCCGCTGCCATTGGGGCCGACGAGCGCGACATACTCCGTCTCCAAGACACGGCTGACGCGCGCGATAACGTCGAGTGAAGTTGTCATGAGGACTTCGGTCCGGTGGTTAGGGCGCCCTTGACGAACTCCCGCGGGGCGCGCGCAGCGATTGCGGTCCGCAGGTAGCCCGGGAGCACGGAGAACTCTCCGGGGGGACCTTCGCGCAGCACACCGAAGCGCACGAGGAAGTCGAGGTGATCGTCCAGCGCCTCACGAGACAGCGCCGCGCCGAGGTTGCGAAACTCCTGCACGAGGCTCTGTCGGTTGGCGCGTCCGAGGATCGCGGTGAGGAACATGATCGCCGCCGACTCGTCGCTCTGGGCATACTTGAAATGATCGAAGACCACCGAGAGGTAGGCGGAGTTCTGTTCCACCCTGGAGACTTCGTCGGGGGACAGGTCGGCGCACATCTCACCTCTGTGCCCTTCGAGGAGACGCAGGCAGAACTCTTGGATCAGCACCGGCACTCCGCTGGTGCCTGCGGAGATGCGCGAAGCACAGTCGTCCGTGACCTCGAAACCGAGGTCGTGCATCGGCTCCTGGATCAAACGCTGGGCGTCCGACTCGGCGAGACCCGTCAATGTGACCTCCTCGGCGAAGTTTCGAAGCGGACCGGCTTCCAGCGCTGTCGCGCGACGCAGATGAGCGTGGCCGGCGAGGTAGAACTCACACATGCCATCGCTCTGTAACGCGCGCATCTGCTTTCCAATCGGATATCCGTGGCGCGCGTCGGCCTCCAGCCAAGCGTCCACCTCGTCAAGAAAGAAAGATGGTGGACCACGCCTTTTCCGAAATCGACGGATGGCGCTCGCCCACTCGGAGAGGCCAGCGACTGGGGCGCCCGATTGTGGCAACTCGCCCAGCTCTTCGAGCGTCTTCTCGAAGAGGAAGGCGGGATCGCCTGTCCCCAACGTGAGGGTCCCGACGACCGTTCGGTTCCGACGCCGCAACTCATCGGCCGCGCGATTCAGCAGTGACGTCTTGCCACTCCGATGCGCACCCATGATGATTCCACCCGGGAGTTTCCCGCCGAGCAGCCGCGTCAGCTCGGCCTGTCGACCGAAAAAGAACTGCGCAGGGCCTTTGGTCTGGAACGGGAGCGCGTCGAGCGTTCGGAGCCGGCTGGTGATGTAACGGCTGAGCCAGCTCGAACGCTCGGTGTCGGCCTGACCCGCCATTTCGAGCACCTCGTCGCGTCGGAACCAGATGGTGTCGGTGAGCAACAGGGCAGGAGGGCGCCTGAGCTCCGCGAGGTCGAGCACGAGCAGCGGCGAGAGGTCCCGGCCGAGTTCGATGATCACCTTGGAGAGTTGTCGATCCTCGTCGCGCTGCCGAAAGAGGACCAGCGCCTCGGCGTCCAGGAACGAGAGGCGCATCGGTGGGAGGGTGCATCTCCACAACGCGGGGGGCCCGTCGCCCGAGTGCGCAGGGCGGGCGTCCATGACCCCGAGGCGACGCAGGGCTGCCTCCATGAGTCGTTTGGGGCTCGCGGACGAGAGGTTGCGGAGGCCGGCGCGCACCATCTCAAGGTCAGCCACCGCCCTGGCGGCGGCCCGAGAGGCGACTTGGATACCTGTAAGACGCTCTGAGAACGCCGCGATATCAGCGCCGCGACGACGGTAGCCCGTTGCATTGACCAGGTGCTGGGCGTGAGCGTGGGCGCGACGGGCAGCCTCGGGATCCTCGTTGACGAGGTGCCAGCGCGCGGACGCGAGCGCGGCGTCCGCCTCGAAGAGCGGCATCGTGTAGTGAGTGGCAAGGTCCAGAGTCTCGTCGAGATCCGCGCGCGCTCCAGCCATGGCGTCCGAGCGAGCGTCGAGCGGAGTGCCGGGGCTCTCCGCGACGGCGAGGTGAAGGTGGGCGCGGGCGAGGAGGCCGTGGAGGAGATGGTCAACCCAGCTCGATCGGCGCAAGCCCTCTACCGCGGCGTCGAGGCATGCGCGTGCGTCATCAGGCTCGCCAACGCTCGCGAGCGCGCGACCGCGCGCGAGGTGTTCGAGGGCGTTGTCGAGGAGTGCTCCCGCCGTCTCGGCCCACGCACGCGTGCGTCCACCGCGTCGAAGCACCTCCTCGGCATCTCCGCGGGCGAGGAGGAGGTCGCGGTGGCGGTATCCGCCAATTCCGTAGAGGAGGGGGAACTCGGGCTGGAAAACTGCCTGAAGGCGCTCTGCCTCGCGGAACAGCTCCTCTGCCTCGTTCGTGCGCCCAGCTTGGTAGGTGGCGTTGGCGAGGAGCGTTCGAGCGACGACGCTTCGGAAGGGATCCGAGCTCCGGTCCGCGTACCCGACTGCATCCGATGCCCGGTCGACGGCGTGGTCCACTTCGCCACGACTGATGAGCAGCTCGCTGAGGTTACCGGCGGACTTTGCGCTTTCCCGCCAGTCTGCCGAAGCGATCGCGTCTCGAAGCCCGCCCTCCGTCAGCACGACGGCCTCGCGGAGGCGACCGACGGCGAGGAGCGCAAAGGCCGCCTCGTATTGCAGCCAGCGACGCGAGCTGGTGGACAGTCCTGACGCCACGCTCTCCCAAGGCGGGTCGAAGAACCGGGCCATGACGCCGAGGTCAGCCGCGAAGGCGCCGAGCCTGTCTGTGCTGAATGCTTGGTCCCCCCTCCGGATCCGCCGGATGAACACGTCGTGGAGGGCCTCCTCGTGGCGCTGAGCCCGGCAGCCGTGTATGACCGCAGCATACAGAGGAGCCATCTCCTCCAGAGTCTCAGGAAGATCCGAGGCGGCCCGCCGATAATACTCGAACAGGCGGCCGTGCCCCTCACGCCACGCCGCCGGGTTCCGCTCGCGGAACCGCGCGCCGAAGTGCTCGCGGACGAGCGGATGCGCATCGAGCGTGCCGCGCGCGTTGATGTTCTCTGGGGCGACGAGGCGAGCGGCGCGAAGGTTCGCGACCGCCTCCTCCCAGGCGCCGCTCTTTCGAAAACGGTCGGCCAGCGCCGGTAGCTTCGAAGGCGACTCGGCGCGCACGGCGGCGAGCGCTCCGGCCGACGCGGGCCGATCGAAGAGCCCGAGGATGTGAAGCACAGCCAGCTCGGGGGAATCTCCCCACCACTCGGCGTAGGCCTCCAGCACCCGCGCTGCGACGCTCCCCGTCGTCGTCTCCGCTTCGAGCGGCCCTACCTCCCGCCGCCGTGCGATGTCGCCGCCGAAGCGGCGCGCGAGGTAACGCCCCAGGAGTGAGAGCGTCAGCGCGTGTCCGCCATATTCCTGACTCGTAACGCCAAGCTCCGCCTCGCTTCCGTTGACCCCGAGAGACCGGAGGAGCGCCGATCCCGCCTCCGGCCGCAGGGACTCGAGATCGATCCGGCGCGCGAAGCCGCCTTCCCAGCCGGCGAGATCCGTCAGCGGGAGCCGTGTCGTGAGCACACAGAGGCCCGGGTTGCTCGCCGCTAGGCTTCGGAGGAGCATCGTGAGTCCCCGGTCCTGGAGCCGCCCCGTGTCCGGCCCCGGCGGGAGCTGGAGTCGCTCCACGCCATCGAGGATCAACAGAGTGCGCTTTGCCCGCACCAGTGTCGCGAGGCGCAACCCTTTTTCCTCCGGAGATCCGGCCGATGGATCTGGGTCTCCGTAGCGTCGAAGTAGCGTCGCGATCATCCCGTCCGCGGATCCCCCCTGGTCTCCCGGCGAGCCCTGGCTATAGAACGACCATCCGAAGACCCGTTCGGCGCCGCGCCAGCCGTCCCCCGCCAGCCTCGCCAGCCAGCGACCGACGAGCGCACTCTTTCCGGCCCCGCCCCAAGCGACCAACGACACCACGTGGGGACGCGACTCGCCAGACCACGCGGCGTCGAGCATCGCGAGCTCCGCTTCCCGGCCGAACAGCGCCCCCTCGGTGACCGGGAGCCGGGCCACGTCGACATCGACGGCGTGCGCAGCGGCTGCCCTCGGTGTCGGTTGATCCTCGGGCCTCCGCCCGGTGATACCCCAAACAAGGTGGCGGAACGGGTCCGTCTCTGGCCGCCGGAAGTCCACCCACATGCGCTGGCCGAGGTAGGGCGGCAGCTTGGGATCCTCCGGGCAGTTCTCGAGGAGGACCGGGATGATCGGGCGCCCGCGCCGGACGAGCTGCTCCAGGAGCACCTCGGTCTCAAGCCGCTGCCAGGGCCCTAACCCGCTGCGGCCGACGAATATCGCGGCCGTCGCGACCTCATCGAACTTTCCCTCGATCTGATCGTTCCATCGTTGCCCTGGTACAATCTCCCATACATCGATCCATACGCGGAGCCCGACTCCCTTCAGCCGCTCCGCGATCGCCAAGACCGCTGCCCGGTCGGCCGAGTTGTAGGAAAGGTAGACGTCAAAGCTCATGCGACGACATCCGAGCCCGTCTCCGACGTGATGTCAAGGTCGGTGACGCTGACGCGCCGACGCGCCGACCCGCCGACCCGCCGACTGCCCTGCGCCCCCCTGCGCCGTGGAGGCGTCAGGCGTCAGGCGTCAGGCGTCGTCGTCTCGCGACTACGCCGTGTGTCTCCGGTGCGCCCGAGGGCGAATCGCCCGTGCAGAACTCACCGTAGAAGGCGATCTCTGCACCGGAGCGGCCCGCGAGATCAGGAATGAACCAGGCGTCCCGGAATCCCAGCCGCCAACCTACAACGCCGACCACTTCCCGATGAGCCATGTTTCCGCGGGTCGCGTGTGAGAAATACCCGGGCAGCGTCAACCTCTCGCTGACCTCGGTGAGGAGCCAGACGTCCGCGTCCTCGGCGAGCAGGAGCGCCATGTGGCGCGGGTCCCATCGACCGGCAAGGTTCCAGGTGCCGATCCGGATGTTCATGCCTCCGCCCCGAGAGCCGCGAGCCGGATCCAAGCCCGCCGCTGGTCGTCGTCGCGCGAGCACCCGGCGACACGCTGCCAGAGCACCCGACGGGTCTCCACGGGCCACTCTGCCGAAGCCTCGTCCAGCAACGAAAATGCCTCGATGTCGCCGCTCTTGAGAAGGCGTTTCAGCGTGTCGGCCTCGGGAGGAACACCCGCCGCCGCAAGCGCGCCGGGGAGCCGAGCGCGTAGGTCCGGATCGCTCGCTACTGCGTGGAGGGTCGCGTCTCGCGTGCGGGGATCGTCGAGCAGGCGCCCGAGCACTCCGGGGTCCTCACGGAGGAGCGCCGGCACGAGCGCGTCTCCCACCCGCTCGCCGATTCGAGCGGACAGCAGGTTGTTCAGCTCCGTGGCGGTCAGGCCCGCGCCGCGCCACGCGTCGATGAACTCGCGGGTGTCGAGCGCGTTGGAAGAGGTCACGAGCCAGCTGCGGATGCGCGCCGCATCAGCCTGTTGGAGCACCTGGATGAGCGTCGCCGCCGTCTTTCGCGGCCCCCACCCGCCGCGCTTCTCGGCTGGGTAGGACACAGGGAGTTCGGTCACAAGAGGCGCCGACACGGCGGGCCAAAGCGCCTCGGGCGGGACGGCCGCGAGGAGCGCGGACCGGACCAGCAACTCCCAGCGCAGAATCGAAAGGCCGGAAGCCGGGAGATTGGCGAGCACGGCGCCGATGCCGGCGCGGTCGCTGTTCCGCCGCTCGCGCGTCGCGTCGTCGCGCGTGTCCGTGGTCGCGATGACGCCCTGCAGCACCAGGCCGAGTAGTCCCCCGAACTTCCCGTTCTGCGCCACCATCTCCAGAACATCGAAGTGCCAGGGTCCGTACGTCCGCTCCTCGAGCAGGCGCCAGAAAGGCTCCTCGTCGCCGAGCCCCGCCACCTTCGACCAGATCCATCGGCGCGTGTTCGAAGTCGCCGCCAGGGCGGCGAAGGCGTCGGCGGCGAGGTCCCCCAGCCGCGCCGGGAGCACCGCAGCTTCTGTCAGCGCGGGGACATCGACGCTCGCGAGCACGAACGGCATCAGGACGGAGCGCGCGTACCCGATGGCGTCGCCAGCGTGGTCCCCTTCGGTGGGGGTCGGCCAGGACACGCGGCCGCCTACCGTGTCCTGCCACAGCGACAGGAGATCCGACGTCGGGACGCCAGCCTCGACCACCTCGCGCCAGAGCGGCCCGACGCGCCCCCCCCGGTGTACGCAACCACGAGGCCCGCTCGCGCTCCGGAATCGCGCGAAGAGTCGGGACAAGGCCCGTGATCGTTGAGTCCATCGCCTCGGCCCCGCGGGGCTCCGTCTCGGAGAGCGCGACCACCGCCCAATCTCCAGCAGCTTGGCGCAGCGCGAGCGTCAGTGCGCGATCACGCCCAGGAAGAATCGCCGCGAGCGGCTTGATTTGCGACGAGACGAGCCGCCACCGGAGATCGACGACGATAGCATCTGGTTGCGCCAAGTAGGCCATCGCGGTCCGGGAGAGCCAGGGGATGATCTCGGCCGCCACGGGTGCGCCCACGAGGAGGTCGTCCGGGCCGCGCTTCCGACGATCCGTCGCATGCATCTCCACGCGCCGGGAGCGAGGATCCAGCACGATCCGCGCGACCTCTGCATCCCCCCGTGCAACCTCGAACCACGACGGCGGGTAGCCCAGCTCCTTTGGCAGCTCGTCCCACACTGCCGCGTGCACGAGGTCCTCCCGCCGGGCGAGATGAAGGGCCCGCGCCAGGCGCAACCGGGCGGGCTCCGGCTCTGGGACGGTGATCCCCAGCTCTCGCCCCACGTCTCTCCAGGACGCAGCCAGGAGGTCTAGCGATGGCAGCGGCGCGTCCGCGAGGAGAATGCGGAGCGGGGAATCGGAGCTCGCGATGAGTCGATCCTGCGCCACTTTGATGGCAGGGTTGCCACGTCCGAACGCGCGAGCCTCCGCGTTCAGCACGTCGTCGAGCTTCTTGAGCGCCTGGCGGATTGCGCGTCCGGTGCCGGCCACTTCGGCGATGGCGACCATCCGGGCAGCGAGGCGCTCGGTCCACGGGAGTCCGCGGAGCCAGTCGGCCTCCAACGCCCCGAGCGCGAGGGCGAGGCTCGGCGCGTCAAGCCGCTCGAGTCCGGTCACCAGCGCCTTCGGGCCGCTGGACGTGGCGGACACTGCTCGGAGCAACGCGCCGTGGCGCTCTACGAGGCAACGCCGGAGGATCGTCGGGTCGTCGCGTACCCGGTCCGCGATGGCGGTGGCGATCAGGCCGAGCAGGCGAACGCTGGTGCGCCCGCCGGCCTCGTTGAGAAGGCCGCCGCCGCGCAGCGCGTTCAGGCTGGCCTCGCCTGTCAGCGCGGGCAAGCAGGCGCGTAGCAGGTCGGACTCCGCCGGCATCCGTGGCGTGCTCGCGAGCTGACGCCGCGCCTCGGCGAGCACGCTTCCGTCCACCAAGGCGACGGGGTCCAGCGCGGGATCGCGTAGCGCCGTGAGCACCAGATCCGGAAACCATGCGTCGAAGGCTGCGAGTCCGGCATCGTCCTCGCCCCTCGCCCGCAGGCGGCGTCGAGCGGCCTGCTCAAGCCGGCGCAACGGCGGGCGCGACGAGGTCTCGATCCGATCGCGCAGCCGCAGGCCGGCTTCCTCGGGGCCGACCCGGAGCTCCGCGATCGCGCTCAAGGCTCCCTCGTCGAGCCCGCTGACCTTCAACCGCTTGCCAGCGCGTCGCGACACGCAGCCGACGAACTCCCGCAGCCAAGGGACGTCGACCGGACCGACGAGCAGCCCTCCCGGTCGCGCGCGAACAAGCCGGTGGTCCCCGGCCTTGAGCCACTCGGGCAGTGGAGCGCCTGTCGAGCCCGACCCCATCAACAAGTCTTGGAGGGCGCCAGGCAGAGCCGCGCCTTCACGCTCGAGGGCGTCGAGCCCGTCCTCGGGATCTGCGAGCAGCACGATGGCGCGCCCGCGAGGCAAGTGCCCCTCCCAGCGCGCCGGTCGCCACCCCTCTTCGACGGCCTGGCGTACCAACCATCGGATCAACGTGGAGACGCCGGCGCCGGGGTCACCACACACTGACACGATGCCCGTCGACGCCTTCCGCAGCTTCACCCGAAGCCCATCCGCGTCCAGGCGCCCATCTGACGAGAAGACCGGAGGGAGCACGAACCCGTCATCGAAGTGCACCGGGCCGAGGTCCTCGAAGCCGGGAAGCCAGAGAACGTCCTCGTCGACGCGGTCGACGCGGAGCACCGCCCGAAGGTCGGCGCGCAAGTCGTCAGGGGTGCAGTGGAGGGCCCCGGCCAGTGCCGCGAGGCGCTGTGGCGCTTCGAAGAAGTAGGTGAGCCCACGTTTTTCCCCGCGTCGGAAGTCTCCCACGTAGCCGGCGACGTTCTTGTGGTAGTCCTTGCCGCCGCGCTCGGCCGCGCTGTCGAGGTCCATCTCCTTCGCGAGCGCGAAGTCGCTCAAACCGAACCTCGGCTGGAGCCGCGCGAGCCAATCCCGGCGCTGGGCCTCGGTGAGCAGGTAGCGGGACATCGGAACCTCCGAGGCGAAGGGTAACCGACGCGGCCGAGCAGGCTCCGTACGGACTCCGTACGAATGGACGGTGGGAGCGCGGCACTACGGACTCCGTACGGCCCGAGGGCACGAGAGGCGGGCGAAGCTGAAGGCTCAACTCGGAGCCCCCGTGATCATCCCCGCCGTCAACTTTCACCTTCTCAAGCCCTGTAACGCGCGGTGCCGCTTCTGTTTCGCCACCTTTCGCGATGTCGATGGCGAGCTGGCGGTCGACGATGCGTTGCGTGTGATCGACGCCCTCCGCGACGCCGGCGCCGAGAAGCTCAACTTCGCGGGTGGCGAGCCGACGCTCCACCGCCACCTCGACCGGCTGGTGGCTCACGCGAAGCGCTCCGGGCTCGTCACGAGCGTCGTGACGAACGGGTTCAAGCTGGACCGCCTGCTGGACACCCACGCCGGCGACCTCGACTGGGTGGGCCTGTCGGTGGATTCGGCGGACGAGGCGGTCGAGGTCGAGCTCGGGCGCAGTCGGGGCGACCACGTCCGCCGCTCCCTCGCCTTGGCGGACCGCTGCCGCGAGGAGGGGGTGCGCGTGAAGCTCAACACCGTGGTGACGGCGTTGAACTGCCGGGAAGACATGAGCGCCTTCGTACGCCGGTTCCAGCCCGAGCGCTGGAAGGTGTTCCAGGTGCTCCCGATGGCGGGACAGAACGACGGGGACGTCGAGACGTTGCTCATTGACGACGACACGTTCCGCGCCTTCGTCGAGCGGCACGCGCCCCTGATGGCCGAGGGCCTCGGCCCGGTCGCCGAGCGCAACGACGACATGCAGGGCTCCTACGTGATGGTCGACCCGCTCGGCCGCTTCTTCGGGAACGCCACCGGGCGTCACGTCTACAGCGCGCCGATCCTCGAGGTCGGCGTAGAGGCCGCGCTCGCCCAGGTCGGCGTCTCCACCGCGAAGTTCGAAGCTCGCGGCGGGCGGTACGCATGGTAGCCGCACCTCCGACGCTCCGCGTCGCGGTGCTCGGCGGCGATGCCCGGCAACAGGGCCGGTGGTTGGAGCTGGGTACGCCAGTCTACTTCCAGGCCCGCCGGTTCGGCGGGAACGGCGAGCTGCGCCGGTTGGAGAGTGCGCTCCGCTCAGGGACCATCGACCGCGTCGTCATTCTCGCCCGCTGGAACGGGCACTCCGCCACCACCAAGGTGCGCCGCCTTTGCCGTAGCCGTGGTGTCCCCGTCACCGTCGTCCCCTGACCGTCCCCGTCGACGCCGGGTGGCTCCCGACGTCGACATCACCGCTCCCACGAGGGGCAAAGGAGAAGCAGCCATGTCCGAGAAGAAGTCCACCCCCATGACCCCGCAGGATGCGTCACGCATCCAGAGCAACGCCGACAAGACCGGCACCAACCAAGGCTTCAAGGAGCGGGCGCAGAGCGCCGGCGACAAGAACGCCAACCAGGGGAAGGTGCCCGCGAAGGAGTAGAGGTGAGCGGCCGGCCGCCGTCGGGGGCCGTCCCCGGCGGCGTGCCCACCCTCCGGAGCCCACCGAGAGCGACAACCTCGCGCGAGCGGCTGGTGGAGATCCTGAGCGCGTTCGCGGGGGAGTATCGCCCCCATCTGAGGCCGGCTTTCGGGGAGTCCCCCAGCTGCTCATCCCGGGCCTCGGGGGCCTCGGGGAGGGGGGATGAACGGCTCGCCAGATCAGGAACTGGACGTCGGGCTGACGCGAGTGGCCGTCCCGCATCGCGAAATTCTCGCGGGAGTGCATCTCCCAGCGGAAGCCCTGTCCGACCCCGAGGATGATGCCTTCGCGGCGCCGAAGCCGCCGGCCGCCTCGTCGCTGTCGGGGCAACCCGGAGGGGGAGACGCTGTCTTCCTCTCTCAAGCATTGGCCGCACGCACCTTTGCAACAGGGGCAGGGGCGATTTCGGGCCCTCCGCTCCGCTGGCTGTGCGCACCCCGCACCAGCGACTTTACGACATCTCTGGTTATCGAGACCTGTTGATCGGTGGCTTGCTCGCCCGCCTGGTGGATCAATTCAACCGCGAGCGCCACGCGCTGAAGGCGGATCAAGTGATCCGAATACTCGGAGGCGAGCCGTTGTGAACGACGGTACAGCGCGAGAAAGCCGGCCCCAACGGCCTCAAGGCTCACGCCAGCACCCACACCCGTGAGGACCTTCGGGTCAGCGCCATGGAATCCAACGGCGACGACCGAGAGCACCATCGTCGCGAAGCCGGCGGTCATGGCGATTAGAGCCCAGTAGAAGCTTACACGGGCTTGTTCCTGGTTAATCGCATAGTACTCGTCGAGTCGTTTCGAGTCCAGGGCGATTCGCACAATCGGATCGTAGGGATTAGTTTTGTTCTTTCGAATTTCCTCCTCGAACTCCCGCCGTTCCGCTACCTCGCGGAGTTCGCCAACATAAACCAGCCACTTCGGACTTGAGGCAACGCCAGCGAGCACCAGGTAGGCGCCCGGGACGAGGGCCGCCGTGCCCAACGCCGAGGCCAGCGATGCTACCCCACGAATAGCACCAATGGCTACCAACACTCCGTATGTGGGAAGTGCCAAGCCTGCGGCGATCAGTATCCACCCTGCGACGGCAGCGAATATTCGAACCGCGGGGTAGGTGCGAAGAAAGTAAGTAGTGCCAGTAAAGATTACACTGACGACCCCGCTTGATAGGCGAATGCGCCAGTTCGGTTCTTCATCACCCGCCGAGGGGTCGTAGTTTACGTACACGCGATGCTCCCGATGAAGATCCTATCAGAAATGGTGGAAGCAAGCGACCTGCGGTGGCGAGACGCGGCGAGACGCGCGGCGTGCCTACGCGCGTTTGCCCTTCTCCTTCACCCGCCCCCCCGGCCGACGGCTACGACACCACCGGCTCTGGGGAGCCGACTGCGACGACGCGGACCCGGCCATCTCTCCCGCGGCGCTCGAGGTCTGGTAGGACGGCGTAGATCAGGACTGCGACGGGAACGACGACGACCAGGACGGCGACGACTTCGCGGTCGGCGACGACTGGGACGATACCAACGCGGCTGTGTCGCCCGCGAGCGTGGAGACCTGGTACGACGGCATCGACGAGGACTGCCTCGGCGGCTCCGACTACGACGCCGACTCGGACGGCTCCGACTCCGCCACCTACAGCGGAGACGACTGCGACGACGCGGACGCGAGCGTGTACGTCGGGGCCCCTGACGACCCCGACGACGGTCGCATCACGGACTGCGCGAAAACCCACGAATACGACGCGGACGAGGACGGCTATCTCTCGGCCGACTGCGGCGGCGACGACTGCGACGACGCGCGCTCGGACGTCAACCCCGGCGGGACCGAGTTCTGGTACGACGGCGTCGACCAGGACTGCGAAGGCAACGACACCGACCAGGACGGCGACGGCTTCGCGGGCGATGCGGACTGCGACGACACCGACCCGGCCGTTTCGCCCGGGGCGACGGAGATCTGGTACGACGGCTCCGACCAGAACTGCGACGGAAACGAAGACGACCAGGACGGGGACGGCTGTACGGTCGCCGATGACTGCGACGACACCGACGCGGACGTGTTCCCCGATGCGGCGGAGGCTGGTACGACGGCTCCGACCAGCACTGCGACGGAAACGAAGACGACCAGGACGGGGACGGCTCTGCGGTCGCCGATGACTGCGACGACACCGACGCAGGCGTGTTCCCCGGCGCCATGGAGATCGGGTACGACGGCGTCGACCAGAACTGCGACGGGAACGACGATGATCAGGACCGCGACGGGGTTGCGCGGGACGCGGACTGCGACGACATGGATGCCGAGGTGTTCCCCGGCGCCGACGACGTTCGCGACGATGGCGTTGATCAGGACTGCATCGGCGGCGACGCCACCGCCGGGGACACCGACGAACGCGACTCCGGAGCGGAGCGGAACGCCGACGCGAAGGATGCGGGCTGTGGGTGCGCGTCCACGGAAGATGCTGGGGCGGCAGGGGCTCTCGCGCTTGGCGTGATCGCGCTGGCCATGCGCCGGGAGAGGCCGCGCTACACCCCTCGCTCAAGAACCTGCATCTGAACCCGAGTTTCCGCGCTCGGCCTCAAGCAAATAGTTCGAACTCCGTCCACGAAGGGGAGGGTTCGTGGACGGCGTGCGGCGTACGCTGAGATCCGTCGTCTGGCGCGTTCCCCGCGTGTCCCTGGTGTGTCCGGGAGGTCGATCGCCCCGACCGGAAGTCCTCGTCGGAGGCGGCGTTCCCATCGCCTCCGCCGCCGAGATCATGGATTACGACCGTATTCCGGATTCTCCTCCGCCAACCTACAACCCGCTCCACTTCCCGATGATCTCCTTCATCACCTCCGACGTGCCACCGCCGATGGGGAGGAGCCGAACGTCACGGAAGGCCCGACAGATGTCGTATTCCTCGATGAAGCCGTAGCCACCGTGGAACTGGAGGCAGTCGTACGCGACCTTCTGGGCCATGTCCGCCGTGAAGAGCTTGGCCTGGGAGACCTCGAGCGTGGGGTCCTCGCCGGAGTTGATCTTCTGGACGGCGCGGTAGGTGATCCACCGGGCGGCTTCAAGGTTGGTGAGGTGCTCGGCGAACTTGTGCTTCCACACCTGGAACTTGCCGATCGGCTTGCCGAACGCCTGCCGGGTCTGCCCGTACTCGATGGCGTCCTTCAGTTGGATCTCCATGCCCGCCATCGCCATGATCGCGGCCACCAGGCGCTCGCCCTGGAAGTTCTGCATGATGTGGACGAAGCCGCCGTTGAGCGTCCCGAGCAGGTTGGACATCGGCACGCGACACTCGTCGAAGTGCAACAACGAGCTGTCGACCGAGCGGGTGCCGAGCTTGTCGAGCTTCTTGCCCACCGTGAAGCCGGGGGTGGTCGTCGGGAAGATGACGAGGGACACGCCGCCGTAGCCGGGCTCGCCGGTGCGGACGGCGAGGATGATGAAGTCGGCGAAGGCGCCGTTCGTGATGTAGGTCTTCGCGCCGGTGATGACGAAGTGGTCGCCGTCGATGCGCGCGGTGGTCTGGAGGTTGGCCACGTCGGAGCCGGCGCCGGGCTCGGTGATGCCGAGGGCGCCGATCTTCTCGCCGCGGATCGCCGGGACGAGCCACTCCTGCTTCTGCGCCTCGGTCCCGATCTCGTTGATCACGGGGGTGCTGATGTCCGTGTGGACGAAGATGGACATGACCACGCCGCCGTTGCGGGCCTGGCAGAGTTCCTCGATCATGGCGGTGTGCGCCCACCAATCGAGGCCGGAGCCGCCGTACTCCTCGGGGAAGCGGATGCCGAGGAGGCCGAGCTCGGCCATCTTCTTGAACATCTCCCGCGCGGGCCACTCCCCCGCATGGTCCCACTCGGCCCGGAAGGGCGTGAGGTGGGTGAGCGTGAAGTCACGGACGGTCTTGCGGAGGAGCTCGTGCTCCTCGGTGAACGGGGGGAACTGAGTGGTCATTCACCGAATCTATCGCCGAACGCGCGCCGTGGTAGGGTCGAGCGATGTTGACCGTCGTGCAGGAGGCGCCCGATGCCTGAACGCCCCGACCTGGAGCACCAGGTCCCCATCGTGGCCCGGCGGCTCGTTGGCGCTACGATCACGGCCGTGCGCGTCAAGAAGCCGGTCGTGCTGCGGGCGCCGGTCGCGACGGACGTGCTCGTGGGCCGGACCGTCCGGGACGTGCGCCGGATGGGCCACTTCATCGCGGTGAGCCTCGACGGCGACTGGGACATGGTCATCCACCTCATGCTCGCCGGGCGCTTCGCGTTCGTGCGTGCGGGGACCAAGGACTCGGCGGACCTCGCGGTCGCGTGGGGCCTGGGCGACGACGAGCTGCGCTATCGGGACGACGTGCAGATGGGGAAGGTGTACCTCGTCCCTTCGGGGGACTACACGTCGGTGCCGGGGATGTTGCCGGTGGGGGTCGACGTGCTGGGCCCCGGGTTCACCCCCGCAATCCTCGCGGGCCTCGCGAAGAAGCGGCGCGAGCAGGTGAAGGTGTTCCTGAAGGACAAGAACACCTTCGACAGCTTCGGCAACGCCTACGCCGACGAGACGTTGTGGGAGGCGGGCATCCACCCGAAGGCGACGGTCGCGTCGCTGACACCCGAACAGTTGGCACGGCTCCACGGCGCGATGGTGAAGGTGCTCCGCGACGCGCGGGACGAGATCGCCCGCCGGGATCCGCCGCTGGACGAGAAGGTGCGGGACTTCCTCGCGGTGCGCAACCGTGGCGGGGAGCCCTGTCCACGGTGTGGCACGAAGATCCGGAGCGCCGGGGTGCACGGGCACGACGCGTTCTTCTGCCCGGTGTGTCAGCCGGACGAGAAGGGGAAGGGGATGGTGGATTGGCGGGGGGTGGGGAAGTAGGCCGCCTGGAATGGGAGAGGACCTACCTCCCGCCTCCCAACCGCCCCCCCGTGTCCAGGCAGCTCACCTCCGGGCAGGCCCCGTTCGAGACCCCGCGGTTCGCCATGGCCGAGGCGAGCGTCACGCCGGTCGCAACGCCGTGGACCGCGCCGGCGAGGAGGCTCATGCCGGGGCCCAGCGCGCGCGCCGCGAGGTGCCCGACGATGCGGAGGGATCGGCAATGAAGGAGGGACAAGCTCGATTTCCTGGTGGCCAAGGCGGATAACCGGGGCAGGGTGCGCCGGGGAGGAAATCGCGCTTTCTTCCTGGTGTATGCAAGGGTCAGGTCAGGACGGGCCGGAGCAGCACCCGCGCCGGGGCGCCCTCGCAGCCTTGGAGCTTCAGGGGGAGGCACACGAACTGGAAGCGGCCGGCGGGCACCCGGGAGAGATCGAGCCCCTCCACGATGACGACGCCGGCGAGGAGGAGCGCACGGTGGGTCACGGTGCCCTCCTCGGGGGAGGCGACGGAGAGGTAGTCGATGCCGACGGTGCGGACGCCGCGCAGGGCGAGCCAGGCCGCGGCGTCGGGCGCGAGGTGGACGTAGTCGGTGGAGAAGGGCTCGGTGGGCCACGGGTGGTCGGAGTTGCGCGTCCGGAAGAGGACCCGCTCGCCGGTGCGGACGTCGTGGCGGAGCAGCTCCTCCACGGTGACGCGGTGGGGATCGAGGATCCTGATGACGCGGGCGTCCCCCACGAGGGCGTCCAGCGGGAGCTCGTCGACGCCGCGGCCCTCGTGGACGTAATGCAGCGGCGCGTCGACGTGGGTGCCGGTGTGGGCGCCGAGCGAGAGCTTGGAGAGCGTGTAGGCGTCGCCCCGGTCGAGGTCGGAGACCCGCTCGACGCGCACGTCGGGGTCGCCCGGCCAGTGGAGCATGCCGTCGCGGATCGGCACGGTCACGTCGATCCAGTCGGGCCCGGCGGTCATCCCATGGTGTCCTCCGGCACGGTCACCGCGCCTCGTCGAGCGCGCGGTCGAGGTTGTAGGCGGCGCTGATGAGCGCGAGGTGGGTGAAGGCCTGCGGGAAGTTGCCGAGCGCGTCGCCGGTCGGGCCGGTCTGCTCCGCGTAGAGGCCGACGTGGCTCGCGTACCCGAGCATCCGCTCGAACAGGAGCCGGGCCTCCTCCAACCGGGCGCGGTCCGACCGCCCGGCGCGGGTCAACGCCTCGACCAACCAGAAGGTGCACATGTTGAACGTGCCCTCCCGGCCGGTGAGCCCGTCCTCGGCGCGCTGGGGGTCGTAGCGGTAGACGAGGCCGCCCGAGAGGAGGCCGCCCTCGCGCGGGGAGCGACGGATGACGTCCAACATCCGCAACATCTTCGGGTCGGTGGGAGAGAGGAAGAAGACGAGCGGCATGATGAGGTTCGAGGCGTCGAGTCGGTCGCTCCCGTAGGACTGGACGAACGACTGCCGCGTGTCGCTCCACCCCGACCGCAGGATCTCCTCGTAGATGGCGTCCCGCTCGGCGAGCCAACGCGCTCGAGGGGCGGGGAAGGATCGCTTCTCCGCGAGGCGCAGCCCGCGATCGAGCGCCACCCAACACATGAGCTTCGAGTAGACGAAGTGCCGCCGCCCGCCGCGGGTCTCCCAGATGCCTTCGTCCTCGCGCTGCCAATTGGCGCATACCCAATCGAGCAGGCGCCGCAGGTGGCTCCAAAGGTCGGACGAGATGGGCTCCCCGTACTTGTTGAACAGGTAGATCGAGTCCATGAGCTCGCCGTAGATGTCGAGCTGGAGCTGCTTCGACGCCCCGTTGCCGATGCGCACGGGTATCGACCCCCGGTACCCGGAGAGGTGCGCGAGGACGGACTCGGGGACCGCCCGGCGCCCGTCGATCCCGTACAGGATCTGCAGGGGCTGGTCGCCATCGGTCGCCTCCCGGGCCCGTGCCCCGAGCCAATCGATGAACGCGCCGGCCTCCTGGGTGAACCCGATGCGGAGGAGCGCGTAGACGGTGAACGCGGCGTCGCGGATCCAGGTGTACCGGTAATCCCAGTTGCGCACGCCGCCGAGCTCCTCGGGGAGGCTGCACGTGGGCGCCGCCACGATGGCGCCGGTGGGCTCGAAGGTGAGGAGCTTTAGGACGAGCGCCGAGCGGTTGACGATCTCGCGCCAGCGCCCGCGGTAGGTGCAACGGGCGAGCCAATGGCGCCAGAATTGGACGGTGGCCTCGAAGAGCCCACGGCTCTCCTCGGTGGACGGGGGGATGCCACATCCGAGCACGCACGTGGTCCGGCGCAACACGAAGATGGCGGTATCTCCTTCCTTCAGCACGATCCGGCTCGTGACCCCGTGCGGGGTGACACGGAGCGGACAGCGGGTGGTGAGCGCCAGGGAGAGGTCGGGGCCCTCGAACACCGCGCCGGTCGGCGTGATCACCACGTTGGGCGTCACCCGCCCGTAGTCGAACGCGGGGTCACAAACGAGCTCGAACTCCACGACGCCGCGGGCGACGCTCACCCGCCGCACGATCTGGTCGTGCCACTCCGGCGCGCCCACGATGCCCGCCGGCATGAAGTCCTCCACCTCGCCGACGCCGCCCTCGGAGAGGAACCGCGTGATCAGCACGTTGGTGTCAGGCCAGTAGAGCTGCTTGTACACCACGTTGTTCTCCACCGGGCAGATGGAGAACCGGCCCCCCTTCTCCTGGTCGAGCAGCGCGCCGAACACGCTCGGGGAGTCGAAGTGGGGGAAGCAGAGCCAATCGATGGACCCGCACGTGCTCACCAACGCCACGGTCCGCATGTTCCCGATGACGCCGTAGTTCTGGATGGGTTGGTACCCCACCGATCACTCCTCGTAGTGCCAGGCGAGGCCGCCGTCGACGTACCAGGTGGCGCCGTTGACATACTCGGCCTCGGGCGAAGCGAGGAAGGCGACGATGCCCGCCACGTCGCCCGGGGTGCCGAGGCGCCCGACCGGGATCTGGTGGACGAGGGCGTCGAGGCGCTCGGGATCCTGGAGCAGGTCGCGGTTGATGGGGGTGACGATCGCGCCGGGGGCGACGGCGTTGACGGTGATGCCGGTCCCGCGGAGCTCGACCGCGAGCGTGCGCGTCAGCATGCGGACGCCGCCCTTGCTCACCGCGTAGGACGCGTACTGGGGGAAGGGGAGGTCCTCGTGGATCGAGCTGATGTTGATGATGCGCCCGGGCCGCCCGGCGTCGCGGAGGTGCCGCACCAGCGCCTGGCTCGTGAAGAACACGGCCTTCAGGTTCACGCCGAGGACGGCGTCGTATTCCGCCTCGGTGACCTCCCAGAACGGCCCCCGGATCTCCATCCCCGCGTTGTTCACGAGGAGATCGAGGTGGCCGAACGCCTGGATGCCGGCCTCGACGAGGCGTCGGGCGTCGCCGGCTCGGGTGAGGTCCGCCTGGATGACCTGGGCGCGTTGCCCGGCGGCCTCTACGTCCGCGGCGACCGCGAGCGCTTCGTCCGCGTTGCGATTGTAGTGGAGGACCAGGTCGGCGCCCGCCCCGGCGAGCCGCAGCGCGATCGCGCGACCGATCCCGCGGCTGCTGCCCGTGACAAGCGCGATCTTCCCGTCGAGAGACGCAGGCATGACGGAACGTAGGTCCGACGGTGCGGGGGGCGAGGTGAGGCTCGGCGCGCCCGGGCCGCTACGGCGCCAGCGGGATGTCGTTGGGTGCGGATGTCGAGAGATGCACGCGCTGCGCCAGCGCATCGAGCTCGGCGCGTGCGGGGGGCGCGCCGTCGCGGCGGGTGATCGCGGCCACGGAGCAGGCCGTCGCGAGCCGCGCGAGCGCCGGGAGGTCGAGCCCGGTGAGGCGGGCGGCCACGATGCCGGCGACCATGGCGTCTCCGGCGCCGACCGTGCTCATCGCGTCCGGCGCGCCGGGGGGGCGGGCCAGCACGGCCTCCCCCGCGGTCACGAACAGGGCCCCCCGCGCGCCCATCGAGACGGCCACGAGCTCGGTGCCACGCCGCACGATCTCCAGGGCGGCGTCGAGCAGGTGCGCCTCGGAGGGGAGCGCGCGGCCGAGCGCCTCCTCCAGCTCCCGGACGTTGGGCTTCAGGATCGTGGGCGTGACGGCGGCGAGGGCCGTGGCGAGCGCGGGGCCGCTCGTGTCGAGGGCGACGACCCGGCCGGCGGCGGAGAGGTCCCGGATGAGGTCGGCGTAGATGCCGGCGGGCACGCCCGGCGGGAGGCTACCGGACAGGACGAACACCTCATGTGTCGCGACGAGCTCCGCGAGGCGGATGCCCAGCTCGGCGACGGCGGCCGGGGAGGGGGCGAGGCCCGGGAGGTCGACGTCGGTGGTCTGCTGCGCGGCGCGGTCGACGATCTTCACGTTCACGCGCGTCTCGCCGGGGAGCCGCACGAAGGCGTCCTCGACGCCTCGCTCGCGGAAGAGCGCCTCGAAGGGGTCGGGGTTGCGGTCGCCGAGGAAGCCGGTCGCCGTGACGCCGACACCCAGGCCCGCGAGGCTCACGGCGACGTTCACGCCCTTCCCCGCGGCGCGCCACCGCGCCTCCGTGCCGGCGTTGACGGTGTCCACGCGGAAGTGGTCGGCGTGGACGGTGTAGTCGATGGCCGGGTTCAGCGTCAGCGTCACGACCCTCATCGCTCGACCTCCATGGCTGCTCGGCATCCTTGTTCCAGCCGCTCGATGAGCCAGCGCCCCGCGAGGCCGGGCGCCCGATCCGGGCGGGTCACCACCGAGAGGGTGAGCGCGATGCCCGCCGCCGGCCACGCCGCCGGGTAGAGCCGCGCGAGCCGGCCCGCCCCGAGGTCCTCGGCGACGAGCGACTCCGGGAGGTTGCCCCACCCCAGGCCCTCCAACAAGAGGAGGCGCTTGGTGTGCAGATCGTGGACGCGCCAGGTCCGGTTGGAGAGCACCGCCTGGTCGGGGGTCTCGTCCGCGGCGTCGCGCTCGGAGAGCACGATCTGGACCTCCTCGGCGAGCCGCTCCGCGCCCACCGGCGAGGCCCCGGCCGCGAGGGGATGGCTCGCCGCCACGACCGGCACCATCCGCACCTCCCCGAGGTGCCCCAGGACGAGGCCGCGCGTGTCCGCCGCGGGCCCGACCACCCCGAACGCGCACCGCCCGTCCCGCACCAACCCCGCGACCGCCCCGAGCGTGTCGGTGTGCAGCCGGAGCTGGACCGCCGGCCACGCCGTCGCGAAGTCGCGGCATGCCGCCGCGAGGGCCGGCCCCGGGTACAGCACGTCCACCGCGACGCCGAGGGCGGGCTCCTCCGCTCGGTTCAGCGCGGCCGCGAGCTGCCGGAGGGCATCGGCCCGCGCGCACACCCCGCGCGCGATCGCGAGCACGGCGTCCCCGGCGGGGGTCAGGCGCACCCGCCGCGAGGTCCGCTCGAAGAGCGGCGCCCCGAACTGCTCCTCCATGGAGGCGACCGCGTGGCTCACCGCCGACTGCACGCGGTTGAGCCGGCGGCCCGCGGCGCTGAAGCTGCCCGTCTCCGCGATCGCGACCAGGACGCGGAGCTGGTCGAGGGTGGCCGGATCCTGGGTCATGGGGCTCTCTACTTCGCCGCGGGGCCCCCAGCATCGCGCACGGACCTACGTTGGGCGGAGAGGCGCAGGATGAAAATACGTGTGCTCGTGGTGGGAATGTTGCTCGGATCGGGATGCGCGACGATCGGGACGGTCCAGACCGCGCGCCCCATCGAGCGAGGCTCGTGGCAGCTCGGCGTCGAGCAGGGGGTGTGGCAATCCGAGAGCGGGAGCCTCGTGCCCTCGGCGAACGTGGCGGCGCGGCTCGGCGTCACCAACCGGTGGGATCTCGGCGCCCGCGTCGGCACCGGCGGCGTGGGGCTGTCGACCAAGCTGACCCTCACGGACCCGGACCGGAGCCTCGTCCTCTCCCTGGCGCCGAGCATCGGCGGCTCGAGCCCCACCATGATCGGCGGTCGCTCCACGCACGCGCAGCTTCCCTTGCTCGTCGGCCTCGGGCTGGGACCGCACGAGCTCACGCTCACCCCGAAGATCCAGGCGTGGTCGCTCGCCGAGGCCCCCGGCCCCCGGCGGGGCCGTGCCACGATCATCGGCGCGGGCGCCTCCGTCAGCACGTCGGTCCGCATCGTTCGCGGCATCCGCCTCGTGCCGGAGCTCTCCGTCGTCTGGCCGATGGTCGGGCGGCTCCAGGCCCCCGTGCCCTTCCGTTCGGTGGAGCTGCGACGCGGCCAGCCCGTCTACCAGGCGACGTTCGGGGTGCTGCTCGGCGGGGAGCGCTACTGGTGGGCGAACCGGTCGTACCGCGGCGGCTACGCGACGTTCCCGGTGTGGAGGCGGTGGTGAAGAGGGCTAATCGCGGCGCCTCACGACGAGCACGTTCGGCAGGTCGCCGGTCGTGGTGGCGTCGTCGTTCTCGTTGAAGCCGGTCTCGTAGCTGCCGGTCCACGTCTGCGTGAGCGCGGGGGTGCGCACCGCCAGGAAGGCCTCAGGGCCGCCCTCGCCGTAGTGAAGCGCGCGCAGGTCGAGCGGCAGCGCGCGGAGCTGGTCCACGAGATCGTGCATGCGGTAGGGCGAGCGCACGTGCAGGAGCAAGGCGCGGCCGGCACCGTCCTCCCCGACGAGCGCCACGGACCACGCCTTGGGCTGGTCGCTCCAGAGGTTCTCACCCGCGCACCCGAGCATGCGGATCGACTGGATGCGGGTCCGGTAGCGGGCCTCCGCGTCCGCGCGGGCCTCGCAGCCGAGGTTGTAGAGGTGGAAGGGCCGGTCGGTGGGGGAGACCGGGGCGAAGGCGAGCAGGGAGCTCTGCTGCGGCGCCCACAGGTCGGAGTTGACGTGGTCGCCGCGGACCATCACGCCCACGCTCGAGAGGTAGTCCTCCCGGAACATCGCTGGGTTGATGGCGGCGACGGCGCCGGTGCGGTCCATCCACTCGGAGACGGGGCGGGGGCGGCCGCCCTCGGCCGACGCCATCTGGAGATCGAGGCGGACGACCGAGGGATCGACGCGGACCACGCGGACGCGCGAGTCGCCGAGGAAGGAGGCGGTGGGGAGGTCGAGCTCGGCGAAGTCGAGGCCGGGGAGGAGGGTGCGCCAGGGGCTCGCTGGGGGCGACTCGCTGGGGGCGTCGGGGGCGTCGGGGGCGTCCTGTGCGTCCTGTGCGTCCTGTGCGGCCAACCAGCGCACCATGCGGCCGGTCACCTCGTCGGGGCGCGTCAAGAGGATGAAGTGGTCGCCGTCGACGGGGGCCCAGGTCACGGCGGTGCCGCCAGCCTGCATGGTCTCGGCGGCGGCCTGCAGGTAGGGCAGGGGGAAGCGCTCGTCGGTCAGGCCCGGGATCAGCAGCACCGGCCGCGCCGGGAACGCGGCGCTCGGCTCCTGGTACGCGCCCACGATCAGGATGGTGCCGCGAAACCGCGCCCCCAGCTCCGGGTCGGCGGCGATCCGGTTGGCCCCGATGGCCCCGTTGGAGAGCCCGACGAGCCAGAGCTGGTCGGGTCGACGCGCGCCGGCAACGTGTCGAGGGTGCGCGCGAGGACGTCCTGGCCCACCTCGCCCCACCAGTGCCCGGACAGGTCGAGCGCGGGCGCGACGATGGCGTAGCGCTCCCCGAGCGGCGAGTCGGCCAGCGTCGAGAGGTAGGGCGTAAGGAGGCCGCCGTAGCCGTGGAGGAAGATCAGCGCGGGAACGGGCCCGTCCCCGGGGGGCATCGACACGAGCGTCGTGACGCGGTCGGCGGTCGACGACAGCGCCAGGGCATTCGGTCCGGGGCGCCCGCCGCGACGTGCCGCGAGGTCGCCGTACACCCGACGGATCGCGGCGTCGATGACCGGCGCCTCGGTGAGGGAGAGGGCGCCGAACGCGCTGGAGAGCGCCATGCCCGCGTACGCGGTCTCATCCTCGCGGACGAGGCGTCCGAGCCACGGCGAGGCGGCGCCGCCGACTCCGTCCACGCAGACGGAGAGTGCGGGATCGGGGACGACGCGAGTGACGCGCCACGTCGCGTACGCGCCGTCGAGCGTGAGAAGGAGGAGCGCGACCCCGCCGGCCCCGCGCGCCTGCGTCGGGTTGGCGAGCGCGTAGGGGCCCGCGAGGAGCAGGACGGGCAGGGTAGCGAGCGCGAGAGCGCCCGAGTTCAGACCGTTCCCGACCGCGTAGAAGACCACCGCGACGAGCGAGATCGCCGTGAGGACGACGCAAAGGACCAGGAGCCCGCCATCCAAGAGCCGACGCGCGAGCCCGGTCCGCTCTTCGGTCCACTCCTCGTCGGGCCCCCCCTCCCCAGGCAGCCTCACCCCCCGGCCGCGAACACCGAGCAGTAGTCGGGGAACGCCGACAGATCCCCGCCCGCGAACGGCGAGGCCTCTCCGAACGTGTGCGCGGGGAGCCACGCGTCCATCATCTCGCGGCCTTCGGGCGGGATGGTGTGCCCGCCGTCGTGGTTGCACGTGACGACGAAGTGGCCGTCCGCGGTGAGCGAGGTGGCGAAGTTGGTCGTCGTCTCCTGGAAGTCGACGAGGCCGCCACCGTAGAGGTCGCTGTCGCCGCCGAACGGGAGGATCGCGGGGAAGGCGCCCGCGGGGGTCTCGTAGGTGACGACGGGATCGGCGCCGCCGGAGAAGGGGAGGACCGTGGAGAGCGTGTCGCCGCGGTGGATCGCGAGGTAGCTCGTGAAGAGGGCGCCGGCGGAGAAGCCGACCGCGGAGACGCGCCCCAGGTCGATGGTGAGCTGCTCGTAGAGGCAGGTGCGCAGGTCGTCGTAGAGGACGAGGTCGTCGTTGCCCTCGGCGGGGGACGTGAACGCCCACTCGAACGCGAGCTGACCGGACGCGGAGGGCACCACCACGACGGTGTCGGCGCTGTCTGCATAGTCGCGCAGGTCGAGCGCGTTGATGATGTAGCTGGCGGAGCCGCCCAGCGGGTACCACGCGAAGACGACGGCCTTCCCCTCGGCGCCGCTCTCGGGGACGAGGATCTTGGCGGTGCGCTCCACCTCGTTGGAGACGAGCTCGATGTCTCCCGCGCCGTCGATCGTCGGGCACGCGCCGGCGGAGACGGCGGCGAGCGGGGCGGACCCTTCCAGGTAGGCGTTCGGGTCCGGCGCGGTGTCGGCCGCCTTCGCGGTGTCCGAGTCGGAGGGGGCGGTGCAGGCGACGCCGAGGAGCAGGATGAGCATGGCCGCGAGCGTAGCCGGGACGCGGCGGGCGTGCCCATGGCAAACCGTCGTTTGCATGCGGCGCGGCTCGGCCATCCGGCGCCCGGGCGCGTCGATCAGGCGCTGACCCGCGGGGCCGGCAACGTCGCGACCGCCACCGCGAGCGCCGCGCGCTGGGCCGGGGTCATCCGCGCGCGCGGGCGGACCGCGAGCACCCGCTGGTGGGCGGCCTCCCAGGTGGGGGCGAGCCCCTCGGCCACCATCACGCCGATGCACACGGCCACGCTCCGGCCGTGCCCGTAGGCGCAGTGCACGAGCACCGGGAGGCCCTCCGCCCGCCACGCCACCGCCTGGTCGACCGCGGCCCGCCACGAATCGGTGGACGCCGGTGCGCCGTCGAGCATCGGCAGGCACCGGTACCGCAGGGCCTCGCCGCGCCGCGGCAGCTCCGCGGTGAGGTCGAGCTGCGCGAGGTCCGGCACGCCCCGGGTCGGCCAGCCGCCCACCCAGAGGCCGGGCGCGAGCTCCACCTTCCACGCCGACATCGTCCGCCGGGCCACGCGCGCGGCGCCGCGCGCCGTCAGGAAGAAGGGGAGCAAGATGACGAACGAGAGCCGGGGCGCCGCCTGCTTCCCGAGCATCCCGGGGCGGCCGAGCACGTAGGCGAGGCTCACCCAGGACGTGGCGCCGCCCGCCCACACGAACGCCCACGCGGCCCAGAGCGGCAACATCGAGGCGATGCCGAGCTCGCCGAGGCCGACCACGAGGAAGGGGAGGAAGGGCGTCACACGGACAACGTAGCCGGGGCCCAGGCGGGACGAGGCGGTCCCGGGTCGAACGCGTGTTCGCGGTCCGGAGCATCGGGGCGACCGCGACGAAGATAGATTCGCCTCCGCATGTCCTTCGCCCACCTCCATGTCCACTCCCAGTTCACGCTGCTCAACGGCGTGCCTTCGCCCAAGGATCTCGCCAAGGCCGCGAAGGGCCTGGGGATGGACTCCCTCGCGCTGACCGACACCTGCAACCTCTACGGCGCGGTCACGTTCTACAAGGCCTGCAAGGACGCCGGGATCCACCCGATCTACGGCGCCGAGATGTGGGTGGAGCCCCGCGGCATCGCCACGCGGGACGGCCTCGCCGGGGCGCACCAGGTCGTGCTCCTCGTCGAGGACGACACCGGCTACAAGAACCTCTGCAAGCTCATCACCCGCGCGATCTTCGACGGCATCCACCATCGGCCGCGGATCGATCTCGCGCTCCTGCGGGAGCACCACGAGGGCCTGATGTGCCTGACGGCGGGCGAGAGCGGTGCCATCCGCCGTCCCTCGTCCCCCGCCGGCGGCGAGAACGACGGCCGGATGGTGCCGCTCGCCGAGATCTTCGGCGCCGATCGCCTGTTCTGCGAGCTGATGGACCAGGGGCTCGACTGGCAGGCGGAGCACAACGCCGAGGTGCGTCGGATCGCGGCGGTGCACGGGCTCCGCACGGTCGTCACGAACGACGTCCGCTACCTCAAGCCGCGGGACGCCGTCAGCCTCGATCTCCTCAACGCCATCGCGATGGGAGCGTCGCTCAACGACCAGAAGCGGCCCCGCGTGCAGACGGACCAGCAGTACCTGAAGTCCGAGGAGGAGATGCGCGCGCTCTTCCCGGAGGACGGGCCGGCGCTCGATCTCGCGCACGAGATCGCCCACCGCGGACACTTCAAGTTCAACACGAGCACCTACTACTTCCCGGCCTCCACCCCACCGGATGCCGATCCGGACCCCAAGGCTCCCCAGCCGGACACCGACGCCAACTGGGCCTTCTTCTACCAGGCGTTCCCGCCGCCCATCGACTTCGGGATGCCGCTCGACTCGGTACCGCCGCGCCCGGAGACCGCCGGGAACCTCAACGGCTACTACTGCTGGTACGCGCGGCAGGGCCTGAAGCTGCGCCTCTCGCGCATCCCCGAGGAGAAGCACCCGCCGTACTACGAGCGGCTCGAGTTCGAGCTCAAGATGATCATCAAGATGGGCTTCGCGGCCTACCTGCTGATCGTCGCGGAGTTCATCAACTGGGCGAAGGATCGGGCGATCCCCGTCGGTCCCGGCCGAGGATCCGCCGCCGGGTCGCTCGTCGCCTACGCGATGCGCATCACCGACATCGACCCCGTGCGCTTCGAGCTGCTCTTCGAGCGGTTCCTGAACCCCGAGCGCATCTCGATGCCGGACATCGACGTCGACTTCGCGCAGGACCGCCGCGAGGAGGTCATCGAGCACGTCCGCCAGAAGTACACGCCGCCGTTGGTGAGCCAGATCATCACCTACGGCAAGTTGCAGGCGAAGGCCGCTCTGCGTGACGCGGCGCGGGTTTGCGACCTGTCCTTCCAGGAAGCGGATCGCCTCTCGAAGCTCGTCCCGAACGTGTTGAACATCACGCTGGCCGACGCCCTGACGCAGGAGCCCAAGATCGGGGCGCTCCTCAAGAGCGACCCCAAGGCGCGTCGCGTCTACGCGCTCGCCAGCCGCATCGAGGGCCTCGCGCGGCAGGTCGGCGTCCACGCGGCCGGCGTCGTCGTCGCCGATCGTCCGCTCGTCGAGCTCGCACCGCTCTACCGGGATGGTCCGGAGGGCGGGCCGGTCGTCCAGTACGACATGAAGTCGGCCGAGAGCATCGGTCTCATCAAGTTCGACTTCCTCGGGTTGAAGACCCTCGACCAGATCCGCGACGCCGTCATCATGATCGAGCGCAACACCGGCGAGCGCATCGACATGGCGGAGATCGACGTCGACGATGCCGAGAGCTGGAAGCTCTTCCAGAAGGGCGACGGCCTCGGCGTGTTCCAGGTCGAGTCCTCCGGCATGCGCGACCTCCTCACGCGCCTCCGCCCCTCCTGTCTCGACGACCTCATCGCGCTCGTCGCGCTCTTCCGCCCGGGCCCGCTCTCGTCGGGCATGGTCGACGACTTCATCGAGCGCAAGCACGGCCGCAAGGCGGTGGAGTACCCCTTCGCCGAGCTCCGCCCGGTGCTCCAGAGCACCTACGGCACGATCGTCTACCAGGAACAGGTGATGCAGATCGCCCAGGTCCTGGCGGGCTACTCGCTCGGCGAGGCCGACCTGTTGCGCCGCGCGATGGGCAAGAAGGATGCCGCCGAGATGGGGCGGCAGAAGACCCGGTTCGTGACCGGCGCCATGGCCAAGGGGTTCGACGAGCAGAAGGTCTCCGATCTGTTCGACCTCGTCGCGAAGTTCGCGGAGTACGGCTTCAACAAGAGCCACTCCGCCGCCTACGGCTACGTCGCGTACCAGACCGGGTGGCTCAAGGCCCACCACCGCGCCGAGTACATGGCCGCGTTGATGTCGATCGACGCCGGGGACTCCGACAAGATCCTCGTCTACGTCGGAGACTGCCGGAAGGCCGGCATGAAGATCCTGCCCCCGGACATCAACGGGTCGGTCGGCCCGTTCGACGTCCCGAAGGACGACCGTCGGGCCATCCGCTACGGGCTCAACGCGGTGAAGGGCGTCGGGGAGAGCGCCGTGGCCTCGGTCGTGGAGGCGCGGGCGGAGGCCGGCGGGCAGTTCAAGGACTTCATGGACTGCCTGAACCGCCTCGACTATCGCCGCGTCAATCGCCGCGTCTTGGAGAGCTTCATCAAGTGCGGAGCGTTCGACTCCATGGGCGAGCCGCGCGCGCGCCTGCTCGCGGCGCTCGAGGACGCCATGGCGGCCGCCCAGCATGCCCAGGCGGAGAAGGCGTCCGGTCAGGTCAACCTCTTCGGCGGCGCGATGAAGGCGCCCTCGTTCAAGCTCCCCAAGGTGGCCGAGTGGGCCATCGGCGAGCGCATGAAGTTCGAGAAGGAGACCCTCGGGCTCTTCCTCACGGGGCACCCGATCGAGGCGTTCGCCGAGGAGGTCGCGCGGTTCGCCTCGGCGCCGATTGACGGGCTGCGCCGGATCGACGACAAGTCGAAGGTCGCCGTGGCCGGCATCGTGGCGGCGATGCGCATCATCCGCACGGCGAAGGGGGACAAGATGGCCTTCGTGACGCTCGAGGACATGGGCGGCACCGTGGAGTGCCTCTTCTTCCCGAAGGCGCTGCCGAAGTCGCAGGCGGTGCTCGAAGCGGGCCGGCCCGTGCTCCTCCGCGGCACCGTCGAGCAGAAGGCCGACGAGACGAAGGTGCTCGCGGACACCGCGGAGTGGCTGGAGGACATCCGGGAGCGCTCCACGGGGCTCGTCGAGCTCTCGATCCAGACACATGAGCTGGAGGACCCCAAGTTCGCGGCACTCCAGGCGCTTCTGGAGTCGAACCGCGGGCCGGCGGCGGTCAAGGTGTGGCTGGAGGAGCCCGGCGTCTTCCGGACGCGCATCGGCGCCGGGGAGGGGCTCCGCGTCGCGGCGACCCCGAAGCTGGTAGAGGGCCTCCGCGCGCTCTTCGGGCGCTCCGAAGCCGTGAGGCTCTCGTGATCGTCCTCCTCGCCGGCCTGGCGCTCGCGTTCGACCCCGTCATCGAGGAGCTCTCGGACGGCCGGATCGACTGGACCTCCCTGCGCCTCCTCGCGTCCGCCGAGGGCGTTCCGTCGAGCGGCGTCATCGTCAACCTCGAGACCCTCGAGGGGGATGCCCGTCAGCGCCTGGGGCCGCGCATGCTCGCGATGGCCCGCAAGGTGCGCATCTCCGCGGACCAGACCGCGGCGGACCTCCTCGATGCCGGTGACGCCGTGGCCGACCGCCTCGACGACAACCTGATGCTCTGGGAGGTCTTCGAGGTCCGCTACTACACGTCCGGCGGCGTCGAGATGGAGGGCGCGCTGGGGCTCCAGTCCTGGCTCCGCCCGGCGCTGGTGACGGGCGCGAAGGGCAAGGACCGCACCGCGCCGCCGACGGCCCCCACGAGCGGCCTCGTCATCGACGCGCGGGGGCTGAAGGTGTTGCCCGCGCTCGCCCCGCGGGTCCAGGACGCCGCCGGGACCGTCCTCTACAACAGCGCCGCGATGACGGTGCTGTCGGCCTCCCAGCGCACACCGGTCGTCTACGTGACCGACCCCGCGGACCTCGCTGCGGGCAAGCGCGCCGGCTCGCAGCCGCTCTTCGTGCGCGCCGTGAGCGTCAACCTCGGCACGGATCTCGTCCTCGACCCCGCGGATGCCGCGCGCCTCGCCGCCGCCGCCGCGGAGGCGCCGTTCCTGCTCCAGGGCAACGTCGTCGTCGTCGTGGACAAGTGATGCGCTCCTCCGCTCGCTCGTCCGCCGGGGCCGCGGTGGTGCGGTCCCGCCGTCCGCCCCCACCGACGGCCCCCGGGTGGGGTGGGCGCCTGCGCTGGGCGATCGCGTTCGTCGTGATCGGCGGGGTGCTCGTCTACCTGACGGGCTCGCTGCTCTCGGTGCTCGTCGCGTCCGCGGTGATCGCCTACCTCATCGACCCTCTCGTCACGCGCCTCCAGGTGCGGGGCTACTCCCGCGAGGGCGCCATCGTCGCGATCGGGGGGCTCGGCATCGCGGCCGTGCTGGTCGCCGTGGGCGTCATCGTGCCCGGCCTCGTCCAGAAGGTGAGCGAGGTCGGGGCGGACGTGTCGCCCTACCTCTCCGGCGTGTCGGGGCGCGTCGGGCCGCTGCTCGACCAGGTGGAGGCCCGCTTCGGGGTGGTCGTCCCCACGGATCTGCGCGCGTTGGCGGCGGAGATCCCGAGCTACCTCCAGAAGCTCTCGCCGGATGCCCGCAAGTCCATCCAGGAGTGGCTCGGCCGCCTCGCGGGCGGTGGGCTCGACGTGGTGCTCTCGGTGCTCACCGTCACGCTCCTGCCGGTGTTCACGTTCTACCTGCTGCGCGACTGGCCGATGATCGTCGGCTGGGTGGACGAGCTCGTGCCCGTGCAGCACCGTGCGGTCGTACGCACGCTCGCCACCGAGATCGACGGGCGGATCGCCTCGTTCGTGAAGGGGCAGCTCCTCGTGGCGGCGATCCTGGCCGGTCTCTACACGGTCGGGCTGCTCATCGCGGGGGTCGACCTCGCGGTGACCATGGGGCTGCTCTCCGGCGCGCTGTTCCTGCTGCCCTACATCGGCCCGCTGATCGGGGCGGCCGTGTCGATCGGGCTCGCCCTCATCCAGTTCGGCTTCGACTGGCACGTGATCGTGGTGGCGGCCACCTACGGCGTGGGCCAGCTCCTGGAGAACACCGTCCTCACGCCGATGCTCGTCGGGGATCGTGTCGGCCTGCACCCGATGGTCGTCATGGTCGCCCTCATCATCGCCGGCAACGTGCTCGGTCTCTGGGGGCTCGTCGTGGCCCTCCCGGTGACCGCCGCGCTCGCGGTCGTCGGGGCCCACGTGCTCGACCAGTACCGCGCCAGCCGGACCTACCTCGGGTGATGCGCTGGCGCTGGCTGGGGCGGCTGCCGTACGAGGAGGCCCTCGCGGCGCAGCGGGCGCACCGGGACGCCCTCGTGGAGGGGAGGGTAGGGCAGGAGGTCTGGCTCCTCGAGCACGACCCCGTGGTGACCACCGGGCGCCGTGGCGTCGACGATCTCGACCCCGACCGCATCCGCGCGGCCGGCTTCGCGCTCGTGGGGAGCGAGCGCGGCGGGCTCGCCACGTGCCACGAGCCCGGGCAGCTCGTCGGCTACGTGCTCATCGACGCGCGGGGGATCGGGGTGCGGCGCACGGTCGCGGTCCTCGAGGAGTCCGTCGCCGAGTGGCTCGGGGGCCAGGGGGTCGCGGCGGGGCCGCGAGAGGGGTACCCCGGGGTGTGGGTCGGGAACCAGAAGCTGTGCGCCATCGGCTTGCACTTCCGCTCCGGTTTCACCCTGCATGGGTTCGCCTTGAACCTTGTGAACGATCTACATGGCTTCGGGCTCATCACGCCCTGCGGAATCCGCGACGGCGGCGTGACGACCCTCGCGCGTCTCGTCCCGCATGCCCCCACGCCCGAGGCGGCCGCCGCGACAATCGGTGAGATTGTGGTGCGGCGACTCCTTGACGCATCCCAGGGACTAGTTAATAGGGTCGGCACCGAAGGCACGTAGCTCAGTGGTAGAGCACCGCTCTGACACGGCGGGGGTCGCCGGTTCAAGCCCGGCCGTGCCTACCATACCCCCCATCGGTAGGCGGGCGCGTCAGCATTGACGCGCCCGCCTTTTCCCTTTATATGTCGCCGTTCGCCGCCGTGGGTTCGCCCCGTCGCTGGCGCCCAGAACAGCTCGAATCCGGAGAGTAATTGCGGAGTCCCCCTCGGCGCGATCAGAACCTGGTCCCTGAACGAAACGAGCCCCGCGTCAACGAGCGTATCCGCGTACCGCGGGTGCTCGTAGTTGACGAGGAAGGCCAGAAGCTCGGCGAGTTTCTGACCGAAGATGCGATGGCCCTCGCGCGCGAGCGCGGGCTGGACCTCGTGGAGGTCGCGCCGATGGCGCGTCCGCCCGTGTGCCGCATCACCGACTTCGGCAAGCTCAAGTACGAGAAGAAGAAGCGGGACGCTCAGACCCGCAAGAACCAGGTGATCGTCGAGGTCAAGGAGATCAAGCTCCGCCCCAAGACCGACGACCACGACTTCGACGTCAAGGAGCGCGCCGTGCGCCGCTTCCTCGAAGAAGGCGACAAGGTCAAGGTCACCGTCCGCTTCCGCGGCCGCGAGATCGCCCACCGGGACATCGGTGAGGATCAGTGCCGCAAGCTGGCGGAGAAGCTCGTCGACGCCGCGATCGTCGAGATGCCTCCCCGGATGGACGGCCGGCAGATGGTCATGCTTTTGGCCCCCGGCAAGAAGAAGTCCTAAGTCCTCCCAGACCCTCGATTTCAGGAGCTCCCATGCCCAAGATGAAGACCAACCGTGCGGCGGCGAAGCGTTTCTCCGTCACCGGAACGGGCAAGATCAAGTACAAGAAGCGCGGCCTCCGCCACTGCCTCGAGCACGTCTCGAAGGACACGAAGCGGAACCTCGAGAAGACCGGGTACATCAAGGATTGCGACCACGCCAACGTCGCCCGCCTGATCCCCTACAAGTTCTAGTCCGCTCCGTTCACGGGCTCAACGCCCACCCCTCCGCCGCTACCGCCGCACGACCCGCCCATTCGGACGGGAGGCTGCAGGGACCCGGTCACCAACAAGGAGTTTTACGATGGCACGTGTCAAGCGCGCAGCAATCTCTCGCGTCCGCAAGAACCGCCTTTACAAGCGCGTCAAGGGCTTCTTCCTCGGCCGCCAGCGCCTCCGCCAGGCGATGGAGCACAGCGACCGCGCCAAGCGGTTCGCGTTCCGTGGCCGCAAGGAGAAGAAGCGCCTCTTCCGCGCGCTCTGGATCGTCCGCATCAACGCGGCGCTCCGTGCCTCCGGCATCTCGTACAGCCGCTTCATCCACATGCAGAAGCTGGCGAACGTGACGCTCGACCGCAAGATCCTCGCCGACCTCGCGCTGAACGATCCGGCCGGCTTCGCCGCCGTCGTGAAGGCTGTGCAGGCCGCCCAGGCTGCGTAGTTGATGCGCCTCGCCGTCTTCGCGCTGCTCGCGGCCTGTACCGAGCCGGACGAGGCCACGTACACGCAGTACAACGGGGACGACGACAGTGTCTCCGTTGAGGTAGGCGTCGAGACCCGGTACGTCGTCGCGGACGACGGCACCGAGTCTCCCGAGACGGCGCAGACGGAGCTCACCAGCAGCACCGGCGCCGTCGTGATCGGCACGGGCACGGTCAGCCCTTCGGCTGGCCCGATCGGCACGTTCCACACGGTCATCGTCGAGGTTGACGAGGAGTACGCCGAGGACGTCGACCGGGTCGCCGTTCGCACCGCCAGCGGTGAGCGCGGCGAGGACGAGTACGATCTCGAACGTGACAGCACGGGAGAGGGGTACTGGGTGTTCGAGCTCGAGTCCCAGGGCGAGGAAGGCGAGCAGCGCACCGATACCTTGACGTTCCTCCTCTACGAGGAAGTCGAATCCGGAGAGTAGCCATGGCGGGGACGGAAAAGCGGCAGCGCGCGCGTACGGTCACGAAGGCCGAGGTCGTGGAGCGTGTCCGCCAGGTCACGGGGCTCGGATGGACCGAGAGCGGTGACCTCCTCGAGGCCGTGCTCGACAGCATGAAAGAGACGCTCGAGGCGGGCGAGAACATCAAGATCAGCGGCTTCGGCAGCTTCATGGTGCGCTCCAAGTCTCCGCGTCGTGGTCGCAACCCGCAGACCACCGCGGCGATCGTGATCCCCAAGCGCCGCGTGTTGACCTTCAAACCCTCGCAGGTGTTGCGGCAGTCGCTCAACACCGGCCGGACCGAAGGCTAGCGGTGGCGGCAGACATTCCCGACAAGCTCTACTTCCGCATTGGCGAGGTGGCTGAGCTGGTCGGGGTAGAGGCCCACGTGCTCCGCTATTGGGAGACGGAGTTCAAGCTCCGTCCCCATCGCTCGAGCTCCGGCCAGCGGCTGTACCGCAAGAGCGACCTCGCGCGCTTCCTGCGTGTGCGCCAGCTCCTCCACGAGGAGGGCTTCACCATCGCCGGCGCCCGCAAGGTGCTCCTGGAGGGCTCCGAGGCCCCCAAGGGCATGGGTGTCGACCGTGAGACCCTGAAGGACGCCCTGCGTCGCGTGCGCGACCTGCGCGCGGCGCTCGCGCGCCTCTCCACCGAGCTCGCGGAAGAGTGACGCGTTCCCTTGACGCGCGGAGTCAGCAGGATAGAAGGTCGGCGTCCGGGGTGTAGCGCAGCCTGGTAGCGCACCTGAATGGGGTTCAGGTGGTCGCTGGTTCGAATCCAGTCACCCCGACCACTGTCGAGTATGAGCTTGGACGCCCGCCCTTCGGTTCGCCGAGAGGCGGGCGTTCTTGCTCCGGTGGGCCTCGGACGTCCGCTCCTCGGGTCTGAATCCGGGCAGGGTTCCACCGATGGGAGGCGCTATCCCTACGCGCGCCCCCACGCCCCCAGCAGCGCCCGGGCACCGCGCCACTCCCGGTCCACGGTTGAGCGCGACACCCCCAACGCATCCGCGATCTCTTCGTTCTCCAGCTCGCCGAGCACCTTCAGCGCGACGACGCGGGCCGTCCTCGGAGAGGCGGCCTCCAGCGCGGCCAGCACCTCGCCGAGCTGCACGATCTCGTGCTGGAGCTCCGCCACGCGCGCCTCGGAGGCCTCCGCGCGCTCGACGTTCCCGCCCCGCTTCTCCGCCCCCCGCCGTCGCGCGCCGTCGATGAGGACCTGCTTGAGCGCGAGCGCCGCCGTAGCGCGGAAGTGGCGCTCGTCCGTCCATCGCTCCGGGGCGCGACGGTACAGGCGGAGCACGGCATCGTGCACCAGGCTCGACGGAGTGGGGCCGCCTCCCGCGCGGCGGGCGAGGCGCGCCGCCTGCTCGCGGAGCTCGCCGTAGATCTCGGTGATCAGCTGCTCGACGTCGCTGCGATCCATGGGTTCATCCTGGCCAGGAGGGACGAGGCGGGGCGCAGTCGATCCCCGCCCACCGCGCCTCGGCGGCGACGAGGGAGGGAACTGGAGCTTCGGCGAGCAGACGCGCACAGGCCTCGCGGGCCTCCGCGCTCCGACCCGTGCGCTCGAGCACGGAGACGAGGAAGAGATCCCGGGCGGCCGACCCCGGACACCCCTCGGCCAGCCGTTGCAGGACGAACGCCGCCCGATCGAGTTGGCCGGCGGCCTCGAGCCAGCGGGCCCGCCGCCAGGCGAACTCGCACGCGTCCTCCCCGTCGAGCGGGAAGCGGTCTGGCAGGCTCGACAGCATCGCGGAGGCGCTCTCGGCGTGGTCGGGGTCGGGCATGGTGCCAGACCAGGCCAGCCGGTAGACGCGCACGAGACGCTCGCGGCGTAGCGCCTCCTGCAGCCATGGCAGCCAGGAGGAGGGCGCCCGCCGGAGGTGACGGGCGAGCGTCGTGTCCGGGGCGCCGAGGAGCGCGTTGCCGGGCGGCGACAACCCGAGGTCCACCCCCAGGATCTCCCACTGGAGCTCCGAGAGTTCGCCCGCGCGGGCCTCGTGGAGGCGGCCCTCCACCCACGCGCGCGAAGCGTCGGCGGGCGCGTCCGTGGCGGTGGCGCCCCAAAGATCGACGGAGCGGAGGGTGGCGCGCACCTCGGCGACCGCCACCTCGGCATGCGGCTCGGTCCGTACCACGAGCGACCAGGCACCGCCGACGCTCGTCCCCGCGCCCGGCTCGGAGAGCGCGGGGCGCCCGGGGATGGCGAGCGTGCAGCGGCGCTCCTCCGGCGACACGCCCAGCGTGACCACCACCCGCTCGGGCGTCGCCACCCCCTGGGTGGTCGCGTACGGGCTGTGCGTGGCCAGCTCCGGGCCTTCGCAGCCGAATTCCCGATGGACCACCCCCGCACCGCCCCACGCCTCGAAGGCGGCCACGATCACGTCCGCGCCGTCGCGCGTCAGCGCCACGTGGAGGCGCGCGCCCGGCTCCATCCGCTCCAGCTCCAGCTCGATGCGCGCTTCGAACGCCTGGTCCGTCGCCAGCGGCAGCTCGGCGAGGACGTCGGCGCCGCCCAGTCCGACAAGGGTGGGTCCGACGAGGGGGTTCCCGGCGACCGCGGGGGCGAGGCGCGCCTGGGCGGGGGTCGGGAAACGCCAGGCCGTCGAGGGCACGCGCACGGCGGGCGGCGTGACAGGGAGCCCAAGCGCCGCGGCGGCGGACGCGGCGGCCTCAACCTCGCCGGCGTCCCGAAGGAGGTCCACCCACGTGGCGCCGAGGCCCGCGGCCCGCACCGTCTCGATCGAGGCGCCGCGGAGGGCCTCCCGCGCCACGGTGGCATCCTCGGAGGCGAGGAGGCGTCGTGCCGCGCCGGCGAGGCCGGCCGCGTCTCCCGCCGCCGCGCGCTCCCGGACGAGGCGGGCGTCCTCGCCGATCGCGGCGAGGAGCCGCCCGCGCCGATCGGCCGACACGGGATCCCGCGACGGCGCCGCGGGGGGTACGCCGTCGGTCCCGCGGCCGAGGAGCCAGAGCGCGTCGCCGCGGTCCACGAGGCGAACGACGACCTCCATTGCCGGGTCGTCGTCGGCCTGGACCACGGCGAGGGGGAGCATGTCCCCCACGTAGAACCCGCGCCAGCCCTTGCCCGTGTCCTCCAACGCCCAGGTCACGACGCGGTCGCCGAGGAGGAGGCCGGCGAGGAGGTCCTCGTCCCCATCGCCGTCGAGATCGCCGGGGAGGAGTGTCCGGGTCGCCCACTGCGGGACGGCCGGGCCCGCGAGCTCCGCCTTCGGTGAGAGCGACGCATCCAGCAGACGGAGGCCCGTGAACGCGGCCGCCGCGCGGGATCCCTCGGGCGCGTAGCGGGGCCCGCTCACCACCGCGATTGCGTCGGCTCCGAGCGGGGTGAACCGCGTGGAACCCGCGACGGGGTGGGTGGCGCGCGGCCTACCGTCGCCGTCCGTCGCGACGAGGACGTATCCCTCCCAGGGCCCGTGCGCCGAGAGCCAGCCGTCACCGAGCGCGGCGAGGTCCTGCACGTCCGAGCCGAGGTGTGGCACGACGGAGGACGCGAGCGCGCCGGTCGCCGGGTCGAGACGGCGGACGTCACGGGTGGGCTCGCCGAAGGCGACGTACACGTTCTCGCTCACGACGAGGTCCAACACCCGCGCGCCCAGCGGCGCGACGCGCGAGAGGCCCTCGCCCCACCGGAAGAGCGCGGCCCCTGACGCCTCGTTCACCACGACGTACCGCGCGCCGTCGTGATGGAAGACCCACACGCCGCCGTCCGGGGCGAGATCGGGCGCCGCCGCACGCGACCGCACGGTCAGATCCCCGAGGGCGAGCGCGGCGACGCCCCGCCCGTCCGCCACGACGAGGGCGTCGCCGTCGAGGACCGCCGCGGCGCCGGAGACGGGGAGGCGCGTGGCCTCCGACCAGGCGCCCACCAGGGGATCTTCGGCGGCGAAGCGGCGTCGGGCCAGCCGCGCGACGCGCTCCGCGTCGCCGAGCGCGACCCCGTCGGCCCGCGCCACCTCAAGCAGCGCGTCCAGCGCGTCCCAGTCGAGCGCGCGGACCTGCTTCGCGACGAGCTCCGCGGCGGGTTCGGCGATGGCGACGGGCGTCTCCGCCGCGTCCCAGGCCTCGACCAGGGCCACCCACCGCTCGTCGGACGCGACCAGGCGGGACAGCCGTGTCCACGTGGCGGACGCCGCGTCCGAACGCCCGATCCCGTGGGTGGCCGCGCGGAGCACCGCCGTGGCCTCGGCGTCCCGCCCTTCCCGGGCGAGGGTCGCCGCGGAGGCTTCCGCCGCCTCGAGGCGCGGCCGACCGGAGAGGACGAGCGCCACGATCCCCGCAGCCGCGGGGGCCGCGAGCGCGGCGATCCGGGCCACGCGCCCGGCGGACAGGCGCCGCGTCGTCGCCCGGGTGAGCGCCTCCGCGAGGGCCCGCGCGGTTGGCGTCCGGCGCCCAGGGTCCGGCTCCAGGGCGGCCGCGAGCACGCGCCCGACCGCGGTCGGCACGCCCTCGATCGAAGGAAAAGCGGGAAGCGGCGTTCGTTTCTCCACGGCGGCGCGCCGAATCCCCATCCCCGCCACGTCCCACGGAGGCCGACCCGTGAGGATCTGCCAGCCGATCACCCCGAGCGCGTACACGTCCCCGCGCGCGCTGTGGCGGCCCTCGGGCGGCAGGAACGCGAGCGTGCCCGCGGTGCTCACGACTTCGCCCTCAGCGGCCGCGAGCCCGAGATCCACCACCTTGAGCCGACCGTCGTCCTCGACGAGCACGTTGGAGGGCTTCAGATCGCGGTGGAGGATGCCGCGCGCGTGCGCGAAGGCGATGGCCCCGCAGAGCTCGATCATCGCCGCCACGCGACGCGGCGGAGGCACGCCGCGCGCCCACTCGTCCAGCGGCGCGCCGTCCACGAGCTGCATGACGATGAACGCGCGCCCGTCGGACTCGCCCGCGCGGACCACCCACGGGAAGGACGGGTGCTCCAGCTTCGCGAGGCGCTGTGCCTCGTCGAGCAGCCGCCGACGCGCGTCCACGGGGAGCGGGTGCAGGAGCTTGATCGCCACGCGACGATCGGGGACCGCCTGGCGCGCCTCGTACACGACGCCGTGCGCGCCGCGCCCCACCTCCCGGACGATCTCGAACTCGTCGATCCGCGAGGGAGGAGGCGCGTCAACGGCGGGAGCGGACACCAACCCACGCAGACCCAGCCACACGTCCGAGGCGTCCACCACCCGCTCGCCCGAGTCGGTCGCGAGCATGGCCGCGACGAGCGCGCGGACCGCCGGCTCGAGGCCCGCGAGCGCCGCCATCCGGGCCGCCCCGTCGAGGTCCGCGAGGTCGGGGAAGACCTCGAGCGCGCGGCGGACGGCGGCGGGGTCGGAGGCAGGCGGCATGCGAGCCGGCGACTTAGCTCACTCTCGCCGGCCGGGCGGGCCCTCCGGGCCGCGACGGTAGCCGCGGCGCCTTCGCCGCGGGCGACCGAGGCGACCGCCCGGGCACCGACGCCGGACGGTCGCCCCGCCGATCCGCGCTAGTTGTCGGCGTAGGCCGGGCACCCCGTGTCGTTGGCCGCGATCCAGTCGAGGATCACGTCCCCGCAAGCCTCGGACTGCGCCGGGGTGAGGATCAGGTCCACCGTGGTGGTCTCGTTCGGGACGTCCGGGCGGTCCGACTGGTAGTACCTGGTCGACCAGACGTGGTTGTACCCGGGGCTGACGGTGACCGAGTAGAGATAGCGTTCGAAGGTGCCCTCCGAATCGACGTCGATCCAGTAGAAATAGAGGTAGAATGCTCCCGGCGCGACGACGCATTCGCTCCTTCCGACCGGGCCGTCCGCGAGCGCGCGGTACTCCGCGTAGCCCGCGTCGAGCTCCGCCGTCGTGATCGGGCACTCGGCGGGCGGCAGCTCGTCCACCTCCCCATCGCAGTCGTTGTCGACTCCGTCGTCCGGGATCTCGGGCGCGCCGGCGTAGGTGGTGGGGTCGGCGTCGTCGCAGTCGCCCTCGGAGGGCACGAACCCGTCGCCGTCGCCGTCGGGCTCGCCGCACGCGAGGTCGGAGACGTCGCAGTCCTGGTCGACGCCGTCGCCGCAGACCTCGACGGCGCCGGGGAACACGGCGGGGTCGGCGTCATCGCAGTCGCCGCCCTGCTCGCTCGCGCCGTCGCCGTCGTCATCGTAGGCTTCCGTGCCGTCGTCGACGAGGCCGTCGCAGTCCTGATCGACGCCGTCGGAAACCTCGGAGCCGCCGGGGAAGGCGTAGAGGTCCCAGTCGTCGCAGTCTCCCTGGTTCTCGGTGTAGCCGTCGCCGTCGTTGTCGACGTCGTCGCAGGAGAGATCGGCGTAGTCGCAGTCCTGGTCGACGCCGTCGTCGCAGGTCTCGGCCGCGCCGGGCGAGGCGTCGGCGTCGGCGTCGTCGCAGTCGCCCTGGTTCTCGGTCACGCCGTCGCCGTCGTCGTCGACGTCGTCGCAGGAGAGGTCGGCGTAGTCGCAGTCCTGGTCGACGCCGTCGTCGCAGGTCTCGGCCGCCCCGGGGTACGTCTCGGCGTCGCCGTCGTCGCAGTCGCCCTCGTCCTCGGCCACGCCGTCGCCGTCGTCGTCGGAGGCGACCGTGCCCTCGTCGGCAGACCCGTCGCAGTCGTTGTCGAGGCCGTCGACCTCCTCGGGCGCGCCGAGGTACACCGTGGGGTCGGCGTCATCGCAGTCGCCCTGGTTCTCGGTCACGCCGTCGCCGTCGTCGTCCACGTCGTCGCACGAGAGGTCCGGTCCGTCGCAGTCCTGGTCGACGCCGTCGTCGCAGGTCTCGGGGGCGCCGTTGTACACGGTGAGGTCGGCGTCGTCGCAGTCGCCCTGGTTCTCGGTTCGGCCGTCGCCGTCGTCGTCGACGTCGTCGCACGAGAGGTCGGTGCCGGAGCAGTCCTGGTCGAGCCCGTCGCCGCAGTCCTCGGCGGCGCCCGGCCAGGTGCCCGACCGCGTGTCGTCGCAGTCGCCCGGGGTGGGCACGTAGCCGGCGCCGGGACAGGACGCGGCCGCGCCCGCGCCGAAGCCGTCGCCGTCGGCGTCGCGGTGGAACGCGCCGGGCAGCACGTCGCCGTGGGCGAGGTGCGCGTCGAGCGCGGGCGACGCGAAGGTGACGAGGGAGTAGGAACCGCCGACCGTGTGGCAGACGGTCACGCGTGAGGGCGGCGCCGCGAGGACGGACGAGGTCGCGGCGAGGAGGAGGAGGGGGAGGAGGCGCAAGGGAAGCTCCGTGGCGGTTGGGTTCGGACCGCACACTCCCCCCAACGCGGTCCGGCGGTGCCGTGCGTCACACTCCGTTCACGAATGTCGGCGAGGTGCTCGTCGACTACCTGTCGGACAACCCCGAGGCGGGCGACCTGATCCGGGGCTCGGGCGGCGTCAGGAAGCTCCGCTGGGCGATGCCCGGTCGCGGCAAGAGCGGGGGCGTGCGGGTGATCTACTACTTCCACAGCGAAGAGATGCCGCTCTCGCTCCTCACCCTCTTCGCAAAGAACGAACGGTCGAACCTGTCCGACGCGGAGGTGAACGTGCTGGCGAAGCTGGTAGCCACCCTCAAGGACGAACTTCGGCGAAAAGAGGAGAGACAACCATGAGCAAGACGTTTGACGAGATCAGGGAGGCCCTCGAGGAGGCGATCGCCCACACGCTTCATCGCTCGCGGCGGTTGGCGTCGGCGGCTCGGCAACCAATGATTCGCGGGCAGCGGGGCCTCTACCCCGCCCTGCGCCCCGGCTCACCGAGCAGCTGTCGCAGGAACTCACCCCGTGGGCGCTTGCCCCGAAGCGCGTCGAGCCGCTCCGCCTCCGCGGGGGTGAGGAGAACGGGTACGCGCACCGTTCGCTGATCCTCGGGTCGGCGTCCCCGCTGCGGCGTCGGCATCGCCTCCCCAAAGCGTTCCCGCCATGCGACCGCCGCCTGG
>JAUXTN010000236.1 GCA_030684355.1 Pseudomonadota bacterium
ACGGGGGGTGCGGCGGAGGGGGGAGCGGCGGGGGGAGCGACGGCGGGGGGTGCAGCGGCGGCGGGAGCTGCAGCGGCGCGGCGTGCTCGACGGTGAGCCTCATGCCGCCGGGGTGGGTGGCGATGCTCTGCGTGTTCGCGGCGCGGCGGCGGCGGGCTTCGGTGGGGTAGCGCACGGCGGGCGGGGCGGTGGGCGGTGGCCCTGAACCATCCGGAGGCGGGCCCGACAACTTCGTCCAACACGGTGGCAGCTCGCAAATGGAGCTTCGCCAACCAAACAAGTGTCGCCACGCCGTGCGATGGCCGGCCGGGCTACGCGTGCTCGGCGTGCTCGTAGTGGGCACCCGAGTGGTAGACCTGGAAGGGGTTTGCCCCCGGGTGGTTCACGACACGAGCGAAGCGCCCGGCGTCCTGATCGTCCTGGCGGTAGATCTGGAGGCCGCGCCCCTGGATGTCGGCCAGCTCCCGGAGGTCCTCCTCGCGGAGATAGTAGCTCTCGGTCTCCACGGCAGTGGCGTAGGCGTCGTGGAGGTCGAGCCGGTACGTGTCGTAGAGGGCGGTGAAGTCGGTCGCGTCCCGCACTCCCGCGCGGTGGGAGGCGCCACGCATCTCGCCGTACTCCCACCACATCGCGGTGTGCGCCCGCCAGGAGCGCTTCGCGAGCCCCTGGAGGTTGTTCTCGATGCAGCCGCGCAGGTACGCCTCCTCCACCTGTTCGAGCACGCCAGCGCGGGCGCCCGCCTCGACCGACTCCAGCCGCGCCCGCACGGCTGCGTCCCCCTTCGCGTTCGACCGGAGGATCTCGCCGATGAGGAACTGCTGCAGTGGCCCGAACGTGGCCTGCCCCTCCGAGATCCCGTCGTAGTAGTAGTCCACGATGGCCCCGCGACGGTTGTTCAACGCCGCGTAGCGGTCCCGGGACTCGGTCGCCCGGCTCGTCAGCGCGTCCTCGAGCCCATCGATCGCGCTGAAGCCAGCCCACAGTGTGCCCTCGTCGCGGGTGAGGGCGTCGCCGCGGCTCCGCTTGCTCTGGATCGCGCGGAGGAGCTGCAGGAGCAGCGCGCGGTAGCGCCCGGCGTCCGCGTTCCCCTCCCGAATCCGGGCCGCGATCTGCCCGCGCACGTCGGCGGCGTGGGCATCGTCGTACCGGCCCGTGAGCGGGTCCACGACGCCGAGCATCGCGTGTATGCCGCAGGCCCCGTCGTCGTTCGTCTTGAACGCGCTGAGGCGCTCGTCGTTGTTGGCGCCGCCCACCAGGTCCGCCGCCTGCTCCCGGGCCTTCGGTGGGGGCGGCTTGCGCTCGGGTGCCTTTCCGTCGGGTGCCTTTCCCTCGGGTGCCTTTCCGTCGGGTGCCTTGTCTTCAGGCGGCTTGTCTTCGGGAGGCTTCTTCTTCCCCGATCCCCCGCCGGGCATCAAGACCTCCATCCACGGGCTCATCCAGACCGCGCCGGCGAGGAGGTGGCTCTCGCCGGACTTCTTCAGCGCGGCCGCGAGGGCCCCCTGGGCCCCCACGAAGCTCTGGGTGCCCGACGGCCACACGGTGGGCCCGGCGTCCCGAGGGACGATCGCCCAATATTGGTAGTGGGTCAGCGTCAGGTAGACGCGCTTCCCCACGTAGTCGAGCACCACCTTGGTGTTGTGCTCGGAGTTGGACCCCGTGCCGGTGTACTCGGCGTAGCCCTGAGGCCCCTTCGCGGGCGAGGTGATCGAGGAGCCGGAGCCCGAGTCGGAGGTGGCGGTGTAGTGATCGTGCAGCGGCGTGGCCGCCTTCGGGGGTCCCACCTTGGGATCGTAGCCGTTCGACGGCAGTACCTGGGGGCTGTCCTGGTGCCAGCTCCGCAGGGTGCCAGGGTCGTTCGGGGTCGTCTTCTTGGCCTTCCGCTCCTTGTCCGTCCGCTCGTCGATCACGACGTTGGCGGCCTCGAGCTGGAACCGCACGTCGAAGAGCAGGTTCAGCAGCGGGCGCGGCAGGATGGTGGTCGCGAGGCTCCACGGGAGCTGGCGGAGCGCGATGGCGTCGAGGCCCCGCGCCTTGGTCGAGCCGAGCTCGTCGCCCGTGAGCTGCGCGCCAGCGCGCTCGCCCATCGCCGTGTACATGGCGGCGTCGCTCCCCCAGAACACCGGCGCCTTGCGGCCCTTTCCACCCTCCCCCCGCTCGAGCCCCGTATGGGCGTACCCGGCGGTCGGCGTGGTGGCGTAGCGGTTCTGGGCGTTGGTCGGCAAGTTCGGCACCGCGTTGATCGCCGCGACGAGCAGATCGAGGGCGGCGACGAGCTGCTCCACCGTCTTGGCCTTCCGGAGCGCGGATTCGCCCGCCGTCAGCGCGGCGATGTGGTCGTCCTCGCTCGCCATGTCCTTCGCGTAGGCCAGCTCGTCGGACAGGGCGATGGAGGCGTACTCCATGAGCTGCTCGCGCGTGGCCGCCTCCGGCGCCACCCCGATCCCCGCGAGGTAGGCGGCCGGCGTGATGTGGACGAGGCGCTGGACCGGGGCCGCGGCGCTCGTCGCCGGCGGGCCGGGCCGGGGGTTTGTAGCAAACCACGCGCTCACCGGGGTCGACGCGCGCCGGGCCGGCGTCGTGAGCGGATCCTGCAGCACGTCGCGGGACAGCGCATCCCGCAGCGGATCCTGGAGGCACTGCACGCCGGGCGCGGCCCTGCTTGGGAGGGGCTTCACCTCGATCGGGGCGCTCATCCGGTCGTTCGACATTCCCCTCACCGTTGGCCAGGCCCGAACACATGCGCTGTAACGATGGGTGACAACCCCGTCGATGCGACGAGGGAGACAGGAGAGGGGGCCCGGCCGCGGCACTCCGGCAACGCTCGGGATCCGGCGTGCCGGTCCGGCAAGGTGCGTGGGGGCCGACGACCGCGTGGCACACGTCGCTCGAGGCGTTGTCGCCGCGGTGCCCGACGCGCCGAAGTCGCAGCCGGTCGGCGCGAAGGACACGGCCTTGCCCCGGGGGAGACCGGATCGGCCACTGGAGGGGGGGCCCGACGCAGGCCCCCCGTCGAGTGGCAGGGGCGAGCCCCAAAATCGGCCATTCGAGGGGGGACCTGACGCCGGGCCCCCCGATGAGTGGCCGATTCTGGGCCGATCATCGGCCATCGGAGGGGGGGCCTGGCGCAGGCCCCCGCCCGAGTGGCAGGTGGGCCCGTTCAGGAGACGCGCGCGCGGACCACGGGCCGCCGTCGAGGCCTCCAACCACGGGCACCGTCGTAGGGGCTCCGGGCGAGTACACGGGAGGGTGACACGGCCGTGGCGGTACCGGCCGCCTGCGAAGGCGGGCGGTGCCGGGCACCGCGGCCGGCGTAGGTCGCCCAGGCTCCTCGTTCGGTTTGCGTCGTCTACCGCCTCGTCGGAGCGGATCCGCTACAGGTGGTTCATGTGGTTCCTCCTTGCTCTCCCCGCGACCGCGGCGCTGCCCTGGGACTGCGTGGAAGTGGCCGTGCCTGCCGACGCGCGGCCCTACGTCGAGGGGTACGAGCTCCTCGAGGAGACCGCGGCGACGGCGCTTGCGGCAGTGGTCGCCTACGCGGATGACACGTGCGTCGCGGCCGCCTGCGCGGACGGCACCGCGGAGTGCGAGGAGTACGCGTGCACGACGGCGGCGGGGGCTGCGCTGGACTGGCGGCGAGAGCGTCGTGACGCGCGGTGGTACGTCACGACCGCGACGGTCGAGGCCGACGGGCTCTCGGCGTCCGTCGTCAGCGACGCGTACCTGGAAGAGTACGAGGCGTACTGGACGGGGGAGCTCGTGTCGGGGTGGCCGGTGGACGGGTGGTATGTCGCGTCGGGCCAGACGTACGTCGACTACTTGGGGGAACACGGAGTACCGCGCGGCCTGGGAGGTCCCGGACTGCGCGTGGGACCTCCTGCTCTATGACGCCACGGATCCGGGCTACGCCCGGGTGAGGCTCCCCTCGGCGGAGGTGGTCGTCGGCAACTGGATGACCTGCGGCGGGTTCGACTTCTCCGCGTGGGCCGACGGGGTCTACGTCGATCTCGTCGACTACTCCACGTGGGCGCTGCTGGGGGACGCCGACGGGGACGGCGTGCTCGCGGAGAACGGCGACTGCGACGATGCGGATCCCACTCGCTCGGGCTGCGCCGACGACGTGGCCGGGGACGGCGTGGACCAGGACTGCGACGGCGACGACACCAACGACGACGACGGGGACGGCTACGACGACGTGTACGCGGGCGGGGACGACTGCGACGACAGCGATCCCGACATCCACCCGGGCGCCACGGACATCGTCGACGACCGCATCGACCAGGACTGCGACGGGGGCGACGACGAGGACGGGGACAACGACGGGTGGGACGCCGACGACGACTGCGACGACGGCAATCGCTTCATCCACCCCGGCGCGGAGGAGATCCCCTACGACCGGATCGATCAGGACTGCCGGGACGGCGACCTCGCCAACCTGGACGGCGACGGCTGGGCAGTGGGCGAGGATTGCGACGACACGGACGCGGACGTGCATCCACGGGCCGACGAGAACCCTTGCGACGGGGTCGACTCGGATTGCGACGGCACGGTCGAGGACTGCAGCAGGCCGGAGGAGAGGCCGCCGGGCGAGGAGCCCGCGGCGGAACCGCCAGACGCGGCGGACGCGGGCTGCGCGGGGTGTGGCGGCGGGAGTGCGTGGATGTTTGCCCTGCCGCTGGCGATGGCGCTGCGGCCGCGCCGGTCGGCGTCGCGGGGGTGATGTTGCGGGGCGGGCTCCCCGCGCGCCCCCGATGCCCCCGAGGGCGAGCACCGGCCTGACCGTCGCCTGGCCCCCCCGCGTCGCGGCGCCGACAACGCCGAACGCACGGCGCCGGGTATCGAGTCGGGCGGCGGCGCCGACCACGCCGAACGCGCGGCGCGCGGGGCCGGGTATCGAGCGGGACGGCGTCGCGTCGTGTCGGGCTGCGTGACGCCGGCGCCCGGTCCTGGGCCCGAGCGGTCGAATATTCGTGACAGGTTCGGCCGGGGGGCCCCGTGTCACAACCCCCGCGACCCCTCGGGGCGCAGCGGGATCGCACCTGCCAACGCGCGGTCGATCGTGGCGACGATGCGGCCCGCGTCGGCGGGGAGGCGGCCGCCGAGCGGTAGGTAATTGCTGGCGTGGTTGGTGCGGAAGACGGCGTCGGTGGGGCGGGCCTCGGCGACGAGGGTGCGCAGCTCCCCGAGGAGGCCGTCGACGCTCGGCAACGTGAAGCAAATCCGCTCGGCGGTGCGCGCGAGCGGCGTGCCGGGCACCAACGTGAGGGTGAGGGCGGAGAGGTAGTCGGGGTCCATCGCCGTGGCGAGGCGGGCGCTGCCGCGGGCGTGCTCGGCCGAGCGCTCCACGCCGCCGGCGCCGAGGAGGAAGATCGCGGAGAGCCGGAGCCCGGCGGCCCGGGCCTTCTGCGCGGCGGCCACGTGGGCGTCGTAGAGGTAGTCGGTGTCACGGGGGGCGGAGACACCGGTGGCGTCGACGGGGCGCGGGCCCTTGGCGATGCGGCGCATCGTGGTCTCGTCGCCGGACTCGGGGCCGATGTAGAGGAGGGTCAGCCCGTGCGCGCGGAGGGTGCGGAGCTCGGCGTCGGACTTGGCGAGGATGTTGGCCGCCGTCGCGTAGCAGCTCACCTGGGTGAGGGCGGGGAAGAGCCTCCGGGCCGCGTCGAGGATGGGGAGCCAGTGGTCGAGGTCGAGCACGAGCGCGTCGCCGTCGGCCACGAACACCTTCTCGACGCCCCCGCCGTAGCGGGCCGCGGCGAAGTGGAGGTCCTCCAGCGTCTCGTGGAGCGGGCGCACGCGGAAGATCGGCTTGTCCCGGTACATGTCACAGTAGGTGCAGTTGTTCCAGGAGCAGCCGATCGTCGCCTGGAGGATGTAGCTCCGCGCCTCGGAGGGCGGGCGGTAGATCTTGCCGACGTAGCGCATGGCGGCACCGTAGCCTGGGCGGGGGCGCTGGGGGGATCGGGGGATCGGGGGATTGGGCGGCGCCGGGCTCACGGTCCTCGGGGGCGGGCGGGCGCCCCGAGCTCGGCAGCGTTGGGGCGCGACACCGCGCTGCCGACCCCCTCGGGGGCGGACCGTCGGTGGGAGGGGGGTGCCGGTCCGCGCTCGGGCAGCACGCCGGGGCCCGGTACCGCGCCGCCGACACCGTCGGGGGGTGGGCTTGGGGCCGTGGGGCCCAGGTGGGCGGCGGGGGCGGCGGGG
>JAUXTN010000250.1 GCA_030684355.1 Pseudomonadota bacterium
CCAGGGGGTTCGGCGTTGCAGCGCCGGACCCCCACCTCCGGGGACCGGATCTGTCTACCGCGAGCCCCTGTTCGCTGGCCAGGGTGGCGGCTTCAGGCGCTGCTCGCCGCAATCACGCGGGTTTGGGTCGCCGTTGACACGTGTCGAAACGCTCAAATCGACAGAAAAATCGGCGGTCTTTCGGCTGGTCGTCGATGAGCCCGACAGCCTCGGCCTCTGCTGGCTGTTCTTGGAGGATTCCGACGGCGCCATCGGTGACCAACATCGCGGACGATGGCACCATCCCCGCTTCGCCCGATCCCTATTGGCTGGAGGAGGGCGGGCTCTGCCGCGCGCGCCCCGCGGGCCCGCTCTACGGGGCGGACCCCCGGGTTGCTGAGCACGACGCACCCCCATGGCCCGTGGCGGTCTCGCGCGCCGCCAGGCGCGGGAGGCCGGGCACCGCGGGCCGGCGCGGCTCGAGCCCCTACTCCCCCTTCCCCAACACCTCCGCGACCTCACCCTCCATCGCGAGGTCGACCATCTCGCCGTCCGCGACCATGCCGCCGTCGGCATCGCGGAGCACTCGGCAGAGCGGCCGCGCGAAGCTCTGCGGTGACCGCGCGCCGGACACCGACACCACCCAACGCCCGTCTTCCAAGCGAAGGAGGGTGCCCGGTGGGTAGCGCCCGACGCGGTTGATGAACGCCTGGAGCACGGTGCGGTCGTAGAGGACGCCGGAGGCGCCGTCCATGCGCGCCAGGGCCTGGCTTGGGCTGTACATCGCGCCGCCGGGGCGGAAGCGGGTGAGGGTGTCGAAGTCGTCCGCCACGCGCACGATGCGGGCGTAGAGGCTTGGGCGGTCGGCGACGTCGCGGTGGTGCTCGAACGCCACGAGGAGCCGCTTGACCTTGGCCTGGTGGAAGCCGCGCTGTTTGAGGAGGAGGCGTGCGCCCGCGCTGCCGTGGCGGGCGAACGAGGGGGCGAAGCCGTCCTCGCGGGAGGCGTAGCCGGTGTCGTGGAACATGGCGGCCACGCCGAGATCGGCGAGGGAGGCCTGGGCGAGGCCGAGCTCCTTGCCGATGAGGACGGAGAGGGTGCACACCCGGAGGGAGTGGCTCGCGTGCGCCGAGGCTTGCGTCGAGGAGCCGCTCTGCTCGATGTCGAGGAGGCGATCGGCATCGGCGGAGGCGTCGATGAGGTCGTTCACGAGGCGCCGCACCGGGAGCGGGTTCGGGACGCGGGCCTCCGCGAGGTTGTCCCACGCTTCGGCGACGAGCCCGGCGGCGCGCTCGAGGGTCTCGTGCAGCTCGCGCTCGCCCTTCGCGGCGGGGGCGGCGGCGGCCTCTCCGGTGAGGCGGAGGCGGTAGAGGCCCTGGACGGACACAGTTGGGAGGTTCGTGTCACGGAGCGCGGCGCGCAGGCCCTCGAGCGGGCGTTCGGGGGATGGGCGCGCGGCCACGACGGTCACGAGCCGACGGATGGCGCCCTCGTCGAGCGGCGTCGCGAAGCGCACCCCGCCGGCCCCGTGGCGTTGCAGCTCCTCGGCGAGGTCCGCCGCGCCGCCGATGCGCTCCTCCATCCGCACGCGCACGTCGTTGAGGTAGAGCTGGCCCTCGACACACACGAGGTTCAACGGGCCCAACAGGTCGATGAGGCGCGCGAGGACCGCCGCGAGGTCCCGCGTGGGGTTGTCGAACGCGTGGTTGTCGGGGCTGTGCGTCCGCATCAGGCGCAGCAGGCCGGTCATCAGGCGGACGGTCTGCTCGCCGCCGTCGCGCACCTGCTGGGCGAGCGCGCGGTCCTCGCCGCCCCGGGCGCGGTCGATGGCGAGGCCGAGCGCGGCCTGGGCGCCGGAGAGGGCGTCGGGGGAAAGGTCGCTCAAGTGGCGCCTCGCAAGTGTCGGCGCCGCTTCACGAGGCTCGCGGTGCAGTGGCGGGAGAGCTCGCTGCCGGCGCGCTCGGCGACGTGTTTGACGAGGGTCTCCACGTCGTCCCCGGGGAGGTAGACGACGCCGGACACCCCGACCCATTGGAGGGTCGAGTGGCCGGGGAGCACCGCGCTGAAGAGGCCGCGCGGCTTCAGCCACTCGCGGAACAGCTCCATCGCTCGGGCGGGGTCCGTGCGCGCCAGGGCCTCGCCGGCGACCTCCGCTTCGGCGTGCCCCAGCCGCAGGGGCGCCTCGCGCTTCACCCGCTCCGCGATCGGCACGAACGCCGCGCGTACGGCGCGCCGCCCCAACAGGTCGAGCGCGCGCAGGCGCACCTCTTCGGTGGGGACGGTGGTGAGCCCGAGCAGGACCCGGGTCATCACGGGGCCGACCGCGGCGCCGTTGAGCACGTGGAGCATCTCGAGCTGGATCTCGATCTCGGAGCGCGTCGCGACGGCCTGGACGCCCTGGAGCGCGAAGATGGGGTCGGCGCTGGCGAGGGACCGGAGGAGCTCGACGGCGGTGGGGGCATCGAGCGTGGGGAGCTGCTCGACGATCCACGCGCCGTGGCGCGGCACGTAGCGCTCGATGAGCGAGCGTGCGACACGACGGCTGGCCTCTCCGCGCTCGGTCGCGAAGCTGGCCATGAGCATGCGCAGGTGGTTGCCCGGAAGCAGGTCGAGGAGCTCCATCATCTCGGGCGGGGCGGTCGTGGCGTCACGCGGGACGCTGTGGAGGAGGCGCCCGACGGCGCGCTCGTCCCCGAACGTCGCGAGCAGGATGTCGCGCTCGTTCAAGTCGGCCGGACGGGTCAGCGGCGCCGCGGCGAGGAGCCGCACGACGTCCAACACGGTCGAGAGGAGGCCCTCGGAGAGGAGGAAGTCACGGATTTCGCGGAGTTGCGGGACGGCCTCGGCGAAGGGGAGGGGGTCCGTGGGGTCGGCCGCCGCCCGGATGAGCTCGCCGCAGAGCTTCACGCAGAGCGCCGGGAGGGCCTGGATGGTGTCCTCGTCGAGCAGGGTGTCGAGCTCGTCGATCCCGAGCACGCCGTAGGCGACGGGGCCGAGGTGGTCGAGCACGGGCGCGGGGAGGTCGAAGTCGCGCGGGGCCTCGACGTGGTGGGCGGTGCCGGAGGCGGGCCCGACGGTCTCGCCGGCCTCCTCCTCGGGGACGAAGCCCTCCACGGCTTCGAGTTGGATGTGGGCGAACCCGGCCTTCCACAACAGGACGACCATGTCGTCCTCCGCCTGGCGCACGCCGGTGTAGCGGATGGACAGGATCTCCAGGAGCTTCAGGAGCTCCTGCCACGTGAGCGCGGGCTCCAGCGTGATGCGGCGCACGCCGTCCCGGTACAAGCGGAAGGCGAGGGAGCGCTCGCGATCGCGGTCGAGGTACACGACCTCTCCGTGCACGACCAACTCAAAGGGGCTCACGACGAGTGGGAGCTCGCCCCACGCGGCAAGATAACCCTCGACGGCCTCGCGCAACGCGCCGAGGAAGTGCCGGATTGCCTCGTTCGCGGGGTCGTAAAGCAGGAACGAGCGCGCCGCGCGTGTCAACGCGAGGACAACTCCGTTTGCTGCCCGGCCGCGCTCGCTCGACCCCAAGCGGAGCTCGCCGTCCTCCGCGGGCGGGGGAGTGCTGGCGGGGGAACGGTCCATTTCCATGGCTCGGAGGCTACCACGTCCATGGCGGGAATCACCCCGTGTATGGGACGTGTAAGTGGGCGCGTCCCCGCCCCGCGGACGGGGCGGGGTCACGACCCTCCGGGCTCGCGCTGCGCGCTCGGCTGGCGGGGCCGTTTCGCCTGCCGGCGCCACGTCCCCACCGAGCCGCCGCCTGCGGCGGCGCCCTCCGGTCCGTTCGCGCGGGGCGGGTGGGATGGCGGTCGCGAGGCGGGGTTCAGGACGTGGGGGGCACGGTCGGGCGGCGCCGAACGGTTACCCTCGCGCGTGCCTACGCCCCCCACTCGCGACACCTCCCTGCGGGTCACCGCCTGCCTCGTCACCGCGGCGTGCCTCGTGTTGGGGGTGCCGGACACCGGGTGGTGGTGGCTGGGGTTCGTCGGGTGGGTGCCGTGGCTCTGGGCCATCGACGGGCAGGCGCCACGCCGCGCGCTCGCGTACGGCCAGGTCGCCGGGACCGCCGTGATGTTCGGCACCGCCATCTGGATGACCTACCTGCTCCAGCGGTTCGCGGGCCTGCCAGCGGTGCCGAGCTACCTCGTGCACCTGCTGTTCGCGCTGCTCCAGGGCCTCCAGTGGGCCGCTGTCTCGGGCGGCCTGGCGTGGCTCCAGCGCCGCACGGGTCGCGACGTCCTGTTGCTCGCACCGCTCGTCTGGGTCGCCGGCGAGGCGCTCGCGCCGCACCTGTTCCCGACCTACTCGGCGCTGCTCTGGTGCTGGCACCCGGAGTGGCTCCAGGTGGCGGAGCTGGGCGGGGTCACGATGGTGGGCGCGGTGCAGGTCGCGATCAACGCGGCGCTCTACGTGGTGGTGCGGGACGCGTGGCCCGGTGTTGCGGGGGGGCGCCTCCATCGGGTGGGCCTCGCAACGTTGGTCGTGCTCCTCGTCGGGACGCCGCTCTACGGCGCCGCGCGCATGTCCGCCGTGGACGCCATGGCCGCGGCCGCCCCGCACGTGCGCTTCGGGATCGTGCAGGGCAACCACGGCATCCGCGAGTGGTCGCGCAAGGCGACGCGGCCGGCGGTGCTGTTCCGGCTCCAGGCGCAGTCCGCGGTGTTGGAGGCCCAGGGCGCCGAGATCCTGGTGTGGGGGGAGAACGCCTACCCGCACCGCAAGGTCCTGCCGCGCTCGGGCGGCTCGGACTTCTCCGCGTTGGATCCCCAGCGCATCCGCCAGGGCTTCACGGCGCCGCTGGTGTTCGGCACGCTCACCGCCGACGAGGCCGTGAGCCCGTACGCCTGGAACACCGCGATGGTGCTGGCGCCGGACGGCACGTTGGGGGACCACTACGACAAGAACTACCCGCTGCTGTTCGGCGAGTCCGCGCCGCTGGTCGATCCCGCCTGGTACCTGGCGAACGTGAAGGGGGCCTCCCACATCAACGCGGGTGTCGACGTCGACGCGCTCCGCGTGGGCGCGTGGCGGCTCGGCCCGCTCATCTGCTACGAGGACATCCTGCCGCGCTTCGCCCGCCGCGTCGCGAACCAGGATGTGCACGTGCTGGTCAACCTCACGAGTGACACCTGGTTCGGCCGCAGCACGGAGCAGGGCCAGCACCTTGGGCTCGCGGTGCTCCGGAGCATCGAGACCCGCCGCGCGATGGTGCGCGCGGTCAACGCCGGGCCGAGCGCGGTCATCGATCCCGCCGGCCGCGTCGTGGCGCGCACCGCCGTGACGGACCCCGACGCGAAGGACGCGCCCCCGCCCGTCGCCGACGGCCTCGTCGTGGACGTGCCGATGATCGACCCGGCCTACCGCACGCCGTTTGCAAGGACGGGGTCGTTGTTCGATGTGCTGGTGGTGCTGGGGTTGGTGGGGTTGGTGGGGCGGGGGCGGGGGTAGTTGGGGGCCGTGGGTGTCGCCGGGGCGCCGTTCGTGGTGTTGTGGGGCCGTGGGGCGCCGTGGGGCCGTGCGGGATGCCGTGGCGCCGTGGGGCCGCCGCCTTTCCCGTGAGCGCCCGCCCCGGGAGCGGAGTCGCCCCGGGCGCTCGGCCCGCCGCCGGGGCGCCGTTCGTGGTGTTGTGGGGCCGTGGGGCCGTGTCGCCGTGGCGCCGCCGAATCTGCCACTCGGAGGGGGGCCTGCGTCAGGCCCCCCGTCGAATGGCAGGCGAAACGTCCGAAATCGGCCATCCAGAGGGGGCCCTGGGCCCAGGCCCCCCCTCCAATGGCCGAATTGTCGTGCTATTTCAGCCACTCGGAGGGGGGCCTGCGTCAGGCCCCCCGTCGAATGGCAGGTGAGCCGCCTCGGCTCCAGGCACGCGCGAGCCGACCCCGTGCGCGGGCGTCCCCGTATGCGCGGCGGCGGCGACGACCACGCGAGCCGACCTCCCGCCGGTGACCGGATCCGTGCGCGGGCGTCCGCGCGGCGAGGGGCCGCGAGCACGCGACCCGACCGTCCCCCGGTGCCCGGATCCGTGCGCGGGCGTCCGCGTGGCGAGGGGCCGCGACCACGCGACCCGACCGCCCCCCGGTGCCCGGATCAGTGCGCGGGCGTCCCCGTGTGCGCGGCGAGGGCCGCGAGCACCGCCTGCACGTCCGGATTGTCGAGCGCGGGACGCGCGGCGAGGGCGGTCGCGATGAGGGTGCCCGCGGTGGTGGCGAGGCGGGCGGCGGCGAGGCGGGCGGTGGCGGGGTCCGGGGCCGCGCCGGGTCCCGCACCGGCGAGGCGGACGGCGCGGAACGCCAGGCCGAGCCCCAGCGCCAGACACCGCTCGGCGTCGAGGCCGTCGGCGGTGCGGAGCAGCGCGAGGAGCGTGTCGGGCGGGAGCGCCCCGGCCACGTCGAGGTCGAGCCCCACGAGACCGGCACACTCGGACTCCGCCTCGGCTTGCTCCGCGGGCGTCGCGCGACCGAGCAGGCGCGCCAGGAGCGCGGCGAGCAGGCGCACCTGGCGGAGGAGGAAGTCGTCGCGGATCATTGGGGGCCTCCGGCGCGGATGTAACCTCCGCGCCACGGCCGCTGGCCGTGGCGTGGACCTGACCTCCGGCGCCACGGCCGCTGCGGGGCGGCCGGCCGGACCCCCCGGGAAGGCCGGTCAGGCGCCCGATCCCCCCGACACCGGTGTCACGCCACCGCCCCGGAAGCGAGCCCCGATCGCGCAACCATCGGGCTGGCACACCACTTGCTCCGGAGGACCGCAGCCCCGGAATCCTCGTGATCCTCTCCTTCCTCCTCGCCACGCTCTCCCCCGCCCACGCATTTTGTGGCACGTTCGTCGGCGCCCCTGGGGCGGAGTTGACAAACCAATCGAGCCGCGTGGTGATCGGGCGGGAGGGGAACCGGACCACGCTCACGCTCGCGGCGGACTACTCGGGGGATCTCGCGGACTTCGCCCTGGTGCTGCCGGTGCCGGAGATCCTCGGCCCCGACGACGTGACGGTCGGGGACAGCGCGCTCCTCGATTGGGTCGACGCCTACTCGACGCCGCGCGCGGTGGCCTACACCTGCGACGACCTCTTTGCCGTGCAGCAGACGAGCGTGGGGTGCGGCTACACGCTCGGGTGCTCGGCCGACGCGGGCCTCTCCTACGGCGCCCCGACCGTGATGGCCGACGACAGCGTCACCGTCGAGGCCGCCTTCGAGGCCGCCGGCTACGAGCTGGTCGTGCTCTCGGCGGAGGACTCGTCGGACCTGTTCCGATGGCTCCAGGACAACGGCTACGAGGTGCCCCGCGGCGGCGAGGACATCCTCCAGGAGTACATCGACGCCGGCACCTACTTCCTCGCGGCGCGGGTGTCGCTCGATGCCCGCCCCGAGGGCAACACCTGGTTGACGCCGCTGCGCCTGTCCTACCGCTCCCCGGCGTTCGGGCTCCCGATCCGGATTGGCACCATCTCCGCGGACGGGCCCCAGGAGGTCCTCCTCTACACGATTACCGACCTCGAGGCGGGCGAGGTGGGGATCGCCAACTACCCGGAGCTGGCGCTGGAGTCGGAGTGCATGTGGCGGCCGGAGGGCGACGACGACATGTCGTCCTGGTACGCGCGGGAGGTCGACACCGCAGTGGCCGCCGCGGGCGGCGCCGGTTGGATCAAGGAGTACAGCGCGGACCTCATCGCCGAGATGGGCAGCGGCTACCACTGCGACCCCTGCATCGCGGAGCCCGCCATCCCCGGGGGCACGTTCGCGCCGCTCGGCCTGAACTCCGACAGCGCCCACCTGACCCGCATCCGCATGCGCTACGACGCCGCGACCGCCTACGAGGACCTCACCCTCTACGAGAGCGGCATCACCGGGGCGTCCAGCCAGCTCCGCTACGTCAGCTACGAGCACGAGCTGGAGTTCGTGTACCCGGTGTGTCACGAAGGCTGGATGGAGAACCCCGGGACGTGCCCGGACGAGTACGTCGCCGGCTGCACGATGCCCGCCCCGATGAGCGGAATCGGCGTGCTCGCGGCGCTGTTGCTCCTCCGCCGGAGGTCGTCGTGACGTTGGTGGACGTGGCCCTCGACTACCCCGTGGTCGTCACGGAGCGTTTCTCTGTCAACGAGGCGGCGCCGGAGGCCGTGCCCCTCACCGGCGGGCTCGTCGTGGACGTGGGGGTGTCCCACTTCGGCAACGTCGACATCGTCGTCACCGGGGCGGCGCGCGGCTGGGGCGCGACCTGGGACCGCACGCCCAACTTCACCGCGCGGATCTGGGACGGCGGCGTCGACTTCGGGGCCCGCTTCGCGCCCGGCGCGGAGGAGGCGCTGGTCCACGGCTGGTGGGGCGCCGGGTCGGGGGTCCGCTTCGGGCTGCTCGACGTGGACTGGTGGGACGACGTGTTCACGTGGGGCCTGGGGGCGTGGACGGGCGGGGGCGTCGACATCGGGCGCGGGAAGGTGCGCGGGACGCTGTCCGTGCGCGGGGACGTGTCCCTGCGCGTCGACTCGTGGAACGGCACGGTCGTCACGAGCGGGGAGACGACCACGTGGTCGTACTGGCCGGGGAGCGCGCGGGTGTCGGTGATGGGCGGGGTGGCGTTCCGGTAGGCCCGCGTGGGGGCGCGTCGATCAGCCCCCGGTCACCACCGACCAGGGCGTGGTGTCCGTGCAGAGGTCCCCCTCGACGGCGAGGGCGCCGCGGCCGGACACCACGTGGTAGTCGTGCCGACCGGTCATCACCGTGAACGTGTTGGAGGCGCCCGCGAAGCTGTTGCCCGCGAAGACGAGCACCATCGTGTCACTCGCGAACGGGTTCGGGTGGTCGAGGGCGAGGCCGGCCTGGGGCTCGTCCCAGAGCTGGCCGCCGAACACGAATCCGTCCTCGGTGAAGCGGACGGGCAGGCTCCCGTCCATCTCCGCGAGCAGCGGCTGGGTGTCTGGATACCCGACGACGAAGAGGTTGGCGGTGCGCTCGTCCGCGGTGAGGTCCGCCTCGGCGCGCAGCTCGAAGCTGTCGAAGGAATCCCCGACGAGGTCGGCGTAGCTCTCGAACGTGTCACTCCCCAGTTGGGCGTCCTCCTCGCTGTTGCCGTGCACCAGGAACGCCTGCCCGCCACCCGCGACCCAGTCGTTGAAGCCGCCGGCGTGGCGGTCGCCGCAGGACTCGACGGTGGCCCACGATGTGTCCACGTCGGTGTCGGTGTCCGAGTCGGTGTCGGTGTCGGTGTCGGCGTCTCCGCCGGTCGCGCCGGTGTCCCCGAGCTTCACGGCGCCGCCGTCACACCCGAGGATGGCGAGGACGAAGAGGAGAGCAGGATTGGGTACCAGGCGACCTCGCGGGCTGGGGGGAGCGTAGCACCTGCATGAGGGGGATGGCGCCTCGTTCAGCGTGGGCCGCCGGCGGTGCCGGCTGGGGCGTGGTTGGCCAGGTTGCCCCGCTGGAGCTCGGCCCCGGTCACCACGCCCGTGTCGAGCACGATCGAGGTGACCAACGCGGCGGGGGTCACGTCGAAGGCGGGGTTGAAGACGGGCGCCTCCGCCGGGGCCCACCGGAGCGAGCCGAGGCTGCCGACCACGCCGCGGACCTCGGCGGGGTCGCGCTCCTCGATGGGGATGGCCGCGCCGTCACGCGTCGCGAGGTCGACCGTGGACCACGGGGCCACCGGGTGGAACGGGATGCCGTGGTGCGCCGCGAGCACGGCGACGCCGTAGGTGCCGACCTTGTTGGCGAAGTCGCCGTTGGCGGCGATGCGGTCGGCGCCGACGAGCACGCGGTGGATCTGCCCCGAGCGCATCACCATCGCCGCCATGCTGTCGGTGATGAGGGTGTGGGGGATGCCGAGCCGGCCGAGCTCGTAGGTGGTCAGGCGCCCGCCCTGGAGGAGCGGGCGGGTCTCGTCGACCCACACGTGGAGGCGCTTGCCAGACTCCCACGCCCGGCGAAGGACGCCGAGGGCGGTGCCGATGCCGGCCGTCGCGAGCCCGCCGGTGTTGCAATGGGTGAGGATGCCCTCGCCGTCCGCGATCAGGGCGGCGCCGTGGGCGGCCATCGCGTCACACAGCGCCACGTCTTCGTCGAAGATCGCGACGGCCTCGGCCTCCACGCGCGCGGCGAGGCTGGCGGCGCCCCCCGACGCATGAGCCTCGATGATGCCGGTCATGCGGTCCATCGCCCACATGAGGTTCACGGCGGTGGGGCGGGCCGCGCGGAGGCGGCGGGCGGCGTCGGCGAGGGCGCGCGCGTTCACGCCGGTGTCCGCGAGGCGCGCCAGGCAGAGGGCGGCGGCGACGCCGATGAGCGGTGCGCCGCGGACGCGGAGGGCGTGGAGGTGGCCGATCATCGCGTCGACGGTGTCGGCCTCCAGCCACCGCTCGGTGTCGGGGAGGGCCTGCTGATCGAGGATGGTGAGGGCCCCGCCGCTGTCGCGCGCGGCGTAGCGGAGGGAGAGGGACGAGCGGTTCACGACGACCTCGGTTCCTGGCGCAGCCGTATCGCGCGGCGGGGACGTCGTGCCGCCGGTGGGCCGGCGCCATCGATGGGGCCGGCGCCATCGGTGGGGCCGGCGCCCGCCGGGCCGGCAGGAGAATCGGCCGCGACGCGCCGCCGCGCCAGCCTCGGCGGCGGTGTCGGAGTATCTGGGCGCCACACACCGCCCCTCCCGCTCCACCCGAGCGCGGGCCGGTCTCGCCGGAGGATCCCATGACCGACGCCGACGTCGCCCGTCGCTACGACTTCTCGACGCCCGTCAAGCTCCCCGGCGACCGTGCATGGACGGCCCGCTTCCAGTCCTGGGAGCCTGGACGCAGCGGCCTCGCGTTCTTCCTCGTGTCCGTGCGCGAGCAATCCGGCGAAACGACGACGTTCGAGGAGTCCATCGCGCTGCCCGACAACAAGGAGACCTGGGAGCGCGAGCCCGCCCGTGGCCGCTGGCTGCTCGACCTCGCGATCCGGCGGCGCCTGGGGATCCCGAGCCACGCGCGGCCGCTCTGCCCGTAGCCAGGCCGGTCGGCGCATGGTGGGTCGACCCGCCGCGAAGGTCGACCGTCGCGGCCGCACGCGTCGGCAATCCCGCTCCGCAGCGGCCGCGGCTCGGCGCGGTCCGTCTGCCCCGGCTCACTTCTCCAGCGGAAACCGCAGCACGTCGGCCACGTACCAGGCCTCGATCTCCTGCTTGGCCCACGGGTGCTTGCGCAGGAAGGTCAGCGTCGACTTCACGCTCTGGTTCATCTGGAAGCACCGCAGCGGGACGCGCATCCACATGCCTTCCCAGCCGTGGCGCTCGAGCAGGTGGGTGACGATGCGCTCCAGGGACACGCCGTGGAGCGGGCTGTTGTGCTGACCGTCGGTCGTCATGCCGGCCTACTACCCCGCGACGGCGGTCCGGCTACGGGGGGCCGGAGCGCGCTCGCGGTTCTTCGCGGCCCAGTCCCGGATGCCCGCGGCGATGGCGCGCGCTTCGACCGAGGCGGACGCGGCGGCGGGCGCGTCGATGAGGACCGCGGCGACCTCTCGCGCGTGCCCCGAGAAGTACTCGAGCACCCGTTCGGCCTTCGCGGCGGGGACGGGTGGCATCCGCCCGAGCGCGGTCAGAGCGGAGAGCTCGTTCGGCGAGAGGATGGTGGGGTGCATCGTGTCCGATCGGTATGCAGAGGAAGTGTAGCCGTCAAACCCGTGTGTGAGTGTAGTCACTGCGGGACGGACCGCGGCCGACCCGGGGTCGACATCGGGAGCGAAGCGGAAGAAGCCGTAGGGTTCGGGGAGGGCGCACCGGTGGTCATCCGGCTGCTCGTACCGCCCGAACTGGCGGGGTTCGACCTGGAGAGGTCAGGGCAGGAGCAGCAGGTTCATGTCGGGGCGGGCGGCCGCGCCGGGGAACTGGTGCCAGACGGCGGCGAGGTCGTCGTCGTTGGCGAGCGCGAGGTGCACGGTCCCCCTCCGGAAGCGGTTCCAGTCGGCGGACGCCGGGCCGAGGCGCCGGAGCCACCCGTCCGCGATGCCCGCGACCTCGGCACGCCAGGCGCCGTCGCCACCCTCGGCCTCCAACGGCCAGTGGTTGACGACGTGCACGTGCGCGCCCGTCCGCTCGAGCAGGCGCGCGGCGAGCGCGAAGAGGTCCGGCGGCCACTTCGGACAGCGGCGCGAGCGTTCGAGGCGCGGGAGCAGGTGCTGGAGCGCGGCGCCCAGCGTTGCTTCGCGCGTTCCTGTCCGCCTCGGCGTCGGCATGCGGCTCCCCCCCCGCGCGGGAGCCTATCCACCGCGCGGTCGGGCTCGGGCGCCCAGTCCCCCTACTTCACCACGAAGTTCACGAGCTTGCCCGGCACGACGATCTCCTTCACGATCGTCTTTCCTTCCAGGTGCTTCGCGACGTTCTCGACCGCACGCGCGCCCTCGAGGAGCTCGGCGTTGGTCGCGCCGGGGGCCGCCTGGAACGTGCCGCGCAGCTTCCCGAGCACCTGGACCGCGATGGGGACGCTGTCCACGACGAGCGCCGTGGGATCCCACTTGGGCCAGGGGTGCCCGTAGATCGAGGTGGTGTGGCCGAGGCGGGCCCACAGCTCCTCGGCGATGTGCGGCGCGAAGGGGTGGAGGAGGAGCAGGAACGCCTCGGCCTCCGCGCGCGGGAGGGCCTGGCCCTTGGCGGTGTTGACGAGCTCCATCATCTTCGCGATCGGCGTGTTGAGGCGCAGCGCCTCGATGCCCTCGGTGGTCTCCTTGATGGCGACGTGCAGGGCGCGGCGCGTGTCGGTGGTGAGGGTGTCCCCGACGCGGAGGGCGTCGGTCTCCTCGTCGACGTAGAGGCGCCACACGCGCTCGAGGAACCGGTAGACGCCCTGGACGCCGCTGGTCTGCCAGGGCTTCACCTGCTCCAACGGCCCCATGAACATCTCGTAGAGCCGCAGGGCGTCCCCGCCCCAGCCCTCGACGACCTCGTCGGGGTTGACGACGTTGTAGCGGGACTTCGACATCTTCTCGATCTGCGTCTTCGCGACGATGTCCGTGCCCTTCACGTACCAGGTGCCGTCCCGCTCCTCGACCTGGTCGGGCTTGTAGTACTTCCCGTTCGCGTCCTGGTAGGAGAACGCCAGGATCATCCCCTGGTTGAACAGCTTCTGGAACGGCTCCTTCGTGTGCACCCAGCCGCAGTCGTAGAGTACCTTGTGCCAGAACCGCGCGTAGAGCAGGTGCAGCACGGCGTGCTCGACGCCGCCCACGTAGAGATCTACAGGGCCCCAGAGCTTCTCCTTCTCGGGGGCGAAGGGCTGGTCGGGGTTCTTCGCGTCCATGTAGCGGAGCCAGTACCAGCAGGAGCCCGCCCACTGCGGCATCGTGTTGAGCTCGCGCCGCGCGGGCTGGCCCTTCCACGTGGTCTGGACCCAGTCCTTCGCGCGCCCGAGCGGCGGCTCGCCGCTCGCGGTGGGGCGGAAGTCCTCCAGCTCGGGGAGCATGACGGGGAGGTCCTCGACCGGCACGATCGTCCCGTCCTCGAGGTGCACGATGGGGAAGGGCTCGCCCCAGTAGCGCTGGCGGGAGAACAGCCAGTCCCGCAGCTTGTAGCGGACGCGGCGCACGCCGAGGTTCTCGGCCTCGAGCCAGTCGAGCATCTTCGCCTTCGCCTCCGCGGTGGCGAGGCCGTCGATCACGCCCGAGTTCACCGCGACGCCCTCGCCGGCGTACGGGAGCTCGCCCTGGCCACCAGGAGGGGCCTCCACCACGCGCACGATGGGGAGGTCGTACTTCTGGGCGAAGGCGTGGTCCCGCTCGTCGTGACCGGGCACCGCCATGATCGCGCCGGTCCCGTAGGTGGAGAGCACGTAGTCGGCCACCCAGATCGGCACCTTGGCGCCGGTCGCCGGGTTGGTCGCGTACGCGCCGGTGAACACGCCGGTCTTCTCCTTCTCGGCCGCGACCGCGCGGTCCAGGTCGGAGCGGTTCTTCGCGGCGGCGACGTAGGGCGCCACCTCGGGGTTCGTCGAGAGCCGCGCCACCAGCGGGTGCTCGGGGGCGAGCACGCAGAAGGTCGCGCCGTACAGCGTGTCCGGGCGGGTGGTGAACACGAGGAGCTCGCCGGCGTCGGTGCCGAAGCGCACCTCGGCCCCCTCCGAGCGCCCGATCCAGTTGCGCTGCATCTCGAGGATGCCGGCCGGCCAGTCCAGGCCGTCGAGGTCGGTCAGGAGGCGCTCGGCGTACGCCGTGATGCGCAGCATCCACTGCCGCATCATCCGGCGCTCGACGGGATCGCCGGTCTCGACGTACTTGCCGTCCTGCACTTCCTCGTTCGCGAGGACCGTCCCGAGCGCCGGGCACCAGTTGACCGGCACCTCCGCGAGGTAGGCGAGGCCCATCTCGTGGAGCTTCAGGAAGATCGCCTGGGTGTGCTTGTAGTAGTCGGGGGCCGAGGTGTTCACCTCGCGGTCCCAGTCGTACGAGAACCCGAGCCGGTCGATCTGGCCGCGGAAGTTCTTGATGTTCTTCGCGGTGATGTCGGCGGGCTGGCCGCCGTCGCGCAGCGCCTTGCGCTCGGCGGGCAGACCGAAGGCGTCCCACCCCATCGGGTGCAGCACGCGGTAGCCCAGCGCGCGCTTGTAGCGGACGACGATGTCGACCGCGGTGTAGCTCTCGGGGTGGCCGACGTGCAGGCCGTCCCCCGAGGGGTAGGGGAACATCACGAGGCCGTAGAACTTGGGCTTCGCCGGATCCTCGTCGGTACGAAAAGTGTGCTCCGCGCGCCACCGGGCCTGCCAGCGGGGCTCGATCTCGTGGGGGGTGTACCGGCTCATGGAGGCTCCGCGGATCGGGGGAAGGAGGGGACGGCGTTTAACCCAGGGGAGGCCGGGACGAGAGGGACTCGGCCCCCTTGCGCGTCCTCGGGGGGATCACCCGCTCCCGCCGCCCCTCCCGGGCCCGGATAAGCCCGGCCCTCGTACGGAGCCTCGATGTCCTTCCTTGCCACGGCCCTCGCGTCCGCGAGCCTGGCCCACGCGGGCCTGCATGCCGAGCTGGACCGCGAGCTGGCCGGCGCGCCCGACCTGGCGGTGGCCTGCTCGTCGGCGGACACGGCGCTCGTGCGCGTGCAGCAGGCGGCGGCGATCTTCGGGGCGGCGCGGGGCAAGGCGCGTGGGACTGCGCGTGTGGAGGCGCCCGGGGAGATGCCTGGGGAGGCGCCTGCGGACGCGCCTGGGGACGCGGGGACCCTCGGCACCGACGACGACCTCCTCCGCTTCGTCGACGGCGTCCGCGCCACGTTCGCGCCCGACGCCCGGCTCGCGATCTCGTGGTGGGAGGCGAGCGAGACCGTGCGCCTCGGCTTCGACACCACGCTCACCGCGCCGGCGCTCGCCCAGCGCTTCGTGGAGCTCGACCCCGCCGCGAAGGGCGAGGTGTTCGAGGGCCCCGCCGGCTGGGCCGTGCGCGAAGGGGACGGGGATGAGCTCCTGGTGGAGGTCTCGGAGGGGTGGGCGCGCGTCACCCGCGGCCCGGCCTCCGCCCTGCCGCCGCGCACCGTGCGCGCCAACCTGCTGGCCGCGATCCCCGAGACGCCGGGGTGCGTGCTCTCGGTGCATGTCGCCGACGACGAGATCGGCGAGGTCGACGTCGCGGCGCACCTGTCGTTCATCGAGGGGCAGCCGGCCACGTTCGCGGTGTCCCTGCCGGGCTTGAAGGCCTCCGACGCGATCCTGCTGGAGGGCGCCGTGCCGCCGACGGTGCGGACCCCCGAGCGGCCCCAGGCCGTGGTGGTGATCGGGATCGGCCTCGACAGCATCGACTTCTCCACGTTCCTCGCCGGCAAGGAGCTGCGCGCCGCGCGACGGCTCCAGAACCTCTTCCCGGTGACGGGCGGCACCACCGTGGCCCTGCTCCAGATGGAGCCCGCGCCGCGCCTCGCCGCAGTCATCCCGCTCGCCGGCCGCATGCCCGCCCGCAAGGTGGCCCGGCGTACCCGCCGCCTCGCCAAGCTCGCGGATCTCGAGGTGCTCCGGGTGGACGCCACCCACCTGAGCTTCACCATCGGCGACATCGAGATCCTCGCGGCGGCGCGCGACAACCGCCTCGAGCTCTCGACCGACCCCGGCACGCTCAACACGATGCAGTACGACGTGCGCTCCGGCGAGCCCTGGGTGAGCGGCACCGTGGCGGAGCTCGCGGCCTCCTGGCCCCTCGTCGTCGCCAGCAGCATCCTTCCCGGCGCGGACGGCGCCCCGGCCCGCGTGCTCCCGCGCCCGCTCTACCTTGCGCTGGACCTCGAGGACGCCCTGCTGAAGGGCGTGATCGACGTGCCGCTGCCCCTGGCGGAGATGGCGGCGCTGGCGGAGCAGGTCGACGAGGCGCGCAAGGCGGCGGACGCCAGCGGGCCCGACGGGGACTGACCCGGAGCGGCGCCGCGGCCCGAAGGGACCGGGCCCCCGGAAGCAGAGTGCCGCGGCCGTGGGCGCAGCGAGCCCAGACTCAGCGAGCCGGGGCGACGGGCGCCACGCGAAAGGGGCTACGGGGGCGGCCGGCGACCTCCCCGAGGTGCCGCGCCACGGTGCCGAAGGCGCGAACGGTGCCGTCGCGATCCGCGTCGGACCACGGGAGGAGCCAGAGCGTGAGCCCACCCGCGCCGACGAGGGCCAGGGAGAACAGCACGGTGAGCACCGAATCGAAGAGAAGCGTGGCGTTCATGGGGGACTCCTGCACCGGGAGAGGGTGAATCGACCTGAACATGAGGTTAGCTGAACACCTGTCCGGTGTCTACCGGACACCCACATCTTGTCTTGCACCTGTGCCAGAATTTGTCCGCCCCCCCGAGAACCTTGCCCGTGAGCCTTGCACGATGACGGATGACAGCCTCAACAAGTCCCAGAAGTTCGTGCGGATCTTCGAGATCGTGCAGCGTCGCGGCGGCGTTTCCGCCCAGGATCTGATGGAGCGGTTCGACCTGGACGCGCGCACGCTCCGCCGGTACCTCTCCGATCTGAAGGACCTCGGGCTCCCGATGCGCGACGAGGGGGTCGGCGCCGACCGCATCCTCTCGCTCGACCCCGCGTACGCGCGATCGGGCGTGCAGCTCACGCTCGCGGAGGTGCTCTCGCTCCACTTCGGGCGCACCCTGTTCACGTTCCTCGACGGGACGTCCTTCGCCGCCGACATCGAGGGCGCGATCGAGCGGCTCCAGCCCGCCATCGCGCGCTCCACCTCGGACCTGACCCGCGATCTCGACCGAAAGTTCATGGCCGTCCCGGAGCACGCCAAGGACTACCGCTCCGATCCCGACAAGCTCGACGAGATCGTGAGCGCGCTCCTCTACTCGAACCCGGCGGACGCCGAGTACCGTCCCGCTCGCGGCGGCTTCGGCAAAGTCTACCGGTTGGAGCCCCTCACGCTCGCGACGTACCGGCAGGGGCTCTACCTCTTCGCGCGCGACACCCAGGAGGACAAGGTGAAGAGCTTCGCCGTCGAGCGCTTCGAGCGCTTCGCCCGGCTGCGCCGCGAGAAGTTCGAGTACCCCACCGGCTACGATCCGCACGCCGTCGTGGCGGACAGCTTCGGCATCACCAGCGGCCCTCCGGAGGACATCGTGGCGCGCTTCACCCCCGACGTGGCGCTGTTCGTGCGCGAACGGCACTGGCATCCGACGCAGCGCATCGAGCCGCTGCCCGACGGCGGCGTGCGCCTGCGCATGCGCGTGAGCGTCGGCCCCGAGCTGCGCGAGTGGCTCGTCGGCTTCGGCCCCCAGGTGCGCGTGGAGGCGCCGCCGGGCCTCGTGGCCCAGGTGCGGGAGGCCCATCGCGCCGCCGCCGCGCTCTACGCCGATGACGGTGGCCCCGTCGAGCAGGTGTGCTGATGCGCCGCCCCCCCGAACGCGAGGTCCTGGTCGACACCCTCGCCCCCGGTGACCCCACCAGCGGCGACGAAGCCCTCTTCGAGCCCGGCGACTTCGTGAATTACCAGCGCTTCGGCGGCACGGAGCTCAACGAGCGTTCCTGGCGCGCCGCGGACGAGGGCTTCCACGCCCGCGCGCTCGCCGTGCTCCAGGGCGATGCCCCCTGGGCCGACCCCGAGCTCCTCCGCCTCGCCGCGCTCCTGAAGATCGACCACCCGACCCACCACGACCTGCGTCCGCTGCGGATCGCGGAGGTGCCCGTCCCGGACGAGGTGCTCTCCGACATCGTGGAGGACCTCGTCCCCGACTACGCCGTGCTCACCGAGCGCGTCACGGGCGACGATCGGGTCGCCACCGTTCCGGTCGTCGGGGTGCTCGCCTTCGTGCCGATGACGTTCGAGGGGCGGCGTCCGCTCGACTGGTGGGGGGAGGACGAGGACGATCGCGCCCTCGTGCGCGCCGCGCGCGTGGTCGATTCGTCGCCACCCGGCCTCTTCCGGGACGGCGTGCCGCTCCTGCCCTACGCCGAGCGCCGCCAGCGCCCCGAGGGCCCCGCCCCCGCGGGCATCTACGTGGGGCGCCCCTACCTCCTCGCGACGGGGTGGGCGTGGTCGACGTGCGTGGAGCTCCCCCGCGTGCCGACGCTGGCCGCGGTCACCCGGCGCCTCCGCCTGGAGCTCTGGCAGCACCGGCGCACCGAGCGCCGCGCCAGCATCGAGGACTGTGTGCGCGCGCGGCCGGAGGTGCTCTACCGGGCGTGTTGCGAGGCGAGCGTCGATCCCTGACGTCGCGGGTCAGCGGCCGTACGGCCCGAGCGCGGCGTCGGACGCGAGGCCGTGCAGCATCGCGATCACCGGGGAGCGCGCGTAGGGGAGCCGGAAGGCGATCGAGGCCGCGTCGCGCGGTTCTCCCCCGGTGCACGCGGCGGGGAGCGGCGGGCGCGCCCACTGGGCCCGCGCGAGGGGGATGGCGCAGCCCGAGTCCGCCAGCGCGCGGTCCAGGGTGGTGGCCAGCCCGGAGTAGTCCACCTCGCCGGGCCAGGGGTGCGCCACCGCGTCACGCAGGATCAGCCCGCGCATCGCGCCCTCGAAGATCCCGGCGCAGACCCCCGGCAGCTCGCTCGCCCGCCGGGCGAGCGTCTCGGCGAGCGCGGGGTCGGGCTGCGACACGAAGACGCCGGACACCGCGAAGATCGCCGCCTTCAGGGCCTTCCGGTCGTCCTCCGTCCACGGGCGCGGCGGCACCGAGGCCACCTTCCCGTCGGCCAGTGCGCGCTCCACCGCCGCGTCCTCGATGCCCAGGAGGGCGACGCCGATCAGGGTCCCCACGAGCGTGTCGGTCGACGCCAGCAGCATCGCGAGGTGCTCGACGTCGGCCATCGCCGGCGCCAGGTCGCCCTCGTGGTAGCCCTGGGCGAGGCGCACCTTGGCGAACCAAACCAACGGCGTGAAGTCGGGAATGGGCGCGGCCGCCGGGCAATCCTGCGGGTGGGCGGCGTAGTGGGCGGCGTAGGGATCGCTCCCGTCGTACGTCCAATGGTCGAAGCGGCGCCACTCCGCGAGGAACGCGAGGTCGTAGGTGGAGGTCAGCTCGGGGTGGTCGAGCCAGCCCCCGTCGCTCTTGTAGGGGGTGAGCGCCGCGAACGCGTCGGGTTTCGCCCACCACGCGGGCGTCACCCCCGCGACCGGCCAGTCCGCGCCGAGCTGGTGGTTGAGCGTGGGCGCGACGTCGGGCCCGGGCCGATCGACGTCATCCAGGTCCGCTTGGGGCAGGGGCTCCGCCCCCGCAACGCCCCGAAGGCACGCCACGTCCACATCGCCCCCCGTCGCGGCCGCGCCTCGCTCCGTTGACTTCGCCCTGCGCCCTCCATAGGGAGCCCGCGTCCGGGGTCCCGTTGCTGCGCGTCCACCACCTCGATTGCGCCACGCTCTGCACGCTGGCGCCGCGCCTCGTGGTCGGGCCGGACCACCCCGGGATGGTGTGCCACGCGCTCCTCGTCGAGACCGACGCCGGGCTCGTCCTCGTCGACGCCGGGCTCGGCACCCACGATGTCCGCGCGCCGATCGAGCGCCTGGGCCGCGGGTTCAACTGGGTGGTGCGCCCCCGGTTGGACGAGGCGCAGACCGCGGTCCGCCAGGTCGAGCGGCTCGGCTACACCGCCGCGGACGTGCGCCACATCGTGCTCACGCACCTCGACCTGGATCACGCCGGGGGGATGTCCGACTTCCCGAACGCGAAGGTGCACGTGACGCTGCAGGAGCACGAGGCCGCCATGCTCGCGTCGACGTTCAAGGAGCAGCGCCGCTACCGGGGTGCGCAGTGGGCGCACTGGCCCGACTTCGAGCTCTACCGCACGCGTGGCACGCAGTGGTTCGGGTTCGACGCCGTGGACCAGCTCCGGGGCCTCCCGCCGGAGATCCTGCTCGTCCCGCTCTTCGGGCACACCCGGGGGCACGCGGGCGTGGCCGTCCATACCACCGACGGCTGGCAACTCCACGCGGGGGACGCCTACTTCCACCGCGCCACGGTCGAGGGCGGCCGCGTGCCGCTCGCCCTCCGCATCAGCGAACGCATCTTCGACATGGACGTGACCGCGCGGATGGCCAACCAGGTCCGCCTCGGGGCCCTGGCCCGCAGCGGCGACGCCCGCGTGTTCTGCGCCCACGATCCGGTCGAATTCGCCCGCCTCTCTCCCCGCCACGGAGCCCCATGCGCCTCGCCCTCGCCCTCGCCCTCGTAGGTGCCTGCGCCCCCGCGCGTGGCCTGGAGTTCGACCCCGCCCAGCTCGACTTCGGCGAGGTGGACTTCACCGGCGAGATGCCGGACACCGGCTACGCGCTGCTGTCGGTCAGCGTCACCAACCCGGGGACCCGCACCGAGACGATCGCGCTCCCCGCCTACGACGACGACCACCTGTGCCTCGTCGGCTTCGGCACCCAGGACTTTCCGGTCGACCTCGGCGACCTCGCGCCCGGCGCCACCTACGTGTTGCAGGTCGGCGTGTGCGCCTACGTGTCGGGCGAGGTCGGCAGCCTCGTCGAGACCGGGCTCGAGGTGGACAGCGACGGCCCCTCCGGCACGATCAACTTGCCGATCGCGTTTACGCCGGTGCGCACGGACGAGTGATCGCGAGCCCAGGATTGCAGCGCAGCCGGCGCGTCGATAGGGCGCTGCCTACGTTGGAGCCTGGATGCGTATCCTCCTGGTGATGTTGCTCGTGGCCGTCGCGACCCCGTCCGCGCGCGCGGACGAGGCCCTGCGTGGGCGCGTGCTCGACCTGTTGTCCGCCTACGAGGAGCCCGCGAGCGCCGCCGACTGGCGCGCCCTGGGCGAGGGCGCCGGTGCCGAGCTCTACGCCGTCGCGCAGGACACGTCGCTGTCGCACACCCGCCGCGCCGGCGCCGTCTACGCTTTAGGCTTCTTCCCCACCGAGGCGCACCGCGCCTACCTCGCCGCCCTGGCGACCACGGACGGCGCGGACAGCCTCCTCCGCCGCAAGGCCGTCTACGCGCTCGGCGCCGGCTGGGGAGACCGCGCGGTCCCCGATCTCGCCCGCGCGCTCGCCGCTCCCGACTCCCAGCTCCGCGCCGCCACGGCCCGGGCCCTCGGCAAGGTCGGCACGCCGACCGCACAGGAGGCCCTCCGCGCCCGCCTCGCCACCGAGTCGGACGCGATGGTGCGCACCACGTTGACGACCGTCCTGGGTGGCCGGTGAGGGCCCCCATGTCCGATCGCATCGCCTCCCTGTTGTTCGTCGCGAGCCTCGCCGCGGCCGCGAGCCTCGCCGCGTGCGACGGCGAGAAGCTCGACCCGGAGGACGGCCTCGAGCGCGAGGAGCTCGGCACCTTCACCACCGACACCGCCGGCGGCGCCGACGTGTCGTTCGAGCCGGCGGACGGCGCGGTCTCCGCGCTCGTGTACTGCGGGCCCTACGGCTACGGCACGCTCGGCACCGCCGAGACGATCACCGCGCCGGACTCCAGCTCCGTCTTCGACCTCGAGAACCCGACCGCCACCCCGATGCGCGTCGGCATCCACAGCGACATCCTGCCGATGCTGCTGCCGGTCTCGCCGGATCTCGACCTCGCGAGCGGCGCCTACGGGCTCCGGCTCTACTTCGACGCCGAGGAGGCCGTGAGCGTCACCTGCGGCGCGGTCTACCGGACCCAGCCCGTCGAGGCGAACCCCACGGTCGACCTCCACCTCGTGTTCGTCGGGGTCGACGGCATCGCGCCCGGGCTCACTGCGGCCGAGGGGGAGACCACCCTCACGGGGGTCATGGACCAGGTCACGGCGATGTGGAGCGGCGGCGGCCTCTCCATCGGCACGGTCACGTATTCGGACTTCGACGGGGACGTCGATGCCTACACGGTCGTCGACGGGGACGAGGAGCTCGGCTCGCTGTTCCGCACGGTCAACGCCGCGGGGGACCGCTCGATCACGTTCTTCTTCGTCCAGGAGATCACGGACGACGCGGGCGCCACCATCCTCGGCCTCGCGGGCGGGCCCCCGGGCACCGCGGCCGTGGGCGCCACGAGCAAGTCGGCCGTCGTCGTGACGACCGCCGCGTTCGCGGAGGACCCGGGCGAGGTCGCGCGCATCATGGCGCACGAGGGCGGGCACTTCCTCGGCCTCTTCCACACCACCGAGAAGGACGGCAGCGAGTCCGACCCCCTCGGCGACACCCCCGAGTGCAGCAACGACGTCGACGTCAACGGCATCCTCTCCTCGAGCGAGTGCGGTGGCACGGGTGCCGAGAACCTGATGTGGTGGGCCTCGAGCGAGGACTCGACCGACATGAGCGCCGACCAGGGCTGGGTCGTGTCGCGGAGCGCGGCCGTCCACTAAGCCATGCTGTTCTACCGCCGACTCCTCGTGGTGGCGATCCTCGTCGCCACCGTGTTCGGGCTCGCCCGTGCGGCCGGCCCCGACGCCTCGCCCGTCGGCGGGGCCGCGGCCGCGCCCGGCGCCGGGGGCCCCGCGGAGTCGGTCGCGCCGGAGCCGGTCCACTCGGGTGACCGCCCGGTGCGCATCCAGACCATCGAGGACGCCGAGACCGTCTCGGATCCGCGCGCGCTCGAACGCGCGGGGGACGTCTACCGGGAGCGCGGAGACCTCGTGCTCGCGCGCGCGCTCTACGAGAAGGCGGTCGGCGCCAACGAGCTGACCGTCTACCTGCGCTACTCGGCGGACCTGCGCGAGGCCCTCGTGCTCGAGCACCTCGGCGAGCTCGACGCCGCCGAGGCCCGCTACCGGACCGCCGCCGACAAGGACATCCTCTACACCGTCCTCGTGCTGCGCATCGCGTCGCACCACCCGAAGCGGGACGCCCTGGTGGAGGAGCTCGTCGGCCGCGTGCGCGCGATGGGCGAGGCCGTGAAGAACGGCGCGAAGGACCAGGTCATCTACGTCACGAAGAAGGGCGAGCCCCGGTACCTGGAGCACGTCGAGAACGAGGACGTGCTCCCCCGCCTCCGCGCGGTCGCGGCGGGGGACGAGAGCAAGAAGCTCCGCTATTGTTACATCGACGAGCTCGACCTCACCGGGGTCGACCCCGCCACGCTGCCCCACCGCATGCAGTTCGGGCAGTGTGTCATCGGCAAGGTGCGCATCCCCGATCTCGACGTGGGTCAGCTCGTCATCAGCGGGTTCGTCCTCGGAGACTTCGACGTCGGCAAGACCTGGGAGGGCGCCGTCAACCAATCGAAGGCGTTCCCGGGGAGCCGGTTCGAGGAGATCACCACCCGCGAGACCGTCTTCCTCGGCCGCGCCAACTTCCAGGACATCACGATCAGCGGCCGCAAGGCGGCGTTCCCGTTGAGCGTGTTCGAGGGCGTGGCGGACTTCCGCGGTGCCCGCTTCGGCGCCCCGGCCGACTTCCGCTTCTCCGTCTTCGGCGAGGGCGCCAACTTCAAGCGCGCCCGCGTCGAGAAGATGGCCTACTTCGGGTCCGCGCGGTTCCGCAAGGCGACGACCTTCACCGGGTTGTTCGCGGAGCGCGAGGTCTACTTCAATTCGGTCCGGTTTGAGGGCCCCGTCCACTTCGACGGGTGCGAGTGGCGGCGACTCGCCACCTTCGAGGACGGCCGCTTCGACGGCCCGGTCACGTGGTCGGCCACGCGCGTGGGCGGGCGGCTGAACCTCTCCCGGTCGGTGTTCGCCGACAGCCTCGACATGAAGGAGGTGTTCCTCGGCGGGATGGACCTCATCGGCGCCGACCTCCAGGGGGACGCCCGGTTCGTCGACGCCCGGTTCGACGGGAAGGTCCGCTTCTCCCTCGATGACGTGACGCGCGCCCGCTACCTCGACGACGCCTCGCCGCTGCTCTCGCTCTACCGCGACTACCAGGGGGACGAGGACGCCGAGGACCCGCTCGCCACCGGAGCCTCCTACGGCGTCGAGCACGTCGACGACCTCATCGCCAAGGTGCAGGGCAACCTCTCCTTCGCCAACTCGGTGTTCGGCGGCTTCGTCATCTTCGAGCGCGTCGCCTTCGGGCTGCCCGGCAAGGACACGACCGCCGAGTTCTACAACACCCAATTCGGCGGCGAGACCCACTTCGAGCGCACCACGTGGCACTCGTCGGCGGACTTCACCACCATCTACGCCCAGGAGGTCGCGCTCAACGAGGCGACCTTCCACCGCACCCTCGTGCTGGACGACGCCAACGTGCCCGGCCGCGTGACGCTGACGGACGCGCGGTTCACCGGCGGTGCCACGTTGTCGTTCTACGGCGCCGAGATCGGCACGTTCCAGGTGGATCGGGCGCAGGTCGAGGGCGAGGGAGACGGCGAGCGCCTCTACTACGAGGGGTGTGCCGGGGGCGACGGACCGCTCCCCCCGGATCTGCGGCTCCTGCGTGACTACCGCGGCGCGCCGCCCCCGGATGACGAGATCCGCGCCGTCTGCCACGCGCGCGCCATCGACGAGTTCGTGTCCCTGAAGCAGAGCTTCGGCGACCGCGCCATGACCGGCGACGAGGACTGGGCCTACTGGTGGATCAAGCACCACGAGACCACGTTCGGCGCGCGCTACGGCGGCCTCCTCGACAAGGTGGCGTGGCCGGTGCGCTTCCTCCTCTTCGAACTCGCGTTCGGCTGGGGCGTGCGCCTCGGGAACCTCGGCGTCACCGCGCTCATCGTGTGCCTCGCGTTCATGGTGATCTACAAGGCCTTCTGCGCCGACACCGTGATGTCCTACAACGGTGACAACGTCGCCATCCGCGACATCCCGTGGATCGGGATGTTCTACATCTCGCTCCAGTCGCTCGGCGCGTTCAACACCGGGTGGGACTTCGGCGAGTCCGACCCGCGCTTCCGCTACCTCAACACGGCCCACACGTTCATGGGGGTCATCATCATGACCTTCTTCGTGGGCGCCTATACGCGCATGATCCTGGCGTAGCCTCGTTCGGGTGTCGGGCTTGCCCCGGCGGCGCTTGTGCTGGACAATCCGGCCCCCCGGAGCCCCCATGCACTCGCGCGTCGCCCTGCTCGTCCTCGCCGGCATCCTCCCGATGCCCGCCTTCGCCGCGACCTGGACCGTGGACCGCTACGGCACCGGTGACTTCACCACGATCCAGGAGGCCATCGACGCCTCCGTCGCGGGGGACCTCGTCTCGGTGCTCCCGGCCACCTACGAGGAGGCCCTCGACTTCGACGGCAAGGACATCGCCATCACGTCGACCGCGGGCTCCGCGCGTACGATCGTCGAGTCGACCGGCGGCTGCACGGTGTCGTTCGTCTCCGGGGAGACCGCGTCGGCGCAGCTCTCCGGCGTGACATTGCGCAACACGGGTGGCCACGCGGTGTGTGTCACCCGCTCGAGCCCCGCGCTCTCGGACAGCGTCGTCGAGGACTCCGGCGACTACTCCAGCGTCTACGGCGGTGGCGCCTACATCCTCGGCGGCGCCCCGACCTTCGACAGTGTCACGTTCGACGACAACTACGGCTACTACGGCGGCCACGTCTACGTCGATGACGGCGCCACGCCCGTGTTCACCGACGGGACCTTCGGCGGGGGCTGGGCCTACTACGGCGGCGCCATCTACGTCGCCGACGGCGAGGTGGACGTCCGGTCGAGCACCGTCGAGTCCACCTTCACCTACTACGGCGGCGGCGTGTACCTGTCCTCCGCCACGGTCGGCACGTTCACGGACACGACGTTCTCGGGGAACGGCGGGTACTACGCGAGCGGGGCCGCCATCTACGCGACCGGCGCGGACCTCCGCCTCGACGGCGGCGCGGTCACCGACAACGGCGCCACGTATTGGACCTCCGGGTACTGGGGCGCCATCTTCGCGAGCGGCTCCACCGTCGCCATCACCGATGTCACGTTCAGCGACAACGTCGGGTACTACGGCTCGAGCCTGGGTGTGTACGGCAGCTCCACCCTCACGCTCGACGGCGCGTCGTTCACCGGGGACACCAGCTACTTCGGCGCGCTCACCCTCTACACCCAGAGCGACGCCGTCATCACCGACACGGTGTTCGAGTCGAACACGAGCGCGTACTACGGGGCGGCGCTCTACGCGTACGACCAGTTCGACCTGACCGTCTCGGACACCACCTTCTCCGGGAACTCCGGCTACTACGGCGGCGCCGCCTACCTGACCACCAACGGGGACGCCACGTTCACCGACGTGTCGTTCACGGACAACGTGTCCAACACCAGCGGCGGCGGGCTCCTCGCCACCACCCTCTACGGGCGCCTCGCGCTCTCCGGTGTCACCTTCGACGGCAACGAGACGACGGCCGGGTACGGCGGCGGGCTCTTCGCCTCGTACTACACGGACACCACGCTCGAAGACACCGTGTTCACCGACAACGTGGCGTACCTCGACGGCGGCGGCGCCTTCGTCTACTACCTAAGCTCGCTCGCGGTGGACACGGCCTCGTTCGTCGGGAACACGGCCAGCTACGGCAGCGGCGGCGGGCTCCACTACTACGGCTACTACGCCGGCTACGACGATCTCTCCGTCGTCGACTCCACCTTCGCCGACAACACCGCCTACTACTACTCGGGCGCCCTCTCCGCCTGGGCGACGGACGACTTCGAGCTGGAGGGCAACACCTTCCGCGACAACTTCGCGACGTCCTACGGCGGCGCCCTCTACAGCTACTACACCAACACCCGCACGGTCACGAACAACCACTTCTGCGGGAACACGTCGATCTACGGCGGCGCGGTCTACAGCTACTACAACTACGGGCGCACCGACGACTGGCAGAACAACGTCTTCCAGGAGAACACCGCCACGTACGGCGGCGCGCTCAACTCGATGTACGACTACTACCTCGACGTGACCAACAACACCTTCGTCGGGAACGGGGCCACCTACGGTGGCGCGGTGTACATGGGCGGCAGCTACGGGGACTGGGTGAACAACGTGTTCGCCTGGAGCACCGCCGGGTCCGCCATGTACGACGGCTGGAACTACCAGAACGCGTACGGCACGCTGACCTACAACGATTGGTTCGACAACTCGACGAGCGACGTCGCCGGCTACCTCACCGGCATCACCGGCGCGGGCAACCTCTACGTCGACCCCGACCTGGTCGACTACACGCTCGACGGGGACTGCACCAACGACGACCTCACGCCCAACGTCGGCAGCCCGCTCATCGACGCGGGGGATCCGAGCGTCGCCGACCCCGACGGGAGCCGCTCGGACATCGGCGCCTACGGCGGGCCCCTCGCCGCCCTCGTGGATGCCGACGGCGACGGCTACTACGAGTCCACCGACTGTGACGACGGCGATCCCGCGGCCTACCCGGGCGCCCCCGAGGCCGCGTACGACGGCATCGACCAGGACTGCGACGGCGTCGACCTCGTGGACGTGGACGGCGACGGCGTGAGCGCCACCTTCGTGGGCGGCAGCGACTGCGACGACACCAACCCCGACGTGTACCCCGGCGCGACCGACGTGCTCTACGACGGCATCGACAGCGACTGCGACGGCGCGAGCGACTACGATGCCGACGGGGACGGCTACGACAGCATCACCTACGGCGGCACCGATTGCGACGACGGCGACCCCGCGCGCAACCCCGGCGCGGTGGACACCTGGTACGACGGCGTGGACAGCGATTGCGACGGCGCGAGCGACTACGACGCCGACGGGGACACCCACGACAGCGCGTCCTACGGCGGCGACGACTGTGACGATGCCGATGCCGCCGTCTACCCCGGGGCCCCGGACGACCCCTACGATGGCCGCGTGACCGACTGCGACGAGGCCGGCGAGGGCGACGCCGACGCCGACGGCTACCTCTCCACCGCGGTGGGCGGCGATGACTGCGACGACGCCAACGGCAGCGTGAACCCGGGCGCCGAGGAGACCTGGTACGACGGCGTGGACGCGGACTGCGACGGCGCGAGCGACTACGACGCCGACGCCGACGGCCACGACGCCGTCGACTACGGCGGCGGCGATTGCGACGACATGGACGCCGCGCGCAACCCCGATGCCGCCGAGGTCTGGTACGACGGCGTGGACCAGGACTGCGACGGCAACGACCAGGACCAGGACGGCGACGGCGTGGGCGTCGCGGACGACTGCGACGACACGGACGCGTCGGTCGGCGTGTGTGACACCGGCGGCCCCGGGGACGACACGGGCGACACCGACGTGCCGGACGACACGGGTGACACCGACACCGACACGGACAGCGGGACCGACACCGGCGGCGACTACGTCCCCGACGACCGCGCCCTCGACGACACCGGCGACATCTCCGGCGGCGGCGGCTGCGGCTGTGACAGCACCCCGCACACCGGCGGCGCCTTGGCCGTGGCGCTCGGGGCGCTCGTCGTGTTGGGGGGGCGCCGGCGGCGGTGAGGACGAGCGCCATGCCCCCGTTCCGCTACCTCCTGCGCACGCGCTACCCCGAGTGCGACGCCCAGGGCATCGTGTTCAACGCGCGCTACGGCGACTGGACGGACCTCGCCACCACCGAGCTCCTCCGCGCCCTCGACCCGCGCACGCTGCAGGTCGGCGACCACACCGTCGACTACCGCCTCCGCGCGCAGTCCCTCGAGTGGGCGGCGGCCGCGCGCTTCGACGACGTCGTGGCGATCACGCCGGTGGTGGAGGCCGTCGGGCGGACCTCGTTCACCGTCACGACCACGATGGCGCGCGCGTCCGACGGCGCGGCGCTCGTCAGCGTCCGGACCGTGTACGTGCTGGTGGACAAGCAGGGCCTCGCCACGCCGGTCCCCGACGTGCTCCGGGCCCAGCTCCTCGCGGGCGCCCCGGGCCGCCTGACCGACCACAGCGGCACCGGCGGCGGGCGCGTGGTGCGCGTCGTGCGGGCCGCGGATCGCACGACGATGCCGTGGAAGAACGGCGGCGGGGTCACCCACGAGCTCGTGCGCGAGGGCGAGGGGGCCGCGGGCTTCGGCGCGCGCCTCTCCATCGCGGAGGTCGCGCAGGACGGGCCGTTCTCCCGGTTCCCCGGCGTGGACCGCGTCATCGTGCTGCTCCGCGGGGCCGGCTTCCACCTGCGTCGGGCGGACGGCCTCGACGTGGCGGTCGTGCGCCCCGCCGATCCCTTCGCCTTCCTCGGCGAGGACGCGTGGGACTGCACGCTGCCCGAGGGGCCGGTGGTCGACTTCAACGTGATGACGGACCGCGCCACCTGTCGGGCGACTGTCGCGGTCCGGGGGCCCGGGCGCGTGGAGGGGCGCTGGGTGCTACCGTTGGCCGACGGCGCGATCGGGGGGGTGGCGTGCGCGGCGTGGGACCTCGCGGAGCTCGATGGCGCCGTGCTCGTCGACGTGCCGTGCGTGGTGGTGGAGATCGCGGCGCGCTGACAGACTCCCAATCGGGGGAACCGCGCAACTCGGATGCCCAGAACGGCGAACGGCGCCCCCGAGGTTCACTTGGGGGGCGCCGTCGCGTGAGGGGAGGGGAACCGCTACTCGCGGGTCTCCTCGGCCTCCATGCGGTTGTTGTCCGACTTCTTCAGCTTCTTCTTGCCCTTCTTCTCCTCGGGG
>JAUXTN010000005.1 GCA_030684355.1 Pseudomonadota bacterium
CGGTACCAGACGGCGCTCACGTCCGCGAGGTTCACCTCCATCTCCGGCGCGCGCAGGAGGCCCGGAGCGAGCGGATCCCCCGGGGCGATCGACAGTTGGAGCTCGGTGGGGAACCGATCGGTGTCCACCCGAACCGCGCGCCCGCCGCGCGCCGCGATGGCGGCGGCGACCAGCTCGACGCTCTCGTTGTCCTCGGTGTGGCTCACAAGCAGTACGGTCACGACAAACCTCCCAACAACGCATCCGCCAGGGCCTCCGAGATGGGGAGGCCGAGATCGCGCTCCAACATCCCCCACTCCCCAGCCGGGTTGACCTCCAGGAACACCAGCTCCCCCGCCTCCGTCTCGATGAGGTCTACCGCGCCGAAGGAGAGCGACAGGCCGGCCATCACCGCGTCCAGGCGGGCTGCGATCGACTCCGGGACGGCGGCGGGCTCCCAAGCCAGCCCCGTGCCCACGCGCCAGTCGGAGAGCCCGGTGCCCCCCGTCCGCAGGGCGCCCGCGAAGCAGCGCCCCTCCACCCAGGCCACCCGGAGCTCGCGCGCGCGCGGGATCTCCTCCTGGAACACCATCGGGCAGTAGCGCAAGCCGTCGAGCTCCGCGAGGTCCTCGGGACCAACTCGGCTGGTGTGCACGAACGGGGTGTCACCGGCCATGCTCTGGGTGAGGGCGGTGAGCATCTTGGTGACCGCGCGGCCCCCCTCGGCGGCGACGAAGGCGCGCACCGCGTCGGGCTCGTTGGTGACGAGGGTGCGCGGCACCCGCAGGCCCGCCTGCACGGCGAGGCGCAGCTGCAGCAGCTTGTCCTCGGCGCGCCGCTCGGCGGCCGGATCGTTGACGAGCTTCGCCCGGTTGAAGCCGTGGAGGAACCCCGACAAGAAGACGGCGGACTCGCGCACGCAGCCGTCGCGCCAGTCCAGATCGGCGGGGAGGTCGGCGGGCCAGAAGCGCCGCCGCCACACGCCGACCACCGCGTCCTCGTCGAGCTCGGCCAAGGCGCCCCCGAAGCGGCGACGGGGGCCGCCCGCGCCCAGCTCCAGGCGCAGGGACAGCTCGGCGGGGAAACGGTCGGTGTCCAGCCGGACCGCCCGCGCCCCACGGTGGGCGAGGGCGGCGGCGACGCGGTCGACATTGAAGGTGTCACCCGAGCCGGTCACCAACAGGACGGTGGGGGGCATGGCCCGCTCCTTGAATGGGGAAAGGGCCGCCCCGGCGGGCTAGATCTTGCCGCCGCCGCTCTCGTCGCTGTCGGACGGGTACTTGAGCGTGACCTTCGCCTGGAGCGCCGCGCCGGCGCGGAGGTTGGTCTTGATCGCGAGCGAGGACGGCTCCGGCTTGGGGGCCTGTTGCTCGACGAAGCGGCTGAAGAACGGGGTCTTGTTCATGATGGGCTCCTTGGGGATCGGGACGATCCGCGCACGAGCTTAAGCCATGTGGCACGCCGGTCCAGGGTTCGGCTGGCTCAAAGCTGACTCAAAGCTGGCTCACCGGGCTGGCTCACCGGGCTGGCTCACCGGACGACGTCGCGGTCGAGCGCTGGCGCACCGAGGCGAGCACGCCCTCGTACGTGGCGCTGCGCGAGGATCTCGACGGAGACGGGCTCGTCGACTGGCTCTTCGGGGACCACGACGCCGACGCGAACGGTCCGAGCAGCGGCGCCATCTACGTGATCTCGGGGATGGACCCCGCCCGCGCGGACGTCCACGTGCTCGACGTCGCCGAGCACTACTGGGCCGGCGCGGTCGAGCGCTCCCACTTTGGCTCGCAGGTGCGCGAGGTGGCCACAGGGCCGGACATGCGCGCGCTCGGGGGGCTCTACTGCGAGGACTACTCAGGGGGCGACTGGTATTGGTGGGTGGCGCCGATCCGCGCCCTCCCGGGGCCCGCGGAGCCGCCGCCCGAGGGTTTGCGCATCCAGTCCTCGAACGAGGACCTCCTCCGCTTCGAGCCCAGCTCCAACGTCGACATCGACGCGGACGGCTACGACGAGCTGCTCACGAGCTACTGCTCACCCGCCGGAGACGGGAGCAGCCCGCTCGGCACCGTGGTCATCCCCGGCTGGGAGATCCCTTGGGACGCGCCGGAGTGGTGGTAGCGGCCTCGCGGAGCCGCGGGTCCCTCCGGCGGGGCCCAGGGCGCCTCGTGAGAGCGGTTACGGATCGAAGAACACGCACGTGCCCATTTCGCACTTTTCACCCTCGTCCTTTCCGCGGATGTCCGCCGCCTCGGCGAGGCCCAACCGGCTCCCGCTCGGGCACAGGGCATACACCGCCGCGTCGGTGTAGTGGAGGCCCCCGAGGTCGAAGCCGGCGGGGATCAGGCTCGCCGCCTCCATGGCCATCGCCGGGGCCTGGGTCGGGCAGCCGGTCGGCCAGTCCGCCTCGTCCCAATCCGACAGCGTGAAGGTGATCTCCTCCGTCCCGTCGCTCAGCACGAACGTGTTGTCCATCCTGCTGAGCACCGCGGTCACGGAGGCGCCACCCGAGTCACCGGTGTCCTCGGCGCCGAGCAGATAGTGGCCATCCTCGAAGTGGACGAGCGAGGGCTCGTTGTTACAGGCGAGCAGCAGTAGCAGCATCAGAACCTCCACGGCTGCGATACCAAGGTGGTGGAGCCCGCGCCGCTCCCGTCAGATCCGCATCAGATCGGTGATCGCGTCGCCCGGTCGGGCCCCTCTCCCCAATCCGGGGCGAGCGCTGGCACCCCGTCCTCGATGGCGCGATGATGCCAGGGTACTCCTGGAGGAGCATGAAGGTCGTCGTCGCCGGGCTGGGCCGCGCCGGAACCCAGTCCATTGTCGCTGCGCTGAAACAGCTGGGTTTGCGGACGATGTCCCAGGAGGAGGTCCTCACCGACGTGTCGTTGGCCACGCAGTTGGTCGCCGATGTGCGTGGGGACGGGGGGTTCGATTGGTCCACGCTCGAGGGCATGGACGCGACCGTCGGATGGCCCTTGTGTTTCCTGTACACCGAGCAGCTCGCACGCTGGCCCGACGCGAAGTGCCTGCTCAACGTGCGGGATCCGGACGCGTGGTTCGACAGCATGGCCAGGGCCTTCACCGTGCTGGGCCCGGTACGCCGGCTCGGGTTCGTGCCGAAGCTGCGCGGGGTCATCGCGACGGTGCAGCTGGTCGAGGAACGCATGGGCGGGCCCCTCGATCGCGAGCGGTGGATCGCGGGCTACCACGCCCACGTCGACGCCGTGCGGGCGTCCGTGCCCCCCGAGCGGCTACTGGTCTACGACGTGAAGGAGGGGTGGGAGCCGCTCTGCCAATTCCTGGATCTGCCGGTGCCCGACGGTCCGTTCCCGCGGACCAACAGCAGCGAGTCGGGGGGCCTGCAGCAGAAGCTGGCGCAGCTGTTCGGGGTGCACCTCGAGGAGTAGGCGGCGACGGGCGGTCGGTTGGGCTGGCACCTCGTCGCCACCACCCTGCGGAGGCGGACGTAGCGATCGAAGCCAGGCGAGGGGAGGAGAGGGCGCCCCGCGAGAGCGGGCTACGGATCCTCCGTGGGCGCTGCGCGTGGGTGGGCAGCCACCGCACCTCGGCAGATCGGGACGAGCTACGGGGGGAAGGCGCAAGGGATCCTCGATGCTGTTCCTCCTCGCCCTCCTCGCCGCCTGCCCCGACCAGGCGCTCGAGTGCCGGGTGGTCCAGGACACCTGCAACTGCGCGGCGCCGCTCGCCTGCCTGTCGCGGCGGGAGGCCGACGCCCTCCCGGCCTGCGACATGGAATGCCCGGCCGACAGCGCCAGCGACACCGCCGTGCCGACCTGCATGGAGGACGACGGGAGCTGCGGCTTCCTGTAGGCGGCGGGTGACGTCGCGCTCGTGGGTCCGCAGCGCGGGCCCGGCCCCCCCCGGACCACGCTCGACGATCCGCCGCGTGATTCGATCGCCTCCGCCGGCTTCTCCGACGCGGACGGGGTGCCATCTGCTCGTGGGCGGCTCGGGCATCGCTCACCCCGTCGCTCACCCCGTCGCGTGCACCCGCGGCCGCGCCCCCGGTCGCACCTCCGCCACCGCGGCCAGCGCGAGCAGCGTCGCCTCGCGGCCCATCGGCCCCGCGAGCTGCGCGCCGATCGGCGTCCCGAGCGGGTGCAGACCCACCGGCACGCTCACCGCGGGCTGACCCGTGACGTTGAACGGCGCCGTCCAAACGCCGAGCATCGCGACCGCGCGGAACACGGCCTCGCCGTCCTCCCCCTGGAAGCTCCCGACCGGCGGCGCCGCGACCGAAACCGTCGGCGTGAGCAGCACGTCGCAGCCGTCGAGCCAGCCCCCCCAGCGCGCGGTGAGCTCGGCCTGGCGGGCCACGGCGAACCTCGGGTCCATCGTGCGGCCGGCCTCGGCGAGCCAGCGGGTGACTGGCTCGGCCTTGTGCCACGGCACGAACGGCAACGCGCCGAACAGCCGCTGCCAGATGGGGAGGAAGTCGTCGACGTCGCCCTTCGGGGCCTCGGCGTACGAGAGGATGTGCCCCGCGTCCGCGAGGCGGGCGGCGGCGGCCTCGACGGCGGCGCGGATGTAGGGATCCGTCGCGACCATCGGCACGTCGAGCACCACGCGCACGCGCAGGGGGCCGGTCTTGGCGGGGGCACCGGGGCCGCCGAGCACGTCGAGCATCGCGGAGGCGTCCTCGACGGTGCGGGTCAACGCGCCGCACGTGTAGATGATGCCGGGGTCCTTCACGCCGAGCGGGTTGGCCACGCGCCCGCGGGACGCCTTGAGCCCCACCAGCCCGCAGAACGACGCGGGGATGCGGATCGACCCGCCGCCATCGCTCCCGTGCGCCACCGGCAACATCCCCGACGCCACCGCCGCCGCGGAGCCGCCGCTCGACCCGCCGGGGGTGCGCGAAGGGTCCCAGGGGTTGCGGGTGGGCGGGCGCCCGACGGGCTCGGTGATCGGCACCACGCCGAGCTCGGACATCGCCATCTTCCCGACGATGACGAAGCCGGCGGCGCGCAGGCGCGCGACCGTCCGGTCGTCGAACGGCGACCACACCCCCGGGATGGCCCGGGACCCGAACCGCGTCGTGCCGAAGCGGACGAAGTTCATGTCCTTGATGCCGATGGGGACGCCGTGGAACGGGGTGGTCGCGCCCTTCTTCGCGGCGTCCTTCGCGCGGGCGTCCCGGAGCGCGCTCGCGCCATACACGTCCACGAAGGCGGAGAGCGTCGGGTCGAGGCGCGTGATGCGATCGAGCGTGGCCCGCACGACGTCTTCGCAGCCGAGCTCGCGGCGTCGGATCGCGGCGGCGAGGGGGACGGCGCCGCCGTCGAGGAGGAGGTCCATGCGCGCCGGCTATCCCGGGGGGAGGGCGTCCGGAGCGGCCGGGCCCGGGTGGCTCAGCGTCGGCAGTGAGGTATCCTCCCGCGCGGAGAGCCATGCCGACCTCCTCCGGTTTCGATGTGTTCCTCTCTCACAACAGCGTCGACAAGGCGCTGGTGGTGAAGCTGAAGTCGCTCCTGCGCGAGCGCGGGCTCCGGGCGTGGCTGGACAAGGACGAGCTCACGCCCGGCGAGCCGTGGCAGCCGCTGCTGGAGAAGGGCGTGGGCGCGTCGGCCACCATCGCCGCGTGTATCGGCCCCTCGGGGATGGGGCCGTGGCAGTCGGAGGAGGTGGAGCTCGCCTTGCAGGACGCGCGGAGGCTCGGCAAGCGGGTGATCCCCGTGATTCTGCCGAGCACGCCCGCGGACGTCGAGTACACAGGCTTCCTCGACAACCGTACCCGCGTGGACCTGCGCGAGGGCTTCACCGCCGAGGGGCTCGACGCCCTGGAGTGGGGCATCACCAAACGCAAGCCGGGGCCCCGCGCGGCGCGCCCGCACAACCTCCCGCGGCTGCCGTGGTTCTTCGGGCGGAAAGCGGAGCTGGACGTCGTGGCGCACGCGCTCGATCACGGCGTCCGGAGCTGGGGCGCGCTCATCGACGGGCCGGGCGGGATGGGGAAGACCTCGCTCGCGATCCGCGCGGCCGAGCTCGCGGCCGAGCGCTTCGACCGGGTGGTGTTCGTGAGCGCGAAGGCACGCGAGCTGCGGCCCGAGGGGGAGCGCCCCATGACGAGCTTCGTGAGCCCCGCCTACGGCGCGATGCTCCGGGAGCTCGGCGCCGAGCTCGGCATCGGGGACGAGGTGGAGCGGTCGCCCGAGGCCGAGCGCCCGAAGCTGCTCCACCGCGCCCTGCGCGACCGGCCCGCGCTCGTGATCTTCGACAACCTGGAGAGCCTCTCCGAGGCCGACCGCACCGCCGTCTTCGGCTTCCTCGACCATCTCCCGCCGGGCAGCAAGGCCATCGTCACCTCGCGACGCCGCACGGACGTGGGCGCCAAGATCCTGCGGCTCGAGCGCCTCGATACCACCGCGGCGACGGCCCTGGTGGACGTGCTCGCGGAGGACCGCGCCGCCCTCCGCCGCGCGACCGCCGAGGAGCGGAAGCAGCTCGTCGAGGAGACGGGCGGGAACCCGCTGCTGCTCCGCTGGGTGGCCGGGCAGCTCGGCCGCGGGAAGTGCCACACCGTCGCGAGCGCGCTCCTGCTGCTACGCGCCGCGCCCGCCGACAACGATCCGCTGGAGTTCATCTTCGGGGATCTGGCGCGCGAGTTCACGGAAGCCGAGGCGAAGGTGCTCGGGGCGCTCACCCACTTCACGGGGCCGGCGGAGCTGCGGCACCTCGCGGAGCTCGCCGGGCTCAACCAGGCGCACGCCCAGACCGCGCTGGAGGACCTCGCGTACCGCGCGCTCGTCAACGCGGACGCGGAGTCGCGCCGCTTTGTCCTGGCGCCGCTGGTGGGGGCGTGGCTGCGGCGCGCGCGGCCGGAGGTGGTGCAGGAGACCGGGGACCGGCTGGCGGAGAAGGTGTACGCGCTGGTGGTCGAGAACGGGTACCAGGAGCACGACCGCTTCCCGACGATCGAGGCGGAGTGGGGGGTGGTGGCCGCGGCGCTGCCGGTGTTCCTGGCGGGGGAGAACGGGCGGCTGCAGACGGTGTGTGGCGCGTTGGACTTTTTCTTGAACTTCAGTGGCCGGTGGGAGGAGCAGTTCGCGTTGTCGGTCGCCGCGGAAGAACGTGCGATCGCCGCAAGCGACACGCTGAACGCCGGTTGGCGGGCGTACCAAGCGGGGTTCACGCGCTATCTGCTCGGCGACGCGGAGGGGGTGCTCGTCTGCGCGGCTCGGGCCGGCGCGCACTGGGTGGATGCCCCGGCGCGGGGGCGGGCGGGCGCGACGCGCCTGACCGGCCTGGGCCATCACCTGCGGGAGGACTACGGCGCGGCCGCGGCCTGCTATCGGGAGGTGCTCGCTGTCTTCCGCGCCGACGACCCCGCGAGCGTGGACGTAGCGGTGGTGCTGAACGACCTGGCAGGCGTCGAGCGGCACGCGGGAGAGCACAGCGCCGCCGAGACCGGTTTCCGGGAGGCGCTCCGCATCGCGCGAGCCGTCGGTTCTCGCGACGGCGTGGTCAACTACACCGTGAACCTCGCGGCGCTCGCGCTCGCTCGGAAGGATTGGGCCGCCGCAGAGACCCTCGCGCGCGAGGCCCTCGCCCTCGCCGAGGCGCTCGGCCGCCGGGAGCTGATCGCGGCCGACAACCACTGCCTCGCCCACGCCCTCCTCGAGCTCGGCCGTCGCGACGAAGCCCTCCCTCACGCCCAACGCGCGGTCGAGATCTTCACCGCCCTCCGCAGCCCAACCTTGGCAGAGGCCCAGGCCACCCTCACGCGCTGCACCAACAAGCCGTAGGTGCCAACGCTCCTCCGATTGTGGGGGGCGTTGCGGGGGGCCCGCCCCCCGCCCCAAGACAACACCGATGCAATCCAACTCGTGGGTGCTCCCCCTGAGCGGACTCTGCCCCCGCGACGGATCCGAAGGGCAGCCCCATCGCGCAACCGCGGCCCGGCGCGCGCCCCCAATGCCCCGTCCATTCATGCTACATCGCCCGGATGTCCAGCCCCTTCGTCCGTGTCCTCGGCGTCGCCCTCGTGATGAGCGCCTGCGAGAAGTCCGTCCCGCCCGCGGACAGCCCGGTGCCCGCGCCCGCCCCCGGGGCCGCCCGGCCCGCGACGCTCCCCACGTGGGACAGCGTGGCGTCGGATCACCCCGAGGGCGCCACCAACCCGCCCTCGCCGGTGCTCTTCGTCTCGCGCACGCCGCCGGGGTGCTTCAAGGTGTGGATGGGCGGGATGATGCCGTTCCCGGCGGACATCCGCGAAGCCAGGGGCCGCGTGGTCGAGACCCCGGCGCATGCCGAGGGGGGCACCGAGGTGGCGTGCCCGGCGGGGCAGCCGGAGACCCTGCTCGCGGCCTACGCGCAGCTCCCGGCCGAGGTCCTTCCGGGCGGCGCCGCGTCCGGTCCCGCGCCCGGGCAGAAGGGCGGCGGCCCCGCCCCCGAGGGCGGCGAGGCGCCGGGCGGCGGGACGAACGGTGGCGAGCCGACGGGGGGCGCGCACTGACCCCGCGCGTCCACGCGGAGTGGGCGCGTCGGGTGGCCGCCGAGTACGGCAGCGCCGGCGTGGCCGCGCAGGTGCTCGCCTGGGGCATCACGGCGGGGCTGCCCGTGCCGCTGCTGCACACCGCCACGCGCATCGTGCGCGACGAGCTCGATCACGCCGCCCTCGCGCACGCCTGCCTGGTCGCGCTCGGCGGCGCCGACGCCCCGGTGGACCTCGCACCCGAGCGCCTCGCCGTGCCCCGCGGCGAGGGCCTGCTCGCCGACCTCGCCCGCGCCGTGCTCCGCGACTTCTGCCTCGGCGAGACCCTCGCCGTGCCCTACTTCGCCGAGATGCGACGCGGCGCCACCCACCCCGCGGTGACCCCCGTGCTCGACCGGGTGCTCGCCGACGAAGCCGTCCACCGCGCCTTCGGGTGGGACGCCCTCGACGCGCTCCTCGCGCTCGATCCCGGCGTGCGTGGCTGGGCGGAGGCGCGGGTGCCCACCCTCCGCGCCAGCTTCGACGGCTACCGCACGCCCCCCGCCGCGCCCCCGCTCACCCCGGACGAACGCGCCTGCGGCCTCCTCGACAACGCGACCTACGGCGCGCTCTTCGCCCGCACCTGGGCCGAGGACGTCGCGCCGAGGTTCGCGCGGCGGGGCATCAGGGTCGACGGGGAAGTGCGCTGAAGCCCTCTCGGTGGGCTACCAGTTGGTGTAGGAAGGTAGGGGATTTTGGGGCGGGGCCCAGCCCCGCAACGCCCCGCCGGGGGGCGCGCCCCCCGGACCCCCCGTGGTCGCCCGTGACCTAAGGCGTCTCCATCATCCCCATCGCGCCGCCCGCTCGCGAGCACCCCGAGCGCCAGCAGCACCGCCAGTCCGGGCACGGTCGGGCCGCTCGCGCATCGTGGGACGCGGGGGCTGGGGGCTGGGATGAGCGGGCGACGTTCGGACGGATTGCCGTCCGAACTCGGGGGGTAGTGGGTCATCCGGCGAGTTCGGACGGATATGGCGTCCGAACTCGGGGGGTAGCGAGTCATCCGGCGAGTTCGGACGGATATAGCGTCCGAACGTAAGCACGCAGCCGACCCCACCTGGAGGTCCCTGTGTGGGCCGTGGGACACTGAGCGCGCCCCCCGTGCGAGCTACCCGGCCGGGGCCTTCCAGTTCCACGGCAGCAGTTCGTCCACGGTGACACCCGGCACGTTCACCCGGACGATCACGTCGGCGAGGTAGCGCCGGGGTTCGACACCGTGGAGGGCACACGTCGCCACGATC
>JAUXTN010000013.1 GCA_030684355.1 Pseudomonadota bacterium
CGCTGGTCTCAGCTGCGGCCAGGCAGTGCCGCGCATCGTCTTCGTTGCGGATCTTGCGGGGTTCCATGACGTGATCTCCGAGCGCAAGAAGATCACCTGGCGGCTACGAACGGGCCTCCGGGCGTGGTTGACCGGCCACCCTCCAACGACAATCCCTTCTCGGAGGCGCAGTTCAAGACGTTGAAATACTGCCCGTTCTTCCCGGGTAGCTTCGCCTCGACCGAGGAAGGGCGAACGTTCTTTCGCCTGTTCTTCGCCTGGTACAACGACGAGCACCATCACAGCGGCATCGCGATGCTCACGCCGAGCACCGTCCACGGCGGCCTCGTGGACGAGGTCCTGGCCGCGCGCCAGATCGGGCTCGACGCCGCGTATGCCGCCCATCCCGAGCGGTTCGTCGCCGGACCGCCCGTCGCCGCGCGGCCGCCCACCGAGGTCTGGATCAACCGTCCCACCGGCCAGGCCGCCGCACTCCAGGCGCCGGAGCCGGACGCGGTGGCCGAGAAGGGCGGACAGGCGGACCAGTCACCGCCCACCAGTCAGAGAAAGTGATCACATCAGTGTCTCAAATCGTTGACAGGTTCCGGTTGATGAGGACGGGCGTCTTGATCGGCTTGTAGATACGCGTGCTCTCCGTCCGATGCTCCCCGTCGAGCACGAGGAAGGTCATTGGGGATGCGACGGCGGTCATGCCGGACTTCGGCAGCTTGCTCACCGGCGCCGCCCACCCGAGGTCCAGCCCGATGGCGAGCTGCGTGAACGCCGCCCGCCCCTCGGGCATCTGGAGCTCGGTCAGGCCGCCTCCTTCCCCCAGGGCGTAGACGCCAGGTTCCGGAGGCCGAGGGAGCACCCGCAGTTCTTCCGCCGAAACCGTGGAACGCGCGCCCACCGTCAGGGTCAGCGGCGCAGCCTCGGTAAAGCCCGCGCCGGTGACCCGCACCTGCTGGGATCCAGGGACGACGTCGGCCAGAGAGTAGCGGCCGTCCGCAGAGGTCGTCGCACGAAGCGTCGTGCCACCGACGCCCACCTCGACGCCCGGAACGGGTGCGCCGTCGAAATAGCTCACGACCCGGCCCTCGATCTCGCCCGTGTTGGCGCAGCCAGTCAGCACGAGCATCAAGGCGGCACGCGTTCGCAGGGACGAGTCCATCAGTCGCACTCGCAGTCGTTGCCGGGCGCCTGCGCGTAAAAGAACTCACCCGAGTCGTCGCAGATCCACTGTCCGCAGTTGGAGGCTCCCGCCTCGTCCTCCGTCTGGCAGAGCGAAGCGCCGGGCGAGCAGGAGCACTCGAAGCCGGTACCGGCCTCGTTGCAGACGCACTGCACCGCGTACTCCTCGATCTGCTCCCGGACCCGGTCAGCCATCCCCCGCTGGCGGCTACCGCTCTCGTCGTGCCAGTCTGCCGAGTGGTTCGCGAAGTTCCGCCTGAGGGACTCAGTGTCGCTGTACTCCCACGCGGGTGCGGTTCCACCATCCTCCCCGCAGGTGTAGATCCGCTCTTCGTCGTCCAGGCAGTAGCTCTCCCCGACGGTTGGACACCCGCATTCGGCCGAACCCCCGCCCGCAGTCTCCCAGCAGATGTCCTCGCGCCAGGGGTCGCCCCCGCCGACGCAGAACTCGTCGACGATCCAGACGTACGCTCCGTCAGTCAGTTCGCAGGAGAGGATCATGTCGGGGTCCGAGGCGGCGCACCGCCGAATGGAGCGTCCCGCGTACTCAATGCAGTCCTCGAGTACATCGGGCCGGTCCGATGCCGTGTCGTCCGTGTCCTCGCCGCTCGTATCGTCCGAGTCAGCCTCGGTGTCGGTGTCCACATCGGTGTCGGCGTCCGCCGGCTCGGAGGCGGAGTCGTCGGGCTCCTTGGCCTCGTCGGGACCCGTGCAGGCAAGGAGGAGAAAGAGGACGAAGGTGTACATCGAGGGCTCCGAGCTCTCCCGCTTGCCGCGCTCCGCCCTTGCCGTACCCTTGCGGTAGTGCATCGCCGGAGCCCGAGCTCGTCGGGAATGAGTTCGCACAATCGTAGGTTGTGCGAACTCAATAAGGCCCGGCTGTGCCCGACCCTATGCCCTCAACCGACCTCATCGAGGCCTACCTCCGCGAGCGCGCGGAGGCCGATGGCCTCGCTCCGAGCACGCTGCACGGCTACCGCGAGGAACTCGAGCTCCTCAACGCTCGCCAAGTCCCCCTCACGCCGGAGGGGATCGCGGGATTCGTGAGCAACCATCCTGACGGCTCGCCGCTCGCCCCGAACACGCGGAACCGGCGCCTCGCGATCCTGCGGGCGTTCTCCCGCTGGCTGGTCCGCCACCACCATCTTGCGAAGAACCCGACGCGTGGCCTCAAGCGCGCGAAGGTGCCGCAGGGCTTCACGGCCTCCGTCGGCGCCGACGACCTTCAGCGCGTGCTCGCCGCGCTCGTCACCCGTCCTTCCGGCTGGCGGCGGACGCGCGATCTCGCGCTGGTGCTCGTCCCGTTCTACACGGGGCTCCGCGTCACCGAGCTCCACCGCCTCGATACCCGCCAGGTCGACGCTGACGCGGCCCTTCTCCGACATGCCGTCCGCAAAGGGGGCAGTACCACCGACGTGCTGCTCCACCTGTGCGCGGTCCGCGTCCTCCGAGCCTGGCTCGGGGCTCGGCCCGCCAGCGACGAACCGGCGCTCTTCATCGGGGAGCGGGGACCGCGCCTCGGCGTACGCGGCATCCAGAAGGTCTACGAGGGCTTGCGGCGGGACGCCGGGCTCTCCGTGCGCTTCCATCCGCACCGCCTGCGGCACGCCTACGCGACCGCGCTCCTCGGCCGCGGCGTGACCCTCGGCACCATCCAGCGGCTCATGAACCACGCCTCGATCCAGACGACCAGCCGCTATCTGCATGCCGACGAGGACATGATGCGGGCGGCAGTCGCTCTGCTGCCCGACCTCCTCGGCGACCTCTGCCTGACCGAGTAGGGGGTCTCCCCGCTGCGCGTGTTCGAGGGTCCGGGCGTGCGCGAGCTCGTCGGGAGATCAACGTGCGCTCCGTGGTACAACCGCAACCAGCTAGAGGCGTTCGTGTATGCGGAAGCGTTCCTTGTAGTAGCGGTTCTTGGCCTCGTCGCCGCAATCGTAGTCGGCGCCGCCATGACGATGCTCTGGATGAGGGCCCGTGCAGACGCGGCCCGGTTGCGGGAACGGTTCGGGCCCATCGTCGATCTCGACGCCGAGCGCGTGAAGGTTGCCGCCGAGCGCGACCGCCTCGAAGCCGAGAACGCAGCGCTGTCGGGTGCGATCTCGCAGAGCCGGGCGGCCCTCAAGGCAGAGATAGAGCGCGAGCGCGCCCAGGTGACCAAGGAGATCGGCGAACGCCGCGCCAAGTTCGAGGAACGCTACGGTGCCGCGCTCGCTGACCTCGACAGGCTCACTGGCGAGGTGAAGTTGTTCGACGAAAGGGCGGAACTTCAGTCGTTCGGTCTCTATGCGCCGTACTACGACTTCGGGACCTCAGAGAAGTACAAGGCCGAACTTGAGAAGGTGCGGGCGAAGCAGGCCGCTATGGTCAAGGAGGGGGCGGCGGCGACGTGTCCGAGGGAGTGGACCGTCGACGGCGACCGGCGCAAGGGCAAGCAGATGACCGACCGAAACCTGAAGCTCATGCTCCGCGCGTTCAACGGCGAGTGCGACGCTGCCATCGTGAAGGTCCGGTTCAACAACGCGGTCGCCATCCAGGAACGGATTCGCAAGGCGTTCGAGGCAGTCAACAAGCTCGGCGAGCCAAATGCATGCAGCGTGCAAAAGGGGTACCTCGACCTCAAGCTAGCGGAGCTGCGCCTCGCGCACGAGTACGCCGAGAAAGTGCAGGCGGAGAAGGAAGAGCAACGGGAGATCCGCGAGCGCCTTCGCGATGAGGAGGCCGCACAGCGCGAGTTCGAGCGTGCGCGGCTTGACGCAGAGAAGGAAGAGCGGCGCTACGCGCAGGCACTCGAGAAAGCCAAGATGGACCTCGAGGCGGCGGACGGCGCGAAGCACGCCCAGATGGAGGCAAAGGTTGCCGACCTGGAAAGAAAGCTCGCAGGCGCCCACGCCCTCAAGGAGCGGGCGATCTCCCAGGCGCAGCTGACGAAGTCGGGCCACGTGTACGTGATCTCGAACATGGGCTCGTTCGGGGAGACAACGTACAAGGTCGGCATGACGCGGCGCCTTGAGCCCGAGGAGCGCGTTCGCGAACTGGGCGATGCGTCGGTGCCGTTCGCCTTCGACATCCACGCCGTCATGTACTCCGATGATGCCCCGGCGCTGGAGAACGCCCTGCACCGGGCGCTGGCGGCCAAGCGCGTGAACATGGTGAACCTGCGGAAGGAGTTCTTCGTGGCGACCCTCGACGAGATCGAAGCTGCCGCCAGGAAGCACGTCCAGGGGGACTTTGAGTTCGTGCGCGTAGCCGTCGCCGAGGAGTACCGGAAGACGCTCGCCTTGCGCGCGGAGGGGACCGCCTCGGTCGGCGACGAGGTGAGCGCTCCGCTTGTCGCCGACGCCCGGGTGCACTTCGACGAAGTTCGCGCCGCGCTTGCCGATCTATAGCCCGGCATCTCGCGCGTCCCCACGAGACGGTCCGCCATACACCGTGAGGGACGCGGGCATCAACGAATAGCGATCGTTCAACGATCACTATCGACGACACGACGAAGAATCGCGAGCCGAGCCGTTGACTTCCGGGGGCGCCCTTCCTACGAAAGGGCGAACCGGGGATCTCGCTGACTGGCGCAGTGCCCCCGCCTACCACTGGGCCTTTGGCCCGCCAAAGGGATCATCGGCGCGCTATCGGGTGGGGGTCGTGAGCGAGGAGCTTAGGAGGCCGAGGGCTCGGACTCCCGGGGCGTAGCCGGACCGGGGCCGCCTGCGCAGGGCCCGTCCGAGGCGGGGCACGCGCCGAGGCCATGGCGTTCATGAACACGGCAGGACATCGCCGTGGCCGACAACCTCGCCGGGCATTAGGCGCAAGGCGATGCCAAGGTTCGCCGTGCCTTCCACTCTCCGCCCCAGACTCTTCGTGGCGAGTTCGGTGGAGGCACGCAAGGTGGCCGAGACGGTGGCAGAGGTTCTAGCCCGTCACCAGTACGAGGTGGAGCTCTGGTCCGAAGAGTTTTTTCAGCCTGGGGCCTCGACCTACTCCGCCATCTCCACCCGCATCCGGGACTTCGACGGAGGCGTGTTTGTACTCTCACCTGACGACGGCTATCTGTCACGAAGTGGGCCCGGGTGGACTGCCCGCCCCAACGTCGTGTTCGAGCTTGGCATGTTCGCCGGGGTGCTGGACATCGGGAACTGCATCCAGGTCCGCCTGAAGGTGGCGAAAAGCCTCCCCCACTTGGGACGCGAGGTGTCCAGCCCGCGAGCCAGGATCGAGGACATTTCCGATCTGGCTGGGATCACCTGGATCGAGGCGGAGTCAATCGGCGCGGCCCTGGGCGGGCGCACTGAGTTCATCCTTGAGGCCAAGGGCGCGGACAAGGTGGAGGCGACCTTCCGCGCTCGCGCGGAGCAGGACGCCCGCGCCCTACACGTCTTGCAGCGCGCACCGGACCTCGTGGCCATCTGGTTCGACGGCACCGAGTGTCACCGTTGCCCGGCCCACCTGGTGGTGTTCGGCGACAGGGTGCGGGTGCGGCTCTGGTGGGAGAAGGCTCAACGTCAGTACGACGTGTCCCTGAAGTTTGAGGCCGAGGATAGGCTGACAGGAACGTGGTGGGACTCCGGAGATCGCGGCTACGCCGGGCAGGCGAGTTTTCAGGTACGGAATGCCCCGCAGTACCTGCTGGGTCAGTGGCTCGGCTGGTCAGGCAACGGCGGCGTGAAGGGGGGTGCGTTCCTGGTGGCTGAGGCGTCGTCGGAGGACCAGGCCATTGCCGACCACGAAGCCGTGCTCCGATGCCGGGCGGAGCGTCTTCTGCAGTCACCCGCAGCGGCAACGTGATCGCGCCGGATTGTGCGCGACCTACCGCGCGCGTTAGCAGGCAGAGACCATCGAGGCCACCGTTCAACAAGTCCCCGAGCACCATGCGCACGGTACCCCCGAGTTGTCGGCCGTAGGCCAACGAACCTTGGCGCGCGAGAACTGCCGTGGGGTCCAACGGGCCCGGCGAGCAGGTGTACCGCACGAGATGATCGCACCCCCGCCCCCGATCGCGGCCGGTCCGCCCGAAGGCGTGTGATGGCGACTCCCCCCGCCGCACCGCCTCCGCCCGGCGCTCCTGCTTCAGCGGCCGCCGCGGCGGTTGCTGACCCTTTGGTGGCCTGCCCCTATCGGCAAGCGGCGCTTCTTCGACAAGCCCTGTCGCCCGACAAGATGAGGGTCGGCTTCTTTCTCGGCGCAGGCTGCCCGGTCTCGATCCGCGTGCCTGCTGCGGTCGGCACCCAGCCGCTAATTCCCAACATTGAGGGCCTCACAGACGCGATCCGCACGACGATGTCTGCGTCACTCGACCACAGCGCGAACTTCGCCTCAATTTTGGCGCAGCTTGGCGACAGCCCAACGAACAGGCGAACGATCGAACACGTTCTCACCCGCATTCGCGGCATTCTTGATGTCGTGGGCGTCGGGAACTTCGCGGGCATGGATAAGAGCGCGTTGAGCACCCTCGACAAAGCCGTCTGCGACGCGATCGACGGCGTGATGCGGCAGCGCCTGCCCGCAAGAAGTTCCCCATACCATCAACTTGCCGCTTGGATTGGGTCGATCCCCCGTGCCCATCCGGTCGAAGTGTTCACCAGCAACTACGATCTCCTAATGGAGCAGGCCTTTGAGGAGTGTGGCGTCCCGTACTTCGACGGATTCTCTGGCTCTGACCAGACCTTTTTCGATGTTCCTTCGATGGAGCAGTCGACACTGCCCTCCCGATGGGCTCGCCTCTGGAAGGTTCACGGCTCCATCAATTGGTGGCGAACCAAGGATGGCCTGATTCAGCGGCGAGAACGCGGGGGCCCAGACTCGCTCCAGATGATCCACCCTTCGCACCTAAAGTATCTCGAAAGCAGAAAGATGCCATATTTGGCGATGCATGATCGCCTCCGCGCCTTTCTGGCGCGGGGCCAAGCCGTGCTTGTAACGTGCGGGTACTCGTTTCTGGACGATCATCTCACCGAGGCGATTCTGGACGGACTGAGCGGCAACCCGACAGCGGTGTGCTTCGGTCTCGTTTTCGGCGACAGAGCGACCGCGAAGGCCGCAATCGAAAAAGTGGGGCACCGGGGGAATCTCCGGCTCCTCGGTGCCGACGGCGGGGTGCTGGGCACGATCGATCGGGAATGGCATTCAAAACCGAAGCCGGACGATCCGATGCACGGAATGGCCGTAGGTATGGGGAATCTTGGAGCGCGGTCGCTCGCCCCGGACGACCGGTGCAAGTTCCTTCTTGGCGACTTCGAGAGCCTCGGCAGGTTCATGGGCGACCAGTTGGCCAGCCGAGAGCACGACTCGGGGGAAGGCGATGCCGCGTGACCCCACGCTCATCGGCACAGTCGAAAGCGTCAATGGCGCGACCGTCAGCGTAGAGCTGACCGCGGACAGCGCGACCGGCCTCACTTTCGTCAACGGCGAGGGATACCGAATTGGGCAGGTGGGCAGCTTCGTAAGGATTCCTCTGGGGCATACCAACCTGTACGGAGTGGTCTCGCAAGTTGGGGCCGGAGCGGCTCCAATCCGTGAGGGCGCGACGAGCCCATACGGGAAACTATGGCTGACGGTGCAGCTCGTGGGGGAGGGACGGCGCGGCGGTCGATTCGCCCGTGGCGTCTCGCAGCATCCGACCATTCAAGACCGGGTTCACATCGTTACCGATACGGACCTTCAAGCCATCTATGGCTCCGGGGACCTCAACGATTTCGTGAAGGTGGGGCATCTCGCGAGTGCCGAATCCATCCCCGCGCTCGTGGACATTAGCAAGCTTGTAACACGACACTCTGCGGTCGTCGGAACGACGGGAGCTGGGAAGTCCAACACCGTCGCCGGTATTCTTCAGGCGCTTGCCGATCCCACGCTTTATCAATCGGCCCGCATCGTGGTATTCGATATCCACGGCGAGTACGGCCGCGCGCTTCGACCCTGGGCGGACGTCTTTCGCGTTGACGCCGACCCCGCGAAAGGTGAGAAGCCGCTGTTTGTGCCTTATTGGGCGCTAGAATGGGACGAGTTCTTGAAGATCGGCATGGGTACTCTGGAGACCAGGGACCAGGGCCCGATCCAGGATCGATTCGCCGCGTCGAAGCGAGCTGCCCTGAAGAAGTTTCCGAAGGCGGGCCTCACGGAGGAACGCGTGACCGTGGACTCGCTCGTCCCCTTCAGCGCGCATCAGTTGTGGTACGACCTCCACTGCGAAATGATGGCGACCCACTTGGAGGTCAAGGGGAAGGCTCAAAGTCGTGACACTTGGGCGCTTGAGAAGGACGCCGCGGGCGGCAAGGATATGCTCGGTGACGCTATGTCGGTTGTGCCGCCGACCTTCCGAGCGATCAAGGACATTAAAGACGACACCGACAAGGTTCGATTGAGCACAAGCACGCTTTCCGCGCGCCGCCAGGTGGATAGCCTTGCGTCGAAACTAAGGGATCCAAGGTTCGATTTCATGTTCAAGCCGGGCGATTGGCTCCCCACACTCGACGGTGCGGTCAAGTGCGACCTGGACCAGCTCATCGGCGCGTGGGTGGGCGGTCCTCAGCCCATCTCTGTGCTTGACCTCTCGGGCATCCCGTCAGTCGTTCTCAAGGATTTGATCGGCGCTCTCCTGCGAATCCTCTACAGCGCCATGTTCTGGGCGCGGAACCGCTCCGAAGGGGGACGGGAACGACCGCTGCTCCTGGTTCTCGAGGAGGCGCACACCTACCTGAGCGAGAGCCAGAGCGGTGTCGCGGCAGAAGCGATCAAAAGGATCGCCAAGGAAGGGCGTAAATACGGAGTCGGGTTGATGCTCGTCAGCCAACGCCCGTCCGAGATTGACTCAACCATCCTGTCACAGTGTGGCACCATCTTCGCGATGCGACTCGCGAACGAGAAGGATCGGGGTCACGTTACAGGGGCGGCGGCCGACAATCTGAAGGGGCTGTTCGACATGCTTCCGGTGCTCAGAACTGGCGAGGCGGTGATCGTGGGCGAGGCCGTCAGCCTGCCGACACGCACGTTGATCGACCGATTGCCTGAGGAGCGCCGTCCTGACAGCGACGACCCCCGTGTCGTGGACCGAGTCCAGACCGAGACCCGGAATGGGACGAAGATCCAAGGTATCCCCGAAGGAGCGGGAGGGTGGAACCGCGGGCGTGAACCCGGCGACTACGCTGGCGTAGTCGAGCAGATGCGGAGGCAGAACCCGCACTACAAACACGGCAACGCCAAGGCAAACAATCCCGATAAACCTGCTGAGGAAGGAGAGAGCTAATGGATTGGATTGAGACGCCCGATTCGTCTAACATCGCGCGATTTGGGTACGACGTGTCTTCGATGGTGTTGTACGTCGAGTTCAAAAAGGGTGGTTCGTATCAATACTTTGACGTGCCGGAGAGCGTTTTTGACGCGATGCGCGTTGCGGGTTCGACGGGCCAGTTCTTTGGCCAGAACGTCAAAGGCGTGTACCGCTTCGCTCGCACGTAGCCTGTCAGGCTTATGTATAAGCCTACTTCGTCGATCGCCCGCCCCGCGGACGGCGGGACTTCGCCGATCTCGCGATCTCCTCGGTGAGCCACGCCATCGAATCCTTGACGCTGGCGTCGAGCCAGTTCGGGATCCCTCGCCCGATCGCGCGGGCCGCGAAGTTCCCGAAGCTGATGTCATTGCCCGCGAGGAACGCCGCAAGGAGGTCCCCGACGGCCTTGCCCTGCCGGGCGCCTTCGATCAGCCAGCAGAACTCGTGGAGGTTCAGGAACACCGTTCCGTGGAATTGATGGACCTTGGGGCGATCATCCATCGCCAACGCCAACCTTCGCCACTCATCTCGCCACTCCCGGGTCATCGGGACCTGCTCGGCGGAAACGACCACCGACCACCATCGGTCGTCGCCGTTTGGATTCGAGTTTGGAAAGGCCGCGCGGTTGCTTATCGCCCACTTCATCGTCGACAGAGTCTGGCAGATGCCCTTCTTCTTGGGCTGACCGTACCGCTCCACGAGCGCATCAACTACCGCAAGTCGGTCACGAACTTGGAGGTCAGCTTGCCGCGGAAACATGAGCTTTGCCTCTACAAACAGTACGTGCCGCCCGAATCGGGCGACGGCGTCGCAGGGCTTGAAACCGGGAACGGACGGCGGTTGGTCACAGCCACTCGCCACAGCGCCGAGGTTCTGGCGGATGAAGGTCTCGAATCCGTCTGTGGCCCAAAGTCTCTGCCATGCGCCTGTGACGGCTGCCTCGGGCGTGCCCTTCGCCCCGGAAACGAGGCTTTTCGCAAATTGGCCGAACCGCACACTCGCGATTTCCGCGAGCGTGAACGGATCAGCCACCACCGCAGTTCCCCGAAAGCAGAAGAATGGCCGATCGACCATGCGAGAGGCGGTTGGTGAACCAAGCCAATTGGTGACCAGACCTTCGCCATCGCGCCGACGAACCGACAGGCGCCGGGCGATGAAAGCAGCGGCGCGTTCCAGCGGTCCGAGGCGTTGCAATTCAGTCAGGCGCCACAGATGGGGATGACGCTCGCTCTGCGCTGAATAGCCAAACCAAATCGTGAGACCTCCAAACATTCGAGCGAGCGACGGGAGTCGGCGTTGGGTGAGCAACAAGTCCATCGCCGCCAGGGCCGGGTGACCGACCAGCGACCTGAACACGAGCGCGCCGATGGCCCACGACACGAACGTAGGGGTCGGCGGATGCTCCTGCATGCAAACCACCATTTCCCCCAACCACTCCTTCCGAACCTGTTCGGGCGGGGCCACCAGGACATGCGTGTTGTCGCCACCGACGAGTCGATTCAGTTGGAGGAGCGAGTCGCCGACGCGCTCAACGTCGGGAACCGCGGGGTCCAGGCTCGGGGAAGCTCTCCCACGCGCGATCACGGCACGAATGGCAGCCAGAATTGCTGAGTAGCGAAACGTCGTCCTGTATGTGTCCTTCGCGCACGCCGCCTTTATGGCAGCGAAGGTCGCGTCGGTCGTGAACACGCTCTCCTCCTTCAAAAGCGCCGCGAGGTCCTGATGCATGTTGGCGGCGTGCCACTGGGAGAGCTTGGCGAGCGAGAATACGGTCGCCGGTGACGGCGCCGCCGCGAGTGCATCGAGCACCTCGGCCTCGGTGAGGTCGGGGGCGCCCACTTCTCGATTCGTGAGTACGAACGACGGGCGGGTCATCGCCACTACGGCTTCGCCTTTTCCGCCACGCTCTTGGCGAGATCGACGATGCCGAGGTCCTGCAGCGTCTTCATGGCTCGGCGGACGTCCTTCGTTGCTGGCCCTGAGCGCGTCGCGGCGTCGCTCGGGTTTGCGTAGATCTTCTCCACAGACGCGAGCACGAACTGGAGAGCGGAGGCGTCCGCGGCTTGGTCCCGAACGAGGTTCTTGTAAGGGATCAGGGAGAGGCTGATCGCGGCCTTGAATGCGTACTCCTCGATCAGCGAGCGGCGGTGATTGTACTGGTTCGCAATGAAGATGTCGAGCACAACGAGGGGCAGGAGCACTGTGACCTTGATCGCGATCAGGCCGAGTTCGCCCCCAGAAGCCGAGGCCAGCGCAAAGACGAGCAGACCGCCCCCGCCGACGATGAGTGTCGTCACCAAGCCGAGCGCCCAGAGCCATCGATCCTGCGTGCGCTCCAACTCGCTTTTACGGGCTTGGAATGCCTTGAACAGCTCTCCCGCGTTGGCTCCCTGGAGCAGGAGTTCGATGGTTTGGTGGAGTTCTTCATTCTTGGTCACGATGGCAGTCGTGCGGTCGGTGTGCTCCTGCACCGTCTGTGAGGAACCCGACCGGAGCGCCTCAAGCGTGGTGGTCGTTGTGGTCTGAAGTTCGGCGACCGCGGCGCTGGCTTTGGCCTGGAGGTCCGCGAGGGTTGTGCTAGTCTTGGTCTGCACGTCTTCCACGATCGCCCTCGCCTTTTGCTCCGCCTCCTCAATCCTCCGCTGGAAGTCCGCCGCGTTGTTGGCCACGGCGGTGACCTTGACCTGTTTGTCCTCGACGTCTTGATGCGCGGCCTTCGCCGTCTCCAGGAGCTTGGCGATGGCCGCCGACCCTTCGGTCCCCGCGGCCTCCGCTGTGGCGATGCGGGCCTTGCTCGCACCGATCTCCGCCTCGGCATCGCGCGCGCTGTCGCCCATCGCTGTGACGAAGTTGGCCTCGGCCTCCGCCGCCGCCCTGGTCGCCGCGACGGCGCTGGAGTCCGCAGCCATCGACGCGCAGGCGGCGTGGAGCCGGCGAACCTCAACAAGCTCTTCGTCTGCGGAGCCGAGGTAGCGGGGGAGTCGTTCGACCACGGTCGTCACGAGGAGCGTGAAGTCGCCTTCGTCGGGCTGTTGGAGGCCGACGGTAACGATCGAGTGGGCCACACTCACCGAGACTGTCACGTCCCGGTTGCCACGTTCGGTGGCGCCGCCGATGGTGATCGTAGCGGTGTTGGTGACCTGATCGAAGGAGGCGCTGAACAGTTCTCGTGCCTCGGCCGCCGGCCCGATGAAGGTAGATGCCGCAAAGTCGAAGTTGACCGTGAACGTGGTGGCCGAAATTCCGAGCGCCTCGGCGATTCGGTCGGCGAGCGCCAGGCAGTCCAGCGGCCCCACGCCGTCAACGCGGGCCCGGTAGGAGATCGAGAACTGGTTCTTGGGCTGCAAAGGCAAGTTGATCGACCCTCGGCTCGAAGGCTATCGGCTATCGCGACGCTCCGCTGCATCGCGCCCATGATCGCCGCGCGGCCATGGCCGAGATGCGGCGCCGAGGCCGCTCGCCGCGACACCGCTCTCCACCCCCGATTCCATGATGCCAGGCGCACGAATCAATGATTCCAGCTTGCCGAAGCAGCTGGGAATGCCGGAATATTCGGCCTGAATCCACTGAATATTCCACGACTATTCCAACATGATTCCGTCGTTATTCCAAGCCCGTAGCGGCACCTGCGGCGTCGAGTCGAGCCCGCATCGTCTCACCTCGGCGTCCCGTACCCCACCACGGTCGTGATCATCTCACCGGGGAGCAGCGGCTCGACCCCGATCCAGCCCTCTCCCTCCGGCACCGGCCCCAGCTCGCGCGCCATCCACCGCCACGGCACGACATCCTCGGGCTTCCCCGGCTTCGGCGCCATGATGATCGCGCGCTCGGCGCGGCGAGCGCCCATCTCGCCGACGATCCGGATCACGCGCTCGGGCTTCCCGTCGACGTCGGCGAGCACGCCCTCGGCGGTGGCGACAGCGTCGGGCTGCCCGAGGCGTCCGCAGATCCAGCGCATCATGTCGTCGGCCGCGGTGGGCAGGGCATCGCCGAGAAGCCACTTTTCCCACGTCCGTCCTCGAATCAGGAAGACGAGGAGGTGCACGTCGTCACCGACGACGTGCACCCGCAGTTCGAGGTGGTGCAGCGTGTTTTCCGCGAGACCCTCGACGGTGTCGGCGGCGCCCGCAGGATCGCCGATCGCCTCACTCGCGAGGGCATCCAGCCGCCGGGCCGCGCCGACATGCCGAGGCAGTACGCGGAGGGAACGTGGCGGGCCAAGCATGTGGCCTCGATGCTGACGAATCCGCTCTACTGCGGGCACCTCGTCTACGACGGTGAGATCGCCGCGCGCAACTGCCACGAAGCGGCCATCGACGAAGCGTCGTTCGAGCGGGTGCTGGCGATCCGCGCGCTCAAGGCCCGCAACCGCGACGACGGCGAGGGCAACGGCGAGAACCCCATCACCGCGAGCCAGCGCGGCGTGCTGACCCCGTTCCTGCGCTGCGGCTCCTGCGGCGGCCCGATCTGCGTGACGGCCGGCGGGCAGCCGAAGAAGCGGACCTACCTGTACACCTGCCGAACCCGTCAGGAGAGCAGCGCCGCCTGCTCCGGCGTCACGATCCGCGTGGAGAAGCTCGACGGCATGGTGCTCGACGCCATCGAGTCCCACGTTCTCGCCCCCGAGGCGCTCGACGTGATCCTGGGCAACGGTCTGGACGGTCTCGCCGGCACCCAGGTCGACGAACTGGCCGGCGAGCGGGAGCGCCTCGCCAACGTCATCGCCGAGTTGGATCGCAAGATCCGCCTGACCGCCGTTCACGCGATCAACGGCATGATCGACGAGAGCGACGCCAAGGCCATCACCGCCCCGCTCATCGCCCAGCGCGAGACGGCGCGGCTCCAACTGGCGGCCCTCCCGCAGCAGACGGACACCCCCGAGCCGGAGGTGATCGACGCCGACGAGTTCCGCGCCGCCGTCCGCGAAGCCTGGACTTCCCAACCCCTCGACGAGCGCCGTCAGGCGCTCAGCCGAGTCTTGGAGAAAGTCGAGCTATCCCCTGGCGGACTGGAGATCGTCTGTCGCGCCGACAGATATCACGGCCATGATCCGTTCGGCCCCCCAAAGGGGGACATCGGAAGGTACGTCGCGATCGAGGCTCGGGTGGAGACGGGGGTGGTGGGGGCGGTGAAGAGGCGACGCGTGGCGTGAGGGGCTCCCTCACGTGAAGGTTCGCGCCGCTTCGGCGACGGCACGAACGAGGGCGCGCTGGATCAGCGCCAGTTGGCTCCGCGATCAATCACCCAAGTCGTCGCGCGGCTCGACCTCCGGGCCCCCACACGACCGGACTCTTGCCAACAGCTCTTGCCGCTCGGCGCAGGCCGGGACAGAGCGCACCAGGCGCTCGATGAGCCACTTCCAGAACACGCTCTCGGTGGGCTGGCTCCACGTTGCGCGGACATCGGCGTCTCGCAGAAGGGCAGCGATGCACTCCATCGCTGCGTCCGTGGACAGCTCCGGCGCCAGAAGGTGAATCGACCTCACGCCATCCTCGGACGCCGCGCACCGGAAAACCGCGGGAAGCCATCGCGTGGTCCCGAGATGCAGCGCGCGAGCCACGTACTGCTCAGCCCGCTTGTGAAGCGCACCCAAGTCGGCGAGCCCAGGCAGGCGGTCGAGGACCTCCTCGCCGATAGTCACGGCGGCCCTGTCCCGCGTCCGAGTGCGCTCCCTGGGCGGTGTCGCCCGTAGAACCGCTCGCATCCCGGACTCGCCGAGTGCGCCCGAGCAGAGGCGTCGGAGGATCGTGACGACCTGCTCGGCACCGGGTTCGGCTTCGGCCACTTGCAGCCGAAGCCGAAGCGCCTCGACGACCTGCGCGCGGCCCCGTTCGGACGGATGATCGGCGAGACGCAGCAGGAGGGCCATGCAAGAATCCGAATCGAGTAGCGCCATGAGGGTGGGCGTTGCCGCTTCCACGTCCTCGGGCGCCGCCGCCAACGGTCGGGAAACCAGATCCGCGAGCATCGCTACGCAGCCCGTTCGCGACGATGCATCGCCTGAGGCGAGAGCGGTCCTAAGCTCCTCTGCGAAAACCGGAACGGCCGCCCGGAGCACCAACTCCCGAATCCGCGACGGCACGAACTGCCAGTCCGACCCCATCAGGAGCCGCCGGAACAGATGGTGTTCGGCGCGCATCCAGGCCGTCAGGATGTGGTAGGAACCCCAGCCGTTCGACACCTGACGCCGTGTATCCACGAGGGCAAGCCAGTCGGCGACGGCCGACGGCGAATGGCCCTCCGTCGAGAGAGCGCGCACAACACTGTGCACGAGCGTGCTTCCTCCGGCATCGACCTCCTGCAGGGCTTCGACGACTTCACGCCACTCTGCACCCCCGCGAATGCGGGCTGCCAGACTGGCGGGATCCGTGAGCAGATCTTGACTGGTCGTCAACAGCCGCCACGCCAGGTATCGTGGAACACGCGGAAATTGCTTGACCGCGTCGGCGATCGTATCGGACGGTGCGTTCGGGAAGCGCATGGTGCGAAGGACGAAGCGCTCTGCGCGAACCCACCGGTCCCACGCATCGGGCAGCGAAAAGGTCGCGACGGCCGTGAGCACGCAGTCTTCGACGAGGTCTCGAACTCTGGGAGGAAGTGGCGGGTCCGCCATCGGACCGCCGGGTGCCGCCCAAAGTTGGTCGAGGATATCCCATCCTGCCTCGGAGTTCTCCCGAGCCGGGGTCTCGATTTGGCGCAGCGCCCACCTGATCAGTCGCTCACGCCGCGTCTGAAGCTGTAGCGTCTCGTTCCACGCGAGCGTGCCCCAATTGAATCGGCTTCCATGGAACGCTCGCCATTCAACGCCCGCTGCGAGGATCGTTTTTGCCGCTCCCCTTGCCAGCACGAACATCGCGGCCGACGACGGGACACTCTCAAGCGCTTCGAGCACCCCCTCGAGAGCGTCGTCGGAGCGAAACGGATCGACGAGCGCCGAGCCGGCATTCTCCAAGTCTGACGGCGCCACTCCGTCCGGGAGCGCCGACAGCGAGACGGAGACCTCAATGGTCTCGCGGACGTCCGCCGCACCCCTGACGCAGGCGACGAAAAGTTCGAGGAGCCGCCGGGCGAGCTGGCGGCGGGCGGCGGCCACAAGATCGAACGAAGGGGTCGTTCGCAATTCGAACGATGCGATCGTCGGATCGGCAAGGAGGCGGCTCAAAACCTCCCGTGCAAACTCCCGGCTCTCTCGCGCCCCACCCGGCCCCAACGCCGCCAGCCGGAATGCCGAGCCGACGCTGGATGCCAGCGCGTGCCCGCGCTGCGAACGTGCCTCCTGTCGACGCATACGCTGATACTCGACCGCGGGCGCGTCGTGTTCCAGCCAATACCATGCACGTTCGCAGGCCCTCAAACGGAACTGCGGCGCGAGGTCGCGAAGAATGGCGAACAGTCTTGGGACTCGACCGGACGAGCGGTCTCCATTGAGGATGAGGCGTGCAATCGCCGCGGCGCCCAGCTCCGTCCGCAGCGCGTACCCGTCCCCCTCGATAGGCGTGATCGTTCCAGGGTTTCGCTCCAGCCCTTCGGCGATGCGCCTCGCCGCCGGTTCGCTGAGCACGATCGCGGAGGCCAGCGCGGCCAGCGCGGGAGCGGGCTCCTGAGCGACCGGGGCGCCGCCTTGTTCGTCCGCGGGAGCTGCGGGTGGCGCACTGAGGAGGAGGAGAAACACGAAGTCCGCACCTTCGCTGCCGCGATCGTGGGCCCACGCCTCAATCCACGGCTGAAACGTCGCCTCGAGGCCGTCTCCGCGGCCGTGCATGACCGCACGTGCGTCTCCCGGCCGCCCGGCGCAGCCGTGAGCGAGGGCGAGCGCGTAGTGCGGGTACAGGGCAACGCCCTCAGTCCGCGCCGCGCTCACGAGCCACCTCTGGATGCGTTCCGGTTCTACAGGACCAAGGTCGATGCGACGCATCTCGGTGGTTCCCACCAAGTGGCGAAGGGCGTGGTGGTCGTCCGCGGAGAGGAATGCGACCGAGGCGCAGCCCTTGAGGCGATCGTCACGCCGCCGCAGGCGAGCGACCAGTTCCTTCGTATGCTTCTCGCTGGAGGCGCTAGGCGGAACGAGGAAAAGGTAACGCTGCTGGCCAGCGCGAACCCCGAGGGTCAGCTCCCGGTCGAGCTCATCCACGCTCTCGGTGCGGACGAGCAGCGGGAGCAGCGGGGCGATTCCGCCGCCGGCGTCCGACACGGTGCGAAGCCGTCGCGCGAGAGTCTCGGCGAGGTCGGCTTGACCGAAGCCCGCGGGTCCGACTACGTCCACGGCGGCAACACCCTCACTCAGCCATCGAATCACCTGATCGAGCGCGTCTGCGGGCTCTGTCGGCGTGGGTGGGCGTCCCTCGACGGGTGCATCGCAGGGAATCTCGAAAGCTCCTGTCGTCTCCAGCCCGCCGACCCGCCATTGGCGGGCCACGTAGGGATGGCGGTCCAGCAGCGTGGTCAGCTGCGCGCTCGCCACCAACTCGGACCCGGGCACCTGGGCCCGCAGCCAGCTGAGAAAGCCAGCCCGGTGAGGCTCTTGGATGTCCAGGTTCGTCACTACGAGGAGAGGAACGGGGTCCGAACCCGAAAGATCGTCGCGCAGGTTCTTCTTCAGCGCCGCGACCATAGACGTCCGACCGGAAGGGGGGTCGATCCGCTTCGCTGACACCTTCCAGAGGCGCGTGTCCCCGCAGCCCGGCGGCCAGGCCCCCTCGTAGTGCGCATCGTACCCCCCGTCCGTCACCCCCGGCCGCGTGGGGTTCGGGACGAGCCGCCCCCGGCCGCGACTCTCGCAGTACAGGAGATCGTTCACGAACCGTTCGAAGCGTTCTGAGTCGAGCTGGTGTAGGTCGTAGCGCACGGTCGTGCGGTATCGTGGTCGGATGCTGCCGGCGATGTGCGCGCTGGAAGTGGTTGCGCCGGTCCACGACGACGACGACGCCCTGGTTGGCTATGAGCCTTCCGGCTTGCCGAAGACCGGTCTGACTATCCACCTCCCCTTCATTCTGGCGCCGCGGACTTCGACGACCGGACGATGATCAGGTCAGGCCGTCCTGGTGGATGCCTCGGAGGGCGGGGGCTTGGGGGTGGGCCTGACCATCCCTCCGCGTGTTAGGGCGACAGGCCGCCTGGGACGGCGTAGGTCACCGATGCCGGCGTCGGCGTTTCGGCACAGGACGACCAGCGCCGCGCGGGGAGTCGCCGGGTGGATGTGCCACTTGTTGCCGGCCTGAGCGAACGACTGTTCATCGTTCGAAAATGTCGGTTCACCCCACTCCTTGGATATTATGGCGCAGTACCGTCTTCTGGTTGGCGGCGAGAGTCTCGTCAATCGCACCCGTACGGAGCAACTCATCGATGAGGTCGTCGTAGAAGGCGAGCAACGCAGTGCCCTCGCCTGAGAGGACGCCTCGATGGATGCAGTATTGCCCGCTTTCAAGGAGGTTCGCCGCGTCCCTGGCGACCGCGATCACGACAATCCGTCGCACCGACCCACCTTCTCGGATCATCTTTCTGAGCGCGTCCGCCTGGGCGTGGATCATGGACTCGACGTGCGAGCGAACTGCCGCCCACGGCCCGCGTGGACAGGCAGCACCGACCTCGTCGAGCACACCAACGGCCGCGCGCGCCTCGCTGGATGCGAATAGCCGATCGAAGTACCCCAAGCGACGTCCACCCTCGCCTGTCTAATAACCAACGGTGCGTGTTGCAGAGCGCGGCTGGCGTTTCCTGCGGCCTTACCCGGCCTTACCCGCACGGGGACGGCGGTCGCTGGCTTAGGACTACCCGGATGCCGCCAGCGAACCGAGCGGGCCTAGGAGGCTGCCCGAGCGCCGGTGGCGGGTGCCCTCACCGGGCCCCCTGTTCAGTCCCGACGGTGGACCGCCGATGCAACGCCGGCTAAGCCGCAGTGATCATGCCTACCGACTCGCTCGACCCCGTACTCTCCGCCCTCGCGAGGCTCAGGGCACGAGGGGAGTCCCTTCGTCCTCGCGTCGATCTCGTCCATTTTGACGCTTGGAGAGAAGAGGTTCGGACTTGGCTTCACCATGCCGTCTCGGTCGAGGAGGCGCAAAAATTCTCCGGGCTAATCGACGGCCCAGTGGGGCGCGGAATCGTCGAGTTCTACGACTGGATGATCGTGACTCGACTGTCGTTCCTCGACGGACTCCGCATCCAGCTTGAGAGGAGGGTGCTCGAACTGCCGTCGCCCGCCAGTCTGATCACTTTCTTCGTGTCCCATTCCGCTGCCGACGAGCACCTCGCAGGCGCTGTCGTCGAGTTCCTCCGCGCGTGCATCGACTTCCCCGACCACGTCATCCGATGCACGTCAGTGCCCGGCTACAAGCTGGAGACGGGAACGTCCACCTCCGCCACCCTGCGCGCAGAGGTTCGCGCGGCAAAATGTGCGATCGGGCTGATCACCACGTCCTCCGTCCAGGCAAGCTGGGTCCTCTTCGAGCTGGGAGCGCGGTGGGGGCGCGAGTTGCACGTCGCCCCAATTCTGCATCCAGACGCCCAATTCGACATGCTTCCGGGTCCGTTGAAGGAGACCCACGCGGTTAAGCTGAACGACGAGCCGGGGATGCTGCAACTCGTCGAAGAGCTCTCGCTCAAGCTCGGATATCCCAAGCGTAGCCCGACACTCTACCCACGGGCGCGTGCGCGGCTCGCCGAGGCGTTTGCAGCCACTGCATCCACGAAGGTGGAGCGGTCCTCCACCGCGTCTCGGCCCAAGGCGCGCGCGCAAAAATCACCGAAGTCCGCGCCCTTGTCCGACCGGCCGACGTCTCGCGACATCCGCAAACTCCTCGTCGAGTCTCGCGTTGGCCCCTCCGAGGCAGCCAAGGCGCTCTCGCGACTCGGCTCGACCTCGGAAGTGATCGCCGAGGTGCTCCGCGAACAAGAGGACTACCTGCGGGATCTCGACGAGCCCTCCACCTTGGACAAGATGCTCGCGGAGGACGCGCTCACGGCAACCAACCCGCACGAGCACTTGGAGCGTGTCGTGTCGCGCCTCTGCGAGCACCAAGAGCAGATCGCCAGACCGCTCTTGGTCGCGGCGGGGCGTCGGGCCATCCAGAGGAGGATCAAGAAAGGCGGCCACGCTGACTGGCACTACAGGGTACTCATGAAGGTTCTCGCGGCAGAGCTCCGAGAGGTGTTCGGCCGCGAGGCCGGCGCCGTTGCCGAGGAGATGCTCGACGGACTCGGCGCGGGGGACGAAACCACGAGCGCGCTCGACGACCTCGTGGTTCGCCCGAAGGCGACAAGGCGAGCGCAGAAACCGACGGCGGTCGATAAGCCGGCACCCATCATGGCGAACGCAGACGTTGTCAACCGCCTCACTTCCTGGATGCAGTCCCGGCCGGACCGGGACAACCGCAAGCTGATCGTCTTCGACGCGGTGGACCCCGAGGCCGAGGTTCCGGCGGGCAGCGCCAAGAAGCATCTCGCGAAGATCGGCACCAAGATCGGCTACTCCCTCGTAGAGGAGGGCGAGACGACCATCCTCTTCGAGCGACGGAGGGAGCCGTCGCGAGAGTCGCGTCGGGATCAGTTGAAACATTTTTGATCGTCAGCGCGGCGCCGGAGGAACTTCCGGGGCCGGCGGTCGTGGGGAGCCTGCTGTGCGCCCATCGCCCACGACTGTCGCCTACACGCGGTCGGCGAACGGTCTACCCGTCTTGATCCGTCCTTCGCTGGCCGGGAATCGTCGCCTTGGTGACGTCCTGGCGGGGGTGCTTCGCCGGCCCGAGACCGGAGGTCGGGATGATCCGGTCTGCCGGATTGGCGCTCGCTCGGAAGCCCGGCGGATGCGTCCAACGGACCTCCACCCCCTCGGCGCGCGGGATGAGGCCGTTGCGGACGACGTCGAGCAGCGTGTCGCTCACGCCACCGATGTCCGAGGCCACGTCGAACGCGATAGAAAGGCCGGCGACGGGCTTCACCCCAATCTCCTCGCAGTAGGCGCGGTACGGAGCGCGTTCGAGCACGCTGAAGCGGTGGCCTTCGGGCGTGACGTCATGCAAGATCGTGAGGATCATTGTGGCTCCGGCCGCTCGCATAGCACCTGGAGCGGTCGGAGTCCACGACGATCAGGTAGGCTTAAGGGCGCATGCCTCCGTTCCTGACGAGGCCCTCCGACGCGCCTGCGTCAGGGTCGCGGACGAACGGACGGGAATGGGTCGGATTCTGGCTTGTCGCCGGCTTCTTCGGCTTCCCGCTTGCCTCGGGATCTTGCGCTGGTTCCTGAGTCGTCTCGCCCGGGAATCTGCGAGCGCTGCGGGAACGCCATCACCCGGCGGTGGTGGACCTGGACCCTTGAGGGGAAGCCGACCGTGGTGTGCCCGGAGTGCAACTCGACGCCCCGCCGCCGGAACTCGAAGCGGCACGTCGGGTAGTCCGCGCGGGTTCCTTGGCTGCCTCGATGGACACCGCCATGTAGTCAGAAGTCTTCGGGCAGGAACGGTGCCGCGATGTAGCCCTCGGCGCACGCGCCGCACGGCGGATCGGTGCGCTCCACGAACATCGTCACGCCGTCCGCTTCCACCTTCACCCCCCCGTCAACAGCGGACCCGTGGAACACGACCCAGAAGTGGCGGTGCTTGGCGCGCCCGACGAGGAGGTGTTTTCCGTGAGAGCACGGACCAAGAACGCGGATGTCCTCGCCGTGGACGCTGGCGTACATTACGGTTCCTACCAAGGGAACCGCCAGCGTGAAGGGGCGGAGGCAGTTCGGCCAGCGGCGAGCACGCCCCGCGCAACTCGCGCACAGCGCCCACAGGTTCGTCAGATCCTCGGTGCCGCCTGCGAGGAAGGGGGTCACCCGATGGACCTGTGGCGACTCGGCATCGCAGATCCGGCACGTCGGTTGGTCCCGCAGCGTCGCGGCGCGAAGGGCCGCCGGAATTGGATGCTTGCTCGCCCGCTTGGCAGCACGTAGCGCCACCTCGCGCTGTTCTTCGTTGATGAGGCCTAGCTTTTGTGCCCTCCACACGACCCCGGCTCCATGCTCGGCGGTGAGATCCTGAGTCCCGGGCGGAGCGCGGAGGGCTTCGAGGACTTCGTTGACCTTCGACGCGATCTCGGCGGCGGGCATCGTCCCCCAAAGCTGGCGCACGATGGTGTCGGTGGACGTGTTCCAGCAGGAGGCGGGCATGGTCACCGGCCTATCCTTCGTCGCGACCGGCCGTCCAGCCACTACCACGGCGCACCGCGGCGCTCTGTCGGACCAAGGCGGACGTTCCCGTCGGCGAGAGTTCGGGACAAAAGCTACTGCGCGTGCCCGAAAGCATCGACCGCGGTCGTGCCGAAGAGCGCCTTCCACACCGCTTCTCCCGCGCTCTTCCACGCCACCATCCGAGCCTCGTTGGGCGTGAACAACGACTCGCCCCGACGCTCGAAGAGACCATTACGTCGCCCAAACTCAAACCGAATGGCGTCGAGCACGATGTTGGCGAAGAGGCGCACGTCCTCCTCCTCCACGCGCTTCCGGCCTGTCTCAACCTCGTACAGCATAAGCGCCGCGAGGAGCATGTCAGCGCCCTCATCGCGGTCGTGGGGCACGTCCGTGTCGTCGCCTCTCGCTCCGAGGCTCTCAAGGAGGTGGGTGTCCACCCGGTCCAGCCAGGTCACCGACGCGCCGCGTGGGTTCGCCCTGAAGGCTCCCGACCCCTTCAGGTCGATCACGAGCTGGGACAGCGGCCCGACTCCGCGCCGTACAGCGGGCGGGAGTTGTACGGACACGATGTCCCCCTTGCGGTTCTCCCGTATCTCCTTCTCTTTCTTCCGGGCGAGGCGGCGCTTGGCTTTGTCGGCAGAAGGACGGCCCAACTTCGGCTCCGGGGTAGGGGGAGCGTAGCGTACAGCCGTACTTCACGGGAGTGGCCCCCAGCGGATCGTGCGCCGATTCGTCGGCACCACCAACGTGAAGCGGTGCGGATGGAACTGGGCTGCCCGTTGGCGGCGGCGCCTCGCCGGTGTCCGTCAGCCGCCCGAGCGGCGACGTTCGTGCTCGGCCCTCAGCGCGCGCGCCGTCGCGAGCAACACGCGGGTCGCGTCAGGCGGGAGATCCTGAACCTCGCGCAGAAGATCGCGGACGTGGGCCGGCAGGGACTCGGCGGAGCACGCCGCCTCCATGAGCGCCGGCAGCGTGGTTTCGAGCGCGTCGGCCAGCTTGAGCATCATCTCGACGGACGGAGTACCGCCGCGCTCGATCTCGCTCACCCACTGCGCGGTGGCGCCGATCCGCTCGGCGAGGGCCTCCTGCGTCAACTTTCGCGAACGCCGCTTTTGGGACAGCACAGCGCCGAGGCTCCGCAGGAATTCACGAGTCTCCACGTCGTCGCTCCGTTGCGGCGACCAGACCAGCCAGCGGGGACCTTCACCAGCGACCAAAAATGGAGACTTCGACTAGAAGTATGGTAGACAGGCGTAGCGTTGCGAACGGCGCGACGACCTAACGCCCCCTGTACCCGGAGAATCCGATGTCGCGCGTCCGCCCCTTCCTCCTCGCACTCTTGCTCGTTCCGGCCGCGGCCGATGCAGGGAGCGCCGACGCACTCGGGATCGTGGGATCGTGGTCTGTCGTCAGCACGTTCGAGTCGAGCACGTGCGGGAAGCCGAACGACACGGGCGGCACCGACGCGTACTCGTGGCTCGTCAGCGCCGACGAGAGCGGCGCCTACAACGTCGCGGTGCAGGGGGCCACCGGGTACCCGCGGCTCACGGGGAAGGCCGATGGCCCGAAAGTACGACTCACCGGCCTGGAAAACGGCGGCACGCCAGGCACCGCGAACGTCCTCGTGAGCACGCAGGGCGATCTCCTGAACGACCCCCGCTCGATCTACCGACTCGGGCGCAGCGACCTGGAGCTGTCGCTCAAGGATGGCGCGCTGACGGGCAAGCGCACTGTGATGATCGTGGAGGGCCCCGTGGCGGGGCAGTCCGCCAGCATCTACGCGGGGTGCCGGATCGAGTACGCCGTCGTCGCCAAGCGCATGTAGCTCAACGGCGTTCACACCCGCAGGCAGTCCTGGGAGATCCACCGAAACCGTTGCGTGCAGGTCGATCTCCCAGCAGGGGCGAGGGCCTGGAGCTTGGACTCGTCAACCGCAGTTTCGGTGACTGCCCGCGCGGCATCCTCGTGGGGGTGCGCGCGAGAGGCGGCAATTCGTCCGGCGCCTCGGCGTGCGCGACGAAGGCGGAGCTGCCGGAGAAGCGCCGCACTGGGCAGAGCGCGACGCCTGCGGCGGGGGTTCGCTGCGGGAGCAGCCGGCGCGCGGGCGAGGCGCGGACCGTGCTGGCGGAGTCCAAGGCGACGCAAGTGGAGCGCTGCGGCGGGGGGGGGGGGGCGGCTCCTGCTCCTGCGGATGAGGCTCGCCGAGGCCGCGCCAGTGCCCGCGTCTCTCGGCTCGACGGGGACACGCAGCGGGGGGGGGGACTTCCCACCATTTGTCAAGCGGGTATTGAGCCGAGGAGTACCCGGCTCTTTCCCAGGCAGCTCGCGTAGGTAGAGCCTCCGCTCGTCGCCTTCGCCGGCATGACTAGATCCGTCATGTCGCGCGTACGCTGAAGGCGAGCGTGGACGCCCCGCCCGGCCGTCGGGTAGCGCCGACGCCGGGCCCTGGACGTGCGTCTCCCGGGCGCCCCCGCCTCCGGCTCGCATGGACGCCCCCCAAGAGGATTCCCGCGCCTTCGCGTGGCGTAGTCGAGGCGGGGCCCAGCCCCCGCCGGCGAAGCGGGGCACCTCACGTGGCCGCACGGGCAGCCTCTTGTCGGGGAACGCGACGCGCAGGATCGAACGGCGTGCCTGCGCGCAGCATCGCCATCAACATGCGTAGGTTCTGATCCGCGATCGAGCGAAGTGCGCGACCGTGGCTGTGTCCTCGAGCCCGCAGCGTCGCGTAGGCGGCCTTCGCACGTGGCTCCCGCTGCATCGAGACGTTGGCCCAGTGGTAGCAGGCGTTCCGAAGGCGATTGTTGCACGCCTGGCGCATCGCCACGGACCTTCGCTTGCCGCTCTGGCTCGTGACGGGGGCGATCCCTGCCAACGCGCGGAGAGCCTGATAGTTTCGTTCGGCGAGCGCCTGCGTGGCCTCGACGAGCATCGTGGCGGCCACCTTGTTCCCGACCCCTGGCAAGGAAAGAAGCAGCTGGGCGTCACGATGCTCGTACTTCTGCCCCGACGGTTCTCCGGGCTCCTCGGTACTCCCTTCGGTCGTGGCGGCCGGGGCCGCCGCGGGGAGCCTCTCGAGCAGCGCGTCGATGCGGCGGTCGAGCTGCCGGCGCTGGGCGCGCACGAGCTCCAGCCGAGGGAGCAGGAGCTCGATGTGCGCCCATGCGGCCTGGGCTGTTCCCGGCGCGACGTGGAGCGGCTTCTCCCGAAGGATCGCGAGTACTTCGTCGGCCGCGACGCGGCGGATCCGGTTCTTCTTCAACACGCCGGCGACCTTCGCGACGGTGACCTTCACGGCGCCAGCGGGGGTGCGGATCAGCGTGAGCATCTCCCAGGCCCACACCTCGTCCATCGAGGGGCTCAGCTTCAGGAACTGCGGGAAGTAGCGATGGACCTGCTCACGGAGCCGGTTCGTCCCGCGGTTCATGTCGGCCGCGAGGTCGTCGTCCACTCGCACCAGCTCCCGCAGTTCGACGATGAGCGCATCGCCGAGCACCACCTGATGGAAGCAGTGGAGGTCCGTACGGAGCGCATCGGCAAGCACGAAGGCATCTCGCCGATCGTCCTTGGCTCCCGCCGGGGAGTGCCGATCGCGGAACCGCTCCGACTGCTTGGGGTTGATGTGGAACACCGCCAGGCCGCGCTCGATGAGCGTCTCGATGACCGACCCGCGCGGCATCTCGACGGCGACCGCCATTTCGCGAACATCGCCGAGCTTCGCGAGATCATCGGCGAGCGCGAGGATCGCGGTCCCCGTGTGCTCCACCGACCGTTGGAGCAGGACCTTCCGTCTTGAGTCAAGCACGCACACTACGTGCGCGTCGACCCCCCAGTCGATGCCGACGAAAAACCTGTACTTGTCCGCTACCAGCTCAGTCTTCATGCTCCCTCCGGTGAACGTGCAGACCTGACCGCAGTGACGCATCGCCCCTGTACTGGTGCTCGAAGCACGACTTCCCACTGGACGTCCACCGCGGCCGGCCCCACCGAGGCACAAGTCCCCCCCAGGCAGCTCGAGGCGCAGGGGGGTGAAGGGTGCTCTCGGAGAGGTGGCCTTTCGCACTTTCCGCGCTTAACGAGGGCCGAATTTCGCATCCACGGTCGGGCTGGCGCGGAGCGATGTCGATGCCGGCGACCCTGTTCATGCCCTCAAAGGTACAGGGGG
>JAUXTN010000015.1 GCA_030684355.1 Pseudomonadota bacterium
GCCCCTGGCGCCGCAGGCCCCCACCCGAGTGGCCGATCGCGTGCCGGCTCCCCGTGCGCGGTCCCCCCGGTCGCCCCTGGCGCAGGCCCCCACCCGAATGGCCGATCGCGTGCCGGCTCCCCGTGCGCGGTCCCTCGATTCGCCCACGGCGCGCGCCATTCCCCATCGCGCTGCCCCCTCGGCACGCCCCTCCCAATCAGGACGGGCGATCACCCAGCGACGTCGGGCCCCCGAGTCCGCGGCCCTACCGCCCCACCGCATACTTCAACGTCCCATTCGTGACATCGTAGTAGCTGACATGCACGTCCCCGACGCCGTCCACCGCGATCGAGGGCGCGAGGCCCACATCCCCGGCGGTGTCGACGTCGATGACGGTCCAGATGCCAGACTTGGACGTCGCGACCTGCAAATCGCCGCCGGTCTCGTCGTAGTAGGCGATCCAGGGCGTGTCGGTCGCGTCGAAGGTGAGCGCGGCGTCCACCCCGACGGCGCCGACGGTGTCGACGGTCTCGATGGTCCAGGTCTCGTCGCTGTTGCGGCAGGCGTAGAGCAGGTCGGCGGTGGCCGCGGCCTGGTACGCCACGCACGGCACGTCGTCCGAGCGCATGGCGAGGGAGGTGCTGTAACCGGCGTCGCTGTCGATCACCTCGGAGAACACGCCGTCGGCGGGCACCGAGAACTGGACCTCCTGCGCGAACACGCCGTCGTCGTAATAGGCGATGTAGTCGTAGTCGCCGCTGTCCAGGGCGAGGCTCGTGTAGTAGCCGGTGTTGCCCGCGTAGTTGACGTCGATCTGGGAGCTGACGCCGACCCCGATGGTGGTGAAGTCCATCAGGATGGGGACGCCGTTGTACGCATCGTAGTAGGCGAACGACGGGAGGTTCGAGGAGTCGACCGCGATTGACACGTAATAGCCGACATCGGGGGAGCCGGAGACCGTCGTGTCGTCCACGACGTAAGCCGGCGACCACGCCCCGGAGGCGTCGCGGTAGACGAAGTCCAGCTCGGTGTCGCCCCGGTACGTGCGAGTGAACGCCACCTGGAGCTCGTCGGCGCCGTCGACCTGGGCGTCGAGCCACTCGCCCGACCAGGTGGTGGAGACGATGTCCGTCGGGGTGTCCCAGGTGCCCCCGGCGCCCGTCACGTAGCGGATCGTGCCGGCGTCGGCGTCGTGGTAGACGATGTGCACGTCGTCGATGGAGTCCACGTCGATGGCGCTCGGGTAGCCGCAGTCGGCGCTCGAGTCGAGCGTCGTCACGTCGAAGCGCTCGTCGACGGTGCCGTCGCAGTCATCGTCCACGCCGTTGCCGCTGTCCTCGGTGTCGACCGGCGAGACCGTGGCGTCCGTGTCGTCGCAATCGTCCGCGAAGGCGTAGCCGTCGCCGTCCACGTCGTCGTCGGGCGTGGCGCCGTCGCAATCGTCGTCGGTGCCGTTGTAGGGGGTCTCCGCCGTGCCGGGCGAGATCGAGCCATCCGTGTCATCGCAGTCGCCGTCGGCCTCGGAGAGGCCGTCGCCATCGTCGTCGACCTCGGCGGGGTCGACGTCGGTGTCCGTATCGGTGTCGGTATCGGTGTCCGTATCGGTGTCGGTGTCGGTGTCGGTGTCGGTGTCCGTGTCACTGTCGGTGTCCGCATCCGTGTCGGTGTCGGAGTCGGCATCCGCGTCGGTGTCCGTGTCGCTGTCCGCGTCGGTGTCGGCGTCCCCGTCGGTGTCCGCGGTGTCGTCCACCGTGGGGTCCCCGCCCTTGTCGTTGAAGCCGTTGGAGCAGGCAAGGAGCGCGAGGAGCGGGAAGAGGCGCATGGACCCTCCGGACGCCGGGAGCGGCGCGGCAGGCGCGCTATCGCCGAGATCGGGGCCCGTGTCAAGCACCGCCCCGGTCCGCGGGCCCGTCGCGGTGCCCGCGCCCTCTCCCCGCGCGCCCGCGACGCCCGACCGCGATAGGGGCCGCGCCCGATGCGCGTGCTCCGACCCACCCGCTTTCACCCCCGCGGCGAGGCCGTCACCGACGAGCCTCATCCGACGCGCGTGTTCGGCGGGATCCCCGGCGAGGAGGCGCGCGTCCGCGTACTCGGCCGCGGCGGGCACACCGACTACGGGGAGTGGGCCGGCGCGGACACGCCCTCGGCCGACCGGGTGGCCCCGCCCTGCCCGCACTGGCGCCCGTGCGGCGGCTGCCCGTGGATGCATCTCGGGCCGGACGCCGCGCGCCGGTGGCGTCGGGCCCTGGTGGTGGACGCCCTCGCGGACGCCGGCGTGACCGCGCGCGTCGAGGCCGTCGTGCCGTGCCCCGACGGCGACATGGGCTATCGCCACCTCGCCAAGCTCGTGGCCACCGCGGACGGCGGTGGCGTGCGGCTCGGCGCCCACGGCCGGCACAGCCACGACGTCGTGAGCGTCGCGGGCTGCGGGGTGCTCGCCCCCGTGCTCCGCGGGTGGACCCAGCTCCGGCTGCCGCTCCCCGAGGGCGTGCTCCGTCACGTGGTCGTGCGTGCCTCGCGCAGCGACGGCACCGTGCTCGCCACGCTCGTCGCCCACCGCGACACCCCCGAGCTCCGTCGGGTCGCGGCCACGTTGCCCGCGGACGGCGTGTTCCTGCACCTCAACGACCGTCCCGGCGACGGCATCTTCGCTCCCGGCGCACCCATGGTGCACCTCTCCGGGATGGAGACCCTCCAGGAGCGCGTCGGGGACGTGGTCTTCGCGGTCGGCCCCGCGGACTTCTTCCAGACCAACCCCGCGACCGCCGCGCGCCTCTGGGCGGACCTCCCGCGCCCCGCCGGCCGGCCGCTCCTCGACCTGTACTGCGGGGTCGGGGCCGTGGCGCTCCAGCTCGGCCGCGGCGCGAGCGACGTGCTCGGCATCGAGGCCTCCCCCGCGGCGGTGGCCCGGGCGCGCGAGAACGCCGCCCACAACGGCATCGCCGCCACCTTCCGCGCGGAGCCCGTCGGCGCGGCGCTCCCCGAGGCGTTCGCGGGGGGGCTCGTCGTCGTGAACCCGCCCCGGAGCGGGCTCGCCGCCGGGGTGGCCGAACGGATCCTCGCGCTCGGGCCCTCCGAGCTGGTCTACGTCTCCTGCGATCCCCGCACCCTCGCGCGCGACCTCGTCGGCTTCCTCGCGGGCGGGCTCCGGCTCCGCCGGGTGACCCCCTACGACATGTTCCCGCAGACCGTGCACGTCGAGACGGTGGCGGTGCTCGGCCGGTGAATTCGCGGCGAAGCTGGGCACCTCGGCGTGAGACCGCCGCCCCGACGCTAAGCTGTGGCCAACCAGAGCTCGCCGATGGACTGCGCCGCCCCCGACACCTTCGTGGACGCCGCGGAGTGGCGCGCCGAATCGGGGCTCCCGGCGGACCTGCACGACGCGCTCCTCGCGTTGGATCGGGCCCTGCGCGACGGGGTCGACACCGGCTGCCCGACGCTCAACACGGACTACATGCCGTTCGTGTACGCGGGCGACTGTGTCACGACAAATGGCTACGCGCTGACGATGGATGGCATCGCATGGTCGGGCTCGGATCCAAGTTGGTCCGAGGCCGGCGTGCGCTGGTCGGCCACGCTCGCGGCCACCAACGCCGCCGACGGCACCTGGCCGACCGGGACGATCACGTTCGAGTCCGTGGACACGAGCTCGGGGAGCGGCAACTACGGCGGCTCGTCGCAGGCGGTGACAGCGAGTTGGGAGCTCGAGGACGCCGGAACCACGGCCCTGCCGCTCTCCGGCGCGCTCGACGGCGAGCAGAGCGGAAGCTGGGGCGGCTGCGGCGGCGAGCGGGCGGCGTACACCGGCCGGATCGACACCTGCGCCTTCGCGAGCGATTGGCAGCGGAGCGGCTATGGTTGGTCACAGGGCGTCTTCGAGACGCACACCTTCGCGGCCGGCACGTGGAGCGCGGAGGTGCGGCACCTCACCTGTGGCACCCGGGAGGGCGTGCTCGGCGAGCGGCGGGCGCGGCTGGACGAGGCGTGGGGCGAGCTCCCGCGAACGGACGCCGATGGCGACGGCTGCGCCGCCGAAGACTGCGACTGCGACGATACCGACGCGTCGATCCACCCCTCCGCGGACGACCCTTCGGACGACGGCGTGGACCGCGACTGCATCGGCGGGGATGCGGCCTGGTCGGACGATTGCGCCACCGTCGTGGCGCCCTGCGAGGGGGCGGCGGCGGACACGGGCGCGCCAGGCACGTCGCCAGTCGATCCCCCCGAGGCGACGCCGGTCGCCGACCCGGGCTGCGGGTGCGGCACGTCCGGGCCGTCGGGGCTCGCAGCGTTGCTGATCGCGGCCGCGGCGCTGTTCCGCCGGGCGCGCTGACCCCGCGCTACGGGACCGCTTTGGGTGCGACCGCTGTGGGTGAGACCGCTGTGGGTGAGACCGCCTGGGAGACAAGCCAGGTTGGTTGGGTCATCTGCCACCGGAGCCGGATGGCACAGCCGATCCAGGTGCCATAGCCGACGAGCACCCAATGCAGGCTGTTGGGCGCGGAGAACGACGAGCGGGCCCCGACCAGCTCCACCAGCGCCATGGTCGCGAGCGCCACGCCCCACGAGAGGGCCGCCGGCCCCCGTTGGGCGGGCCAGACGAGCACCCAACCGAGCGCCGGGAGCAGCACCAGCGCCTCGTGGTAGTGGTGGCTCCCCGCCATCATCGTGCCTCCCCAGGCGACGAGCAGGGCGCCGAGCGCGGTTGCCACGGCGGGATCCGCCCGACGGCGCCACGTCCACGCGATCGCGAGCACGCTCGGGACGCCGAGCGCGAAGAAGCGCGCCTGCCACACCCGGAGCATCCACATTGGCTCGGTGCGCTGCCAGATGGGGTTGACCCCCTGGTTCACGAACCCGGCGAAGCGGCGGGCCCACGCCACGAGGTCGAGGGACGGCGCGGACACCGCCACGCCGAGCGCGAGCAGTGCCCCTACGATCGCGACGGTGCCGAGGTAGCGGCGGCGTCCCAGCGCCGCGGGGAGGAGCACGAGCGGGAAGAGCTTGATGCCGGCGCCGAGCGCGAGCGCTACCCCGCCGATGCGATCGCGGCCGCGCGCGAGGCCCCACAGCGCGAGCGCGGTGCTCAACACGATGAGGGGCCCGACCTGGCCCGAGGGCAGCACGGCGCGGGTGGGCCGCACGGTCAGGTGGACCCCGACGAGCGCCAACGTCGCGACCGCGGCATACACGCGCCCGCGCGACGGCGCCGCGTTGACCACGAGCACGGCGGCCCCGACGAGCGCGCCGACGCACACGAAGCGGAAGCCCCACGAGGCGTCGGGGTAGGCGATGCCGGCGAAGGGGCGCGCGAGGAGCGCCGCGGTGGGCGGGTAGTAGGACCGGAACCCCCCCGTGCGGAAGTGGAGGCCCTGCTCCGCGAAGATCCGCTCCAGCACGGCCTCGTCGTTGGGGTCCTCCCCGGCGGCGAGCGCGTGGCCGCCGAGCCAGAGGGGCAGCAGGTCGACCGCGACGGCGGCGTTCAGGCGCGGGAGCCGCGAGAGCTCCCGGGCAGAGGTCGCGAGGAAGGCCAGGGCCAGCACCAACGCGAGGACGCCCGCGACGCGGCGCCACGCGGACGGGCGCGGCACGGCGGGGTCGGGGCGCTCCGGGGCGGTGGGCATGGCACCGCCTAACGGGCGGGAGGGGCCGCCGGAGCCGTTGTTCCCGTGCGCGAGCCGGCGCGGCTACCCCCGTGGCGTGCGCGGGTATACCGGGGAGGGGATGACCCCCTTCGATCCTGTCCCCGGCGTCGCCCGTAGCCTGGCCCTCCCCCCGCGCGGCGTGGCCGCGGTGATCATCCTCCTCGCGGACGGCAACACGGTCCCGTTCATCGCGCGCTACCGCAAGGAGTCCACCGGCGGGCTCGACGAGGTGCAGATCGGCGCGGTGGAGACGGCCTGGAAGGCCTCGCTCGCGCTGGAGAAGCGTCGGGAGGCGATCCGGTCCGCCATCGCGGAGCAGGGGAAGCTCACCCTGGCGCTGAACGACCAGATCCGCGCTTGCGACGACAAGCAGGCGCTCGAGGACCTGTACCTCCCCTTCAAGCGGAAGCGGAAGACGCGGGCCTCGGTCGCCCGGGAGCGCGGCTTGGAGTCCCTCGCCGAGCGCATCCTCGCGCAGGCCCCGGGCGGGGACCCCGAGCGGGACGCGGCGCGCTTCCTCGGCCCGGATGTCCCCGACGCCGCCGCGGCGTTGGCGGGCGCGCGGGACATCGTCGCGGAGGTCGTGAGCGAGCGGCCGGAGCTGCGGGCGACCGCGCGCACGTTGACGATCCAACACGGTCGCCTCACGTCGAAGGCCGTGAAGAAGGCGACCGACGGCGAGCGCACGCGGTTCGAGGACTACTACGCCTTCGCCGAGGCGGTCACGAAGGTGGCGCCGCACCGCTACCTCGCGATCCGGCGCGGGGAGACGGAGGAGGTGCTCCGCGTCGGCATCGCCATCGACGCCGACGCGATGGCCGAGCGCCTCCAGGCCCTGATGCACGTGGCGCCGCGCTCCCCGTGGGCGGGCGAGCTCCGCGAGGCCGTGCGAGACGGCTACGTCCGGCTCCTCGCCCCCTCCATCGAGAACGAGGTGCGCAGCGGCCTCGACGAGTGGGCCGAGGCCGAGGCCGTCGGCGTCTTCGGGACCAACCTCCGCAACCTCCTGCTCTCCCCGGCGTATGGCAAGCGCGCCGTGGTCGCGATGGATCCCGGGTTCCGCACGGGCTGCAAGTGCGCCGCGCTCGGCCCCACCGGCACCTTCCTCGGCGCGGTCACCGTGTTTCCGCACACGACCAGGGACCCCTCCGCCGCCGCCGCCGAGTTGGTCGCCTTCGTGCGCCGTCACAAGGCCGAAGCCGTGGCGGTGGGGAGCGGCACGGCGGGCCGGGAGACCTTCGACTTCGCCCGCAAGGCCCTCGCGGATGCCAGCCTGAACGCGGTCTCCGTCGTGACGGTGAGCGAGGTCGGCGCGAGCGTGTACTCCGCGTCCGAGATCGCCCGCGAGGAGTTCCCGGACCTCGATCTCACCGTGCGCGGCGCGATCTCCATCGGCCGCCGCCTCCAGGACCCGCTCGCCGAGCTGGTGAAGGTGGATCCGAAGTCCCTCGGCGTGGGCCAGTACCAGCACGACGTGACCGAGGGCCTGCTCGCCGAGCGCCTCGATTCGGTGGTCGCGAGCTGCGTGAACCACGTCGGCGTCGAGCTCGACACCGCCAGCGCGCCGCTGCTCACCCAGGTCTCCGGCATCGGGCCGACCCTCGCGCGCCGCATCGTGGCGTACCGCGACGAGCACGGCCCGTTCCCGTCGCGGGCGAAGCTCCTCCAGGTGCCCGGGCTCGGCCCCAAGACCTTCGAGCAGGCCGCCGGCTTCCTGCGCATCCGCGGCGCGGCGCACCCGCTCGACGCCTCGGCCGTCCACCCCGAGCGCTACGCCCTGGTGGAGCGCATGGCCAAGGACCTCGGCGTGGACGTTCGCCGCCTCGTCGGGGACGCCGCGCTCGTCGCCCGCATCGACGTGCGCCGCTACGTCGGTGCCGACGTGGGGGAGCCCACCCTGCGTGACATCCTCACGGAGCTGGCCCGGCCCGGGCGGGACCCGCGGGACACGTTCGAGGCGCCCCGCTTCCGCGACGACGTGCGCACCCTCGACGATCTCGCGCCCGGCATGGAGCTCGAGGGCATCGTCACCAACGTCACCTCGTTCGGCGCGTTCGTGGACATCGGGGTCCATCAGGACGGGCTCGTTCACGTCTCCGAGCTGGCCGACCGCTACGTGAAGGACCCCCTCGCCGTCGTGCAGGTCGGCAAGCGTCTCGCGGTGCGGGTCGTGTCCGTCGACCGCGAGCGCAAGCGGATCGCGCTCTCCGCTCGGGTGAAACCGGTGCATTGAGGGTGGCTTCCGGTTTATGGTGGCGCCATGCGCACCCGCGGTTTGATCCTCGTATTGCTCGCCGGGTGCGACCTCGGCGGCGCTGGCAAGCCCACCGATTCGGGCAGCGACCCGGACGTGCACGTCGGCGACACCGGCCACAATGGGCCACAGGAGATCGCCGTGAGCGCGGACTCCGTCGACCTGACCACGCACGTCGGCTGCGACGTGGAGCGGATCGTCACGATCAGGAACGAGGGCGACGAGGCGCTCGTCGTCAACGGCGTCACGCTCGAGGCCTCGTCCGAGGAGTTTGTGCTCGACGATTACACGAGCGTCAACGGAGACTTCCCCTGGACCCTGCCACCCGGGAGCGGGTACGACGTGAGCGTCGGCTACGCCCCGGTCGACGCGGTCGCCGACACGGCGGTCCTCCGGGTGGAGAGCGACGATCCGGTCACCCCCGTCGCCGAGGTGGCGCTGAGCGGTACCGGCGAGAGCTACACCACCAACCAGGACACCTTCGTGAGCGGGTCCGCCCGCCGCATGGACCTCGTGTTCGCGCTCGACACCTCCGCGACGATGGAGGCGGATTGGGAGAAGCTCGACGCCGCGATGCCCACCTTCCTCGACGCGCTCGCTGACGCGGACTCCGACTACCAGGTCGCGGTCGTGACCCAGGACGACGGATGTGTCATCGGCGCGACCCCGTACGTGACGGACGGAACGGATCGGGCGGCGCAGGAGGGAGTGCTCCACGATTGGATCTTCCACGACGCCCCCGGCACCTGGACGGAGGCAGGCTTCACGCTGCTCGAGGCGGCGCTGTCTCCGGCCAATGTCGGCGGCGGCGGGTGTAACGAAGGGCTCCTCCGGGAGGACGCGTACCTCGTGGTGGTAGGTGTCACCGACGACGCCGAGCAGTCGACACGGGCCTGGAGCACGTACGTCGCAGGGTTCCAGGCCATCAAGGCGGATCCGGACACCTTCGTCGCCCACGCCATCGCCGGCGACTACCCCGCGGGGTGCGACGACGCGCTCGGCGGCCTGGGTTGGTACGAGGCGAGCGTCTCGAGCGGCGGGCTGTTCCTCTCCGTGTGCGAGGCCGACTGGGACGCCCACCTGGCCGCCATCGTGGACGCGCAGCTCGGCACCGCCGGCGTGTTCGCGCTCTCGAGCTGGCCCGTGCCGTCGAGCCTCGTCGTGACGGTCGACGGCGTGCTCGCGACGACCGGGTGGAGCTATCGGGAGGCCGACCGCAGCGTCGTGTTCGACGCAGCGTACGTCCCCGCCGAGGGCGCCACGGTGCAGGTGGACTACACCGTGGACGCGGGGTGCGACGAGTAGCGAGCCCAGGGCCCGGCCGATCGGTCCGTTGCGGCCCTACTCGCTGGGCTCGCCGCCGCTCTCCGCCCCCGTCGTCGCGCGCGGCACCGGGTAGCGCAAGCCCGCCGCCACCTCGTCGAGCAGGCCCATGCGCACGAGCCGGGCGCGCACCGAGCCGGACGTGCGGCCGAGCGTGGTGGCGATGGCCGCGGGCTCGTCTCCCCGTGCGAAGCCCTCCCGGAGCTGCGTCTCCTCGTCCTCGGACCACGCCTGGCCACGGCGGGCCGGGCCGGGGCGCGTGGCCTTGGCGGGCCGCTCGCGGACGGGCGGGGGAGCGGCAGGCCCGAACGCGGCGAGCTCCGTGACGCCGGGGCCGGTGAGGTGGGGGGTGCCGTCCGGGGTGAGGACGAACGAGAAGCGGTCGGTGCCGACGCGCCAGGAGACTTCGAGCAGTTCGATGGACATGATTGCGACCTCGGGGTGCGCCGGGCCGCCTTGCAGGGCGCGTGCCGAGAATTCGCGAGGTTCGACCGTTGAGGGTGGCCCGCCGGGTGACGGCGGTCCGACAGCCGCCGACGGACGTTCGTCAGCGACGGGGCGTCAAGGGGTGACTTGGGAAGGGACGCTCGCCGAAGGCCCCTGCTGCGAGGCCGACTCGAGGAGGAGGTCCAACAGCGTGCCGCCGAGCGCGTCGGCGTCGACGTCCTCGAGGTTTGCCAGCACCACCACGCCGACCGCCTGCTCCGGGGCGAGGAGGATCGCCGTGCTCGTGCCGAATTGGCCACCCGAGTGGGAGACCACCCGCACCGGCGCCGCGCCCGACGTGGCGGGGCGGTACGCGATGTTCCAGCCGAGCCCGTAGCGGGTGACACGCCCCGAGGCGAGGCGCAGCGACGTCCACATCTCTTCGCGGGTCGCGTCGGGGAGGAGCGTCCCGCCGAGCAGGGCGGCCTCGAACCGGGCCATGTCCGCGGCGGAGGAGAGGAGCCCGCCGCCCGGGATCTTGTAGCTCGTGTCGTTCATGTTCGCGTTCACGACGTTGCCGTCGGGGCGGAGCGCGTAGCCGCGGGCGCGTCGCGCGATGACCTGGATGGCGTCGTCCGCGCGCGTGTCCACCATGCCCGCGGGCCCCAAGATCGCTTCCTGGAGCCACGTGGCGTAGTCCTGACCGGATGCGCCCTCGATGACACAGCCCACGAGCGTGTACCCGAAGGTGGTGTAACGGTAGGCGGTGCCGGGTCGGACGAGCAGCGGGGAGCGGGCGAACACAGCGAGCGCGCTCTCGATGTCGGGGTAGTGGCGCAGGCTGTCGAGGATGGGATCCGCACGGCCGCCGACCGCTCGGTAGTGCCGCACCCCGCCGACGTGACCGAGCAATTCGCGCGTCGTGACCGGCCACCGCTTGGACGGCCAGGCGGGGCACAGCGTGCGGACCGGCGCATCGAGGTCGAGCCGGCCCGACCCGACGAGCTTCATGGCGGCGGTCGCGGTGATCGGCTTCGAAACCGACGCGAGGCGGAAGCGCGTGTCGGGGCGGACGGGCACCTCCCCCTCGAGGTCCGCGAGGCCGAACCCCTGGCTCCAGGCAGGCACGCCGTCCACCACGACGGCCGCGGCGACGCCCGGCACCTGGCTGGCCTCCCGCCATGCCGCCACGACACGCGCGAGCTCGGTGGTCGTCGCCTCGGGGAGGGGCGCGGCGGCGGCCGGATTGGACGCGAGCGCCGCGAACGTGACACACCACAGCACCAACAAGGGAGGCAGAAACCGCGCCAGCCGCTTCCGCATCACGGTGACGGCGGCCTCGCTGCTGTCGACGAGCACGGCGTCCCGTCCGGCAAGCGCCGCGGCCTCGCCGAGCGTGCCGCTGCCCGCGAAGAAGTCGAGCAGGCGGTCGCCCGGATTGCTGTGTACGCGCACGATCCGGCTCACGATCGCGAGCGGCTTCTGCGTCGGGTAGCCCGTCTTCTCCTTGCCGCTCGGGCTCACGATCGTGTTCCACCAGCAGTCCGTGGGGGTCTTTCCGCGGGCCGCCTTCACGGGGCCGACGAGGTCCGGCGCCATGTAGGGGATGCGATCGATGTCCTCGTAGCGGTAGGTGTAGCGCTTGGGGTTCTTCGCGTACCACAAGAGGTTGTCGTGCTTGGTCGACCATCGCCGGGTGGAGCGCGCCCCGTAGTCGTACGACCAGATGATCTCGTTGATGAACGACGCCCGGCCGAACAATTGGTCGAGGAGCACTTTCGCGTAGTGCACCTCCCGGTAGTCGAGGTGCAGGAACAGGCTGCCCGTCGGCGTGAGCAGGCGGTGCGCCTCGACGAGCCGCGGCTCCAGGAAGGCGAGATAGTCGTCGAAGCTGTCCCCGAAGGCCTGGCGCCCGATCTTCAGCGTGCGGTAGCGCTCGCCGTGGAACCCCGTGCGGTCGCCGGCTGCGTCCCGCACGGTCCGGAGCTGGGTGCGCGCCTGCCGACGCCCCGTGTTGAACGGCGGATCGATGTAGATGAGGTCGAACGAGCCGTCCGGCAGCGCCGGCAGCACGTCCATGTTGTCGCCGCAGAGGATCTCGATCGCCAGGGGGGAAGCCTCCAGGGGCGCGTAACGCGGGCGTGTGCGTGTGGGGGTGCTGCGGGCGTGGGCCGGGTGTTCAGCGGGGCAGGCGGGCGAGCAGGGGGCGCTGGGAGGCGATCCGCGCGGCGTTGTCGGTCGCGATGGCGGCGAAGTCCTCGGAGATGTCCGGGTGGGCCGCCACGCGCCCCCAGAACGTCCGGGCGGCGTCGCACGTGCTGTCCCAGAGATCGGCGCGCGAGGGAGACAGCACCGGCATGTCCAGGCGGGTGGGGACGAGCTCGGCGTTGCGCGGCGCGTACAGCATCGGGAGCATGTCGTAGGCGGGAGCGAGCCCCCCGAGCCGGCCCGCGTCGAGTCGCAGGGAGAGGTGTCCCAGGTGCCGGTCCGTATTTCCGATCCAGGTGCCGAACCGCTCGAGCCAGATCACCTGCCGTAGCGTCGCGTCGTCGATGCGCCCCTGGGAGGAAAGTGCCGTCGCAACTTGCGTCCAACTCGCGGGGTCCCCGACGAATTCGCCGTCCAATACGCGGAGGGACACGAGGCCGCTGCGGCCCGTGGCGCCGATGCGATCGAACCTCTCCACCTCCAGGAACGTCCGCGCCCCGTGCCGGAGGAGCGCCGAGCGCGCAGCGTTCAGGCCGTGTTCGGCGATCGTGCCCAAGGCAATGTGCTCGCACACCAACAGGTCCGCGACGCGTCGGCTCACCGGGTCCCGCACGGGCGGGGAGAACTTGACGAGCACCGGCACCACGGCGTCGTCGTCCAGGCGCGTCGCCAGGAACTTGGGCTGCTCTCCGGCCGCGGACGAGCCCGGGATGCCTGCCGCGACCATGTCCGCAGCGAGCACCGGATAGCGGACGGCGCGCTCGCCCGCCGCGACGGGATTGAGGGGCCCAGCCTGGAGGTGGCGCTGGAACGCGGGCTCGCCGAGCACGAGATTGCCGACGAGATCGTGGCCGTGCTCGTGCAGATAGCGGACGATCTGATCGACGGACCACGACAGGATGTCCCTGGAGAAGCCCAGCTCGGGATGATGGACCGGCGCGAGACGGCCGAGGAAGCCAGCGGGGCGCAGATCATCGAGGAACCACGGGAGCCCTGGGTAGAGCCCGGCGAGGGGCGAGCTGCCTTCGACCAGGAACCCCGCAGGCGCGACCGGATGAAGGTGCGCGACGAGGCGCGTTCCCACGTCCAGCACCTCGTACAGGGGCAATACGGCCGGCAATCCCTCGATCAGTCGGCGCAGCGCATAGCGGGTGTGCCGGGCACGACCCACCGTCACGACCTCGTCGCGGTGCGCCCCCACCACCCGGGAGAGGGTCGGCTGGCTCACGCCGAGCGGTGCCTGGAGCTCCGCCGCAGCCGTGGCGCCGTGGAGCGCCAGGTGACGCCGGAGCGTGGCCCAGAGGGCATCATGGTCGAAGGCGCGGGCCAGTAGAATGGATCCTCGAATGGATGTCTAACTGTCAGCAGGCACCTTATCGACCGATCGAGACCGGCGTGTAGAATAGATCCCTGAATGGAACTCCCGGGGGTGGAGGTCGTACGCGCCCAGGCGGCGCCATGGCCCCAGCGCGGGGGTCGGCGCCGCGGGGGGCTCAACGCCCACGCGGTCCTTAGGGCGCCGAGGCACCGCCGCGCACGCCTGCTCGAGGCCCTGGGGTTTCGTGCTTCCTGCACTGGGGGCGTCAGCGGGCGGCGATCGCCTTGCGTCCGTCGCGAGGAGCGGTACGATGTCCTCATGTTTCTCATCGTTCTTGCTGGCTGCCTCATCAATACCGAACTTTACGAGCGCCGCAAGGAGGCGCTGACCGATCACGATGGCGACTCCTTCGTGCAGGAGGACGACTGCGACGACGCCGACGCGACCATCTTCCCAGACGCGGATGAGGTCTGCGACGGCGCGGACCAGGACTGCGACGGGGAAGTTGACGAAGATGCCGGCGATGCCCCGCTCTGGTACCCCGACGCCGATACAGACACTTACGGCGACGCCAGCGCTCCTGCGGTCCCGGCCTGCGATCCGCCAGCGGCCCACGTCGCGAACGCGCTCGACTGCGACGACGACTCCACGGGCGTGAACCCGGGAGCCTACGAGGCCGCCTACGACGGCGTTGATGACGACTGCGACGGCACGGACCTCACGGACGTCGATGGCGATGGGCACGACGCGCAGGTGACTGGCGGGGATGACTGCGACGATGCGGACGCCGATGTGAACCCCAGTGCTTCTGAAGTGCCCTATGACGGCGTAGACCAGGACTGTCAGGGCGGCGACGCCGAGGATCTGGACGGCGACGGCGCGGCGTCGATCGCGGCAGGCGGCGACGACTGCGACGATAACGCCGCCGACATCAATCCGTCGGCTACCGAGACCTGGGCCAACGGGTTCACAGACAACGACTGTGACGACGAGAACGGCGCCGCCGTGCTCGAGTTTGGTGCCGACGTCTGGTCTGGGTGGCGCGCGGGCGACTACCAGGGCCGCCGGATCGCCGCTCTGGGCGATCTCGACGGTGATGGTCTCCAGGACGTGCTCATCGGTAGCGAGTACGACTCGACGCTCGGCGAAGGCTCGGGCGCGGTGTACGCGCTCGACGGCGCGCTCGGTGGGTCGCTCGAGATTGCCCGTTCGCTCCTCCCGGACGTCGCAGGTCTGTACTTCGCGTCTGACGTCGATTCCGGGGTAGATGCCACCGGCGATGGGGCCCCCGACGTGCTCGTCAGCACCGTCGGCTCCGCTGAGGTCGCGGGTACCGCCTGGCTTGTCGATGGCTCAGCATGGGTGGCTACCGGAGATGCGACGATTGATGAGGTGGAAATTGGGCTTGTGTCGGGGAGCGCCGGCGGTACGTATGGGCCATCGAGCGTGCGATTTATCGGCGATGTGACGGGGGACGGTGTCACTGACGTCGCGTTGAGCGAGTGTTGTGGCACCTCGGCCGGCTCCGATTCGTCGGGACGTGTCGCGATCTTCTCGGCAGACAGCTTCGCGGGCTCGATCGAGGATGCGGACGTGCTCATCGACGGGCCCTTCGAGCTGGCCTACATGGGCGGCGAGATGGACTCGGTGGGGGACCAGAACGGAGATGGCCTCGACGAGATCCTCGTGGGCGGGACGGGTGGTCTGGCGGCCGCCGTCGTTGGCGGAAACGTGAGCGGGACCTTGTTGGACCTCGCGATCAGCGTGATCTATGGCGATGTCTCGTCTGGGTACGCGAACGCCCGGAACGCAGGCGACCTGGATGGAGACGGGAGGGACGACGTGGCGGTCCTCGGGGAGGACGACGCGGGGCTCATCTACCTGTTCACCGCCGTGGGCTCTGCTCCGACTCGCCTGCTCGACGCCCCCTCCTGCGTATTTGACTGGTCCGAACACGGCGGCGTCTCCGACATCGTTCCCCTTGGCGACCTCGACGGCGATGGGCGCGCGGAGCTCTTCATCCCTCAGTTCTTTTCCGACTCCGGGATTCAGCGCGCGTGGATTCTTCCCGGGGCCGCGGTGTCTTTCGGAGGCTCCGTCGAGGCCGAGGAATCGAGCTTGAGCGGGGTCAGCGTCGTACCGACGGCCGGCTTCGGGTACTCCGCGGCGCTGGCCGGCGATGTCGATGGGGATGGGGGCGACGATATTATCGTGGGTGCACCCGACTACTCGGCGACCGCCGCGTACGCCGGGGCCGCGACGCTGATTGCGGTCCCACGATGAACGCCCCCTATGGGACGAGGGTGGTCACGGCCGCTCGATCGAGACATACAGGTTCCTGTCGAATCCGTCATGGGCGTCGTCGTTCCGGAATTCGACGATGAGACGGCGGAGGCCCGGGTCGGCATCGCAGCGTGGTGGTTCGAGCGACACGCGTTCATGGACGACGGTGTCGAGCGCCGGCGAGCAGGGTGGGTCCCAGCGGATCGTCACCGCTGCACCGGCTTCCCCTGGGTCGTCCACATCCAAGCGCACGCGGGTGGCAACCCAGAAGTCATCGGTGGCCGCGATCGAGGCTCGACTGCCATTGCTGTAGAGCGCCCAACCTCGCCCGCGTTGATAGGTCGCGCTCTGGCCGTCACCGAAGGCGACCCACCCGAGACCCTCGTCGCTCAGCCACATGGCGCCGCGAACCGCTTCAGCCGCTAGGGTCGTGTGCCCCGCCGCCAGCAGGGCGCGGGCGTAGTGCCAGCGGATCCAATCTTGCGATGGATAGCGCCCGACGAGCGCTGCCCAACGCGCCGCGACCACCTCGGCATCGGGGGCACCGCCGGCCCGGCATCGCCAGACCATGTGAGGAGACCCGGAAAACGAAGGTGACACCTCCGGAAGCAGCTTCGTCAGCCAAGCATCTGCGGTTTCTTCCCCGTTCTTTCCGCGACCGTAGCGCATGCACCACACGTCATCCCCGTGGTGGTACCGGTCCAGAATTTCTTGAACGATGTCACCCGACTCGCTCGCGATGATTCGCGCGGTGACGCGGTCCGTAAGGCCGGCGTTGTCCCAGATGCGCACGTCTTCGAGGTTCCCGGGCAAACCCACGTCCGAGATTGCCGCGCCAGCGCCCGGCGGTACCCGTGCGATGAGGAAGCTCGTCTCTTCGAGGAGCGCGACGGCCCAGGGCGTGCGCACGGTCTCCCCAGGGTGCCGCAAGAACCACGGGTTGCGCCAGCCCGGGACGAGGATGCCCTTGCCGTCGGCGAACCCCTCGTGGGATGGCTCCCACGCGAACGCGAAGCCACCGAGCGCGGCCACCAGGCCGAGAGCGGGCCATGAACGCTGGCGGGGGACGCCCTGGATCCACACCGCGGCCACGCTCGCAGCCACGCCGGGTACCAGGAACCGCGCGTGCCCCATCCAGTCCCCACCCGCCCGAACGAGCAGCGAGCCTTGGATGAGCAGTGGCGCCCAGGCCCAAGGCGATATCCGACGCCGGAAGAGGAGCGTCGCCAGCAGGATCCCACCGGCTGATGCCAATTCCCGCGCCAACTGCCTGACACCGATGCCAAACTGCTCGATCGCCGCGATCTTCACGAGGTACGGCGTCGGTAGCAGGTAGCCAAAGTAGAAGAAGCGCGCGAGGTGGTAGATCCCGAGAGCAGTCAGCCCCGCTAGCACGAGTCGTTCCGGGCGACCCCACTCTTTGCCAAGCGTAAGTCGCCGCGCCAGAGCCACTCCGAGCCACGCCATCCCTTCGGGTCGGGTGACAGAGAAGAGCAGCAGAAGCATCACCCCGCGCGCCCATTCGCTGCGCCCTCTGATGACCAGCGGCCAGGCGAGCACGCCGAGCAGGGTGGCCATCGCCGTCTCGAGGCCCGCCGTCGACCAGTACTGGAACGGTTGCCACGCCGCGAGCAACACCACGAGCAGGAACCGGTGCGGGCCCAGCACGGACCGGGCGAGGACGGCAACGACAGCTGCGCTGCACGCGAAGGACAGCACCCTCGCAAAGATCGCGAGGTCCGCACCGGCGAACGCGCCAAGGACCATTAGCGCGAGGTGCAAGGGGCTGGAGTAGCCCTCGACGCGGACGCCGGTGTTCCACGCGATCTCGCCGTGTTCGACGATGTTGTGCGCGTAGGCGAAGACGATGTAGGTGTCGTCGATCTGCCCGGGGAGGTAAGGAAGCGCCCCCCACGCCAACAACGCGACCGCCGCCAAGGCCGCGGCGGCATGGAGGCGCGTGGTACGCGGCGGGGTCGAGGTCGGGGAGTCGGACAGCACGGCCGATCCTTCGCACGTCGGCACGCGAGGCGCTACGCCTCGCGGGATGGCACCGCACCGCGCGCCGGAAACCGGGTGCACGTCGTCGTGAGCATCCCGGCCGCTACGGCGGCGGCAGCGCCGGTCAGGGCTCCACGAACCCCTTCCCATGCGGCCGGCTCCCGGTCACGTCGGGGAGCCCGAGCAGGAAGACCGCCTCGGGCCGGTGGTTCGCGTACGCCTCGAACACGAACTCGGGCCAGTAGCGCGCGGAGAGACCGTGCTTCATCAGCGTCGAGTAGGCGCGCTCGGGGTGCTTGGGGTCCATGCGCCGCAGGGTGCGGTCGATGTACGTCTCCCAAGCTGCCATCGGCGACATCAGCACGTAGGGCGTGGTGAACACGAGGCTCGGCAGGCCGTCGGCGGGGGGCGGGAGTACGCGGGCGAGCCAGAGTTCGCCGGGGCGTCCCCGGTGCCCGGCCGGTACGACGCACTCGCGCATGTCGCCGGTGACGGCCTCGCCGAGGATGGTGGTGCCCTCACCGTGGCCGGCGACCGTCCATAGACCCATCCGGCTCGCCGCGAACGTCCGCATCGCGGTCACGAGCGCCGGGTCGACGCCGAGGGTGGCGACGACGTCGATGGTGCAGCCGGCGGCGGTCTCCTTCCCCGCGCCGACGGTGAGATCGCAGTACGCCCAGCCGAAGAAGTAGGTGCCGGTGAGCGGGCTCATGGGCGGCCCCGTGGGCATGTACTCGTCCTCGGCGGCCGTGATGAGCTTCGCGATCCGGTCGGCCTCGGGCAGGCCGAGGACCTGCTCGCCGAACATCGAGAGGTGGTGCTGGACGAAGGACCAGTACGCGTGGACCGGGTGCAGCTCGTGGGCCTGCGCCTTCGATAGGACCGTGGCCTGCAGTTCGCGCGCGATCTCTCCGCCGGCGCGGAAGGCAGCGAGTTCGACCACCTGGGCGCTCTGGACGCGGCGGATGGCACGGATGAGGCGCTGGGTGATCGGGCCGTGTGCCATCAGGAGCCTCCGACCCGTCGGGCCACGAACCCGCTCTCGTTGTCCATCGACTCGATGTCCCAGCGGCCGACGAGGGTGGGCGGTGTTGGCATCATCTCCGGATATCTCTGACACCGTGGACGCGCAGCAGTCCGCATCGACGAGGGGGCTGATACGGATCCCGTGTCAGGCCCGCGTTCACCGGACGGCCGCGCACCCTGCGCCGCGTCGTCCCCGGTTGCCGTAGGGCGCGATCAACCGCGAATCAACCTCCTCTGCGGGTGGCGCCCGCCGTCCCTGCGATCAGCGCTCCTTCTTCCACCGTGTATCTTTGGCTCCGCACCGCCGGGGGAGCGCACGGTCACGGCGATGTGCGAACGACTATGGTCCGGACGATACCCCCACCGCTTCGCACCCGCCGCGCAGGGCCGGGTCGCCGCCACCGCCCCCCGCGGGTCCCAGCGCGCCCGCGCCGCAGGTGGCTCCGGAGGCCCGCGACCAGGCGGGGCCCACCACACAGTCGGACACGAGCAAGGCGCTCGAGAACATCCAGGGCGTCGACATCGTCGAGCACGTGCCGATGGCCTCTCCCACCGTGATGGACCGTGTCTCGGGCGCGGGCGGGGCCGTCGGGGGTTACCGGTCGGACACGTGGGGCGGCTTCTGGGAGGACAACGCCGCGGGCTGGCGCATGCTGTCCAACGACTTCGGCGGCTCGATGGGCGTGGTCGGGAACGGGCTGCTCGACGCGTACATGGCCCTCCCGATGACACAGGCGCGGATGGGCAACCTCCAGGGGGCCGGGGAGACGCTGCTCGCGCAGGGCAAGGACCTCGGCGGCGCCTTCGTCAACACCGCCGGGTACGGCTACCACTCGATGAACAACGCGCAGGACCTGTTCTCGGGGGACCAGCGGCTGGCTCGAAGTGCGGTCGAACGCCAGATGGACCTCAACGGAGACGCCCTCACCGTCATCGGTACCGTCGCCACCGTGGCCGAGTTTGCCGGGGGGTTCTCGGGCGCCGCCGGCCTGCCGTGGATTGGGGGCTCGTTCCCCGCGGGCACGATGGGGCTCACCTCGCGCGGCCTCGTGCCCATCGAGGAGGTGCGGCCCGGCGACCTCGTGTGGTCCGAGGACCCCGACACGCACGACGCGAGCTTCCGCCGCGTGCTCCGCGTCATCACCACGAAGTTCCGAGCCTCGTGGCGGTGCGGTGGGCGGACGGTGGCTTCGGGCGGCACGAAGTGCTCGCGACGCCCGAGCACCCGTTCTACGTCGACGGCGCGGGCTGGATCGCCGCCGCGGAGCTGCGCACCGGGGATCTCGTACCCACCGCCGACGGCGGCTGGCTCACCGTCGCCGGCGTGGACTGGGTGCAGGAGACGAGCACCGTCTACAACCTCGTGGTCGAGGGGTCCCACACCTTCTTCGTCGGGGAGGAGGGGGCGTGGGTTCACAACTCGACGGGGTTGCCGTGGGATATCGTCAAGAAGGGGCCGAGGGTAACTGAGGAGATGATCCGCGAAGCAAGGACGCGCCCCTGAAGTCGCAGCAGCCCGGGGGTGTATCGATGCCTCGTATTCAGCAGTACGTTGACCGCCTGGCGGCGGGAGGGGCCGCGCCCGCCATCAAGGTAGATGGTGGCATGATCGTAGACGGCAACCACCGGTACATCTCGGGCAGACTCATGGGCCAGGAGCCCCCGATCCAACCATGGGCTGGTGGGCGCCCCGGCGCTGCCGTCGACTGGCAGACGATGCCAATCGACCCGGACTCGTCGTGGTGATGGTCATCCGGTGCGAGACCGGCGAAAGCGTCTCCGTAAAGGCCGACGCCCTGGCGGGCGCGGACCTCCGAGACCTCAACCTCCACCGTGCCATGCTCGATGGAGCGGACCTACGTGGCGCCGATCTCCGCAGGTCGGACCTGCGCTCGGCCGGGCTGGAGCGGGCCGCTCTGGACCGGGCAGACCTCCGGGGCGCCCGATTGCCGGCCTGTAATGCGTCGTCTGCATCCTTTGAAGGCGCGGACCTGCGCGAAGCGATGATGCGGAGCGGCATCTTCGACGACGCGAACTTCACCGACGCGGACCTCGGCGGTGCGGACATCGGGAGGGCGTGCCTTCGCCGTGCGCGACTCGCCGGCGCGAACCTCCGCTGCACCGGCATCGATGAGGCCGACCTTTCGGGCTCGATTGCGGACACAAGGACGGTTTGGCCCGACGGATTCGATGCGCATGCCAGAGGGGTCTCGATTGTCGATGAGAGTACCTGAGGCTCAGGCAGCGTAGGCGATGTGGCGTCGGGCACCGCGCTCACCTCGCGATGAACGACGTCTGATCCTGCGCCCGCAACGAGATGCGCCCGTAGTTGTCCGTCTCCAGGTCGTCGACGTAGCTGCGGCGCAGGATGAAGCCCTCGAGCACCTCCTCCTCCGCCGGGGCCCCGAATTGGATCGTCGCCGCGCCGTCGTCGCGGAAGACGCAGCCGGTCACCCGACCGTCGGCCTCGTCGCGATACAGCAGCATGCGGCTGCCCGGGCTCGACGCGGGCTCCCAGGCGAGGTCGAGCGTGCCCGTGGCCGCGTACGCCGTCCACATGCTCTCGCCGTCCACGATGACGAGGGGCTCTGGGACGACCGCCGTGCTCGCCACCCCGTCGAACGCGAGGGCGGCGCCCGCCGCGAGGGCGTCTCCCTCCCACCGGTAGCGATCCCCGCCGTCCTCGAGGTCCAGGGTGAGCGTGTCCCCGCCCACGTCGAGCGCGACCGACGGACCCACTTCCACGTAGGTAAGGGACGCCGTCGACCACAACGCCGTCCAACACCCCGAGGACGACACCTGCAGCAGGTCGTGGTCCACCCAGAGCGTCGGCTCGTGAAACCACGCCGCGGCGACCGTGCTCAGATCGATGGGCGCGCCGAGCTCGCCGTCCCGGATGGAGTAGTACCGCCCTCCGCCTGCGAGAACCGCGCCGTCCCACACGCCCGTGGCCGGCGGGGGGCCGGGATCCATCGGCAACACCGCTGGGTCATCCAGGCCGCCGGTGTCGTCGGCGGCTGGCCCGTCGGCGGTCGTCGGGTTGCACGCGAGCGCGGGGAGGAAACAGAACAGCGCTGCCTTCGAAACACTTCGAGATGACATCCGGTCGATATACTGCAGTCCAGGCCATCCTGCACCAATGGCCCGACGGTGCATGGCCGTGGTCGGGGATGGTTCGGCAGCAGGTGCGGGTCGTGTCCTCGCTGACTCCTCACCGCGCTCCGGGACGGCGTGGTCGGCCCGGAGCGAGAGCGCCGTCGCGAGGTCACCGAAGACCACATCGGCCGCCGGAGGACTGCTCGAGGCTGGTTTGGTTGTCGGCAGACGCAGCCCCTGCCCGTACTTGCTCCGGCATGTCCCGTTCAGGCGAGGCGGTCCTTGCCCTGGGCGACGATCGCGCCGATGGTGACGAGGCTCGACCCGACGGTCTCGGCGCTGGGGAGCTTGTCGCCGTCGCGATGCAGCACGTCGTTGCAGCGGGCGACGGCCAGCTCGGGGAACACCCCGATCCAACCGTCCCCCACGAAGCCCATGCGGACGCCGCGCGCGCAGGGTCCGCTGACGCCATCGATGCTCACGAGGTTGGCGGGTAGGAGTTGCCGGAAGTCGGCGACGAACCGCTCGCCGTGGGTCAGGCTCGCCGTGTGGATCACCTGCTCGCTGGCCAGCGTGGCGATGGCGGCGCGGACCTCGTCGACGCGATGGCGGGCGCGCTGCTGGGCGCCGTCCGAGCGGAGGACGACGCGAAGGAGTCCACCATCGGCGCGGGCCAGCGTGCCTCATCGGTGCGCCTGGCTTCGCTGGGGGGATGCACGAGGTCCTCGTGGTCGGGGTGCCGCGCGACGAGGCGCTAGACCAGGGCGGCGAGCTGGTCGCGGGTGAGCGTGGAGAGGCGGGTTTCCAGCGGCATTGTCAGGACTCGACGGGATGGGCGTGCAGGGCCGTGAGGATTACCAGCGCCCACCCGGTGTCGATCCACCGGGTCGCGCCCTTCGGCGTGCCGTCGAGGTAGCGCACGCGGTTCACCCGCGCCTCGTCCAGGACGCCGCCCTTGAGCCGAACGTCCGCTTCGGCGGCGAGGGCCCAGCCGAGGTCGAGCAACGAGACCGTCCGCTCGGGGAAGCCTCCCTCGCCGCCGTCCACGCGCAGGCCGCCTTGCGGGGCCCGCCCGACGACCCGGCCGCGCTGCTTCCCACGCTCCAGCCACACGTCTGCGAGCTGCGCCGGCGCTGCCTCCGAGAGACGAACCGCCGCATCCGTCCACCGGCGGCTCAGGGTGCGCGATGCGACCCGCCCCGAGGACAGGGCGCGCCAGGTTCCAAGTGAGGGATCCCGGAACGCCCAGGCGGACTCCTCGGCGCGCCAGCGCCCCACTCCGAGGTAGGTCCAGGGCGCATCGGCCTCGGACCGGGCCAGCACGAACGCGGTCTCCCCGGGCCGCCTATCTGGCACGCGGACGGTCCAACGGTCGGGCGCGGTCAGCACGTCGCGCCCCTCGGCGAGGAGAAACAGGTGTCCGTCCACCCGCGCGGTCGTGCCGGTCGGTGTCTCGGAGAGGCCGAACGCCCCGGCGAGGTCGGTGAGCGTCGTCCCCTCCTCCGGAGCCAGCGCCTCGGGATGCACCGCCCGGACCAATCGCGCGTACGGGATCGCTCCGGCCGCCGGGCGAGACTCGACCTCGGGGTTGTCCGAACGGAGCGCGTACCCGTCCGCCACGCGGATCACGCGCTTGATGTGGAACTCCGCTCCCTCGTCCTCGGCGCCGATGCCGACCAGGGCGACCTTGCCTTCCATCGTGCCGATGCCCTGGCCGCGCGCCCACTCGAAGATCGCCCAGTCGCCGTCGCGAAGCGGACTCACGCCGCCGTCCATCGAGGAGCCCGTCACCCGGACGGCGAATTGCCCGTCACTGACGGGACCCGGGAGGAGCACATCGCCCGCCTCGGGTGCCAGATTGCCCGCGCCGCTCCACCCCGCTGCCGCCTTCAACGTCGGGAACGCGACGAACCGGCCCCGCTCGGTCGCCAACGTCACCACCTCGCCCAGCGGCTCCATCCACCACCCGTCGGGCGAGGGACGGAACCGCACCCGGAAGTCGGTGCCCGGCCTCCCCGCCTGCGGCCCGAACCAGCGCCGTAGCAGGTCGGGGAGCTCGTTGCGGTCGCGTCCGACGGGGTGGGCCACGTTGACCGCGACCTTGGCGAAGCGGAAGCGCCACGGGGCGCCGTCGGGCAAGCGGACATCGACATCGCCGGTGGGCAGCCGGTCGCGCCGGGCGCCGGTGGGGAGGAACAGGATTGGGTCGCGCTGGTTCCACGAGACCTTCGCGTCCACCGCCTCGCCGCCCCCTTCTCGCCGCCGACGGTACGTCGCCAGGCGAGCGTCCACCAACTCACGGGTCATCGCCGCGAGCGTCTCCACGTCCGCGGAGGGCAGGCGGGGGACGAGCCGCGCCGCATCGAGCTTGAACCAGGGGCCGTTGCACCACGCCGCGATGGGGTTCTTCCGCCAATACGCCGCCCACAGTCTCGGATCAGGGTGCTGCGGGTCTTCGATGTCCCTTACACCGTCGAGGTCCTCGAACAGCTCGGGGGACCGGACCAGCAGGTCGTGCGAGCGCGCCGCGAGGTCGGCGAGGTCCATCCCGTCGAGCAGCGCGTCCGCGTCGAGGAGGACCTCGAGCACGACCATCTTGAAGCACTTCGTCATCGGCGTGGACTGCACCTCGCGCAGCCAAGCGCCGGCCTTCGCGAACACCGAGGCCTCCACCTCGCTCAGGTCGCCTTCCGCGGAGACGAATCCAAACCAGCCCCCGTGACCCGACAGCAGCGACCCGAGGGTGTAACCGCGCCGCACTAGCTCGCCTGCCATCGGACGCTCGCCCCTGGCGGCGCGCAGCTCGCGGTACGTCGCGACGAGGGCGCTCGCGCCGCCACCGGCGGGCAGGAGCCGCTTCAGCAGATCGATCGCTTCGAGCTCGAACTCGAGGGAGCACTTGGGTGGGAGTTGGGTGACACCGCGCGCCACGAACGCCTGCAGTGACGCCTCTCCCCCTCCCAGGCTCAACAGCGTGCGCACGCGGTCGAGGAACACCTTGTGGTTCCCCACGAAGTCGATCACGACCAGGCGTGCCTTCCCCTCGGCCTTTCGCAGTCCGCGGCCCAACTGCTGCAGGAACAGGACCGGCGACTCGGTCGGGCGCAGCATGACGACCCGATCAAGCGGGCGACAGTCGATCCCCTCGTTGAACAGGTCGACGCTGCAGATCGCGTCGATCCGCCCCGCTTCGAGGTCCTGCAACGCCGCGGTGCGGTCGTCGGAGCCGGGGCCGCCATGGCAGAGGCGCACGCGCACGCCGCGTGCCCCGAGCCAGTCGCGCACGAACACGGCGTGGGCGACGGACGCGCAGAACACCATCGTCCGCGAGCCGGACCTGCCGGGCTCGTTCCAGGCGGTCCAGAGCTTCTCCATCCGCGCCTGTGTCTCCAGCGCGGTCGACAGCTCGGCGACGTCGAACCTACCGCTACGCCAGGAGATCGGCCGGTAGTCGGTCGTGTCCGCGAGGCCGAAGTACGCGAAGGGGACCAGCAGGTCCTCGACGATCCCGGTGCCGACGTCGGCGCGGTAGGGGACGTGGTCGTCGAACAGGCCCGGGACATCGCCACCATCGGCACGTTCGGGCGTCGCGGTGAGGCCGAGCAGGAACGCCGGAGAGAAATGGGCGAGGATGCGACGGTAGGATGGGGCGTCGGCGTGATGCACCTCGTCGACGACGATGTAGTCGAAGCGATCCGGGGCCAGGGAGGCGAGGATCGCCGGGCGGGCGAGCGTCTGGACCGATGCGAAGAGCACGTCGAAGGGCTCTTCGGGCCGCTCACCGCCGAGCATCCACGCGAAGCGGGCGTCGGGCAGGCCGCGGCGGAGCGTGCTCGCCGCCTGTTCGAGCAGCTCGCGCCGGTGCGCGATCCACAACACCGACGGAGCTGCCCCTCGCTCGCGTGCGACGGACGCGATGTCGAGGGCGGCGAGGACGGTCTTTCCGAGCCCGGTTGCCATGACGACGAGCGCTCGTCTGCGATTCTCCAGGCGGCTGGCCGCCAGCGCATCGAGCGCTTCCCTCTGCAGGCCCGTGGGGTCCGGGAGCGCGACGGCGGGATGGTCTGCCACCTCCCCGAGGGGGAGCGGACGCGGTCGCAACCGGACCCGAGCGGCGTACGCGGCGATCCAGTCGGCGTCGATGATCCGCGCGGCCGACCACAGGCGCTCGTAGGAGGAGGCCACCCGCGACCACGCGGCCCGATCGTGGTGTCGGTCAACGCGGAGGTTCCACTCGATCCCGTCGTGCAGCGCCGACCGTGAGAGGTTGCTGCTCCCGACGAACGTGACACCGAAATCCTCGCCTTGCAGGTGCCATGCCTTGGGATGGAACGAGCGCCCACCCAAGTGTCTCGTCTCGATTACCCGGGCGTGAAGGTCCCCCGCGATGGCCAGGGCGTCGGTGTCCGCGCCCCGCTCCGCCGCCGTGGCGGACGCCCAGTCGTCGAGCCGCCGGAGCGCGTCGACCTGGGTGATGTCGAGGTAGTCGCCCGTCAGGATGCGCAGCCGCGCGCCGCGTGTGAGCGCCTCCTGCACGGCGGGCTCGATCAGCGCCAGGCCGCTGTCCTGGACGAACGCCGCGAGGATGTCGATACGGGTGGCTCGGGCGAGCAGGGGTGCGAGCGCGAGGTAGAAGCTGCCGCCGAGGTCGCCGTCCGGCAGGATCTCGGCGCGCTGGCGCAGGTAGTTCGCCTTGTCGGGCACCACGTAGCGAACGCCGCCGCGCGGATCCTCCACGTCGCCGTGGAAGCGGGGGATGACATGCACGTGGACGTGCATCACCGTCTGGCCCGCGGCCTCGCCTGCGTTGAAGCCGACGTTGTAGGCGTCCGGGTGCAGCTCGAGGTCGAGGTCGGCCTTGACACGGTCGACGAGTTCGAGGAGGGCAGCCCGCTCCTCGGCCGTGCAGCCGAAGAAGTCGGGCACGTGGCGCCGGGTGACGACGAGCGTATGACCGGGGGAGACGGGGTAGCGGTCGCGGAAGGCGAAGGCGAGGGGGTTCTCGGCGACGGTCGCGATGCCCGAGGGGGCACAGAAGGGGCAGGCGGGAACGGAGAGTTGTGTCGGCATCGCTATCCGGCGAAGCGCGCGTCGCGGTGGCGGCGAGGGCAGGGGTCGACCTAACGCGCATCCGCTCCGAGAGCCGGCTGGGTGTCCGGCGGACCCTACCGCGGGCCGTCCCACAATCGACCCAGGAGGCCGCGCCTCCGTCGCCTCACGTCAGGGCCCGCAGCTCGTCGCCCGCGTCTTCCGCGAAGACGGCACCAGCGGCAAGAACCTCGACCGCCCGCAGCTTCAGGAGATGCTCGGGGCCGTCCGCGGCCGCCAGGTCGACGTGGTCATGGCCACCCGCCTGGACTGTCTCTCTCGCTCGTTGCTCGACTTCTACGAACTGCATCGCGCCCCCGGCGAGCGCCGCGAGCTCCTGCACGAGATCATCGACGAGGTGCGCGTCTACCCTGACCGCGTCGAGGTCGCGCTCTACGACGGCACGCACGCCTCGGCCCCGCTGGAGCAGGCCGCTCGGAAGGTGCGCGGTCCCGGCGGCGGGGGAGGGAAGTCCCCGGCCGTGGTTCACGCGGTTCACGGGGAGGTTCACGCCCCGGCGAAGGAGCGTGAACCGTCACCCGGTACCCAGGGCGCTGTGGGCGCTACTGTGAAGTTAGCGCAGCGCGTGGAATGGCTCCCGCTGGTGGACTTGAACCACCGACCCCCGGATTAACAGTCCGATGCTCTAACCAACTGAGCTAAGCGGGAATGCGGCAGCTATTTATCGACCCCCGCCCCCCGCGTCAACCCCCTCCACCACCTTCCGAACCTCGATTCGTTCGCTTCGCATAAAACGCCGGATCAACCGTTCCCGCATCTTCGGGTCGGTCCCCGCGACCGCGGCCCTCGCGATCGACACCCCGTCCTCCACCGAGAATGCGTCGATCTCGCCCGCGACGATGATTCCGAGCCCCGCCTTCTCCGGGTCCGCGACCCACGTCCGCGCGTGCTCCACCACGGTCGCATCCGCTGCGAACCCCTGGACCAGGCACTCGGCCGCCCGGATCGGCACGTACGGCGGCCCCACGTCCCCTTCGGCCAGCGCGATCAGCTCGTCCCGCGCTTCCGGCCCCGTCCCGAGCGCGGCGCAGTCACCGCCGTCCCGCAGCTTCAGCACATCGTAGGCCCCGCCCGCGGCCGCCAGCCCCATCATCACGAACCACATCCGGACCTCCACGCGTTCAGACCACCCACCGCCCCTCGACATTCACCGCCCGTCTGTGGACTACCCTCACGGGGGTACAAGAACCCTTTGGCGGCCCCCTCCGGGGCCGGGCTCCTTCCGGGCGCGGCCTGCGGCCTTGGTCCGACCGGGCGCCTTGCGGCCGCCCGGTCGGGACCGGCCGCGAGGCGCGGCCGCCCTCCGGATCCCTGCCGCCCAATGCGGCCCCCTCCGAGGCCGGTCCCCTCCCGGCCGCAGCCCGCCCCCCCGATCCAGCCGGCCGCCTCGCGGCCGCCCGGCCCGGCCGCGAGCCGCGCCCGCCCTCCGGATCCCTGCCGCACGAACCCCGCCCGTCGGCGGCCCCCTCCGCACCCGGACTCCGTCCGGGCGCGGCCCGCTCCCGAGCCCCCCCAACCCCACCCCTCACTCCACCCCCACATACCGATTCACAACCCCCGCCTGCCCCCCACTCAACACATCCTGCCGCAGGCACGACGCCGCCGAACCCCCCGTGCACACGGGGTAGGGGAACATCAGGTTGGCCCCCAGGCTCCCCTCGCACGCGCCCATGCCCGTGCAATCCGAGGTGTCCTCGAGAGCGTCCCAGTACTCCCAGCCGTCCTCGACGGGGTGGAAGAGCCCGACGAAGTGGCCCACCTCGTGCGCCATCGTCTCGCCGAAGAGCAGGATGTCCGCCTCCTGGAACTCCGCGTCGGAGCCGGCGTTCGCGAGCCAGGAGACGAACACCGCCGCGTGGTCGGCGGACGCGTAGGGGCCGGGGATGCCGCCCGCCTCGCCGTAAAGCCAGCGGTCGGCCGCGATGCGCTCGCCGACGACCATCAGCAGGGTGCGCTGGTCCTGGGAGTCGTGGAAGGCGGAGATCTCCGGGAGCCCCTCGTAGGTGTCGGGCAGCTCGGCATCGACCGCGATGTCGCTGTACTCGGGCTCGAGCGTCACCCCGACGGCAGCGTAGAGCTCGACCCAGTAGTCCACCGCGGCCTCGACGGACGCGACCACGTCGGGCTCGTCGCGCACGCCCTCGGCGTAGGCGACGACAACCCGCAGGGCCCCGCGCGCGGCGTTCGGCTCCGCGCGGGTGAGCACCTCGACCTGCACGTTCTCGCGGCCGGCGTAGTACCCCTGGGCGTCGAGCGTGGAGATGATCACCTCGTACGAACCCACCTCCAGGGGGCCGTCCTCCTCGCGGACGGGCCAGTTCAGCGTGGTCGCGAACTCCGTCGGGAAGAAGCTCTCGGTCAACGAGAACGAGGAGTCGTACCAGTCCTCCCAGTCGAGGATGGCGCTGCCGTCCGGGCCGTTGAGGTACTCGGTCGAGAGCATGCCGCGCTCCCGCGTCACGACGACCTGGAAGATGCCCCCGTCCTCGGTCACCTCGACGGGGATGGACAGGTAGCCGTCCCGGTCCGAGGTCGCGTCGTACACGGTGGAGCTCACGATGTCCGCCGTGACGCCCGGCTTCTTGGGATCGTCCACCCCGTCGTCGTCGTCGTCGTGGGCGCACGCGCAGAGCCAGAGCAAAATCATGGGAGGATCTCCACCTGGGCCGGTAGGGCCGGGTCATTCTTCACACCGCCACGGACGCGACCGCCCTTCACCGACACGGTCGGGGCCCGGGTCGTCGTGCCCCGGGCGTCGAGCGCGCCGTCCACCGCCACGCCGTCGAGCGCCACCTGCGCCCCCTCGCGCGCGGCGACGTCGCCGCCGAGGTGCCCACCGCTCACGGTCAGCTCCGCCACGCCGGTCACGAACAGGTCGCTCCCGACCGCCGCCCGGTTGTCCCGGAACGTGCTGGCCTCCACCCGCAACGTGCCCCGGCTCGCGTAGGCGCCGCCGCCCCCGCCACCGGTGCCGCCGCCGCGGGCCTTGGCGCGGTTGCCCTCCACGGTGCAGCCCACGAGCACGATCTCGGAGTAGCCGGTCAACGACACCCCGCCGCCGGCCTCGCCGCTACCGCCGCGCAAGGTGAGGGCCTCGATGCGCACGACCAGGTCGTCGTCCGACACCGCGACGACGCTGCCGCCCCCCTTCGCGTCGAGCACCGCGCCGGCCTCGCCGCGCAGGGTCACGCTCGCGCTCACGACCAGGGGCCCGGCATGGACGCCCGGCCCCAGGCACACGACCCCACCGGCCGCCAACGCCTCGGCCAGCGGCTGGCCCGCCTCGATGCGCGCCGTACAGTCCGCCATCGGCGCCTCCACTGGAAGATCCACCGCTTAGCTCTGCGTCTTCGCGGAGGGCGGGGTGTTGGTCGTCAGGCTGTCGAAGTAGGTGAGGAACTCGCCGGGCGTGATGGGCTTCGGCTGGTAGGTGCCCCACGGGTTGTAGAACTGGAGCTCCTTCCCGCCGACCACGGCTTCGAACGCGTACGCGTGGTTCCCGATGATCGTCTTGTCCGCGTTGAGGACGCCCTCGTAGTCGAACGCCACCTCGAGGTCCCCCGCTGCCGCCGGGCCCTTGCCCTTCGCGAACGCGAGCTCGATCTGGTCCTTCGCATCGCCCTTGTAGTTGACGATGCCGCTCCGGAGCCCCGTCCCCGAGAGCTTCCCGGTCTTGTCGCCGTGGCTGCCGCTGTCGTAGAGGTCCCCGGCCTTGCCCGCGGCGTCGCTGATCTCGACGGAGCCGGGGTGGATCTCGTTCCACCGGTGGGTGTGGGTGAGCGAGCCGGTGAAGGGCCCGTCCCCCGTGCCGCGGAAGGGCTTCTGCACCGCCGACTTCTCCGCGTCCCGCACGCCCGCGTAGATCGCCTTCCCGTCCTTCTGCGCCTGCGTGAAGAAGGGGATGACCTCGTCGGCCTTCATGCTGGACGGCCGCTTGTCCTGCGAGCGCACGCCCGTGATCTCGGCCATCGCCTGCTCGCCGGTGCCGCCCTCGCCGATCACGTCGTAGCCACCCTTCCACTTGGCGTAGGCCTTCTCGATGATGGCGGACCACATCACGCCGTTCTCGTCGCCCGCGTAGGTGGGGTCCTTGCGGTTCGCCTTCTCGGTCGGAAGGTAGCCGTCGACCTCGATGTAGACCGGCTTCGCGGCGCCCCGGCCCTGCTCCTCGTAGAAGCGGACGGTGTAGGTGCCCTTGCCCTTGTCGTACTTGACCATGTCCTTGATGGCGCCCGGCGACGCGTTGGCCACCGCCGCCATCGACGCGATGAGGAAGCAGTTGCCCGCGGCGCCCTGGGCGGTGTCCTTGCCCTTCGGGTTCACCGGCGAGTGGTCGCCCTCGACCTTGCTGTAGACGTAGTCGTCGGCCAGCTTCGCGTCGTCCTCGTCGCGGGTCAGCGCGGGCTGGTCGGAGAACACGGCGCCGTCCACCCAGCCCTCGACGTTCTTCTCGCCGTCGCGCACCTTCACCTTGATCCGGCTGCCGGTGACCGAGACGATCTCCGCCGCGGACCCGTCCGCCACCTCGGCGGCCGCGCGCCCGTTGCCGTCGGCGCTGCGGGTGAGCTTCACCGTGGCGCCCGTGCCGATGAGCGCGCCGGTCTGGCCCTTCGAGAGCTTCGCGGGGCGGAGGGGCTGCTGGGCGCCGGCCTCCTGGAGCTCCGCGCCGTCGGGGAAGGTCTGGGGGGCGGTCTCCGCCTGGGGCGCCTCGCTCACGGCGGGCGCCGACGCGGCGCTGCGTTCCTGCACGGCCGCGTTGCCGAGACGTGACTGGCGGTCCGACCGGGCGGCGCCGGAGGTGTCCCCGCCGCCCTTCCGGCTGCGCACCGGGGCTTGGAGCTGTCGCTGGAGCATGGAGCCTCCCGCCGCCATGGTAGCGGACGTGGTTGCCCGTTGCCAGCGAGTGCCCCGCGTTGGACCGGCCGGACCTTCACCAGCATGGCGCGGGAATCGGCGCGCCCACACTGTCCTCGCGCTGACAGCAGGGGCGGCCGGTTCGTGATGGACGATTTTCTGCGATACTCTTGAAGAAGAGCACGCTGCGGTCGAGAGTGCTCTTGACACGGCAAGACTGGCTGTGTTCTCCTGTTCGAACCCCCTCGACTCCTGGCTCCCCGTGAAGCTCCTCCTGCGCCTCGCCTCCACCGCCATCGTCGCCGCCGGCGCCGTGCTCACGATCCACGTGGCCACCCCGGTGCTCTACGCGTCGGTACCGGCGCCGCGTTCGGTGGTCGCTGCCGCCGCGCTCGGCTCCATCGGGGATCTTCACGCGCCCGACCTCGCCGCGGACTCGGCCCCGATCGTCGCGCCCATCGCCGCGGCGCTCCCGACCGGCCCCTACGACTCCACGCCCACCTGGCACCGCCCCACGTGGTTCCCGGCGGTCACCGACGTCGACGCCGTGGGCCAGATGGACGGTCCCGCCATCGGCGGCAAGGGCCCCTCCCTGCGTTCGCGCTCGGTGTTCGTGTACGACCTCGACGCCGGGCAGGCCCTCATCGACAAGAACGCCGACGTGGTCCGCCCCGTCGCGTCCCTCACCAAGATGGTGTCGTCGCTGGCGCTCATGTCCACCGAGCCCGACCTCGACACCGAGCTCTGCGTCACCGCGGCGCAGTACCCGACGCGCTCCGGCGCGCGCAGCCGCCTCTCCACGGGGGACTGCCTCGGCGGGTGGGACGTGCTGGGGGCCGCCCTCGTCGCGTCCGACAACCGCGCGGCCTACGCGCTCGCCGGCATCTCCGGCCTCGACATGGACGACTTCGTCGCCCGCATGAACGCCGTGAGCGCGGACCTCGGCATGGAGCACTCCTCCTGGTCCGACCCCTCCGGCCTCGAGGACGACAACCTCTCGACCGCCCGCGACATCGCGCGTGCCACGGTGGCCGTCGCCGCGCACCCGGTGCTCAACACCGTCTCGACCGCCCCGTTCTGGGACCTCCACCGTTCCAACAAGAACGCCCCGCGGCGCCTGTTCACGACGGACCGGCTCTCGGGCCGCACGGACCTCGACGTGCTCGCCGCGAAGACCGGCTACACCGACACCGCGCGGTACTGCTTCAGCACGATGGTGCAGACGCAGGACGGCCGCCGGCTCGTCATCACGCTGCTCGGCGCGGACGGCAAGCTCTCCCGCTGGGCGGATGTGGACCGCATCCTGAACTGGGTGGAGTCCGGCGCGTCGTAGGCCGATCGGGCGCCTCGGCTCGCTGCGCTCGCCGCCGGCCTCCTCCGGGGTCGCGGCAGAGCCGCTCCGCTGGCGCGTCCCGCCCGCCTGCCGGCGGTCGGGGGCGCCGAGCCGCGGCGTCGCTGACGCGCCGCCGCGCCCTCCGTCCGCCTGGCGCGGGGATAAGCGACAACGATGCCCACCCCCGTCCACATCATCGCCGGCTTCCTCGGCGCCGGAAAGACCACCACCGTCCGCGCGTGGATGGCCGCGCACCAGGGTGCCGAGCGCGCGGCGGTGATCGTCAACGACTTCGGCGAGGCCGGGATCGACGCCTCGCTCGTCACCGACGGCCTCCCGGGGGCCGTGCCCGTCATCAACATCCCGGGCGGCTGCGTCTGCTGCACCGCGCCGGCGGGCCTCGCCCGCGCCGTGTCGACCGTGCTCGACGAGGTGCGGCCCGACCGCCTCTTCATCGAGCCCTCCGGCCTCGCCCGCCCCCAGGACGTGGTGGACATGCTCACCCGCGGAGACCTGAAGGGGCGCGTGGTGCTCGGCCCCACCATCGTCGTGGTCGACCCCTCGGCCGTCCTCGACATCGCCGGCGCCGCCGAGCTCCTCGCCACCCAGTTGGAGGCCGGGGACGTGCTCGTCCTCAACCGCGTCGACCTCGCGTCGCCCGAAGCGCTCGCCACGTTCCGCGCCCGCATCGCGACGTTGTGGCCCGGCCCCGCGCGCGTCATCGAGACCAGCTTCGGCGCGCTCCCCGACGACGCGCTGGAGTGGCCGGCGGGAGCGGGGCCCGCCGTTCGCTACGCCGCGGCGCGCGGCCCCGTCGAGTCCGCCTCCACCGAGGGCTTCCGCGCCCGTTCGTGGGTCTACCCACCCGACGTGCGCGTGAGCTGGGACAAGCTGCGCGATCTGCTCCAGGCCACCCCCGATCTCGCCCGCTTCAAGGGGCTCTTCTCTGGGGACGTTGGCTGGTTCCGCGTCGACATCGCCGGCGGGCAGCTCCACTTCGCGGGGACCGCGTGGCGGCGTGACAGCCGCGCGGACCTCATCGTCGGGCCCGCGGCCGACCTCGACGCCTTCGCCGCCGCGCTCGACGCGTGCATCCTCCCCGACGAGACCGCCCCGACGGGCCCCGGCGTCACCCTCGTGGATCTCGACGGCTTCGAGCTCCACGTCACCCGCGAGGCCCTCGCGGGGCTCGCCGGGCAGGTCCCCGACGTGGGCGCGCGCGTCCCCGGTCGGAGCGGGGTCGCCGTCCTGCTCCGCGAGGTGCTCGCGCTGGTGCCGGCCCCCGCCGGGGGGCGCTTCGTCGTCTCCGCGACCGACGGCATGACCACCGCGCCCGCGCCGTTGGCGGGCATCGGCGGCGCGCTCCTCGTCTACGCGCTCGACGGCGAGCCGCTCCCGGACACGCAGGGCGGGCCGTTCCGCCTCCTCGTGCCCCCGGGCGAGGCCGCGAACGGCTGCGCTGCGGTGAAGGGCGTCGCGCGGATCCGCGTGCTCCCCGGGGCGTGAGCCGCCGGGGCGTGGTGCCAGTGATACATCCGTGAGCCGCCCGATGTATCGGCGCCCGCTGTCCGCTACTCGACGGCGAGGAGCTCGACGTCGAAGATGAGGGTCGCGCCGGCCGGGATGACGTGGCCCGCGCCGCGGTCGCCGTAGGCGAGGTCCGGCGGGATCTCGAACTGGCGCTTCTCGCCGACCTTCATCATCGCGACGCCCTCGTCCCAGCCGGGGATGACCTCGCCCCTGCCGACCGCGAAGCTGAACGGCCGGCCGCCGTCCAGGCTGGAGTCGAACTTGGTCCCGTCCTTCAGCCAGCCGGTGTAGTGCACCTGAACCGTCTGGCCGGCGGTGGGCGTGGCGCCGGTGCCCGGCTTGAGCACCCAGGACCGAAGCCCGGTGGGCGAGGTGACGGCCTCGAGGCCGGCCACGGGGGTCGGGGCGGTGTTGCCCGCGCGCTCGGCACCCGACGAGCCGGCGGAGGAGGCCGCTTTATCCGTGGTCGGCGTGGAGTTCGAGCAGGCGAGGGCGAGGAGGAGGGAAAGCAACATGGCCGCCGGGTATCCGTGGCGCGCTCGCCTCGCCAGCAGGGTAGGATGCCCGGCCTGAGGTGCTGCATGGGGCTCGAGCGGATGGATGTCCTCGGCTGGCGGAGCCCCGCGCTCGGCGTCTGGCTCGATCTCTCGGCCACCTCGCTGACCCCCGCGGAGCTCGCCGCGGCCGAAGCCGACTTCGTGGGCCCGTTCGCCGCGATGGACGCCCTGGAGGCCGGCGCCATCGCCAACCCCGACGAGGGGCGGCGGGTCGGCCACTACTGGCTCCGCGCGCCCGACCTCGCGCCGGACGGCCTCGGGGCCGTGATCGTGGCGGCGCGGGAGGCCGCGCGCGCCGTCGCGAAGGACGTGCACAGGTCCTCCGAGCTCCGCACGGTCCTCGTGCTCGGCATCGGCGGCTCCGCGCTGGGGCCCCAGTTCGTCGCGGACGCCCTCGCCGAGCCCGACGACCGCATGCGCGTCGTCTTCCTCGACAACACCGATCCCGACGGCTTCGCGCGCGTGCTCGGGCCGCTCGACCTCGACGAGACCCTGGTCGTGTGCATCTCGAAGAGCGGCGGCACGGCGGAGACCCGCAACGCGCTGCTCGAGACCCAGGCCGCGTACGCGCGCGCCGGCGTCGCCTTCGGCCCGCACGCCGTCGCGGTCACGGGGGAGGGGAGTGCGCTCTGGAACGTGGCGGAAGGGTGGCGCGCCCGCCTGCCGATGTGGGACTGGGTCGGCGGGCGCACGAGCCTCGCCAGCGCGGTCGGGCTCCTGCCGATGTTCCTCCAGGGCATCGACGGGGACGCCTTCCTCGCCGGCGCCGCCGCGATGGACGAGGCCACGCGCGCCCGCAAGGTCGCCCGCAACCCGGCTGCACAGCTCGCCCTCGCGTGGCACCACCTCGGCGAGGGGCGGGGCAAGCGCGACATGGTCGTGTTGCCCTATCGCGACCGGCTGCTCCTCCTCTCCCGCTACCTCCAGCAGCTCGTGATGGAGTCGATCGGCAAGGAGCGGGACCTCGCCGGGAAGGTCGTGCACCAGGGCCTCACCGTGTACGGCAACAAGGGCTCGACGGACCAGCACGCCTACGTCCAGCAGCTCCGGGACGGCCCGGACGACTACTTCGCCACGTTCGTCGGCATCCTGGACGACGGGTACCACGGCGGCGTCGAGGTCGAGCCTGGGCTGGACGCCGGGGACTACCTCCAGGGCTTCCTGCTCGGGACGCGGAAGGCGCTCGCCGAGGGCCAGCACCCCTCGCTCACGATCCTCCTCTCGCAGGTCGACGCCTTCCGGATCGGCGCGTTGGTCGCCCTCTACGAGCGTGCGGTGGGCCTCTACGCGCTCCGCATCGACGTGAACGCCTACCACCAGCCCGGCGTCGAGGCAGGCAAGAAGGCCGCTGCGGTCGTGCTCGCGCTGAAGCCGCGGCTCCTCGGCGCGCTGGACGACACGCCCGCCACCGTCGCGGAGATCGCCGCGCGCTCGGGCGTCACCGACCTCGAAGCCGCCTGGTACCTGCTCATGCGGCTCGGCGGCAACGGCGTCGTCCGGCACGTGCCGGGGGCCGGCCCGTCGACCGATCGCTTCGCCAACGGGCGCGATTGAGTCGCCCCCGCGCTTGGGCCGCCAGGTGGGTGCGGGCGGAGGCCGGTGTCGCCGTCCTCGTGGTGCTCGGTGCCTGTTCGGGCCCGGATCCCGCCGCGCTCTGCACCGACTTCGCGCCCGACCCGTGGGACCCCGTCATCGAGCCCGACGTGCGGGTGGACGAGACGATCGCGGTGTGGGAGCCCGTGGGCGAGGCGACGGTGGATCCCACCGCGGCCGCGAACTGCGCGGCGCCGCCGTGTGTCGCCGTCACCGGGCCGGGCGGCGCGTCCACCACGATGTTGCTCAACCGGGGGGTGGCGCACACGGTTTCGGGCACGATCCACACCGATACACCGGTGACCCTCACCGTGTATCACGTCGGGAGTGCAGGGATCCTCCGGGCCCTGGTCGAGGCCCCGTTCGACGCCGATACCACCACGCCCTTCGAGCTCCCGTTCTCGTTGCAGGCCGCGGGCGAGGACGTGATCGTCACGCTCACGCTGGAGTCGGCGGGCACCGCCACGCTGGACGACTTCGCGCTCGTCGGCGAGCGCTGGGCGGCCTCCGGCGACGGCCCCCAGGCGAGCACGCGGGTGGGGTTCCTCGTCCACGTGGAGGACGACCCCAACTTCCTCGTCGAGGAGGCGAGGTGGCGCCTCCGGGCGCGCGTGCTGGAGGGCCTCTCCGCCACGCTCGGGGCACACGGGGCCCGGCTCACGATCCAGGCGGACGCCACGTTCGTCCGCGGCATGGCCACCTGGGACCCCGACTGGCTCGCCGCCCGCGAAGCGGAGGGCGCCGGCTGGTCGGTGCACATCCACGACGAGACCGCCACGACCGGGGTGGAGCAGGCCGTCCGCGACGGGCGCACCGCCTTGCGCGAGGCCGGCGTGTCCACCTCGGATCTCAACGGAGGCTTCGGCGAGGCGCCCTGGCTGCAGGCGCGGCTCGCCGGCATCACCAGCCTGAGCGCCTTCAAGGACCCCGCGACCCAGCTCGGCCTCCCCCACGTCCAGGTGCAGCCTTGGCGGATCGCGGACGGCGTGGGCTCGGACGACCCCGAGGCGTTCCTCCTCCACGAGCCGGAGGGCCCCGTCCTCTACCTGCCCGGTCACGACGTGCGCGAGGTCGAGCACGCCCGCTTCCCGCTCGTCGCCACCCAGACCCTCTCGCAGGTCCTCGCCCACGCCCGCGTCGACCACGTCAACACCTGGTACTGGGTGCTCCACGTCGATGGCTTCGGTCCCTCGACGGACGACGAGCCCGCGCTGGAGGCCTACCTGGCCGACGCGTTCGCGGACGACCTCGCGGCCTACGACCGCTTCCTCACCGAGACGACGGACCCGCTCGCGGCGGACGGCTGGGTGACCTACGACACGGCCGTCGGGATGGCCACCGCCTGGCGGGACTGGTTCGCACCGTGCGACGGGGAAGCCGTCGAGTAGCGGGCCTGGCCCTACCGAGGCCCCCACCCGAGGGACGCCGCGTTCTCCGTCAGTTGGTCGCGCAACGTCTCCCCGCGCAGCCGCTCCATCGCCTCGATCACGTGGACGACGAACGCGGGCTCCGAGCGGCCACGGTGCGGGCGCGGGCACTGGTCGGGGGCGTCGGTCTCGGCGAGCAGGCGGTCGCGGGGGACGCGGCGGAGCGCGTTGATCGGCTTCTTCGCGTTCTCCCAGGTGACCGGGCCGGCGAAGGAGAGGTGCAAGCCGAGCGCGACGTAGCCGTCGACCAGCTCGGGGCCCCCCGAGTAGCTGTGCATCACGCCGCGGAGCGGCGCGAAGCGGCGCAGCAGCCGCATCATGCGGTCGTGCGCGCGGAAGCAGTGGAGGATGAGGGGCAGCCCGGTGTCGCGCGCGAGCGCGAGGTGGGCCGCGAGGACGCGCTCCTGCTCCTCCATCGGAACAGGGGTCGGGCCGTCGAGGCCACACTCCCCGATCGCGTCGGCGCCGTCGAGGTCCTCGGGGACCGCGCGGCTCTCCGGCAGCGCCTGGGGGTGCGTTCCCACCCCGAAGCGCCACCCGTAGGTCTGGGCGAGGGCACGGAGCCGCGGCCACTGGGCCTCGACCACCCCCGGCACCACCACTCCCGACACCCCCGCGGCGGCCGCGCGCGCCATCATGGCGGCCCGGTCATCGTCGAACCGGGGGTCGTCGAGGTGGCAGTGCGTGTCGATCAGTTGGCGGAGCCCTTGACCGGGGCGTCACCGCTCCAGGTGATGACGAACTCGGCGCGGCGGTTGGACGACCACGCGCGCTCGGTGGACTGGCCATCGAGGGGGCGTTCTTCGCCGTACGACACGCTCTTGACGCGGCTGGACGAGATGCCGCGCGCCAGGAGGTACTGGACCACGGCGTCGGCACGCTTCTGGCCGAGGGCGAGGTTGTAGTCCGTGGTGCCGCGCTCGTCGGCGTGGCCCTGGATCTCCAACTTGATGTCGGAGTACTCGCTCATGATCGCCGCGTTCGCGTCGAGGCTCGCCTTGCCCTCGGCGGAGAGGGTCGCGGCGTCGAAGTCGAAGAACACCCGGTTGAAGTTCTTCATCATCTCCGCGACGGGAGCCGGGGCCTCCTTCTTCACTTCCGTCTTCTCGACAGGCGCCTCCGTCGGCTCCCCGCGGGGGTCCGTCTCGATCTTCTTCTTGCAGCCGTCGCAGGCGACGACGAGGAGGAGGGGGAGGAACAGGAAGCGATGCATATCGGAGATACTCCGGAGTTCGAGTGCTCGCCCCTCTACACCTCTTGACGTGCCCTTGACAAGGGCGCGCGCGCCTCAGGTGGGTTGGAACGTCGGCAGGCGGACGAATTTTGACGCGCCCCCTGGGATCTCCGAGCTTCTTGGTATAGCCTGCGCCGTCTTTCGGAGACCCCATGAAGATCGCTGCTGGTTGTTTCGGTTGCCTCGCCGTCCTGTTCCTTGTCGTCGCGATGGCGTTCAGCTTCGGGACTGCGGTCATCATCCAGGCGGTGCCGGATCTGGCCCCCCTCCTCGGCGCGTGGAGCGGCACCGCTTCCAGCGTGAGCGGGAGCTGCTGCTGCCTCTCCGGCGTCCTCGCGATCGTCCTGCTCGTCGCGGGCTCCATGGGCAAGAAGACCGAAGAGTACGAATGAGCCTCGGCCGGGCGCCCGCCGTTCCGGACGCCTGGTCTGCCCTCCGTGGGCTCCCGGTCCGCCCGGGAGACGACGGCGGGCTCATCAACCTCACCTGGTACGTGGACCAGCCCGTGGCGTGGGTGGCGCAGCGCCTCCACCCCGCGTTCCGGGCCGAGGTCCACGAGGACATCGAGGCCGTCACGGCGCACCTCGCCCGCAAGGGCCTGGTGACGCCGCGGCTCCTGCACACGGATGCGGGCGGGCTCTGCCACGTCGCGGAGGACGGCGTCTACCGGGTGATGAACTACATCCCCGGTCGGACCGTGCATCGGATCGCCTCGCCCGCGCTGGCCGCGGCCGCGGGCGCGCTGGTTGCGCGCTTCCACCTCGCGGTGGATGACCTGGAGTGGGCCTATCGGCACGTCCGTCCGGGCGCGCACGACACCCCGCTGCACATGCGCCGTCTCGAGGAGGGGCTCACCCACGCCGCCGCGGCGGGCGGGGTCGCGGGGGATGCCCGCGGGGTCGCGGAGGGGATCCTGGAGGCCTGGCGTACATTCCCGCTCGCCGACCTGCCCGCGCGCCATGCCCACGGGGACTTGAAGATCTCCAACCTGCGCTTCGATGCCGAGGGCCAGGGCGTCTGCCTGCTCGACCTCGACACGCTCTCCGCGTTGCCGCTCGACGTGGAGCTGGGGGACGCGTTGCGGTCCTGGTGCAACCCGAAGGGCGAGGACGACACCGCGACCTGGTTCGACCTCGACACGTTCGCGGCGGCGGTCCACGGGTACACGGCGGTGCGGGCGCTCACCCCCGCCGAGCGCGAGGCCCTCCCTTCCGCGGCCGAGCGGATCGCGCTCGAGCTCGCCTCGCGCTTCTGTCGCGACGTGTGGGACGACAGCTATTTCGGCTGGAACGCCCAGCGCTTTCCGTCGCGCGCCGCCCACAACCTGTTCCGCGCGCAGGGCCAGCTCTCGCTCGCCCGCTCGGCACGTTCGGCGCGGGCGGAGGCGGAGCAGGTGCTGCGGAGTTAGCTGACCCCGTGGTGTTGCTGCTCTTCGTCGGCCTGTTGTACGCGGGGGACCCCGATCCCGTCGCGCCGCCGTCGCCCGGCCCCGCGCCGGTGGCCACGGTGCCCGCGGCGCCACCCCCGGGAGCGGCCCTCGGTGACTCCGTCCCGCCGCCCGTCGGCGCGCGGGTCGCGGGGGAGGAGATCGACGTGCAGCAGGGCCAGGAGGTGCTGCGCAAGCGCGCCGAGGTCTACGCGGCGCTCGTGAAGGAGGGCTACGTCCGTCGGATCCGCAAGAACGACCGGACGGTCTTCTTGTCGAACCAGCCGTGGAAGCCGCGCGTCATCGTGCACGACGATGGTTGGGTCTACTTCAAGCGGCAGCCCCCGCGCATCCACGCGCCGGGCAAGTCGTTCGCCGACCAGGGCTCGCCCGCGGCGTACCTCCTGTGCATCGTGTCGCCCCTTTCCTGCCTCTCCGTCGGCGGCTGGCTGGTGTCGCCGCGCAAGATGGGCGGGGTCACCTCCGACGTGATGGACGCCGCCCAGGACAAGCTCCGCGGGATGAACGACGCCGTCGCCCGCCGCGAGCTCGGCCACCGCCTCAACGAGGACATCCCGCGGGACCTCGACACCATCTGGGGCCGGGCCGACCTCCTGCCCGCGGACCGCCGGCTGCTCCTCTACGAGTACTGGGACACGCGGACGGACACCCCCGAGGGGGACGCCGCGAAGGGCGCCGTCGAGGCCTTCCTGCGCGGCGTCGTGCAGCAGTCGGACACCCCGTTCACCGCCGAGGAGCTCGCGGCGCTCAACGCCCGCCGCTCCAGCATCCAGTCGCTCGACCTCCTGCCCCGGGCCGTCGAAGCGCCCTGAGCCGAGTTGCGCGCGGGGCCCGCCTCACCGTCCGCGGAGGTGGGCCTCGCGGCGGGCGCCGGGCCGCGCTATCCAGGGCCGATGGATGCTCCCCCCTACGATTTTGGCGGAGCCACCTTCGACCTCGCGAGCCCGTCCGACCGCGAGCTGGTGCGCTTCATCCTCTCCCAGGTCCTCTACGGCGAGGCCACCGGCGTGTACTGCGGCAAGTCGCTCTACGCGGCCGGCTCGCTCGAGGCCGCGCGGTTCTACCTCCGCCAGGCCCGGCAGGAGCTCAACCACCTGGAGCTCTTCGCGGACGTGTTCCGCAAGCTCGAGATGGAGCCGATGCCCGCGCACTGGGTGGTGAAGCTGCTCTCCGCGCACAACAACTACTACCCGCTGAAGGTCATGATGGAGCACGCCCTCGGCGAGGGCATGGTGCTCGACATCTTCCGGGAGGTGCTGCTCCAGACCCTCCCCGACCACGATCCGCGCGTGGCGGACATCAAGAAGAAGCTCCTCGTCGTGTGTCGCGAGGAGGAGGAGCACGTGGCCTGGGGCGAGAAGGAGACCATGCGTCTCCTCGCCGAGCAGCCGTGGCTGCGCACGCCCTACTACGGCCTGCTCGAGCTCCAGCTCTCCGTCGCGCCGATGATCGTCCGCGCCTTCGCCGCGCGCGCCGAGGGCCACCCCGTGCTCGCGCACCTCCCCGGCTTCGTCGGGTACGTCCGCGCCCGCATGTGGAAGCAGGCCCAGCGCCTCGGGTTTGCCCCCGCCGAGCGCCCGGGCCTCCCGCGCCGCGTGTGGGCGATGGCCTGGGGCGTCGCGCTGTTCGTGCGCAGCCAGTTCGCGCGCAGCCACAGCCGCCTCGAGCACATCTACATCTCCGAGCTCGGCTTCGGCCGGCCCGGGTTGCCGGCGGAGGTCGGGCCGTGAGCCTCTACTTCCGCCAGCTCGTCGCCGGGCGCGACTTCGGTGCCACCGTGCCGGGCTGCGCCCAGATGGCCAACCTCGTCTACCTCATCGGCGATCGTGACACACGCGAGTGTGTCATCGTCGATCCCGCCTGGGCGGTCGACGAGCTCGTGGACGTCGCCGAGGCGGACGACATGAAGGTCGTCGGCGCGCTCGCGACGCACTACCACCCCGACCACGTGGGCGGCTCGATGTTCGGCTTCACGCTGGAGGGAGCGAGCCGGCTCGTGGCCCGCGCGGGCTGCAAGCTGCATTGTCACGATCTGGAGGCCGAGGGCATCCGCAAGGTGACCGGCCTCGCCCGGACGGACCTCGTCACCCACGCCTCCGGCGACAAGGTGTCCGTCGGCAAGATCGAGCTGGAGTGGCTCCACACGCCGGGTCACACCCCGGGATCCTCCTGCTTCCGCGTGGCCGACGCCCTCGTCGCGGGAGACACCCTCTTCCTCCAGGGCTGCGGCCGCGTCGACCTCCCCGGGGGCGACTCCGAGCAGATGTACTACACGCTCACGCAGCGCCTCGCGACGCTTCCGGGCGACATGACGCTCTGGCCGGGGCACAGCTACGGCGGCCGCAAGGCGACGTTGGACCAGGTGCGGAAGACCAACCCGTACCTGCAGGTCAACGACCTCGCGACGTGGCGGGCGGCACGTGGGTAGAATGCCCTCGTGCTCCTGCTTGCCCTGACCTTCGCCTGCGTCGGCCCCGCGTCCACCCCGTCGGACAAGGGGCCTGTCGACCCCGATCCCGATGACACCGCGGGCCTCCCCGACACCGAGCCGGTCGACGTCGCGCCCGGCGTCGCGTTCCTCGACCCGCGCCCCGGAGAGCTCTTCGCGCCGGATCACGACGTGCGTGTCGAGGTCCTCACGGGGGATGACGGCGCGCTCGACGCCCTCGCGTTGAGCTGGGGCGGCGATGTCGGCGCGTCCGCGCTGCCCGCGGCGCCGGGGCTCGATGGGAAGGCCACCTTCGCCATCCCGGCGCTCCCGCTCGGCGACTACACGGTGCAGGTCGTCGTCACGGACGCCGCCGGCCAGACCGCCGCCGCCGAGGTGCCCTTCTCCGTGGTCATCCTCGACGCGGATGCGGACGGCTTCGTGAACGCGGAGCTCCGTGGGGACGACTGCGACGACGACGACCCCGCGGTGAACCCCGACGCCACCGAGGTGTGCGACGAGGTCGACAACGACTGCGACGACCGCGTCGACGAGGGCGTCACCGACCCCTACTACGCCGACACGGACGGCGACACATTTGGGGATGCATCGGTGCGCATCGACGCGTGTGTCGCCACCGCGGGCTGGGTGCTGGACGCGACCGACTGCGACGACCTGCGCGCCGACGTGTTCCCCGGGAACCCCGAGACCTGCGACGAGCGCGACAACGACTGCGACGTCGAGGTGGACGAGGGTGTGGAGACGCCGTTCTACCGGGACAGCGACGGCGACGGCTACGGCCTCGACACCGACATCTCCTGGGCCTGCTCGGAGCCCTCCGGGTACGTCGCGCCGAACGGTGACTGTGACGACACCACCACCGCCACGAGCCCGGCGGAGACCGAGGTGTGCCTCGACGGGCTCGACAACGACTGCGACGGCACGTCGAACAGCTGCGGGCTCGGCGGCACGGTGGACCTCGGCATCGCCGACGCGAAGCTCCGGGGCGAGGGGACGGACGACCAGGCCGGCTCGAGCCTCTCCGCCGCGGGCGACTTCGACGGCGACGGCCTCGCGGACGTGCTCGTGGGCGCCCCGGGCGCGACCGGGGGGGACCTCGCGTCGGGCGCCGCGTACGTGTTCTTCGGTCCGGTGACCGGCACGATGGGGACCTCCTCCGCCTCCGTGTTCCTGCTCGGCGAGACCGCGGGCGACGCCGCCGGCTACAACGTGGCCCCCGCGGGCGACGTGGACAGCGACGGCTACGATGACGTGCTCGTGGGCGCCTGGTCGAGCGACCTCGGCGGGACCGACGCCGGCGCCGCCTACCTCGTGCGCGGGCCGACGGCGGGGAGCCGGGATCTCGGCGCGGCGGACCTCGTGCTCGTCGGGGAGAGCGCGGGCGACCAGGCGGGCCTCGCGGTCGCGACCGCAGGCGACGTGGACGGGGATGGCCAGAGCGACATCCTCGTCGGCGCGTGGGGCGCGGACGGCGGCGGTGCCTACAGCGGCGCGGTCTACCTCGTGAACGGGCCGCGCTGGGGCACGGTGAGCCTCTCCTCGGCGGACGCCGAGCTTGTCGGCGAGGCGAGCGGCGACTTCGCGGGCCAGTCCGTGGCGGGCGTCGGGGATCTCGACGGTGACGGCTACGACGACGTGCTGGTGGGCGCCCCCGGGACCGCCAGCGGCACGGGCACGGCCTACCTCGTCCACGGGCCCATCACCGGCACCGTGAGCCTCGCGACCGCGGACGCCATGCTGACCGGCGAGGTCGAGGACGACGCCGCGGGGGCCTCGGTCGCGGCGGCCGGGGACGTCGACGGCGACGGAACCCCGGACCTCCTCGTGGGGGCCTACGGCTACGACTACGCAGGCGTCGACACGGGCGCCGGGTTTCTCATCCGCGGCCCCATCTCGGGCACCCTCGGGTTGGCGTCCGCCGACGCCCTCCTCGTCGGCGAGCATTCGGGGAACAACGCGGGCTGGTCCGTGGCGGGCGCGGGCGACATGGATGGCGACGGCCAGGACGACGTGCTCGTCGGGGCCATCCGCGAGGACAGCGGCGGGAGCGGCGCGGGCGCGGCCTACCTCGTCTACGGGCCCGTAACGAGCCTGTTCGACCTCGGGAGCGCCGATGCCCGCATCCTCGGCGAGGGCACGAACGATTACGCCGGGACGAGCGTGGGCGGCGCGGGCGACACCGACGGCGACGGCAAGGGGGACGTGCTCGTCGGCGCCCCGTACGAGGACTCGGGCGTCAACTCGCACGCCGGGGCGGCCTACCTCGTGCTCGGGACCGGCCTATAGGCGCGCCTCCCTCCAGGTGGCCCCGGTTCAGAGCGCCTCGGCGGCCCGACGCACCTCGACCCGCACCATCTTCTTGCGCCACGGCGCAGGCTGGAGGTGGGTGCCGAGCGGTTGGACCGCGGCGAAGGCGGCATCGGCGAGCGCCTCCGGGGTGTCCCCGGCGACCTCGATCGGCCGCGGCCCCACCGCGCTCACGACCGCGCGGTAGCCCGTGTCCGCGCGCGCGGCGGCAACGAGCAGGAACCCGTAGTCGATGGCGGCGCGCGTACGTGCCTTCCGATGGATCACCAGCGCGGCGGGCGGCGGCAACGACACGTGCGTGAGCACCTCGCCCGCGGCGGCGAGATGCCAGGCGATGCCGTCGTCCTGATACATCTCGTCGAGCGGGAGCGTGCGCGGACCCGCCGCCGACGTGAACGCGAGGTGGGCGCCGTAGAGCCACAAGGCCGGGACGGTGTCGGCGGAGTGGGCGGCGTAGCAGCCCCTCCCCTTGGGCGCGACATGACACACCGAGCCGTCACACTTGAGGCAACCGCCGATCCCGGCGCGCCACCCCTCGGGTTGGTTGTAATACACGCACCGTGTATCAAGCATGATGTTGCCACCGAGGGTGGCCATCGCCTGGATGGTGGGCGTCGCGACCGTGGCGCACGCGGCGGCCAGGGCGGGGTAGCGGGATCGCACGACCGGCAGCCGGGAGACCTCGCGCAGGGTGAGCCCCGCGCCAAGGAGGACGCCGCCGTCAGGGGCCTCGACGACCGAACGGAGCCCCGGGAGGCGACGGGTGGAGACGAGGACGCCCGGCCGGAAGATGCGGTGCTTCATCGAGGGGAGGAGGTCGGTCCCGCCGGCGACGAGGCGCGCGCCCGGCTCGGCGAGCAGCCCGTGAGCCGTCGCCCAGGTATCGGGGGCTTCGAGGGAGAACGGGGCAAACGGGAGCATCAGGTCCCCTCGGAGTTGTCGCGGCGGCGCCGCTCGATGCCGCGCAACACGCGGTCCGGGGTGAAGGGCGCTTGGGTGAAGGCCACGCCGGTCGCGTCCTGGATGGCGTTGGCGATCGCGGGGACGGTCGAGAGCTGGGGGCCCTCGCCGGCCTCCTTGGCGCCGAACGGGCCGCCCGGATCGTGGGTCTCGACGATGGAGACGAGGATCTCGGGGGTCTCGTGCAGGGTCGGGATCTTGTACTCCAGCAGGCTCGGCGCCACGAGGACGCCGTTGCGGTAGGCCTGCTCCTCGTAGAGCGCCTCGCCGACGCCCATGTACACGCACCCCTCGATCTGGCCCTCCACGATCGTGCGGTTGAGCGCGCGGCCGCAGTCGTGCGCGCACCAGATGCGGTCCACCGCGACGATGCCCGTCTCGGGATCGACGGTCACTTCCGCGACCTGCGCGGTGAACGAGTACGCCGGCGACGGCCCGACCGACTGGCGGCGAAACCGGTTCCCGATCTTGGGGGGCTTGTACCCGCCGGTGCTGCCGAGCGGCCCGAACGCCTCTTCGGCGAGCCACACCGCGTCGACGAAGCTCACGCCCTTCTCGGGGGTCTCCCGCACGAAGGCGCGGCCGTCGCGCGCGGCGAGGGCGGCGGGGTCGCAGCCGAGCTTGGTCGCCACCGCGGCGAAGAGCTTCTCGCGGATCGCGTCCGCGGCCTCGATGGCCGCGTTGCCCGCCATGAACGTGACGCGCGAGGAGTACGAGCCGAGGTCCACCGGGGTGAGCGAGGTGTCCCCCTCGATGACCCGCACGTCCGCGATGTCGATGCCGAGCCGCTCGGCGGTGAGCACCGCGAGCATGTGCTGGCTCCCCTGCCCCACGTCCGCCGTGCCGGAGAAGATCGTGACCTCGCCGCTGCGGTCGACCTTCAGTTGCACGCCCGACTGGGAGAGCTCGTTCTGATACACCGGGTGCAACGCACCGCACATGTAGGCGCTCACCGCGAGGCCGATGCCGCGGTTCGCCGGCATGTTCCCGCGCTTCTCCGTGTAGCCGCTCGCCGCGACCACGGCGTCGAGGCATTCCTTCATCCCGACCGAGCCGATCTTCAGGCCGTTGACGGTCTCCGTGCCGGGCTCGATGCAGATGCGCGCGCGCAGCTCCGCGGGGTCGAGGCCGAGCTCACGCGCCGCCCGATCGAGGTGCAGCTCCAACGCGAACCGCGGCTGGATGGCGCCGTGGCCGCGCTTGGGGCCGCACGGGGGCTTGTTCGTGTAGAGCCGGTGGGTCTCGAAGCGGTAGTTTTCCAGCTTGTACGGGAGCGTCATGAAGACGCCGAGGTAGTAGCTGGTGACGACGCCGTAGCTGGAGTACGCGCCGCCGTCGGCCCACGCCTTGAAGTCGATGGCGGTGATGGTGCCGTCGCGGGTGAGCCCCATCTTCAGCCACATCTTCGTCGGGTGGCGGCCGCGGTGGGCGTAGAAGACCTCCTCGCGGGAGAGCACGATCTTCACGGGGCGGCCGAGCTTCAGCGCGAGGTAGCCGGCGCAGAGCTCGGTGCAGAAGGGGTCACACTTGCCGCCGTAGCCGGCGCCGACGGCGGGCTTGATGAGGCGCACGTCGGCGTCCCGCTTGCCGAGGACGCGCGCGACGTCGCGATGGACGTAGTGCACGTTCTGGGTGGAGGTCCACAGGGTGAGCTTGCCGTCGGGCTCGGGTTGGGCGAGCGCGGCGTGGCTCTCGAGCGGCACGTGGGTGCTGCCCGGGTAGTGGTAGGTGTCCTCGATCACGAGGTCCGCGGCGGCGAAGCCGGCCTCGACGTCGCCGTAGTCCTGCCACACGCGGCGGAGGATGTTCGACGGCTTGCGCGCCTCGTCGTGGACGATGGGTTTTGAGGGGTTCAGGGCATCGTCGATGGAGAGCACGGCGTCGAGCGGCTCGTAGACGACGTCCACGAGGCGGCACGCGGCCATGGCCGTCTCCTCGTCGGTCGCGGCGATACACACCACCGGCTCGCCGATGTATCGCACCTTCCCGAGGGCGAGGGCGGTCTCGTCCTGCGTGACCGGGATGGCGCCATAGCGCCGCGGCAGGTCCGCGCCGGTCATCGCGGCGACGACGCCCGGGAGCGCGAGGGCTCGTGTGAGGTCGATGGAGACGATGCGGGCGTGGGCGTGCGGCGAGCGGAGGAACTTCCCGTGCACCATGCGCGGGAGCTTCATGTCGGCGACGAAGCGGGCCTGCCCGGTGATGCGGGCACGGCCGTCGATCTTCGGGCCGCTGCGGCCGAGGACGCCACCCTCCGCGGGCTGGCCGGCGTGGTTGTCGGCGGGTCCGTGGCTCACTTGGTGCCTTCCTCGCCGCGACCCGCGGCCTCGCGCGCCGCGGCGAGGATCTTCGTGTACCCGGTGCAGCGGCAGATGTTCGAGCCGAGGGTCTGCTTCAGCGTGTCGTCGTCGGGATGGGGGTCCTCGTCGAGCAGCGCGATGAGGGCGAGCACGATGCCGGGCGTGCAGTAGCCGCACTGGCTCGCGACGTGCTTGTCGAACGCGGTCTGCACGGGGTGGAGGCGGTCCCCCTGCGCCACGCTCTCGATGGTGCGCACGTCCCGGCCCTCCATCTCGACCGCGAGGGTGATGCACGAGAGCCGCGCCACACCGTCCACCAGGACGGTGCAGGCGCCGCAGTCGCCCACGTCGCAACCGTGCTTGGTGCCGGTGAGATCGAGGTCGTCACGCAGCAGGTCGAGGAGCGAGCGGTGCGCGGGGACGAGCCGACGGACGGGCTCCCCGTTCACCAGGAGCGAGAGGATGTGCTCAGCGGGCATGGCGCCTCCTATCCGGCCGGCCCCCACAGGCGGGAGGTGCGGACGGCGAAGGATTCCCCACGAGTCCGGTGCCATGCCCGGCAGAATCCTGTCTACACTGGGTCGGACCCGGAAGCCCGATGACACTCCTCCTCGCCTCCGTCCTCGCCGCCCACGCCGCCACCTTCACCGCCGAGGATCTCGTGCTCGCGGCCGCCCGTGGGCTCCCGACGGAGACGGCCGCGCGGATGGCGGACAGCGTCGGCACCGACGCGCCGAACGCCGTCTACCTGCTCCGGCGCGGCGTCCGCACGGAGACGCTCACGAGCTGGGGTTACGCGGTCGGGGACGCCGAGCGCGCCGAGGCCGAGCGCCTCGGGGCCCTCGCGGCACCTCCGGCCGGGATCTCCGACACCGACTGGTTCGAGATGGCGGAGCTCCCCACGCGCATCGAGCGCGCGGACGGGCGGCCCGTGTCCGGTACAGTCGTGGCGGTCGTGCCCTCGCTGGCCGTGCTCGCGACCCGCGACCTCTCCTTCGTGGTGGAACGCGGCGAAGCCCGGGACGTCTGGGTGGATGCACGGCCGCTCGGCGCCGTCGTCTACGAGGAGGGCGAGGACGAGGGGCTCCCGGTCGCCGCGCCACGCCTTGCGCACCTGCGCCGGGGACGCACCGGGGTGATCGCGGGGGCGCTGATGGCCGTGGCGGGCGGGATCTCCTTCGCTGGCGGCTGGCGCGGCACCTCCGAGGGGTATCTGACCACGCAGTCCTGCTGTCTCGCCGCGATGGACACCTACACGGTGCTGGAGCAGATCCCCAGCTCGCCGAACGTGATCATGATGGGGGTCGGCGCGATCGGCATCCTCGGCGCCGGGCTCTCGTTCCACTTCGGCGCCCAGGAACTGCGCCTTGCGGGCGCGCATCCGGGCGGCTGGGAGCCCGAGCCCGCCGAGCGGTAGCTCAGCCCACGACGATCGCGCGCCCCGCCCACACCGCGAGCAGCCCGAGCCCCACGTTCGCGAGGACGTTGAGCGCGGCGAGCTTCAGCGCGCCGCCCTGCGCGAGCGCCAACGTGTCGCCGCCGAACGCCGAGAAGGTGGTGAAGCCGCCGAGGAGGCCGACGCCGAGGGCGGCGCGGAGCGAGCGGTCGGAGGTCCACCCCGCGAGCATCCCCATGCAGAAACACCCGACCACGTTCACGAGCAGGGTGCCGGCGGGGAAGCCCGGGTAGAGGCGCGTCATCGCGGACGCGGCGACAAACCGCAGCACGGAGCCGACCCCGCCGCCGAGCGCTACGAGGAGGACCTCACGAAGCGGGGGCATGCGGCACCAGGGGGGGCGTTGCGGGGGGCGTGCCCCCCGCCCCAAAATGCGTCATCGTGTATCACCGAGTCGCGACCGCAATTCCATTGGAGCGACCTCCACTCCGTCCAACCAGAGCCCGTTCGGCCCGTCGACGAGCTCCACCGGAACCCCCCGGCGGTGACACATCAGCAACACACGGCCGAGCTCTCCGTCGGTGCCGTCGCGGGACAGGCGCACCCGCGCGCCCGGCGTGGAGACGACCGGACGCACGACCACCCGGCGCGACGCTTCGACGGCATGCGCCCGGGGCTCGTCGGAGGTGCCGAGCCCGAGGGCGCGTTCGAAGCGGTCCCGAAGGCCCATTCAGCCCCTCAGACGTGACGCACGTACTCGAACTCCACGGGGTTGCCGTGGATGCCCTTGCGCGGCGCCGCGATCCAGTTGGCCATCTCGCCGGGGGCCGTACACGGCGTCATGAGCGAGGTGACGTAGGCGCGGTCGGCGTCGGAGGGGAGCCAGCCGGAGATCTTCGCGTCGAACTCGGCCTGGGTGATGAGCTCGCCCTGGGGGTTGAACGGCAGGTTCGCGTAGATGCCCTGGCGGCGGAAGAAGCGCGAGTTGGGGAGCGTGATCCGCTCGTCCGAGCCTTCCTCCTCCAGCGCCTGGTTCCAGCGCTTGACGACGCGCTCGGTGTCCTTGATGTAGGACTGGCGGAGCACGTCGTTCATCGCGTTGCGGAGCGGAACGTCGCCCTCGGTGAGGGCCCCGTTCTTCACCATCGGGAGGGTGTAGCTCTGGTTGAGCGCGGTGTGCTCGGTGTAGTCCTTCGCCTCGTTCCAGCGGCCCTTCAGGCCGGCCGCGAAGAAGTCCGCGGCGTTGGTCGAGATCTCGGAGCCGAAGAGGTCGATGGAGTAACAGAACCAGTAGTTGATCCACTTCTGGATCATCGCGACCGGGATGCCGCCCTGGTTGCGGGCGTCCCCGTTGGGGTCCTGCTTGGCCAGCTGCGCGGCCCGGCGCAACACCCGCTCGACGCCGCCCTCGCCGACGGAGAGGTGGTGGGCCTCCTCGATGAGCATGAAGTTGCAGGTGCGCGAGAGCGGGTCGAAGCCGGACTGCGCGAGCGCACCCAGCTGATACTTCCCGTCGCGGTCGGTGAAGCAGGTGAAGCAGAAGAACGTGAGCCAGTCCGGGCAGGGCTGGTTGAACGCGTCGAGGATGCGGGGCTTGTCGGCGTCCCCCGAGCGGCGCGCGAGCAGGTCGTCGGCCTCGTCGCGGCCGTCCTTTCCGAAGTAGGCCTGGAGCAGGTACACCATCGCCCAGAGGTGCCGGCCCTCCTCGACGTTGACCTGGAACAGGTTGCGCATGTCGTAGAGGCTCGGGGCGGTCTGCCCCAGCCAGCGCTGCTGCTCGACGCTCGCGGGCTCCGTGTCCGCCTGCGTCACGATGATACGGCGGAGGCTGTTGCGGTACTCGCCGGGGACTTCCTGCCAGACGGGCTCGCCCGCGTGGTCACCGGAGGGGATGCGGCGATCCTCCTCGGGCGCGGACAGGAAGATGCCCCACCGGTAGTCGGGCATCTTCGTGTAGCCGAACTGCGCCCAGCCGCCCGGAGCGGTGGAGACGGCGGTGCGGAGGTAGATGTCGTCGGCCTGGAAGCCGACCGGGCCCACGTCCTTCCACCAGTCGAGGAAGGCCGGCTGCCAGGTCTCCAACGCGCGCTGGAGGCGCTTGTCGGAGGAGAGGTTGACGTTGTTCGGGATCCGCTCGTCGTAGTTGATGGACATCAGGTCCTCCGGTAGTCGAAGACGGCCCGCTCGGGCGCGCCGAACATCTTCAGGGCACCACGCTCGCCGACCGCGTTCGGGCGCTGGAAGATCCAGTTCTGCCACGCGGTGAGGCGACCGAAGATCTTGTTGTCGCAGGTCTCCGGGCCGCCGAAGCGGAGGTTCTGCTCCATGCCGGTCAAGGCGTCCGGCGAGAGGCTGATGCGCTCCTCGACGGCGATGCGCACCTCGTCGTCCCAGTCGATGGCGTCGGGCGTGGCGGTCACGAGCTCGAGCTTCTCGGCGCGCGCGGCGTCGATCCAGTTGTCCTCGCAGAGCACGCGGACGCCGAGCTCGGGGGTGCCCGGGTAGCGGGCCTGGAGGCGCGAGAGGCCGCTCGCCATCGGGAAGCGGCCCCCGCTCGCGGCGGTGACGCGGACGCGGTTCGCGCCGTCGTCGTCCGCGAGCATGTAGGAGCGGTCGGACGCGAGCACGACCTCGAAGAGGCTGCCCGCGAAGGCGTTGCCGGGCTCGAGGATCGAGAAGAGCGACTTCGCCATGTTGTCGAGGCGGCGGAGCACGCGCGCCTGGAAGAAGCGGACCTCGGTGGCGAACCACGAGCCGTCATCCAGCGCGACGTCGTGCGCGAGGACGGCCTCGGCCTCGCCGACCGCGCGCACGGTGACGAGCCCGATGTCGAGGTAGTTGAAGCGGAGGCGGAGCAGCGCGTCATCGAGCTCGCGCCACGCCCGCAGCGACCAGGTGTCGGCGCCGACGCTCGGCGCCTCGGTCGGCGCGAGGATGGTGAGGGCGGCGGTGCGGGCGACCGGGTCGATCTGCACCTTCACCGAGCGGTAGGCGAAGCCGTCGGCGGTCGTCTCGGGGAGGACCGGCGGGAGCGCGAAGCCCGTGGCCTCGCGGGGCGTGGCGGCGGCGACGATGGCGGCGGCGCGGGCCTTCACGCCCTCGGCCCACTTCGACCGGGTGAAGCTCCCGTCCACGAAGCGGTACTTCACGGCGTCGCGCGCCTTGAAGCCCTCGGCCTTCGTGCAGAAGAGGTCGGCCATGTCGCGACGCACCTTCCGCTTGTCGGTGAGGCGGGTGAGGCCGCCGGTGCCGGGAAGCACGCCGAGGAGCGGCACTTCCGGCAGGGACACGGCCGAGTTCCCGTCATCGATGAGGTAGATCTCCTGGCACGCCTCGGCGAGCTCGTAGCCGCCGCCCGACGCCGTGCCGTTGAGCGCGGCGATCCAGGTCTGGCCGCTGTTGGTCGTCGCGTCCTCGATGCCGCACCGCGTCTCGTTGGTGAACTTGCAGAAGTTCACCTTGAACGCGTGGGTCGAGCTCGCGAGCATGCGGATGTTCGCGCCGGCGCAGAAGATCTTGTCGTAGCCGCCGGTGACGACCACCGCGCGGACCTCCGGGTGCTCGAAGCGCAGGCGCTGCACGGCGTCGGCGAGCTCGATGTCCACGGAGAGATCGTAGCTGTTGAGCTTGAGCTCGTAGCCGGGCCACATGGGCCGGTCTTCCTGCACGCGCATCGTCATCGTGGCGACCGCGCCCTCGACGGAGAGCACCCAGTGCACGTAGCGCGAGGGGTGGGTGTCGAAGGAGACGGGAGGGAAGGAGACGTCAGCCATGGCACCGGGTCCGGATGTGGAAGTATACTGCAGGTGTGAGTGAGCGCACAGGCAAGATACTGCAGGAAGGGTCGCCGGCGCCAGCCCCCCTCCTCGAACTCCTCGCGACGCGGGTGCGCGCACGGCGGGCCGAGCGCGGTTGGACGCAGGAGGAGCTGGCGCGCGTGTCGGGCGTGAGCGTCCGCTACGTCGCGTCGTTGGAGCGTGGGGACGCCAACATGAGCATCCTCCGTCTTTCGGAGGTGGCGCAAGCGCTCGGCGTGTCGCTCGCGACGCTCGTGGCCGGCGGCGGCCCCGTGCATGACGACACCGACCGCCTCGCCTCGCTCCAGGGAGAGGCCCGGCGACGGGCGCTGCGCGAGGTGCATGCGCCCGCGATGGTGGCGCTCGTGGGCCTGCGTGGCGCGGGAAAGACCACCGTGGGGGGCAAGCTCGCGGCGCTCATCGGCCTGCCCTTCCGCGAGGTCGACGCGGTGATCGAGGCCGCCGCGGGCGTGCACCTCGGCGAGATCTTCGAGTACCACGGCCCCGCCCGCTACCGCGAGCTGGAGCGGCAGGCGCTCGAGGCGCTCCTCGCGGCGCGTGGCGGGATGGTCCTCGCGACGGGCGGCTCGGTCGTGACGGCGTCGGAGAGCTGGGACCTCCTCCGCCGGGGCACGCGGACCGTGTGGCTACGGGCGTCGCCGGAGTCCCACCTGGGCCGGGTCGAGGCCCAGGGCGACTTCCGCCCGATGCGCGGCCGGGACGACGCGCTCGCGGAGCTCCGGGGCATCCTCGACACGCGCACGCCGCTCTACGCGCAGGCCGAGCTGCACGTGGACACCGAGGTCGTCGGGCCGGACGCCGCGGCGGCGCGCATCGCGGCGTGGCTTCGGGAGGGGTAGCGCCGCGGCGCGCGCCGAGCTGGTCGTGGCCGACATGGGCGGAAGGGGGGGATATCCTTCATGGGGCGGGGGGCTCGCCCCCCGCAACGCCCCCCGCACCTGCGTGTCGCTGGAGCCCCGATGTCCGAAGCCCGACGCGTCGCCACCTATGCGGACCTGGAGAGGGTGCCGGACCACCTGGTGGGGGAGATCATCGCCGGTGAGCTCGTGGTGAGCCCACGGCCGGCGGGGCCCCATGGGCTGGCCGAGAGCGGGCTCGCCGGTGGTCTCTTCCCGTTCAACAAGCGGGCGGAGGGCCCCGGCGGCCCTGGCGGTTGGTGGATCCTCACCGAGCCGGAGCTGCACCTGGGCGGTGACGTGCTGATCCCCGACATCGCCGGCTGGCGCCGTGAGCGGCTGCCTCAGGGCCCGGTCGACGCGGCCTTTACCGTGGCGCCCGACTGGGTCTGCGAGATCCTCTCGCCGCGGACCGCGAGCCGGGACCGCATCCAGAAGATGGACTGCTACCTGCGCGAGAACGTCCAGCACGTGTGGCTGGTCGACCCGCTCGAGCGCACCCTCGAGGTGTACCGCCGACACGACGGGAACTGGCTGCGGGTCGGCGCCTTCGCGGGGTACACCCGCGTGCGGGCCGAGCCCTTCGAGGCCGAGGAGCTCGACATGAGCCGGTGGTGGCTGGAGCCGACGGAGGCCCCCACCGAGCCCGGGACGACGCCGTAGAGCTACAGGACTACCGGTTCTCCAGCATCCGGCGGAACCGCTCGCCGCCCTCGTCCGCGCCGAAGGGACACACGATCGATGTGTCACCTTGTATCACCACCTCGGTGTCGCTCCCGGTGACCGCGGTGATGCTCGCCACCGGCATCGACTGGGCGCCCTCGGGGCTTAGGCGCACGACCTCGCCGCCGCTGATGGCGCAGGCCGCGGTGCCGTCGATGTTCTCGGCATGGTAGGCGTCCGGCACCTCGTCGGGGCCGATCAGCCCGGCGTCCTGCAGGGGCCGGAGCATGCTGGGATCGACGACGCCGCCGTACGAGAGGCGACGCGGGGTCAGCTCGTTGCCGGACTGCAGGATGCTGTACGTCGAGAAGAGGACCCCGGAGAACCCGAGGGTGAACAGCGCGACCAGGAGCATCGCAAACGCGGCGAGGCCGCATCCGGGGAGCTGGCGGGGTTCGGCGTCGGCCATGGCCGCGGGGTTATCCCGTCGGCATGCGTCCTCCCACCGCCCTCACCATCGCCGGCTCCGACTCCGGAGGCGGCGCCGGCATCCAGGCCGACCTCAAGACCTTCCTCGACCACCGCGTGTACGGGATGAGCGTGCTCACCGCGATCACCGCGCAGAACACCCGCGGTGTCAGCGGCGTGTGGTCGGTGCCCGTCGAGGGGATCCGCGCGCAGCTCGAGGCCGTGTTCGCGGACCTGCCCGTGGACGTCGTGAAGATCGGCATGCTCGGCGACATCGCCACGATCGAGGCGGTCGCCAACGTGCTCGCCGCGCTCCCGACGCGCCCGCCCATCGTGCTCGACCCGGTGATGATCGCGAAGGGCGGGGCCCCGCTCCTCCGCGCGGATGCCGTCGCGGCCCTGCGCGCGCGGCTGGTCCCCCTCGCCACGCTCGTCACCCCCAACGTGCCCGAGGCCGAGGCGCTCGGCGACCTCGGGAGCGCCACCGTTCTCTACAAGGGGGGCCACGCGGAGGGGGGCGAGGTGGTCGACCGCCTGGTCGGCCCCGGCCTCTCCCGGGTGTGGCGGCACCCGCGCGTCCACTCCCGGAACACGCACGGGACGGGGTGCACCCTCGCCTCCGCCATCGCCGCCAACCTGGCGCACGGTCGGGACCTGCCCGATGCCTGCGACCGTGGCATCGCCTATGTCTCAGCTCTCCTCGTCGCCGCCGTCGAGAGCCTGGGGAGCGGGCATGGCCCACTGCTGCATGGCCTCGGCGATCGCTGACGCGTAGTCGGGGTGCCGCCGGACCTCGGCCCGGGGCTGGCACGTGGCGAGCGCGGTGTGGCTGACGAGCGTGTACATCCGGAGGCCCGTCGCGCGGTCCACCAGGACGAAGTGGCCGGGGTCACGGCCCGCGGGCGAGCCGATGAGCAGGTAGCCTTCGCGCGTGCGCTCGGGGTCCACCCGGAGGCGGCCCATGGGGTCGAGCGTGAACATCGCCGGGGGCCCTTCGAGGAAGAGCCGCTCGTCGAACGGCGACGCGAACTCCAGGCGCGGGCGCTCAACCATCGGGAGAGAGCCGCACGACGTGGAGCGTCAGCGCGACGACCAACAGGAGGGAGCCGATGCCGACGGACAGCGCGATCGCCATGCCGCCGAAGCTAACCACCTTGGGCCTGGCCTGGCCGTTCTCCCATGGGGTTCAGCCCCGGATGTACGCGGTGATCCCGACGCGCATCATGCTCACCGCGATGGCGGCCAGGAACAGGGCCATCACCTTGCCGAACGCACGGGTGACCGCCGGGCGCAGGAAAACCTGGAGCCGCTTTGCGTTGTGGAGCAGGAGCGCCGTCAGCGCGAGGTTCAGCACGAGCGCCACGATGACGAGGCTGCGGCCATGCGTGTCGGCGAGGACGAGGCACGCGGTCATGGTGCCCGGGCCCACGATGAGCGGCGTGCCGAGCGGCACCACGCCAGCGTCTTCGGAGTCGCTGGCCTTGCGGCGCTCCTTCGAGAGGATGAGGTCGTACATCGCGAGGGAGAGCAGGATGAGCCCGCCCGCCACGCGCAGGTCGTTCACCGTGATGCCGAGGAGCTGGAACACCCACTGCCCGACGAGGGTGATCGTCATCGCCACCGTGAACGCGGTGACGATGCCCTTCCGGGCCAGGGACTGGGTCTCGGGGAGGGTGTAGCCCTCCGTCATCGAGAGGAACACCGGGAGCACCGTCAGCGGGCTCATCGCCACGAAGACGGGCACGAAGACCTGGTCGAAGGACTGGAGCATCGCGTTGCCTCCCCACCGTTGCGGGGCGAGCTATCTCCGCGCCGACGGCGGCGCCGGAGACGGGCGGTGACGATGCTGCTACTTCTGGCCGCGGGCGAGGCCGGCGGGGCACTCCGGCGCGGCGTCGACGCGGTAGTATCCGAGCTCGTCCGCCCAGATCTCTCCCTCGTACGGCCACTCGCGCCAGCCCTTCCGCACCCGCTCGTCGCGCTTCACGACGCGAGCGGCGTCCGGCATCTTGCCGATCGCGGCGGCCTGCTCGTAGAGCATCGACTTCATCCGGAGGATGTCGAGGATGAAGATCTCCGTGTCGTCGAGCATCTGGCCGATCTGGGCCTCCTGGTCGGCGATCCGCGCGCCGATGCGGGCGCCCTCGGCGTCGACCATGGTGTCCCGCCGCTCCTTGACCCACCGCCGGGCGGTCTCGCTGAACGGGTTCGCGGAGACGGCCTTCAGGCGCTCCAGCTCGTCGTCCGCGCTCTTCACCGCCGCGATGCTGGACCGGAGCCGCTCTTCCGAGGCGTAGGGGCGGAGGATCGACTCGGGGAGCGGATCGTACGCGCCGGACTCGGCGTAGCGCCGGGCGAGCTCGAAGGTCTCCTTGTCGGACTTGCCGTTCCAGCCCTTCAAGGCGGTGTGCACCGGCTTGTAGAACGTCCGGAACGCCTCGATCTCGCTGTTCGCCTCGGGGAACTTGCACATCAGGAACATCGCGTAGATGCGCAGCAGGTCGGCTTCGGGGAAGTACCAGCTCGTGAAGAAGGGCGTGTCGAGCGAGTAGAGGACGCCGAGGGTGCCGTTGAGGTCGTCGATGCGGAAGTGGGACCACGCCCGCTCGAACTGCGCCTGCGGCCAGAACTCGCTGCCGCGGGAGACGCCGGCGTAGCCCTGGATCGCGCGCGGATAGTTGCCCGCCGCGTAGTAGCTGCGCGCCATGTTCAGCGACAGGGAGTCCTTGAACCGGATGTCCTTGTCGCGGCCGGCCTTCTGGGCGGCCTCGAACGGGGTGAGGGCGTCCTCGGGGCGGCCCTGCTGGTTCAGGATCACGCCTTCGAGGGCCTTGGCGTCGGGGTAGATGGGGTCTCCCTCCTTCACCATCTTCAGCATCCCGAGCCCGAGCCCGAAGCTGTCGTCGTGGAAGGCTTCGCGCGCGGCGAGGAACGCCATCTCGCCACGGACGTCCTCCGTGCGGGCGAGCGCGAGGTTCTTGGAGAAGGGCTCCTCCAGGATCGCGCTGTCGCCGACCTTCTTCGCGGTCGCCATCGCCTTCGGCACGTAGAGGCCGATCTCGGCGGAGTTCGTGTCGTCCGCGGCGGTGAACGCGCGGGTCCACGCGGTGACGGCGGCGTAGGGGAGGTCGAGCCCGAGGAACAGGTCCCCCAGCTTGCCGTAGGCCTCGGCGTGGAAGGAGGACATCGCCGGATCGTCGACGAGGGCGACGAGGGCGTCCGCCGCGCGGGCCTTCTGGCCGGAGGCGAGCTGGGTCTCGTACTCGGCGAAGGCCTCGATGCGGGCCTTCTCGAGCTTCGCGAGGTCCTTGGGGGTGGGCGCGGCGGGGGCCGCCGGCGCGGCCGCAGTGGCGGCGGTGGGCGCGGGATCGCCCTTCGGCTTCGCAAGGGCCGGCGCCGCGAGCGGGCCCGCCGCGAGGAGCGCGAGGAGGAGGACGCGGCGCATCAGTTCTTCGCCTTCCCGAAGAAGGAGAGGCCGGCGGAGATGGAGACGTTCTGCTTGAGCCCCCAGGTCTGCGACTGGGCGCGGTACTCGGCCATCACGTTGTCGCGGAGCTCGAACTTCAGCGCCGTGTTCGGGCCCACGTAGATGCGGGTGCCGATGCCGATCGGGAGGGTCGGCGCGATGGCGATCTCCGCGGAGGGGAACACCGACTGCTCCAGGGTCGCGCCGACGCCGACGAGGCCGTAGACGTCGTGGTGGAGGATCGTGCCGTTCCCCAGGTTCATCTTGGCGTAGATGGGGGTCCACTGCACGGCGGCCTCGGCGCTCGCGAGGTACCGGTAGGCTTCGACCGCCACCCCGTAGGTGGCGCTCTCGAGCTGCGTGTAGACCGAGTTCTTCAGGCCGTACCCGCCGCCGACCTGGACTTCCAGGCCGAGCTGCTCGGACGGGTGCAGCGCGAGCGTCCCGAGGACCTGCGGCGCGATGGTGTAGCCGTCAAAGGGCATCACCCCGAGGGACACGCCCAGCTCCATGCGGTCCTCCTTGGTGTAGAGCACCTTCTGGACGACGCGGATGTCGGAGTTTCGGAGCACGCCGACGTCGACGGGGCCCGTGGCGGGGGGCGGGGTTTCCGCGAAGGCGAGGGAGGCCAGCAGCAGGGTCAGCATCGACGATCCGGGGAAGGGGCCTGGGTGGGGAGCCGCTGGGGCCTAGAAGGGGAGCTCGCGGGGCGTGCCGCCGAGGGGGCGGTAGTAGATGCGCACGTCCTGGTTGTAGTCAGGCACGGCATCCCCATGGAACGACACGGAATTCTCCGAGGCGTCGTAGGTCCAGCCGGTGCCGTAGACGGCGGTGCCGTCCTCCTCGGAGCCCGAGTCGACGCCGGAGCGGTCGACGATCTCGCCGTCGACGTAGACCTCGATCGAGGCCACGTCCGGCACCGACTGGAGCGGGAAGAGCGTGAGCAGGTTCGAGAGGAGGCTGCCGAGCTGGTCGAGGCTCGACCCGAAGTCGGTGGCGCTGCAGCCGTCTTCGAGGTCGGTGAGCGGGATGTAGAGCCCGTTCGTCTCGTCGACGATCATCTGGTAGCGGTCGACACCCCATTCCTGGGCGCCCGCGAGGCAGGAGCCGTCCGAGCCATCCCAGGCGGGGCCGATGACGGCGAAGCGCACGATGTTCGGGAACTGCTCGAAGAGGTCGAGGTAGCCCTCGACGACGTTCTCCACGTCGCCGGGGACCGCGGCCTCGTCGGTGTCGGTCCGGTACGAGCCGTCGCCTTCGTCCGTGACGATGACGATGAGCGTGTTGGCGCCCGCGCGGAGGAGCCCCTCGTTCGAGAGCTCGTCCCCGCTCTGGAAGGCCAACGCGGCCCCGCTGGGGAAGGTGTAGCACTCCTCCGGCGGGAGCTCGGCGGCGCGGCAGAGCGCCATGAAGCCGGCCTCGATGCCCTGTTCCTGGCCGGTGCCGCAGTTGCCCTGCCACTCGCCGACGCCGCAGAGGCAGTCGAGGTACTCCTCGGAGGCGTCTCCCTCCAAGGGCTCCCCGCACACGTAGTCGGGGTTGGACGGCATGTTCTGGTCCCAGCACGTCGCGCTGCAGAGCAGGTTCGTCTGGAACGCCAGGCCGGCGTCGGCCTCGCCGCGGCCGATGATCGGGGGCGTGCCCGCCAGGGTGCCGGCCTCGCCCGGGTCGATCTCGGGCGTGGGGCCGTCATCGTAGTAGACCGAGCTCGTCGTGATCGCGAGCTGGTAGTCGATGAACAGCGAGTCCCCGGTGGTCTCGCGGAGGTAGTTCCCGACGGCGTCGGACAGGGTCTCGGTCGGGACGTCCGAGCCGGTCTCGCTGTTGGTGAGCTTCCCGATGAAGCTGTCGAAGTTCGATGCGAGGCCGGTGGCCTCCTCCTGCATCGAGTCCGAGTTGTCGATGATGAAGAGGATGTCCGCGTCGTTGCTGAAGCTGGCCTGCTCGAAGCCGGTGACGCGGAAGATCTCGTAGCTGTTGCAGCCGGCGAGCAGCGACAGAGCCAACAAGGGCATGGACGACCTGGGGCGGGCCGACATCTTACCGGTCCCCGGCCCCCATCGGCAACACGGACTCGAGAAGCCGTGCGGCGATCTGCTCGAGGTGCGCCCGCTCCTCGGGGTCCCGGGCGCGCGCAGCGGCGGCACGCACGGCCTCGCCGGCCCCCGGCGGGCGCAACAGCTCCAGGGCGTCGGCGGCCGCGAGGCGGACGAGCATGTCCGGGTCCGAGAGGAGAGCCGGGATCCGGTCGGTGACACCTGCCTCGGCGGAGAGCCGCACGGCCTCGGCACGCAAGAAGGGCGAGGTGTCGCCGAGGGCGTTGCGGAGCGCCGCGATGCGGGTCGGCGCCTGGCTCTGGGAGACCACGGCGAGGACCTCCGCGCGCACGTCCTCGACGGGGTCCGCCTGGGCGACCAGGAGACGTGTGAAGAGATCGTCCGGGCCGATCCAACCCAGCGCGCGTACTGCGAGCTGTCGCGCGGATGCCTCGGGGTCGGTGAGCAGGGCGGCGACGGGGTCGACCGAGGACTCGTCGCGGAGGGCGGCGAGCGCGGCGAGCACGGCGTGGCGGGTCCGCCCCGAGGTCGTGCCGAGCAGGGCCACCAGGGGGGCGACGGCCCGGGCGTCTCCGAGCTCCCCCAGCCCGCCGATCGCCGCCTGCGCCAGCGCCGGCTCGGCCGCGCGCGAGGCCTCCAGGAGGGGCTCCAGGGCGCGCCGATCACCGGAGTCTCCGAGCCGACGTGCGGCGGTGGCGCGCTCGTCCGGGGTGCCGCCGCGGAGGCGGGCGAGGTCGATCGTCACGTCCGGCGGCAGGGTCGGGCCCGCGGCGAGGCGCTCCGCGGCGGCGCCGGCGGCCTCGCGGCAGCCGG
>JAUXTN010000016.1 GCA_030684355.1 Pseudomonadota bacterium
CCCCCTCCGCCTGGGGCCTGCTACGGGGCTCTCCGGCGATTACCCCGGCGGGTTCTGCCCCCGCTGGTTCGGTGCAGCATCCGCCCGCGCCGTCGCCCGCTCGCGCGGTCTTTTGCTCGGGAGGTTCAGGACGCACCATCGGCGCAGGTTAAGGCCCCGCCCCCTCGGAGTCCCCATGTTCCTCTTGCTGGCCCTCGCCGCGTGCACCGACGGCCCCACCGACAAGGACACCCCCACCGACGACACGGGCGGTGGCGACACCGACACGGACACGGACACCGACACGGACACCGACACGGACGTGCCGGTCGAGGGCGACATCGAGGGGCCCGACCTCCCGGCCTGCACCCCGCAGACCGGCACCGGCGACAACGTGGCGCTCTCCGGCGTGGTGCTCGCGCCCGACGGTCCCGAGGCCGGCTACCTCGTGTACTCGCGCTCGGCGGGCACGATCTCCTGCGTCGGCGCCGACTGCGACACGACCGGCGCCGAGGTCGTCTGCACCGAGGGGATCGTCTCCCCGGGCCTCATCGACGCCCACAACCACCTCCAGTACAACACCCTCCCCCCGTTCCAGGTCGGCCCGGAGTTCACGGACCGCTACGAGTGGCAGGGGGACGATCGGTACCGCGACGACTACCGGCTCGCGTACGACGAGATCAAGGACGACTACAAGTGCGAGATCATGAAGTGGGCCGAGGCCCGTGAGCTCGTGCACGGGACCACCTCCGCGGTGGGCTCCTCCGGCGACGACGACTGCCTCGACGTGCTCGTCCGCAACCTCGACGAGGGCTCCGCCGCGAGCGGCCTCTCCAGCTACGACCTCACGTACAACTCCGGCAACGTGACGGACAGCGTCAACTCCGGGGACGGCGCCTCCTACACCGCCGACCTCGCGTCCGGCTCGCTCGACGCGGCCTTGTTCCACGTCGCCGAGGGCAAGGACGGCTCGGTGCGGGACGAGATCGAGCACATGTTCGAGTCCGGCATGGTCGGGCCCGGCCAGTTCTACGTGCACGACACGGACGCCACCACCTCCCAGCTCGCGCAGATGGCGGCGGACGGCACGGGCATCGTCTGGTCCCCCCGCTCCAACCTCGCGCTCTACGGGTACACCACCCCCATCGAGATCGCCGACAAGCTCGGCGTCCCCTGGGCGATCGGCACGGACTGGACGCCCTCGGGCTCCATGGCCCCGATGGGCGAGCTCGCGTGCGCCGCCGACTGGCTCGCGGCCAAGGGCAGCCCCATCTCGGACGTGAGCCTCTGGGAGAAGTCCACGACCGACGCGGCGCGGGCCGTCGGTGCGGACGGCGTGCTCGGTCAGCTCGCCGAGGGCTTCCAGGCGGACATCGCCGTGTACGAGTGGTCTCGCACGCCCTACCGCGCGATCATCACCGGCGAGGCCGCGGACGTCCGGCTCGTCGTGGTCGGGGGCGAGGCCCGCTACGGCCTCTCCGAGTACGTGGACCTCCTCGCGGCGGACGCCTCCTACTGCGAGCCGCTCGACGTGTGCGGCGCGGCCCGCTCCATCTGCGTGCGGGACGGCGCGAGCGGAGACGACGCGGACACCCTCGCCGACATCGAGACGACCCTCAGCGGCGTGCTCGGCGCCGTGTCCATGCCCGCCGGCTACGAGTACGCGGGCGAGCTCTTCCCGCTCTACACCTGCTCCGACGAGCGGGACAGCTGCGACATCTCCTCCCCGACCAGCGGGGACGCCGACGGGGACGGCATCGCCGACGGCGACGACCTCTGCCCCGACGCCTACGACCCGAACCAGTGGGACGAGGACGGCGACGGCCAGGGCGACACCTGCGACGACTGCCCGCTCACCAGCGAGACCGAGTGCGAGAGCCTCGCCGGCGACATCGACGGGGACGGCATCGGGGACGACGACGACAACTGCCCCCGCGAGGGCAACGCCGACCAGGCCGACCGCGACGGCGACGGCATCGGCGACGCGTGCGACGCCTGCCCCGACGAGGCCAGCGCGGACGGCTCGTGCACCAGCACGATCGACGCCATCCGCGACCCCTCGCACCCCGAGCACCCCGCCGAGGGCACGCTCGTGGCGATCGACGGCGTGGTCGTGACCGCGCTCCGCACGGGCGGGGGCTTCACGGTGCAGGATCCGACGCTCGCCGAGTACGGCGGTCTCTATGTGTACGACTTCGGGGACAACGTGGTCGCGGTCGGTGACGTGGTGCGGGTGTCCGGCACCTACGACGAGTACTACGGGTTGACCGAGCTCACCGGCGTGACCGTGACGATCACTGCCTCCGGTGGTGCCGCGCCCGCCGCCATCGCGGTCGACCCGTGCGACATCGGGACCGGCGGCAGCCTCGCCGAGGCCTACGAGAGCATGCTCGTGGTGGTCTCGGACGTGGCGGTGACCAACGCGAACCCCGACGACCCGAACGACTACGACGAGTTCGAGGTCGGCGGCTGCCTCCGGGTGGACGACTTCTTCTACGAGGAGCTCGACCAGCCCGCGATCGAGACGGCGTACACCTCCGTCACGGGCATCGCCACCTACGGCTTCGACAACGCGAAGCTCGCGCCCCGCGGCGCCACGGACCTCGTCGAATGATCCGCGCCGTGCCGCTCGCGCTCGTCGCGCTCCTGCTCGCCGGGTGCACGGGGGACGAGCCCACGACCCCGCCCGAGCTGCCGAACGTGCCGCCCGTCGGCACGATCGCGACCCCGCCGCCGGTCGAGGCCGCGCCGGCCACGGGGCTCCCCCGCGTGCCGTCCACCTCGACGACCCGCATGGCCGCGAGCCACATCCTCATCAGCCACGCCGGCGCCATCAACGCCCTGCCGAACATCACCCGCTCCCGCGAGGAGGCCCGCGCCCGCGCCGCGGAGGTCCGCGGCAAGCTGCTCGCCGGCGGAGACTTCTCGGACCTCGCGAAGGCCTACTCCGACGACGCCACGGGCGCCCGCGGCGGCTCCCTCGGCGGGTTCATGGAGGGCACGATGGTCGCGCCGTTCGAGGCCGCCCTCAAGCTCCTCTCCTTGGGCCAGGTCAGCGAGGTGGTCGAGTCCCCGTTCGGCTTCCACGTCATCCGCCGCGACGCCCTCGCCGAGGTGCACGAGAAGCACTTGCTGGTGACGTGGTCGGGTGCCGAGCGGGCGCCCGCGGGCGTGAGCCGCTCGAAGGAAGACGCGAAGGCACGCGTGGACCAGGCCGTCGCGAAGCTGGCCTCCGGCACGCCCTGGGCCGATGTCGTCCGCACGTACTCGGACGGCCCGTTGAAGGAGGACGGCGGCGACCTCGGCTGGTTCGGCCGCGGGCAGCTCGCGCCCATGCTGGACAGCGCCGCGTTCGACCTCGACGTCGGCGCCACGAGCCCGGTGATCGAGTCCCCGCGCGGGTTCCACGTCCTGCAGCGGGTCGAGTAGGCCCGGTCGGGCAGGCCCGTCCCTGGAGCGCGTCCGTAGAGCGCGTCTCTACAGCGCGTCCTCGATCGCCGCGCGGATCGTCTCGTCGCTGATGACCGGGAGCACGTCGTCCACCACGACCCCGTCGGTGTTGAGGATGAGCACCGCCGGGAACCCGCGCGGTTCCTTCACGAGCTCGTAGGTGTAGCCCTCGTCGTCCTGCAGGATGGGCTCGAAGAGGGCGAACGAGTCGCCCCACTCCACCAGGTCGGCCACCTCGGGGATGTCGGTGCGGACGTTCTGGGGCATGACCGTGAGGTAGCGGACGCCGTCGTCCCGGAAGTCGTCCGCGATGGCCTGGGCCTCGGAGGCGAGCTGCTGGCACGGGCCGCACCAGCCCGTCGAGAAGTCGAGCACGACGGTGCAGCCGTGGAACTGCCACAACGACACCTCCGCACCGTGCTGATCGAGGAAGAGGAAGTCGGGTGCGACCTCCCCCACGTCGAGCCCGGTGCCTTCGAGGGTGGCGGGGGGACCCTCGCACACTCCCCAGCTGTTCTCCGGGGCGACCCAGTCCGCGGCGGCCCCCGGCTCGGTGCCCGGGGGCGACGTGAGCACCGGTACGCACGCGACGAGGTTCACGAGGGCAAGCATCCGCAGCAACATTTCGTCGTGACCTCAGCCCCTACTATATCCGCGCTTGACGAGGGGGTGAAGGCGAGTGACGGGGCGGGTCACTCGAGAGTCCCAGCGTGCCCGATCGGCTCACCCTAGACGCGCTTCTGTCCGCCTACCACTCCTACGGCGCCGCGCGCGAGCGGTGGCTCGTCGGCGGGGAGTACGAGCGAGCGGTCGTGCGTGGCGATGGGCGGGCGGTCGACTACCACGATGCCGACGGCATCCGGTGGGTGGTCGAGCAGCTCTCGGAGCGGACCGGCTGGAAGAAGAAGTACGAAGGCGATTTCCCCATCGAGTGCGCGGGGGACGGCGCGAGCATCACGCTGGAGCCCGGTGGCCAGGTCGAGCTCTCCGGGGCCCCGTTCCGCCGCCTCGCGGACCTGGACGCCGAAGTTCGTCGCAACCGGGGCATGCTCTACGACATGGCCGAGGGCCACGATCTGCACTGGATCTCCTGCGGCCTCACCCCGTACGCGCGCATCGCCGACATCAAGTTCGTCCCCAAGGGCCGCTACGAGGTCATGCGCGACTACCTGCCGCAGCACGGCGAGCTCGCCCACTGGATGATGAAGGGCACCTGCTCCGTGCAGGCGAACTTCGACTACTCGGACGAGGCCGACTGCGCCCGCAAGTTCCACGTGTCGCTCGCGCTGGGGCCGCTCAACACCGCGATCTTCGCCAACTCGCCGCTCTCCGAGGGCAAGAACACGGGCTACGCGTCGTATCGCGGCTACGTCTGGACGAAGACCGACCCCGCCCGCACCGGCTTCCCCGCGGCCGTGCGTGCCGGCTACACGCACGCCGGCTGGGTGAATTACCTGCTCGACACGCCGATGATGTTCTACAAGCCCGGCGGCACGTGGAAGCCCGCCAACGGCGTGACCTTCCGCCGCTGGATGGACCATGGCATCGACGGCGTCTACCCCACCGCGGACGACTGGACGCTGCACCAGACCAGCGTGTTCCCGGAGGTGCGGGTCAAGCGCACCATCGAGATCCGCGGGGCGGACGCCGTCAACATCGATCTCTCGGTCGCCTTCATCGCGCTGTGGACGGGCGTGTTGTACGGCACCCGCGCGCTCACCGACGCCACCGAGCTCGCCAGCCGCTTCGCCGCCACGCCCGGCACCCACGAGGAGCGCCAGCTCCAGGCCGCCCGGGGCGGGCTCGCCGCCACGTTCGGCGGCCACTCCGCCGCCGACTGGGCCCGCGAGCTCGTCACCATCGCGGCCGCGGGGCTCGCCGAGATCGGCGAGGACGTGGCGCTCCTCGACCCCCTCCGCGAGAAGGTGGCCGCCGGCCGCTCGCCCGCGCTCGACGTCATCGCGGCCTGGGAGCGGGACCCCTCGCCGGCGAACGTGCTGAAGTCGGTCGCGTACTGAGGGCGTAGTCGGCGGGGTTCGCCCGACGGGCCCCTGGCTCAGCTCCCCCCGGACGTGTTGCACGCCTCCGGCGTCCCGGCCTCGTACCCCCGCCGGAACCAGCCCGAGCGCTGCTCCGCGGTGCCGTGGGTGAAGGTCTCCGGGCGCACCCGCCCCGTCTGCGCCTCCTGGAGCCGGTCGTCGCCGACCGCGCTCGCCGCCCGGATGCCCTCCTCCAGGTCTCCCGGCTCGACGAGCCCACGGTCCGCCGCCGAGCGCGCCCACACCCCGGCGTAGCAGTCGGCCTGCAGCTCCATCGCCACGGACACGTTCGTGGCGCCCCGCGCGGGCGTCCCGGCGAGCTCGCCGCGGAGCCGCTGCACGTGGTGCCCGATCTCGTGCGCGATGACGTACGCCTCCGCGAAGTCGCCGGGGGCGCCGTAGCGCCGGGCGAGGTCGTCGTAGAAGGAGAGGTCGATGTACACGCGCCTGTCCGCCGGGCAGTAGAACGGCCCGACCTCGGACGCGCCGTATCCACACGCCGACTGGGTCCCCTTGCTGAACAACACGAGCTCGGCGGGCTCGTACCGGGCCCCGCGCTCGGTGAAGACGCGTTCCCAGGTGGCCTGGGTGTCGTCGAGCACGAAGGAGACGAACGCCGCGGGGTCATCCGTGCCGGTCGGCGTGGGCCCGGTGCCCACCGGCGCTCCGGAGAACAAGCCCCCTCCCCCGAGCGCCCAGAACACGGCAACGGCAACGGCCACGAGCAACATGCCCTTCCAGCCCAGGCGTGGCAGGAGCCGCGCGAGCATCACGAGACCCATCGGGCTCACGCCCCGACCGTCGGCGACGGGATCCCCGCGGCGGTCGATCGTGTGGCGACTTCGATAGCCTCGGGTCCAGCGCATGCGTGGGACGTAGGCACATCCGGAGCGGACGGCGAGCGCTGGTTCGGAGCGCCTGCTCTCGGGGGGGCGCCGAGCAGCCCGGAACGCGGTTGGCAGGCTCCTTGCAGTTAGGTCGGCACATGCGACTCACGTTCCTCGGTGCCGCGGGCACCGTCACCGGCTCGAAGTACCTCCTCGAGGGGGGCGGCTCGCGCATCCTCATCGACTGTGGGCTGTTCCAGGGGCTAAAAGAGCTCCGGTTGCGCAACTGGGAGGCGCCGCCGGTCGACCCGCGGACGCTCGACGCCGTCGTGCTCACCCACGCCCACCTCGACCACTCGGGGTACCTCCCGCGGCTCGTGCGCGAGGGCTTCAAGGGGCCCGTGTGGTGCACGCCGGGCACGCGCGACCTCGCCCACATCCTGCTCCCCGACAGCGCCCACCTCCAGGACGAGGACGCGCGCTTCGCGAACAAGCGGGGCTTCAGCAAGCACCGCCCGGCCCTGCCGCTCTACACGCCCGCGGACGCGGAGGCCGCGCTCGCGCTCTTCCAGACCGTCGCGTACGACGAGGTCATCGAGATCGGGGGGCTGCGCATCCGCATGACGCCCTCGGGCCACATGCTCGGCTCGGCCTGCGTCCGCGTGGAGGACGAGCACACCAACATCGTCTTCACGGGCGACGTCGGGCGCCCGGACGACCTCCTGTTCGCGCCGCCGCGCCCCCTCCACGACGTGCGCAACCTCGTCGTGGAGTCCACCTACGGCGACCGGCGCCACTCCCCCTCCGACCCCTCCGCCGAGCTCGCGGACGTCGTGCGGCGGGTGGTCGGCCGCGGCGGCGTCGTGATGATCCCCGCCTTCGCCGTGGGGCGGAGCCAGCAGATCCTGCTCCAGCTCGCGCGGCTCCGGGCGGCCGGCGAGATCCCCGACGTGCCGGTGTTCCTCAACAGCCCGATGGCGATCGACGCGATGCAGGTGTTCCTCGAGCACCCGGCCGAGCACCGGCTCACCCCCGCGGACTGCGAGGCGATGCGCCACGCCGCGGCCTGGGTGCGCACGCCGGAGGAGTCCAAGAAGCTCAACCTGCGGCAAGATCCGATGATCCTCCTGGCGGGGAGCGGGATGATGACCGGCGGCCGCATCCTCCACCACCTGAAGGCCTTCGGGCCCGACCCCCGGAACGCGCTCCTGCTCGTGGGCTACCAGGCCGCGGGGACCCGGGGGCAGGCCCTGGACAACGGCGCCGAGGAGGTGAAGATCCACGGCGAGTACGTGCCGATCCGCGCCGAGCGGGTGCGGATCGACGGGCTGTCCGGGCACGCGGACTACGCCGAGCTGTGCCAGTGGTTGCGCTCGGTGGAGCCCGCGCCGCGGCGCGTGTTCGTGACCCACGGCGATCCGGCGGCCTCGGATGCCTTCCGGCGCCACCTCCGGGACCGGCTCGGCTGGGAGGCGACCATCCCGCGCCACGGGGAGCACGCCGATGTCTCGTAGCGGCGCCGGGTGTGGGATTGCGCATAGCCATCTGTGGGAAGTGACACACCGGAGCCGTCCATGACGCCCGTTCCCCCCGCTCGCCCGTCGAGCTTCCGGAAGTACCAGCCGCTGGTCCTGCGGGCCTGGCACTGGCTCGACGCCCTCGCCATCCTGGGCCTCCTCGGCACCGTCCTCCTCCGCAAGACCTTCCTGAGCTGGCGCACGAACGCAGCGTTCATCCAGGGCGAGCTCGAGCAGTCCGGCACCCCCGTCTCCCCGGAGGTCGCCAAGGCGATCGCGGTGGGTCTCCGCGACCGCATGTGGGAGTGGCACTACATCTTCGGCTTCACGCTGGCGGGCCTGCTGGTGGTGAGGGCGCTGATCGCCATCTTCTTGCCGAACGAGCGCCCGGGCGCGGCGGTCGCTCGGGCGGTCCGTGCGGTCGCCGCGGCGACACCGGGGCGGAAGCTCGACGCCGCGCACTTCGCCGCGGTGAAGGCCACCTACGTCCTGTTCTACCTGAGCGTCCTCTTCATGGCCTGCACCGGCCTGCTCATGTACTTCGAAGCCTCGCTCGGCCTGGCCCCGACGCTCGTCGAGTCGATGAAGGAGCTCCACGAGCTGGGGCTGTGGCTCATCCTCGTGTTCGCCGCGGGCCACGTGCTCGGGGTCGTGACCGCGGAGCACCGGGGCGCGGCGGGGCTCGTGTCGGACATGATCCAGGGCGGCGAGAAGTCACCGGACTGAACGCCCCGAGCCGGGCAACCGCGGCCCGGTGTCGAGGCGCTCAACCGAGGCGCTCAACCGAGGCGCGCAACCGAGGCGCGCAACCGCCTCGACCGCGGCCCTCGACCGCGGGCCCTCGACCGCGGCACTCAGCCGCGGGACGATCGCGCGTCGGGCACGTGCGGCAGGTCGATCGTCGTGCCGACCTCGAGCAGGAGCGTCCCGGCCGGCGCGGCGCGGAGCGCCACGTCCAGCGGGCGGACGGGGAGGCCGAGCGTGCGTCGGATCGCCCCGGTGAGGTCGGCCAGGACGCGCACGCGCGCGTCGAAGGCGCCGATCATCGCGCCCGTGGCGGCCTCGTCGTCGTAGTCGGTGCCGGCGACGACGAGATCGACGGGCCCGGCCCAGAGCGCGAGCGCCGCGAGGTCGTTCGGGGCGAGGAAGCGGTGGAGGGCCTGGGAGAGCAGCGCGACCCGGCAGCCCGCCCGTTCGACCGTCAAGGCGAGCGGCGGGGTGTCCGGGCGGCCGAGCGTGAACACGACCCGCCCGAGCGCCCGGGTGGGGGCGCGCACGGCGGACCAGGTCTTGCGGAGCGCCTCGGGGGCGGTGGCGTACGGGATGGGGGTGAACGGACGCGCCTGGAGGAGGAAGCCGTGGAACGACGTGGGCCAGCTCTCGCCGAGCACGGTGCCGGCGCGCCCGAGCCAAGTGAGCACGGCGGGCGCAGCCGCGAGGGGCCCCTTCCCGGCACGGGCGCCCTCGACGCGCTCGCGCTCGGTCCACGTGACGACCACCGGATCGTCGACGCGCTGGGGGGCGTCCACCACGAGCGACCCGCCCCCCATCCGGAGGCGGAGCCCGCTGTGGCCGAGGTGCTCGAGCCGGATGCCGCCGCTCCCCGAGCCGCCGGCCTCCGCGCCACCCGGCCCGAAGCCGCCCATCTGGCCGGTCAACTACGGCCCCGCGCAGGCGCCCGCCACGCGGGGCCCGGCTTCCGGTCGGTCTCCGCGAAGCGGGCCTCGCGGGCGACGTTCGCGACCGCGCTCGACTCGGCGAACCCGCCGTCGGCCGAGAGCTCGCCCTTGCCGCAGTTCACGCTTACGCCGGAGTCGAAGTTGTCCAGGTCGCAGGCGGTGATGAACCCGACGAGCAGGAAGCGCGTCGGCACCTGGCCGAGGTTCATCCCCGTGGCGAACAGCTTCTCGAGGCGCAGGAGGTCGGCGCCCATCCGGAGCGCCGCGGGCCGCATCCCGAGGCGGAGCACGGAGGCGCCGAAGCCCGCGCGGGCGAGCGTGGGGCTCGTCTTGCGACGCACGGCGTAGCGCTGGGCGGCGTTGGCCATCTTGCGGAGGTCGATCACCTCGGAGATGGGGGTGAAGCCGCCCTTGCCGTCGCGGGCCACGAGGTAGTGCTGGACGTACAGGCACTTCTTCACGCGGAACGCCGAGAGCATCGCGAAGTAGATCATGTTGAAGTCGTGGATGTCGCGCCGCCGGATCGTCGGCACCTGCTCGCACAGCTCGTCGATGAGGGCGTCCGGCATCAGCGTCTGGCCGGCGAGCGCGGCGGTCTCCCCGTCGGCGGCGTGCTGGCGGGCGCTGCCCATGCTCCGGAGGCCGAGGAAGAACACCTCGCGGATGTGCTTGTTCTCGGGCTGGAGCGCGAAGCGGAACGTCTCGCCCACCTGGGCCTCGTTGAGCCCCCCCGCGATGACGACGATGAGGCTCGTGGCGATACCGAGCGTGCCGAGGTTGGCGAGGGCGGCGAGCCGGGCCTTCAGGAGCGGGCGGCCACGCAGGGCCGTGTTCGCCTTGTCGTCGAGCCCGTCGAATTGCAGGAACACCTCGTCCACGCCGGCCTCGGCGAGCCGCCGCGCGTAGGCGAGGTCCGCCAGCTTGATGCCGTTGGTGTGCAGGGCGGCGATGTTGCCGCTGGCCTTCACCTTGCGCACCCAGTCCTCGAGGTCCGGGCGCAGCGTGGGCTCCGCCGCCATCAGGTCGATCTTGATGCCGCGGCGCTCCGAGAGCAGCGTCTCGAGCCCCGAGAGGTCGAGGTCGGGGGTGTCCTCGGTGTTCGCCTTCGCCAGGCAGATCGGACAGGCGAGGTTGCACTTCTCGGTCATGCGCACGATGAAGTCGCGCTGCGGGTACGACTCGTCGTTGACCGAGAAGTAGAAGCGGTCGAGCTCGGACCAGAGGTCCGGGTGGCGGCTCAAGAGCTGGGTGCTCGGCCCGTGGGTGGGGCAGCGCTTCTCGAGGAGCGCGGCGCCGTCGCGCACGATGACCGCCGCGGGCACATCCGCATGGCAGGTGGGACAGGCGCCCCGGGTCTCGCGGATGACGCGGCCGGCGTGGGGCACGGGCGTGCGGCCAGGGCCGTCGACGTGCTTGCGTCGCGGCGGGGAGGAGGAGGCCGCCGGGGAC